>NZ_JACJQJ010000022.1 GCF_014696615.1 Nostoc linckia FACHB-104 | reverse complement strand
AAAGGATTTTAAGAGCGCCAACACTTGGAGCTTGTCTGCTGTAAGTAATTCAATAACTGGCTAACTGCGGTCTTTGCGTCGCCTAAGGTGACATCCACGGAAGGGATATAGTCATCGACAATGGCTTTAAACTCAGCACTGGCAATGATTTCGCCCAACAACTGCTCGATTTGGTTGAGAAGAGCAATTTGGTCTATTGTCATGCTGCCTCCTCATATAAATCGCTTAAGTCTGCGTCAAATTCAAAGTTGTCGGGTTCTGGAAGTTCCTTAATTGTTGGCGCATCCGTCGCCTGTTGGTTCAATCCAACAACTCTACTCCCAGGAACCCAACTCATCAGCCAACTAAACAATTTGGCGAATGGTATCTGTTTCGCCATCGACTGTGCCAACTTGTGTTCGTAGATAATGGCGTTGGTTAGGGTGGTTAACTCAGCACTAGTAACTGCTGATGCTGGTTTGTCTAATACTCTAATAGCATGTGACTTGAGATATTCCTCAATATGTGGTTCTAGGCGCACTCGCTTATTCTCAGCCATCATTATTTCCCCCGCTGCATTCTTGCAAATGCCAAGCGTTGCAAACCAATGGCATTGGCCCAACATCCCTCTGCTACTGGGGTAATACCCTCGCGTTGCAGCATAGAAGCTACCCCTGGCATTTCCACACCACCACCCCAAGCGACAAAGCTTTGAGCGGCATCTCGCCATTCTTCCACTTCCTTAAAAGCAAGGCGCAGACGGTCTGCTAGCCAGGGCTTTAGGTGACGAGCGTAAATATGGCGGAAGTTAAAATTGCGAGTGCCATACTGAAATTGCTTTGATTCAATGCCTTGGCGAATAATTTCAATGCTGCCAGCTTTGCCCGTTCCCAGGAATTGAACTAATTCTGGATCTGCGGCGATTGCATCTAACAAATCAATACAACCACCGACTGCCAACACTTGGCGGTGGATAATGCTGCCACCTGGGGCGAAAACTGTGGGGATGACTGTGGATGTGCCAAAATCCACGGCGATGGCGTGGGCGCTGCGGTCAATTAATGGTTCTGGTTTGGCTGAAACACAATAGCTGTAAGAGCCAGCACCTTCGGGTACAACCAAACTCACGTTCAAATTGATCTGTGAAGTGGGCGTATTTTTGCCGTTGAAGCTAACTGTGTGACTGCCACTGGTTTTCTTGGTTAACAAATTTTTGAAAATTTTCACATTATGTATAGATAGCACTAAATGCAGGTTCCACTCTGGACGGTAGGGCAGGGTAGCCAACACCCCAAGTAATGTGTGCAAGCCGTATTCAGCTTTTAGTGCCGGGTCATCACTGAGTTTAATGTGGGTTGAAGGGGCTTTCCAGGCTGCGAGTGTACCAGTGAGAAATTCCCGCCCAACTAAATCCTGCCTGTCGCCTGAGTGGTAGAAGAAGTGTCCACCTTCATTGGAGGTCAGGATATCGTGCAATTCTTCTTTGATTTCCAAGACTTTTGAGGGAGTACGGACTCTTGTTTGGGTAGCGCCATTGCCTATGCAAAGCTTTTTTAACCCTGCCCCAGAATCGTCTCCTACAGCTATTGCTGGGGTAGTTTGGGTTGTTTCAGCCAAATTCGGAAAAGGAGCAATCATAATTTATTTCTCCAAGTATTAGGGATGAACGCGCTCAATCCTTTGCCCAAGCAAGAATTGAGCTAATTTTTGACAAAACAATTCTGTCGCCCAAAATCGGCTGATATTGGGTCAGCACAAGCTTTTTGGGCGTTTTTAGTTTATAGTGGTAGGATAGCATCAAGTACATCACCTATCAACTAGTGAATCAAGTGATGTTTTAATTAGGGTAAGTAGCAAGACAGCGCATAATGTCTACTGAGTAGATAATTTATGCCTTGGAATGCCTACAAAGAAGCCCAGAACTACCGTTACTTTTGACCCTGATGACTATGAGGAGTTGCAGCAGTGGGCTGAATCTGAGTTTAGGTCTGTACCACAGCTAATTCTTGCAATAGTCAAAAGGGCATTGATTGAACGCAGAGAACGCAGACAAAGAGAGGAGAAAAAGTGAATGTAGCAAAAATTAACCCTTTAGAACTCCCATCGCTACCATTGGTAGAGCGATCGCATTTGGTAGAGCGTTCCAATTTACCAAAGTATTTTTAGTAGAAAACCCAGCAAGCCCAGCAGCAGACTGCTTCCGCACTTAATCAAGGTAAGGAGGATAAACAAACATTGCTTCTATTAATCCGCTTGTTCTACCATCGTTACCAATGAATGGAACGGTGTCATCTACCATACTATTTATGCTCTACTAAAGATTTTCAAATCTATTTACCTAAAAATCCGTAGATTTTTATTCAATAATTTATTAATTTCTTGGACTAATCTAATATCGATATTTATATATATTTTTTTGACAATATTAGTTTTTAAGATTATGTTAGAGTATACAAACCCCAACAATAAACACTCAAAAAATAAGAGTGCTTCTGCCTTACCAAACTCTGGTATAATTAATCTTAGTAACCTAGTGGCGAAAGCAGACCCTAATTTGCTTCTTGATAAGAAACAACTAATAACAGCGTTAAGAAGTGACTTTTCAGATGGTATTAAGACGATAGCAATAAAAGCAGCTATTCAGATAATAGAACAGACAAGTGAGCAGCCAGAGCGTGCCTTAGATAAAGCTTATGTAGAAGAAGTTGCAGCCACAATAGTAGAGAGCTTCACTACAGAATTAAAAAACAACGCAGAATTGGAAAGCATAACGGACAATGTGCTTTCTAAAGCTCTACCAGTTGCAGAACCACAGTTGAAATCTATAGTTTCTGTCCCCTCATCAGCCGTAATGTTTTCCAGCATGGAAGCTTATACTCGGAAAGACTTATGGAAAAAGGATACTGCGGGAATAGCTTATTTACAGCATAGAGCCAAAGGGAACCCTAACAATTACATAGAACATTACATTTGTAACCCAGGGGATATCACCATGCTCCCCTGGAATGAAGCTCAACAAATTATTGATAAATTTGGTTTTACAACTGCCAAACTCCACCTGATTTTTGCCGCTCATACTATGAATCAGGAGAAACCTTGGCAAAGCACATTCAACCTAAAAGCAAGCGATATCATTCAGGAATTCGGGTGGGATAGAAACCACGGAAAACCAAAACCAGAAAAGTTACTAGAAATTGCTAGCACAGCTTTTGCGCTTGATTGTCTTTTAGTCAAAACTGTTTGGGTAGAGGGAAAAAATAAAAAAGGAGAAATTATAGGTAGTGTTCCTATAGGAAGAATGTGGAATGTTCAAATTAAAGTTTCCGGTCAGTTTAATTTGGAAGGCAAGATAGATAATCCTGATGAAGTGTACATCACGATCCAGCCAGGATTGTGGACGCAAGATTTTCTAAATCTTGCTGGGGCCAGATCCAGAGAAGCTTTATATCAGTTTGGTTACTTAGCCCAACAAGTTTTGAAGATTGATCCTTATCATGATGAACTTGCACTAAGGCTGGCCATATATTTAACTTTGGATAGCCGAGTTCGTCTCGATGGAAAGTATAGGGTAATTGAGTTATTAGAAACTGCATTCCCAAACACACTAATAGATCAAGCTCGGTTAGATCGTCGCAGAGCCTATGATCTAAAGCAGTGCTGGGATAGTGCAATAAAGCTACTGCTCAAGCTTGGTTGGCAGATTGTCTTTGACCAGGAAACCTACCCAGAATGGCTAAGACCAGACTCTAAGGATAAAAAGCCCAAAGGCTACCTAGATAAACTGCTGAATGCTAAGTTAACCATCAAACCCCCAGCCCCTATCCCTGAACTTATAGCATCTAAGGTAAAGCCAAAAGCCAAAAAAGAACCACTACGGTCTAAAACCAAAACTACACAGCCACAAAACATCAGCTTGACTAGCAACCAAATTAGAGAAGCACGTATTGCAACAGGGTGGTCACAAGCTAAACTAGCTGGTTTTCTTGGCGTATCCCAAAAGCTTATTTCCCTGATTGAACGGGGTGAGCGCACCGTTAATCCAGAGCTAGCAGTCCAAATCCGAACACTTATAGATATCCAAGATTGAGTATTGCTACTCAACATTTCTCAACAACCAGCCGGCTATCTGCTGATGTTTGTTCTTGTTTTGTTTTAGAACAAATCACCTCAAAAATTGGCTTTAAAATCTTACCATGTATAGCTTTGAGCTTTAGAACAAAATCATCCACATCCTTGTAAAAACACCCGTATCCTTGGACAATCCTTTTTGGGAACCTTACTTGTAGCGAACTGTTGGTTGTCGATTGGTTTTCTGTTCTCACCTTGTTTTAGAACAAATCACCTCAAAAATTGATTTCAAAACCTTCTCCAGTAAAGGTTTGAGCTTTAAAACTAAACCATCTGCATCCCCCGACAATCCTTTTTTTTAAATCCTTGCAAATACATATATTAGTTTAAGTATTAATACTTAATATTTTCTCACTATCAGCCGATGTTCACCTATGATCGGCTGATTTTCTGTTCTCGACTTGTTCTAAAAAAAATAATTCAAAAAATTGGCTTGAAAAGCTTACTATTTATAGCTTTGAGCTTTAGAACAAAAGCATCCGCATCTCTGGACAAAAACACCCGCATCCCTGGACAAAAACACCCGCATCCCTGGACAATCCATTTTTGAAACTATTACTGCATAAGAGTTTCAGACGTTTAGAACAGCCCGGATAAAAGATCAATAAGATCAGATTGCCAACGCCGTTTTTGCGGATCTGGCATTATCTGGCAATGCTATATACATTTCGCCAATTACTAGAATCGTTCCCCTTTTTCCCTAGACCTCTCTTGGGTTCCATAGCCACACCTAGTCGGTATGCCAGCTTCAGGGGGTGATGCTTCATGAACGACAACACCCCAAACCATTACCCAAATAACCTAACTCCTGCTGAGTACCACGAACTCGCCACCCTTAGCGCTATCCACCCCGCCCTCATTGAGCGCAATTTCATCCATCTCGCAGGGGAAGCTGTTTTCTCCTACCTGTTCATCTCCAATGCCATCCCCCGAAAAAACGCTGGTCGAGTCACAGATAGCTTCTTAAAGCAGTACCAACACGCCCAATTGGGAGGATTATGGATTAGCGGACTCGACCCCCAAAACAACTGGCTCCCAATGGAATGGGGACGCTTTAAGCCTTCCCAACCCAGAATTGACGAGGAGAAAGGTAAACCCGTCAAATACGAATCACCACCCAAAACACCCAACCGTGTCACCTACTTCAATATCCCCGACTGTATTTGGGATTTAGTGGCGCTACGATACAATCTCAAGCGGTATCATTCCCCCCTAGCCCTACGCTTGCAAGACAGGCTTAATCCACGGTTATTTTGGGAGTGGGTACAGCAACATCCACAAATCCCCATAATTTTGTGTGAGGGGGAGAAGAAAGCTGCCTGTTTGCTAAGTCTTGGGTTTGTGGCGATCGCTCTCCCTGGTATCTGGAACGGACGGGTTGGTAAAAAAGATTTTGACGAACGCCTCCACCCAGACTTGCTGCCAATGGCACAACCAGGACGCAAGTTTATCATCCTTTTCGACCATGAGGCGAAGCCCAAAACCCGCTGGTCAGTCTTTCAAGCCACCATGCGTACTGGCAAAGCTATTGAGGCAGCAGGTAATATCTGCTCTGTAGCATTGCTACCAGGCCCAGAAAAAGGCGTAGATGATTTTGTTGTTGCCCGTAGTGAGTCAGCGCTGCGGGAGGGTTTCCCTCGTGTCGGCTCTGCGAACCCGAAGGGCGAAAAAGCCGACGAGTTACTGAGTGCGATCATCGATGATGCCAAAAGCCTTCAAGATTACCAGCGCTCCTACTTCCAGAAACACCGGGGACTCAGCAGCAAATACAGACCACATATTACAGTAAATGTCAAGTATCTAACTCAAGCCATTTCAGTCCAAGGTTCAGGGCTTGAGGAGATGGAGTCTTCCTTTATGAGCCATTCCCCCACAGTTGCAAAGTCCCCACACTCAAAGGAGAATTCCTATAGTCAAAGTCTAGTAGCCACCACGCCTAAAGGAAATGCCAAGCCCCATAGCCACCACTCCCAGAGTTTCTTACTTCCCCAGTCTGGACTAGTTGTCTTGTGGAGTGACATGGGCACAGGTAAAACCGAACTCATGCGACAGTGGCGCATTGCACATCCTGACAAGCGGTTCCTCAATAACGGACATCGGGTTAATTTACTGAAAAACCTGGCAAAACGTCTCAACACCGAGATGTACTCTGACCTGGGTTATACAGGTTTAGCCAAAGCTACTGCCCTCAGCATTACCATCGACAGCTTGCACAAACTTAACACTCAAGCCCTCACCTATGGCTGCGTGTTTATCGATGAAGCTTGCCAATACCTCACCCACCTACTGCACAGCAAAACCTGCAAAGAATACCGAGCACAAATTTTAGAAATACTGGAATACATCGTGTATAATGCGCCCTTGGTCGTCATCGCCGACGCGCACATGGACGATGTGACAGTAGAATTCTTCCAAGCAATGCGTCCGGTGGGCGAAAAGCCTTTTATTATCAAAAACGAGTGGAAAAATGGCGCTCGCCCCATCTACTGGTATGAGGGAGATGATTCTTCTGCCCTAGTTGCCCAAATTTCGGCAGCGCTGATGACGGGACAGAAAATCATGGTGGTTTCCGACTCCAAGCGCTTTATTAAGAAACTTGAACAGTCGCTCTCTATGTCGGTGCGAGTGGAAGATTCTGCTTTCCAGGGACAAGATGTTGCGTGTTGCGTGTTGCATGTTGGGGAAGAAAGCACAGCATCTCCCACAACCCCAAACATTTCAGACAGCAGTTTAGGGGAAAGTATCTCACCCATAACGGGAGAAACCAAAGTCAATAACTCAGCTGTCCACAGAACCATCCCCCAGAACAATTCCCTGCCTTCCATACCTGCAATAGGCACTACACCCCAAAGCGACCCCACACCCTTAAAAATCTGGGCAATTCACTCGGAAAACTCCGGTAGTGAAGAAAATGTCGCCTTCATTAAAGACATAACTAACGCTGTAAAGGGTCTAGATGCCCTTTTGACATCCCCTAGCCTGGGTACGGGGGTGGATATACCTAATTATCATTTTGATGCCGTTTATGGCGTTTTTCACGGGGTTTCCCAAACTGCTACTGAATGCGCCCAACAGCTTTATCGCTATCGCCCAATCGTACCCATTCATGTTTGGGTGGCAAAGCGCCCGCCTTTTGGCTACAAAGACACTAACGCCACCAAGATTAAGGAACACTTACTGCAAACTAATGAAATAACTGCTTTTCTGTTGCGAATTGACAGGGAAACTGGCTCTCGCGGTACTGAAAAAGACTGGGCATTGGATGCATACTGCCAAATCATGGCTGCTCGTCATCAATCAATCAACAACCTGCGTGCAGATCTGCGCGATTTGTTGAGTGAGATGGGAAATCAAATTATACCTATGGGTGCTCTGGAAGATAAACTCACCCAGGAGCATCTCAAAAATGCTGCTGCTGCTTTAGATACTGCTTATTGTGCAGCTGTGGCTCAAGCCAAAGATATCTCCCCTACCGAATATCGTCAGCGTACAAGCAAAGACTACCTCACACCTTCAGAAGTATTTGAATGCGAGAAATTTCGCATACTGGATGCTTATGGAATGCCCGTAACTCCTGCTCTGGTAGAAAAAGATAACGGTGGCAGATTGTCTAAAGCGATCGCCCATTTAGAAGCAATCCTTCAAGAACCAGAAGGCACAATTGTGGATGCGCGTACCGGAAAACAATACCCTTCCCCGCCAAGAATTGTGGCAGACAAAGACCTCTTTGAGCGATTCCACTTACCATTGTGCATGGACTGGGGCAATTACTCGGCGCGGTGGTTAGCTAGGTTTAACTTGGGACTGCATGATATTCTCAAACGCTTAGTAACAGGAGTTGAGATTACTGCTAATGACCCCGACTTGTTGAGAATGACCGAAAACGCCAAATATTGTGCGCCCCATGTTAAAGCGATTTTGGGTTTCACAGTTCCTTCTAACTGCCGACCAATATGGCTGCTGGGGGTTCTGCTAGAACAACTGGGATTAAAATTGGTTGATCGTAAAGTTGGGCCACGGGGGAAACAGGTTAAACATTTCTCGCTATCTCCAGCGGAATTGGATTTTGCTAATGCGGTAATTGCCCACCGTGCCAGTAAACGTGCCCAAAAGGAAGAGCGAGCCAGACAAGCAGCCCTTGACCAACAGCGATATCAGGCTGGAATGCAGACTAGGTATGGTGAGCAATGGGCGGTGGCGGTGCCAAAAGGTGAAGCAACTGCAAGCACGAAAGGTGTTGAGGATTCAAGCAGCTTGGTATCCACCCCCCCCCATAATGGTATAGGAATACCCCCATTGGCAGGGGTGAATACCAAAGTTAAGAGCATCGATTTTGGGGTTTTTGAGCCAGACGATGGAGAACACACCCCCATAGAAACCTGTGTTGAATTATTGAGGGAGGGGATTAAGAATGGCGTTATGGCTGTAACAGCTATCTTCAGTAATTGGAGTGAAGAGCGGCGATGGGGTGTAGTCCTCCTGCTTGAGGAAATTGCTGCTGTGGAACTACGTAGATTAGAACAAATAATACCTGACTTCTATGTGTGGTTGAGTTTGTAACTGTATTAATTGCTCGATAAAGATATTTTGAACCAGTCAAGTTATGAACGTGGCACAGTTTATCCTGCCATTTTTAGCTAACTTGGGAGGTTGCAGTACCCATTTTTTTGTGTTCAATTAAACATGAGCGATCATCCGTTCACAGTTAAGGGGTTTTGGATGTATAGCGCGATCGCAGGCATGTTAAATAGAACATGGCGATTTTTTACTGCCCAATTGTTCGTTCACAGACCATTTCCAGAAACACCTCAGCCGTGAACAAAGTTTTGGGTAACGCAACTCAGTTAGATTGAGCTAAAGGCGTAGTGCGCTCGCGGATTAAGCCTAAAACCGAAATTTATCCCAAAAACTCAAAACAGCTTTTTCGATTTAGGCTACTTGAGAAGCGATTTGTTCTACTTATTTGTGTAACCCTCTCCCTTGTTAGGTTTAGGTGTTAAGTTTACCTGTTCTTGAACTGAAAGTGCTGTGATGTCAGAGTTTTCAAAGCTTGACACCTATTTTTTAGAATTTAACACTTCTAAGGTGTTAGGTTTAGTGTTAGGTTTAGTGTTAGGTTTTGGAAAGTCTTACAGAGTAAGACTTTTAGCTTTAAACCTAACACTACTTTAGGAAAAATTAGGGGGGAGGGGTATTTACACCTTTTTCAGTATCTTCTATTTTGACAAAATAGACTTTGGTGTTTTTAGCAGTGTCAGATTTTGATTTTCGCTTACCAATAATTCCTCTTTGCACCATTCGGTTAAGAATCGTGTATACACTATCGCTACCACCTAAAGCTTCTTTTATCTCTATCCCCGTATAGCCAGTGTTTGGGCGTTGCATTAAAAAGTCAAGAATTCTTTGTTGTAAGGTTTGATTGGCCTTTGCGACATCTGGAGACTCCCCGACTCGTCCTTGGCTAATCCACTGTCCGGTATTAGCTTCATATTTTAGATTGAGCGTTACAGGTTCAAATCCCCGTGTTTTAGGCATTGAGAAAATCCTGTTTGGATCTGAGTCATCTTTATTTGCTTTTTCCAATCTCCAGTGAAAGGAAGCATTTCCTGGTATAGCTGTTGACCCAGAAGAGCGGCTGACACCACTTAAATCTTTGTCCTTGTTGTCGTGATGAACCCACAATAACGAACCATAGCGAATGCATAAGCGCTCTACTTCCTTCATCCAATACCCGACAATTTCTGATTTTTCTTCAATTCCCAGCGGGTAGCAAATGGTAGCGCGGATAGAATCGATAATTGTCAAAACTGGTTGGAACTCCTCTAACGAATACTCAAGTGATTCCATATCCTTGATAGTCCACCCAGCCATATCCTTGGTTTGGCCCATAACTCTCAAATTAGGAGTTTCTTCATCAAACCCGTGATCACTTAAATAGTTAGCAGTGATGTTGAGGGGCTGGTCGGAGTTGATAATTAACACCTTACCTTGCTTTACCTTTTCACCTAAGAATTCTCCACCTGTGACGATTGCATAAGCTAAATCAATTGTTAACAAAGATTTGCCAACCCCCGGCAAGCCGGATACTAGTCCACTAGTAAAGCGCGGCAAATAACCAGCAACCAAAAAATCTAGATTTTCGCTCTCAAGGTTAAAAAGTTCCTTCGGTGTTAAAAGCCTTGGCTTTTGAAGGTTCTGCTTTTCGGCGTTCCTAATAGCATGGCACTGCTGATCAAATTCTCTATTGGTTAGGTGATAGCGGCTGACGATACGGCTCCGCTGCGTCACTTGCTCTATGGGATCTGCCAGTTTCAAAAATGCCTGTATTTCTATTTTTAACAGTTTAGGTTGCAATTCTCGGCGCAAAGATGGCAGTATCTTACGTTCCCAGAGGGAAGTGCTTAAATTCGCCTGTTCCCTCAAATTCTCCAGCTGAATAGCCTCCTCAATTTCATTAAGCCCTGATTGAAGAATTAATCTAGCTTGTTCTATTGCTTCCTGCTTTGTGGATTGTGGTTTTTCAACCTGCGCTTGCTCAACTTTGTCGCTGGGAACTGCTGCAAGCAAATTTTCCCATTCTTTGATTCTGTCGGAGATAGAATCCATTATTTGCTCAACCGTAGCACCATCTTTAATCCAGTCTCCTATATCTAGTCCACCGCTGTCAGGTAATCTAGCCCACAAAGAATGATTAGGGGGGGCATAAAGCCATTTAGCATCTGGGTAGTCAATAGCCACATCAGCCATATATGCAACTCCTGGCCTATCGCGGTCTGGACAAAGTACCAAATCTGCTCCCTTGAGGTCATTACTGTAGTTACCATATTTACAGTATGCTTTTGAGCCACCCAGCGTTGTTGTTGCTGGTAAACCCAATGACCAAAGTAGATCAGCAATTCCTTCTCCTTCCACGCAAAAAATCTTTTTGCCTTCTGCGATCGCTGCCCTGACTTCTGGATAACGGTATATCAGTACTTTAGATTTGACTTCATCTGTCAAACCTTTAATCCATTCCTTTCCGTCCCAATGAGATTGATAGAATTTTTTCTTGCCTTCGCCATTGTCGATGCGAGTTACTTTTATAAGTTCCTTACCCTGTCTATCTACATAAACAAATTCTTTCTTGCTTTTGGGTCTTAGTTCCTTTTTGGGATTTACATAAGCATAATATGGGGTTCCTTGATTATCTGTTGTGCTAGTTTCTTGCCAACCGGGCGCAGGTTTAGCACCACGTTTGCAAACTGTTAAATCACCTATTCGGTAGCACCAATCTGGTTTACTGCAATGAGGGCATGGATGGTATTTACTTACCTCTTGAAGTTCTGAAGAGTTAGTAATTTCCTGGACAGGAGATGCTGTATTAAATGTTTCTATTAGTTGTGTGGATTTATTTTTACTCACGATTTTTTCCTCTCTTGATTGAATCAAAAGAGGAGGCCTGCACAACCTACTTAAGGATTGTGCAAAATTTAAACAACAGCCGCCACCCTTACTCTGTCTGAACCTGAATTAATCAGGGAAGCCTTAATTTAAGGCAAACATTTTACTTAATTTACGAAGTAAGTTACAATTAACCCTAGAAAGTTTTTTAATGAGGTGGGTGGACGGTTACTACTTTTTGAGGAAGTGAGCTGTTGCACCCCCTCTTTTAAGATATAGCGTCTACTAAACAAATAAAGTAGGTTAAAACCAACGTTGGAGTTTTTGGTTGATTCAACCTAAAGAATTTACTGCCAAAAATCATCTATCGTATTTCTCCCTTACTTCACCTCTTAATTCGTCTTAAGTAAATTATCTTACTAGAAATTCCTTTTAATAGACAATCCCTTTGCCAATTTACGAGGGTAAGTTCATTGTGATTTTACCCCCCGCGTGACCAAATTTTGAACCATAGCCTGACCAAAGGTTGTAACTTAAGGGATAAAGTGGCTGGAATTAAAGGATAAAGTGGCCGCCCTAAAAACCTGCAATGCTTATTTTTGCGTCGCCCTACTTTCGCCATACTTTACAAGCGATCGCACTCAATTCTCGCAAATACGCTTCTGTCATAGGTTCTGTTCTGCGGCCACTTATTGCTTTAAAAACGGTCACTTTATCTTTTAAGCTACAAAGGTTAACGTAATTTCAAGCTTTTGAGCCAATCAACAACCTAATTTTATGAATCAAATTATGTCCGCGTGTTTTCAATGTGAATCATAATGCAACCAAAAGTTTTATTTTTGGATTTGGCAAAAAATGTAGAGCAAGACACACTAATTTTACCCTTAAATTTTCGACTTTCGGTCAAAATATGATTTAAAACGTCCACAATATGGTTCAAAAACAGTTTTAGCCACAAATTAAGTGATCAAGCGATCGCATCTGGCTTCAGTTTTAAAAGCTCTGTTCGCTGCAATGCATACAAATGAACCATAAAAGCCCTGTTGCTTGCTTTACTTAAATTTTGAGGTTTTTCAAGAGAGCGATTTTTTTCGGGGGAGATGGGCAACAATTAAGCAGGGGCCTTAAACATCAATCATCCCAAAGACCTTGAAACTTGGTAGACGCAAGTTCGGTGTAACGAACGGTATGCTGAATATTTTTATGCCCCAAGTAACTCTGAATGGTTCGGGTATCAATACCTCGATTCGCCAGATAGTAACCTGTTCCATGCCGCAGCATATGAGCATGAATAGGGAAAGGCAAACCTGCTAATTTACCAGCCCGCTCAACAATGCCGGCGATCGTATCATGTGCCAACGGGCTAAGTCGAGACGACTGGAAAATATAGGGACTGGCAGGATAATCTCGTTGCAACTGACGGAGAGCGCGAATCTCCAAACCAGAAAGGGGTTGAACAGAGGATGTACCTTTTTTGACTCGCCTCACGTAAATTGTGCCACCATTCCAATCTATTTGCTCCCACCGCAAAGATGCCACCTCTGCCACTCGCAATCCGTGACGGTAGCAAAGCAAAATTATGGTTGAATCTCGGTGAGGGTGGACAGGTAACATCGGATGCAGGGTTAAGCTTAATTGCTGAAATAGACAGCAAACTGCAAATCACATCACAGTTTGCACAGTGTTTCCAAGATTACCGAAAGCCAAATCGAATTAATCATTCGATAGAAAGCTTAATTAAGCAACGGATATACGGGCTGGTCATGGGGTATGAAGACTTGAATGACCACGAGGAATTACGCCATGATCCAATGTTTGCGCTAGCATTGCAAAAAAGAATTGGTATAGAAAATGAATCAGTTACTTTAGCAGGGAAAAGTACATTAAATCGTCTTGAGCATTGTCCTGAAGATGTAGAACAAGGAGCAGACAGTCGTTATCATAAAATAGGTCACTCGCCAGAAGAAATTGAAAGTCTATTTGTGAAGATATTTCTAGAGTCTTACTCTAAAGAACCACGACAAATTATTTTAGATTTGGATGTAACTGATGATTTAGTGCATGGTAATCAAGAGCAAGTTTTCTTCAACACTTATTATGGAGGATACTGCTATGCTCCACTTTATATCTTTTGTGGAAAACACTTATTGGCAGCCAAACTTCGCCCTTCTAATATAGATCCAGCAGCAGGGGCGTTAGAAGAACTAGAGAGAGTTATTAAACAAATATGGCAACAATGGAAGAATATATTTTGATGAATGCATTGCGTCAACAATGTTTAGCTAAAACCGAACTACAAAATGCTCAAGTTGGAACTATTCGGACAAAATTATTGAAGTTAGGAGCCTTAATTACTGTAAGCTCACGGCGAATTTTAATTGCGATTACAAGCTCAAGTCCTTCTAAACATATCTTTGCTGCTGCTTACAGATGCTTAAAATTTCTAACTAATACCGCTTAATATCAAGCAATTTGTATTTCCTGAATCTCTAATTAATGATGCTTTGGGTTTGGTTTTATCCAAGCCTGGTTTTGGAATACTTGATTTTATGAACAGAGCATTTTTGTTTCGGTATTCAGAATAAATGAAGTAATTGTTTTAGCTGAATATATACTAAATTATACTTAGTTTATTTATCTCCGTCAATTTGAATGGGTGATGTATCGAAAAAATGTCTCACATCAGTCTATATCAATCGATTTTTTATTGTTTGTGAGAAATTTGCGTTTACTTGTGCGCCTCGTTGACATCGCTATTCCTAGGAGTACAAAAATCCACAAAATATTCGAGAGGCTTTTTGTAAATCATTGCAAAGTCGGTCAGTTCAACCACATCAACACGACGTTCGCCTGACTCGCACCGCGAAACATACGACTGGGGCTGATTTAGCTTTTGGGCAACTTCTACTTGAGTCAAATTAGCTTCAAGTCGCGCTGAACGCAGTCGTACAAGAAATGCCCTGTACCTTACCGAGTAGATAGAACCTCCCATGCTCGGAGGTTACAGTGGCTGAGTTAATATGCAAAAACAGCATATTGTTGTTACAATTACCTATGTCAATCGTTTCTGTCGTCTGCATTTTGCATTGAAGGGATGGTAACCTCCAGTAACTTTACCTCTATCCCTAGTTCTCGACCAAACCAAAAAGACCGGGTAGAGCCAAGCTTCAGCATCTCTTGGACGGGGGGAAGTGAACACTTTACCAATTACTTTCTTGACTCAAGAGCTTGCCACCAAGCAGGTGTTGCATTGGCGCACCACTCTTCTTTGAATGCTCTCCATGTCAATAAATCTGGGAAATATTTACTGTTGTTGCGTATAGTCTATGTTAGACGAGCTATATTTGTCGGAACCTGAAGAGTCTGAGTGTAAAAAAATAATTGATTCTTTACACACTCATAACCAAAAGATTGATCATTTACTTTGGCGCTTAAAATATGAAATATTTGATGATGGGCTAAAAAAATCTCAGAAATTTGGGTCTTTTGATCAAATTTGTGCAAGGTTGCATGAAGAAGAAGGTTTTTTGGCTCCATCTACTTGTCATGAAAGAGCCTGGGCTTACAACGAGAGAATAATTATTAATGATAAATTTCAAATTGATATTTCCAATATTAAACTTTCTGTAACTACACTTTTAGAGTTAAGAAAGACAAAAAATTTGGAAACGAAACGCCAAACATTAAAAATGGCATTAAAGATTTGCCGTAACAATAAAGTGACCGCAGAAGATATCGAAAATGCCCGCAAATTGGTTGCTCCCTCATTGAGAGAACCCGAAAAATTGCTGTCACAATTTGTGCATCAAACAACGCAATCTTCTGGTGAAAAAACTGATTACCTGTATGTCGATGGCGCACCAGGTAATTACGATGGAGAAGATTGCACAGACTTTGAAAAGGCAATTCCTGATAGGGAAGTTCTAGAATTTACTGTACTGGATAGGACAACAAAAGTTGATAGTAATGCTGCGCCAGAAGAAAGAGCGGTTCATAACCAAGGGATTCAATTTTATCCAAATAGTCGAATTTACGAATGGAAAGGATTGCGGTTTCGCTCAAAAGCTGAAATCGCAATCGCCCATGCACTAGACGGATTTTCTGTGCTCTATCTCCCAAACTGTTTAGCACGCTTGAATGACCCAGGAAAACCAAACTCACGAGTCAACAAAGAGGCGGATTTTTTAGTTTGCTATCAAGGAAAGTTGGGAATTCTGGAAGTCGATGGGCCGTATCACACCCCGGATAGACGGGTAGAAGAACAAGAACGCGAACGCCTTTTCCGGCTTCAAGGTGTACGAATCGTCGAACGATACGATTCTACTAGGTGTCTAGAGCAACCTTTTGATGTTGTTCGAGAATTTTTACAATTGTTGAGATAAAAGTAGCAAGTGTAAAAGAAGAGAGCCGGGGAAGCTGCGGAAGAAAGGAGACAAAGAGATGATTTTAACAACTCACTCCCCCAGCCTCCTTAGCACCAAGAGCTTCAAGACCCTCCTGTTCGGTGACATGAGTCATTTATGTGACAATTACCTAACCCTCCTTTATCACTTTCACTAAACTAAAAACTGAAACCCTTGCCCTGATAGGATTTTACCTGTAGAGCTTTGTTTGGAAATTTCTATTAGTTTGAGAGTGCTAGTACCCTTAGCAAATCTGAGTTTCATCATTTAGCTTTGATTATTATCCTTCCAGAGTCACAAAAGCGGGTTATACCAGCAGGTGACATCGTTGGTCGATACAATTGCCTCACAGGGTTTGCCGTTTTCGTCATACCAGAGAAAGTCTAAACTGTAGAGGAGGTGTTTCTCTCTAGCTGATAGCTTACTTCCCCAGTATTCATATACATATTTTGATGGATTTTGCAAGGCTTCAAAATAATCCCTTACCTGTTGCTCCGCTAGTGCATAATCTTGCTGATTTGGGGTAGTATCAGTTCTCATCATTTTCATAAAACTGAATTTAGCAGCAGCAAGCTCTAGGGAAATCTGGCGGTAGGTTGGGTCACTGTAGGCGATACTTTGAAACAGATCGCGCGGGATATCATGATAATCACAAGGCAATTGTTTAGATATTAACAGGTCTATGCCCATCCGTTCCTTTTGTTTTTCCAGTTTGGCAATTCTGGCTCTAGTTTCCGATTCTATATGCTCACTGGTTCTGGTAATTCTGTGCGCTGCATAAGAAACTAAGCGAGAGTGCAGTGTATGATGGGTTAGGACAAATTTAGAATATTCCATCTATCATCTCCTGATTTTTATTTGATAATTTTTGAGGTACTTCCACTAAAAAAGTGGGCATTAATAGCCTGTTGAATTCATCGATGCTCCTGTACAGGACTACGACAGTCAGTACAGAGAATGTCAAGTCAATCATTGCTTCTAAACCTCCATAGGTAGCTGAATAGTTTTAAGTGGTGCTGGTGCTGGTGCTGGTGGCAAATTACCTGTAGGTAATGACTGCAATACCTCCAAAGCGGGAGCCAATTTTTGTTCTGAAGTACGGCGATCATAAATTTGGTGTTGGGTCTTTTGACTGTGAGCCATCAGTTCTGCCAACGCAGCTAGCACCTGATCCGAAGTCCCAGACAACTTAAGATACGTAACAATAGAATCCCGCACCATATGAGGTGTAAACGCCTGTCCAGTAAGACGATAGATGCGTTTACGGAAATATTGATAGAGAGAGCCGTCTGTCAGTGGTTTACCATTCACTTGTGTAAAGACATAGGAATGATTTGGCTGAAAAACTGACCGCCACTTTGAGAGCCATTCCTCTAGTCGAGGATATAAAGCTTCTGGAAGTTCTACAATTCGTTTCTGCCCATTCTTACAAAAAGAACTTCCTGTCTTAAAATCCTCCGCAGTATGTTCAACAAACCATTTGCCATCGCGATTAACTAAAGTTCTACCCACCTCTAACTCCCGGATAGTTCTCGACCTATCTGGAAAAGCACTCAAAAGTAGACAAATCAAAGCAACTTGATGACTCTGGGCAATAACACGCTGACTGCGCTTTTTACCCTTTTTGTCGAGGGGAGCGCATTCAGAAATCAAACGCAGGATACAGGCTTTAAAGGTAGGCCAGTCAACCCATTTTTTCGACTCATCAGAGCAGCGGGGTGTGGTATTGACTCGTGCCATAACTTCACACTCAAGTCGCCGTAATTCCTCAATGATGGGAATATCTCTGTACCCCACACGTTTGCTAGCAACTTGCTCACGGGATTGGGATTTGGATTCCTTGTGATACAAAAATTTGGCTACAGCAACCAATGATTCCACATATTTCAATTCGCTGTTAGGTGAAGCTTCTCGAATCTCTCTAAGCCACTGCAAAAGTTCATCAATCAAATCAATGACCTCATCAATGACATTTTCATCTCGCTGTCCATCTTGAGTTAGACCACTACCAATCACAAGTAGTTTTAAACTCAATTGCTCAACAGGGACACCCTTAAATCGATGGAGCCATCCCAACATTCGTTTACTATTATTAACGTGAGCCATCGCGCTGCGAGTACGTAAAGGGGCATCTTGACGTTTGCGACTGCCAACAATTGTTGTCTGAAAATTTAAAAAACTGTCTAACTCTTGTTGTAACTGGGTTGAGATTTCCGCAGGTTTTAAGCCATAAGTAAAATTGCTAGATTTAGGTGTCATATTCTTAGAAGTGACGCGAACTTTATCGCTAACCCGACCTCTTAGCAGGCGGATGGGGGGGCAATAATTTTCTGCATCTGCTTTCTTGGCAATTTTCCACCAAGATTGGTTATGGCACCAAGTAACCATCTTGTTGAGATGAAAGCGATAATTTCGCTCACTCTTAACATCACCAAGAGAATCAAAAACTTCTTGTTGATAGTCAAGCGCGTTGTTTAATTCCGATATAGGCACTTTTTTCATAAACTCTAATCCAGCATTTACCTGCTCAGCATTTAGCTTATTGCGTGAGGGTAAAGGGAAGCCAAATTTGGGTAGGGTATAGCGAATTAATGCAGTGCGAATACCTGCCGTCACATCATATTTTCTATCACTGTATAGTAATTTAAGGAATATACAATAAAGTTGGTAAACATCAAAAAGCGTTGTGGGATTTGATGGGATAATGCTCATAATTGAAGCTCCTAGTTTATTTCTTGTTTGCTAATAAAAGTGGTCATGACATAATTAATCGGCATAAATCTCCAAGATTAAAATTAGTAAGCATCAAGTTTCTCCATTTTTTAGGTATGAAATTAGCGAGAATTATTTTAATCAAGCTTGCCAAATAAACCTCCAATTTATGACAGTTTATAATAAACAGAGTGCCATAGGATTTACCATTTATCTCCTCAATTGGTGGACATTAAAAAGCTGAAAAAGTCTTGCTCAATCTAGGAAATAAATGTGTTAAATCTCTGAACTTGTCATAAATATTTGTCACAGGTATTTATGACGCTAAAACCTCAATCAATTTGACATTAATTCGGAGAAACATGGACTTATCAAAAAAGCCAGGGATGTTACTCCCTGGCTTAGGTTTGGTTTATTCATTTCTGGCTTTTTTGGTTTTTATTTGTTACATAATTATATCTATAGAGTAAGTCGAGATGTCAAGGCTGACTTCAAAAAAAGCGTAAAGTATGATTCAAGTTGCCAATATCTTTGGTGCAGTCATAAGTCACTTGTAAGATTATAAGCGATCTAACTTTGTTGGTGACTCATACGATAGCCAGAAAACATCACAAGACGATCCCATATTGGCAATGGTATCTTCATCCAAGGAAATCGGATACAGCACTCGTATATGGTTGGCGATAAAGCTCCGGATCGTGGGGGCGATCGCAATGGCTTTTTCTCTTGGGGACGGCGATTGCGCGGAGCGCAGTGCCGGAGGCAATCGCGTGTGGGACATGAATGAAGTGGTAAGGCTTTGAGGGTCTGATTCCACTTTTTAGCCCAAAAGTGGAATGCTGAATGAATTATGAGCCTTAACAATAAGCTAACTAAAGATTTTTCTTGATTAATTGTGTAATTTAGAACAAAAACCATGTGGTAATAATAAAATATAATACCGCGCTTAAGAGGTAGTAGATGGAGCCATTAACTGCTGGGGCGATCGCGCTTGTAACTTTGCTTCTAAACAAAACGTTTGAAAAAACAGGCGAAATTATTGTTGCTAAAGCATTTGAGCAAGCTGGAAAGGTGATTGAACTACTTAAGCATAAATCCCGTGATACAGCAAATGCCCTAGAAGCAGCAGTACAAAATGCAGCATTACCTCCAGGACGAAGAGAGGATATTGGAGAAGCAGTTTTGGTAGAAAAGATAGAATCAGCAGCTAAGGTAGACTCAGAAATAAAAGCGGCAGTGGAAGCTTTTGCAACTGATGCTATAGCAGCAGCGAAAGAAAACCCACAACTTGCCGCAGAAATTCAAAATTTGACAAAGGCACTTCAGGCTAATCAATTGTCAAGCCAAAATCCTGCCAAATTAGCTGAAACAATTGGGATTAATACCCAGAATATTTCTGGTGGTGAAGTTTATCAAACTTTTGGTCAGGGTGGCATTAATATCACCAAACAATATTGACTACAGCCGCCCGTTGGGGAACGGGTAAAGTCAAATCCCCAACAAGCACCACCCCTGCCAACTTATTACGTAGATCGACCAGAATACAGACAGGATTTGAAAACTCGTCTGCTCACGGAGTTATCAAATACTAAAACTTTAGTCATCACTGCCATTCACGGCTTAGGTTCTGTCGGCAAATCGACCTTAGCAGCTGCTTTAGCACATGACAAAGAAGTACAAGCTCATTTTTGTGATGGTATTCTCTGGGCAACATTAGGCCAGCAGCCTAATGTTCTATCCCTGCTTAGTGGTTGGATACAGGCATTAGGAGACTACAACTTTAAAGCTACTAGTGTGGAAGCTGCTTCCACTCAACTGCGTACACTGCTGTATGACAAAGCTGTGCTGCTGGTAGTAGATGATGCTTGGAATACAGAGGATGCACGAGCATTTAATGTTGGTGGAGCGCGTTGTCAAGTTTTGGTAACAACCCGTGAAGCAGCAATCGCCCAAGTTCTCGGAGCCAGCACATATTCTTTGGATGTGATGCAGCCATCCCAGGCGATGGAACTGCTGACTAAAAAATTAGGACGTAACCTCACTAACGCAGAAACTCAGTCGGCTGAGGTTTTAGCCAAAGAGCTTGGTTACTTGCCCTTAGCATTGGAACTAGCGGCTGCCCAAGTTGCTGGTGGTATTTCTTGGACAGTTCTTGTGCAGGATATGCAGAAAGAGGTAGCCCGCTTAAGAACAATCGATGATAAAGCAGCCAGAGACGCGGCGGATGAAGCCAGCTTAAAAAAACTCAGTTTAACTGCATCATTAAATTTGAGCGTTCAGCGATTAGAAAACGAAACGCGAGAAAATTTCATCTGGTTGGGAATATTACCGGAGGATGTAACTATTACTGGGCAAATGGCTGTAACTCTGTGGGATATGGATGATGAGCGGGATGCATCTGATGAGTTGGTCTACTTGCACTCAAAAGCACTGTTATTGTCTGGTGTCCTTTTGGTAGATGGAACACCAACCTATCGTTTACATGACTTATTCCACGATTTAGTACGTAATCTATTAACTTCTCCTCCAACATCTAAGCGTCAAGGTGATTTATTAGGGCTAGGTATAACACTTGCTCATGCTCACGCTACTTTTTTGGAGAAATACCAACAAAAAACCCAAGATGGTTTGTGGCATACCATCCCTTATGACGGTTATATCCATCAGCATCTAGTTTGGCATTTAGAAAAGGCTCAAAAAGTAGAAGAGATTCACTCTTTATTATGGGAAGAGTCAAAAACAGGAGGTAATGGTTGGTATGAGGCGTGCGATCGCTTAGGACAAACTGCCAACTTTGTGACTGATGTTGCCCGTGCTTGGCAACTGGCAGAAGACTTGTGGACTGAAGCAACCCTACCTCAAGTTATTGGCTTACAGTGCCGATATGCTCTGATTATTGCATCCCTTAATAGTCTATCAGCTAATTTACCAGTAAAATTGCTGATTGTGTTGATCCAAAAAAATGTGTGGACTCCCGAACAAGGACTTGCCTATGTGCTACAAAGCTCGAATCCAAAACAGAAAGCAAACTTGCTTTCTGAGCTAGCCGATCATTTACCACCAAACCTAAAAGAACTAGGATTCTTGAAAGCACTGGCTGTTGCTAGGGAGATTCAGTCTGGGGATGATCACGCCATCGCCCTAAGTAGTTTGGCTGATAAATTGCCAGAATTGTTACCAGAGGCACTGGCTGCTGCTAGGGAGATTCGGGATGAGTATTATCGCGCCATTGTCCTAAGTAGTTTAGCGGATAAATTGCCCCCTGATTTGTTACTAGAGGCATTGGCTGCTGCTAGGGAGATTCAGTCTGAGGATGATCGCGTCTATGCCCTAAGTAGTTTGGCTGATAAATTACCAAGAGAATTGTTACCAGAGGCACTGGCTGCTGCTAGGGAGTTTCAGCTTGAGATTTCTCGCGCCATTGCCCTAAGTAGTTTGGCTGATAAATTACCAAGAGAATTGTTACCAGAGGCACTGGCTGCTGCTAGGGAGATTTGGGATGAGGCTTATCGCGCCGAAACTCTAAGTAGCTTGGCTGATAAATTGCCAGAATTGTTACCAGAGGCACTGGCCGTTGCTAGGGAGATTCCGTATGAAGTTCCTCGCGCCGAAACTCTAAGTAGCTTGGCTGATAAATTGCCAGAATTGTTACCAGAGGCACTGGCTGCTGCTAGGGAGATTCAGTCTGAGGATGATCGCGCCGATGTCTTAAGTAGTTTAGTTGATAAATTGCCACCTGATTTGTTACCAGAAGCACTGGCTGCTGCTAGGGAGATTCAGTCTGGGGATGATCGTGCCAAAGCCCTAAGTACTTTAGCTGATAAATTACCAGAATTGTTACCGGAGGCACTGGCTGCTGCTAGGGAGATTCAGGATGAGAGAAATCGCGCCAAAACCCTAAGTAATTTAGCTGATAAATTGCCAGAATTGTTACTAGAGGCACTGGCTGCTGCTAGGGAGATTCAGTCTGAGGATGATCGCGCCGAAACCCTAAGTAGTTTGGCTGATAAATTTCCAGAACTGTTACCAGAGGCACTGGCTGCTGCTAGGGAGATTCAGTCTGGGGAGCATCGCGCCGAAGTTCTAAGTAGCTTGGCTGATAAATTGCCACCTGATTTGTTACCAGAGGTACTGGCTGCTACTAGGGAGATTCAGTCTGGGGAGCATCGCGCCAAAGCTCTAAATAGTTTGGCTGATAAATTGCCAAGAGAATTGTTACCAGAGGCACTGGCTGCTGCTAGGGAGATTCAGGATGAGAGAAATCGCGCCGAAGCCCTAAGTAGTTTGGCTGATAAATTACCAGAATTGTTACTAGAGGCACTGGCTGCTGCTAGGGAGATTCGGGTTGAGTCGGATCGCGCCAAAGCCCTAAATAGTTTGACTGATAAATTGCCAAGAGAATTGTTACCAGAGGCACTGGCTGCTGCTAGGGAGATTCGGGATGAGAGAAATCGCGCTGAAGCCCTAAGTAGTTTGGCTGATAAGTTGCCACCTGATTTGTTACCAAAGGCACTGGCTGTTGCTAGGGAGATTCGGGATGAGAGAAATCGCGCTGAAGCCCTAAGTAGTTTGGCTGATAAATTACCAAGAGAATTGTTACCAGAGGCACTGGCTGCTGCTAGGGAGATTCGGGATGAGAGAAATCGCGCTAAAACCCTAAGTAGTTTGGCTGATAAATTTCCAGAATTGTTACTAGAGGTACTGACTGCTTCTAGGGAGATTCCGAATGATTGGGGTCGCGCCGAAGTTCTAAGTAGTTTGGTTGATAAATTGCCACCTGATTTGTTACCGGAGGCACTGGCTGCTGCTAGGGAGATTCAGTATGGGGATCGTCGCGCCGAAGCCCTAAGTAGTTTGGTTGATAAATTACCAGAATTGTTACCAGAGGCACTGGCTTCTACTAGGGACATTGAGTATGGAAATAGTCTCGTCAAAGTCTTAAGTAGTTTGGCTGATAAATTGCCAAGAGAATTGTTACCAGAGGCACTGGCTGCTGCTAGGGAGATTCGGGATGAGTATTATCGCGCTAAAACCCTAAGTAGTTTGGCTGATAAATTTCCAGAACTGTTACCAGAGGCACTGGCTGCTGCTAGGCAGATTCAGGATGAGAGACATCGCGCCGAAGTTCTAAGTAGCTTGGCTGATAAATTGCCAAGAGAATTGTTACCAGAGGCACTGGCTGCTGCTAAGGAGATTCAGGATGAGTCGGAGCGCGCCAAAACCTTAAGTAGTTTGGCTGATAAATTGCCAGAATTATTACCAGAGGCACTGGCTGCTGCTAGGCAGATTCAGGATGAGAGACATCGCGCCGATGCCCTAAGAAGTTTAGCAGATAAACTTTCACAAATACAAAAAACTCCGCTTTTTAAGGACTGGCGAGAAACGCTTCACATCTTATCTGTTCACACTCGCCCAAACTTACTCAGTGATATAAGAGTATTAACTCCTGTAATATTTACTTTAGGTGGTCAAGAAGCAGTAAAAGATACAGCCTCTGCTATTCAAGAGGTGTCACGATGGTGGAGGTAAAGAACAACATCTTGAGTGAGAGAGTGCAATACACGTATGAGCCACTTCGTGTAATTAGTAGCTCAAACTCTGGTAGGGTCGAGGTGTGCATTACTGCATCACCCCTCCCATTCGGAACCGTGCTTGCGACTTTCACCGCACACGGCTACTCAGTATGTTATCCATTTGTCATATCGGACTTCCTGACAACATGACCTATGAAATTAGGAATATCATGTGTCCACTCCCAGTTAAATTTATTCCAATCAAGAATATTTTCCCTTTCTCCTCTAGCTGTCTGGGCTAATGCTTTGGCTAGATTTCCTCACCTACATGGATATTGAGTTGTCATTGGTTGAGGATTGAAGTGCGAACTCTACCCTTTATGGGTTACTCAACCATTGCCAGCCATCCCCCTTATTCAGGTTTCGACTGAACGAATCGCACTCTCACTTCATTCATCTCTCCCACCGTGATGCCAGTTTGGGAGTAAGACTCGTGCTGCGTGAGCGAAGGCATAGCCTAAAGGGCGAACAATATCCTCTCTCGCAACTATTGTTTGCAATAAGTCTTCTCTTAATTCCTTTGATTAGTCGTGGCAGCTAGATTAATTGCCTGCTCCTATTGAGTGGATACGCAACCATCATTGCTAACAAAGCCAGAAAAGCTCCTAAGTTGAGTATATGACTAAATACCAGCCAGACAAACTGCACGTCAATTGTGCCACCAAACATAAGATTGATGCTTAAGGTTGCAATACTCATTACACAACCTGTAACAAAAGCCGCCAGAAGACCATGAGCAATACTAAGTTCTTTGACTTTTTTAGAAACCTTGACAGCTATTCCTGTTTGTATCAAAGCTGCAAGGCCAACATGTGCTACATAAAATATCATTAACTTAATACTATCAGTTTCTTTTATTGCTTCAGGCAAGGTAACACGCAGTAGCAGACGAATAGCTACTAGCAAACAACAATATATTAATCCCCCTTTTAGGCTAGAACTAAAAGTATAACCCAGTTGAAGTTGCGTCTGAATATTTATACGGATTTGATGAGAAGGCTGTTCTAGAAACACCCAGTTGGAAACAGGAATTGAATCTACTAAGCGCTCACGCCAAAACCAAATACTCAAGGGGTAAGCCCATAAGAGGATAAAGGCAATTATTAGAGGTTCATTAATAAAATTAGTATATAAAAAAAACAAAACCAGAATTGAGTTAGAAAATATGCTCAGAATGCTATTCGGGGTGAATACTTCTACCAATAATTGGATAATATTAATTGCACCAAGCAGTAAGGTCAACAATACGCTTGCAATTATCAAACCATTTATATAGAAAGGGCGAGGCGAATTTAAAGAAATAGCAACTCGTAACCAAGCAGTTGCTCCAGTAGCTAGCCACTCAAAGAAGTAGTAAAGGCAAAATAGAAATAAAGCACCCCAGACTAGATACCAAGTAATCGTTATTGGATGCTGATGCCAGATTGGCGTTTCTAGCATACCGTAAAAGGATAAATTTTGACCAAGAATTAGCCCTAAACCCAAGCTAATACCTAACCTACCTGCTTTTACATAATGAGTGTTGTGGACTAGCGCTACAAAAACTTCACGCCAAACGCCCAACCCAACAATACCTACTATAATAGACGCAAAAATTAGTGGCGTAATTAATTCTTGTAATAAGAGTATTAAATTTAAACCACTTTTTTCTGTCATGATTATCCCTGGCGTAGTTACAACGTAATCAGCTAGTACAAGATCTACACTCTTGAAGGGCACAGAAACGGCTATTCCTGTAGCAAAAGCCTCCCAATAATTAAATTGAAACAGGCTATCTGTTCTTTCTAGAGCTTTGCGGCGCTCAAAGGAATTAGGGTGAAATTGCAAGGCAAACTTCCAGGGATTATGTCTGAAATAAGGCAAATACTCAAGTAGTGAAATAAAAGCGCTTTGCAAATTTAAATGCTTAAATTTATGAGATTTTGCCAACAATTGGTCAAGAGAATCTGATCTGAGATGGATAGATGCACGTACATCTGCATAAAATTCGCGTGTTCGTACAACAGCCGTTAGAGTTAGATAAACTAGAAGAATTAAAGCAATAATTCGCCAAATGGCTTGGAACCTATCAGTTTTCCAAATTAGCAGAAAAACAGTCAAAGTAGTGAGACCCAAGATACAACTAGCAATGAGGGAAAAATAGATCTTGTCTACATCTGCGTTGCGTATATGTGCTAGTTCATGAAGCATCACGGCACGAAAGGCATCTGGATCTGTCTCAAAAAATGTAATGAGTCCTACAGGTAATACTAAATAGTAACGCCCCAAAGAACCAAATGCCCTCCCACCAATTGCTCGACTCCTAGGGTTCAATAAGAACTTAGGAGGATGAACAATACCTATTTCCTGACAAAGACTGTTTAGATTGGCGATCACTTCTTCCATATCAGGCTGTTGCTCAAGAGACACCAATCCTTCCCAGCGAATTATAAGAAAAGGTAAAAAACTGTGGATGAAACTTGCGAAACCTAACAACGCTCCTACAAAACAAAGCGCAAACCATCCTGATTTATGCCTTTCTTGATTTAAGAGGAAGTTACATTGATTATAAGCCTTCGCACCTAAATTAAATACGTTTGTAGGATCTGTGGATTTAGCTGCTTTCTGAAGTAATGAACCGAGAGGTTCTATATTATTTTTACATTCACTAACCAAGCCAGCAATCTCCCTAAACTTACCCTGTGTTTGTAGATAGTCAAAGTAGAGTGCGACAGAGATAACTAAAATTGCACCAATCAATGCAATGATCAGTAATATAAATCTGAGAGTCGTTGCTGAGGGGAATGCAAATGGATTCAAACGAGATTGTGGAACTTCTACTTCAATGCTTTTCATCAAAGTCCCCTCTCCTATAAGAAATAGTCAGTTGAAGACTACCAACTAAAGAATCGGCTAATAGTGAAGCTTGGTCATTGTCCAGGTTCAATAGCAAAGCCTTTTCAAAAGCGATTTGGCGAACTTGTACTAACTGTTCTTGTGTTAGAGATGAAAGCGATAATACTTCAGGCGGTGGATCATCAACTTTTAAACGCTGTTTGATAAACTTAATCAATTTCTTAAAAAAGTTTGAGCTTTCTTCTTTTATAGAATCCTTAAGCGCATCCTCAAGTGCTTTTTGAGAAATATCTGATACAAATCTAAATACTGCTGCGGCTACTTCCAGGATGATAGGAGTTAATAGAGCAACTTCTCCAACACCAAAACCTATTAACTCATCTCCGCCTTCCTCGCCCTTGAGTGTTTTTTCAGGATTTTGGAAGTAAGCTTCGCTTATAGAATGGAAAACCCGCCGTTCTTGTGGAGCCATTTCCATAACTACATTATTTGCCAACTCAGTGATAAACTGCTTTTTAGCTTGATTAGTCATAGCTTCCTCCATGTTTGGTTATACTAAAGAAGGATCACATCCCAACTAATGCAGTAGGATCTAACAAATAAGATCGCAAGCTATAGCTAGCTTTTCAAATTACAAGCTAAGTTCTAACAGGCTTTTAACTTTGATGTTGAGCCAGCCACGCTCTTCCAACACACTTGGTTTAATCCACAAATGATTTCTGTTACGCAAACGTCAGTTGTATCTTGAATTTAAAAGCAAATTTTGAGGAACTTGTGAGTAAATAGAGAAAATTATCAATAAAACAAGTTGAAAGCCAGATTTGTTTCAGTTCTTTACTTTTTCCAGCAAACTTGCGATTATTTCTTACTAAATTTTATTAGTGCGATCACTTAAAATCTGGTATAGCTCACCAAGTTGGGAAACGCTCCACCTAGCTTTGTAGCACATACAACGTGTAGAGATCCTTGAAAGTCTTATAGGGGTTCAGCCGGGATACCTGCAAGTGCGATTTGTTCTGGTGAACTACATTTCTCTTCATCTATGCTTTCAACGCAAAGAGAATGGTTTTGAGGTGATTGATGCCGGAATCCAGATTTTTGAAAAAAAAGTGAAAAAGCCTAAACCAGAAGAAAGTGCTGCTGTAACTTAAGCCAGTTAATGGACGTGTCGCAAGCATTCATAAGTACATTTCTACCTCTGCAATGAGGACTAAGCAGAGGTAGAAGCATTCTCAATTGCAGATTCAACCAATACTCGAAGATTTGCCTACATACGCACTTTGCCTTCAGATGATCATCTGCACGTTTAAGCCCCGACCGAGCAAGAAAGGTGCGCGGTAATGGCTCCCATAATTGTTGATATATCTAGTTTTGAAGCAAGTAAGAACTACCATTGCTTAATTTTTGCTTACTGCTGCTTCATTCCATAGCTAAAGTTCTCATAATTATGGAATATGCATTGAATTAAATCTATAATACACGCTCGCATCTTTTGCCCACAACACAAATCCAAAAGCAAGCCAGACATAATTTGCTATCTGTTTGGTTCTATGATGCGATTGCCCTTTTGGTTTTTCTGCTGAAGTTTTACCAGACAATTGAAGTGTAATCACACAAAAAATTAGGAAATTATACTTATGTTAGAAATTGAAGACTTGGGAGTGAGTGTAGAAGAGTATTTAGATGGATTGGCAGCAGGCATTGACATTTTGGAATTAAAGCGATTAGAAGCAAGGGGGATTGCCACAAACCTAGCTCTGGAAGTTATGGCGATTACACCAAAGGTAATCAATGGCACAGCCACACAGCCAAGAGATTGTCAGGGGAATCATGATTTTGACTCCATCCCTGAGACAACAAATTGAATAGTGAGAGAGAACTACTACATTGCTTCACTTTGGGTTGTCATCTTTCATTAATGCTTCCAATTGAGCTATTACTTTCTCTATCTGTTTCTTTTTCTTGGGGTCATCCCATACTTTAGCTTTTTTGAAGCGTTGTAAAGTATCATCAAAGCGGTCTTTTATAGATGGTGGTTCTGTTTTAGATGATGAATTTGAGTTAGTATGCTGCTCAATTTCTTTAATCTTACGCTTAATTTCGCTCAGTGACAGATTGTAAGCGATCGCATCTTCTAAGAGTTGTTTTCGTGTTTCGTCATCTTTAACTCGTGTGATCGCCAGTGCTTTGGTGTACTCCAATCTCCCAGAACGCAGCACTTCTAGCACATCTGAGGGTAGATTGAGCAAAGGCAGGCGATTTTTGGCAAATGACTCCCAACTCATCCGTCCCAGCGCACTAAATAATTCTTCCACTATCTGGGTTTGGGGTTGAGACATAACGTTATGTCTCAGTTCGGAATTTTCATCATAGCGATCACAAACGTTTCTCATGCGGTTGAGATGACTAATTACTTCATCTCGTATCATCTCTAACCGCAACACCAACAATTCCAGGATACCTTCAGTTTCTTCTAGGGGGTTGAGGTCTTCGCGTTGCAGGTTTTCAACGAGGCGCACTTGGTATGCAGTCGCATCGTCCATAACCCTGGAAATAATGGGAACCTCGGTTAATGCTGCCATTGATGAGGCTCTATAGCGTCGTTCCCCCGCGACCAATTCATAATCGCCACTAGGTAGGGGACGCACTAACAAAGGTTCAAGGATACCAAATTCTTTTATCGAGCGTGATAGTTCTTCAAGCTTTTTAGGGTCAAAGTAACGGCGGGGCTGTGAGGCTGGCAGCTTGATTAAACTGATAGCAACAGTGTTTGGTGAATTAGCAGTACTGTCAGTTTGATTAAAGTTTTCGCCTAGTAGGGCTGCTACACCTTTTAATTGACTGGTATAGGGTTGGTCTTTTTTGCTCACTGTATTTGTAGTTTTTATAAACTAAGGGCGATTTTTTTTAGTACAGCGACGGCAGGATGTTTGGGATTATATAGTGCTAAAGGTAAACGTGCCTCACTAGCATCAGCAAAGGCAATAGATTTAGGAATTGGTTCAAAGACTGTAGCCACAGGTGAAAGTTGCTCTGTAATAGCTTTCATGGTTCTGCTTTCTTGGGCAGTACGTGCATCATACATGGTGGGGATGAAGCCAGCAATAGTAAGTGTTTTATTAGCACCTTTACGAAGTGAGGCCACAGTTTTAAGTAGTAAATCAGTTCCTTGAAAGGATTTAAACTGGCATTGAATGGGAACTACAACATGAGTTGCTGCTACTAAGCTAATCACACTAAGAATGCCTAAAGATGGCGGACAATCTATCAAAATAAAATCATAGTTGTCAAGGATAGGGGCAAGTGCATTTTTTAGACGCATCTCGCGCATGAGTGCGGCAACAAGTTCAAGTTCGGCAGCACTTAAATTAATATTGGCTGGCACTAAACCCATATTGTGAATCAGTTTAGGATGAATTGGTAATGGTTCTTCACCCACCACTGCTTCATAGACGCTTTTGGTAGTAATGTCCGGTTCTAGCCCCATAAATGTCGTCAGTGACGCTTGCGGGTCTGTGTCTATGAGGAGAACGCGATTTTTCTTTTTTTGAGCGAGGTGGTAGCCCAAGTTCATTGTTAAACTTGTTTTTCCTACCCCTCCTGATTGATTAAATAGCGCAATAATGCGGGTTTTACTCACGAGTGATAAATCTTGGTCGTAAATATTGATTGCCTATAATACGGCAGATTGTAGCGTTGGGTAGAAAGTAATACAACCAAAAGATTTATTGATGTAGCTTAAAACAATGAAAAATATTTTTAGATAGTGGAAGTTAACTAACTGCTGAAAACTGAAGAGATTATGCAGCATTCCTTGCAATTACAGACTTAGGAGAAGGTAAACAAACGAGCTTTTGACCTAGCTCTCATGTAATACTCAAAGCAATCAGCGATCGCGCTTCAGCATCCAATACATAATTCACCCGAAAATAGTGATTCGGGGAGTGAGCGCACAAATTTTTGTTTTAGAAAATCCACTCTTAGAGGTACTGCCCCTTCTGTATCTGTGTTATCAGCACAGCGCCTTACTTTTCGGCTTCAGGTGGAAAGGCGGAAGATGGAGGAATCGAACCCCTACAGTTGACTGTACCCCGGTTTTCTAGACCGGTTGCCGACCATTTAGCGGCATCTTCCTTGAAGGGGTATCTGAGGAGGCTTGAACTCCCTAATAACTGGTTCCACAAACCAGCGCCGCGACCGCTTTGGCTTCAGACACCAAAAGTGGAATCAAGGGGATTTGAACCCCTAACCTCCCGCTTGCAAGGCGGACGCTCTAGCCAATTGAGCTATGACCCCATGTAGCAGGAGTGACAGGATTTGTAGACGCGCAGCGGCTTAAGGCAAGGTACCTACATAAAACCGTTTAGAAGACGGTTGCCTTATCCATTAGGCGACACTCCCAAATTGGTAGCCCCGGCAGGGTTTGAACCCGCGACTTCCTCTTTGTAAGAAAGGCACTCTCCCAACTGAGTTACAGGGCTAAGAAAGCGATTGACGAGATTTGAACTCGTACCTAGAGTTTGGAAGACTCAAATGCTGCCATTACACCACAATCGCATTAGTCAAGCTGGTGACAGGAGTTGAACCCGCAACCTACTGTTTACAAGACAGTTGCTCTGCCACATTGAGCTACACCAGCATTTGGTAGCGGAGCCGGGATTTGAACCCGGTACGTGAAGGCTTATGAGACCCCAGAGCGCACCATAGCTCTATCTCCGCGAGTACCCCTGACAGGACTTGAACCTGCAACAAACCCGTTTTAAGCGGGCTACGTCTGCCAATTGCGTCACAGGGGTAAAATTTGGTGGGCGCTACAGGGGTCGAACCTGTGTCAGCCTGATTAAGAGTCAAGAGCATAACCGTTCTGCCAAACGCCCATGTTTATTTGATATTTGGTGGGTCGCCCAGGGGTTGAACCTGGATAAGGCGGCTGCATACCCGCTCTGCCAACGACCCAAATTGGTACTCCCGACAAGAGTTGAAAGAGTAAGAATTCCGTATTTCAAACGGAAGCGTTTACCAATTTCACTACAGGAGTATGGTTGGGCAATTGCCCAGTACCCTTGGTGGGAGTCGAACCCACAAAATCTGGTTTCTAAGACCAGCACGTTTGCCAGTTTCGTCACAAGGGCAAATGGTCGGAATGGTAGGATTTGAACCTACAACCTTCAGCTCCCAAAGCTGCCGCGCTACCAAGTTGCGCCACATCCCGTTAGTACTCCCGGTGGGATTTGAACCCACACACAGACTGTTTTTGAGACAGCCGCCTCTTCCAATTGGGCTACAGGAGTATAGGCTGGGAAGGAAGGAATCGAACCTTCAAACTTCGCATTCAAAGTGCGACGGCTTTGCCTATTTGCCTACTTCCCATTGAAATTTGGATGCAGGAGTTGGGGTTGAACCAACCTCTCCTTGATTCAGAGTCAAGGCGACTTGCCAATCGTCCATCCTGCAATAAATGGCTGCCCCAGTAGGACTTGAACCCCCAACCTACCCTTCAGGAAGCAAGCTACAGGTTCGTAATCTGAGATGCAATCCAGTTACACCACGTTCTCATAAAGCGGAGAAGGAGGGATTTGAACCCTCGACGGGCATTAACTACCCGCTTCCTCTTAGCAGGAGGATGCTTTTAACCACTCAGCCACCTCTCCGTGATGGGCCGGGCTGGAATTGAACCAGCAACACTGAACGCGGCGGTTTTACAGACCGTTATCTACACCAATAGGCGAGCCGACCCATGAATTTGGTAGTGCAGACGGGACTCGAACCCGCTAATTACAAGCTTGAAAGACTTGCCGCTCGACCACTTCGCTTCTGCACCATGTAGGGTACCCACCGAGATATGTGCAAAATGGGACACGTTGTAAAGTTTTGTAAAGCTAAGTGCCAAAAACCTTAATTTACCGTTGTTTCAGCCTCTACCTAAACTTGACTATTCAAATGAAGACATTCCCTAAAAGGGTCATTTTTGGGCAAGTGTCAGACACAAAAAGAGGTGAAAGCTTGGTTTTATCGTGCAAAAGTTTGATTCTCCTAATATCATTTTTGGGCAAGTTAGTAAATCAACAAGGGATTGTTTGCAATATTTATTTACAAAGTGTCTCTTTTTGCACGTATCTCGGCGGCTACCCATGTATGCCATGTAAGTTGAAAAAGCTGTTGATTCATAAACAGGAATCGAACCTGCATAGACTGTTTTAGAGACAGTTGCCTTACCATTAGGCGAGTATGTAAGCTTTTTCGATCAGGACACGGCAACGCACAGACTAGGACTTGAACCCAGAACAACAGTTTTGGAGACTGTGGTGTTGCCATTACACCATCTGTGCATTTGGTAGCAGTGGCGAGAGTCGAACTCGCATATACCAAGTTATGAGCTTGGGGCTTTGCCGTAAATCGCTACACTGCAACGTTTGGAGTCCAGGGTGGGATTTCAACCCACGATTGTCGGTGTTGCAAGCCGATGCCTTAAACACTTGGCGACCTGGACGTAATGTTACACGGGGATGATGAGATTTGAACTCACGTTCTTTCGCTCGACAGGCGACTGCTTTAAACCGGACTAAGCTACACCCCCACGTTGGGTGGCAATTATTCAGTTTTCAAGGTTCAGAGGTGTTAGTGCTGTGCCTTTTGTAGAGGCTCTTTTGCTTCACTACATTTATACTACATACTGTACTACAAAGTGTCAAGGGCATACTACAAACTTTTTTTCAGAACTGAGAGGGTAAGGGTTGCTTAATGGCTATATTGCCCTCTGTGATTGAGTTTGAGTAAATTACTCAGTTTCACTCAGGCGTTGTGCGCTCCAAAACTGTTCTGCAAATGCCACTGCTGGGTGAATTGGCGCTTTGGGCTTGGTTTTCAGTACCATTCCTGCTTCATGGGGTAGGCGATCACTCTTAATTGAATTACACTTCTCACAAGCTGTTACAACGTTGTCCCAGGTATGCTGTCCACCTTTTGAGCGAGGAATTACATGGTCAAGCGTTAAATGCTTGGTGCTACCGCAGTAAAGGCATGTGTGGTTATCACGCTTGAGTACTTCACGCCGATTCACGGGGGGTACTTTCCAATGACGTTCGGGATTGCCAATGGTTAAGCGGATGTGTTCAGGTACTTGTAGTACGACATTAGGAGAGCGAACTTCGCACTGCTTTGTAGTACCAAAATTCAACGTTTCTGCTTGACCTGTGACTAACAGTGCGATCGCTCGTTTGATGTTGATGCGTGAAGCGTGGTAAGTAGTTTTTAGAGAACACCACAACTGAATTTTGTAATATGTGTGGTTGCTGAAAAGGTGGTTGAGCTTCCATAAGTTAATTCACTCCTAAAAAAATAACCCCCGCCTCTGGTGAAAAGAAGCGGGGGGTCAGGTCATCGATACTTTTTGCCCTATGTTGGTGCTAGACATCTGCACCTCCCGCTTTGAATAAGTTGATCTGGATTGAGCCATTCGGTAATTGCTCCCAAAATGCCAACGTTTACAGATTTACCGCCGCCATTGCGATATGTTCCTTCAAACGCAAACAGCGCGATAGCTCTGCCTAAACCCAGGCTGGGTTGGCAATGCATCACGCTAATAATGGTTGAGGAAAATCTGCTGATCATTGAAGGTTTGTAGTATTTGTAATTAAGATTAATTTCAATAATACAGTTGTAGTATGTATTTGTCTACTGCACAGTTTTGGGGGAAAGCCTAACGATCAGTCTGCTTCTGTTGACTCGCGATCGCACTCTGAATCACCAAATCAGTAGCGGTGGTGTTGCGTTTTTTGGCTGCGGCTCTAAGTGGATATCTTGGCGGCCACCCTAAGTACCTCGCTCAACGACTTGGGCAGTTTGAAAAACCTCTTAACTTGGTAAAATTTAGTAATGGGGCGATTTTTCTGCAACCAATAGTAACGCCAAACTAGTTAACTTGTAAGAAGCTGGTAGATGTTCCTCCTTTGATGAGACGGTAGTGCAGGAAGCATCTTTTGAGCAGTTTTATCTCATAAATCTACCCTATAAAATGTCAATTAGCTCCGAATACACTCTTTCTTATTGTCAGTCAAAATTAGTTGATTGAATTCTTATTAATCCCAGCATCCATAGATGAAAATATTGCTTTTTTTTAGTTTATGACTAATACCAATTCAGAAATTATCGCTTTTTTAAAACAAGCATCTGATGGCTTGTTTTTTATCAGCGAATCCGAGTATCCATTTTTGGTGTTTCTTTGGTCAGGTATCGCACCTGTAACCCCAGAAAAAGTTGTGCAACAGACAGATCATTCCCCAGATACACCTATCAAAGTAATAGCAGTTGATGATTTCTTTAGGGTGGCGGCAAAAGAAGAAGATTGGCATAGCCCTTCTGAGCAAGAAACTGTGAAAAAATTCCAGAATCTAGTGCAGGTAATTAAAGCCAATCTCAGTAACCCACAAGTGTATCGCCTCGGTAGCAAAGAAGTTGATGTTTATATTCTAGGAACCACGCCATCATCTGACTTAGCAGGGCTTTCCACTCAAGTTGTAGAAACTTGAGTTATTTACGGATCTACCTTACTTTCAATTACTTCCTGAATATTTGGGGAAACATTCGAGAGAAAATCATAGCCTGTGAGTTTTTCTAATTCGTCAACACTGACTTTATAGGTTCTCCAGTCATTATTGATTTCTTGTTCATTCGGTATGTTTACCGCGATGACACGAGTATTAGCGGTAATACCATTAATAAGAGAGCCTGGGCTATCTAGTACAACAACAATCTTCCAAGTGGATTTAGGAACTGTCACCTTACCCTTGAGGGGTTCGCCAAGACTACCACTTGGCCCGGCGACAATATAAAGTTCTTTGCCAAGACTTACCAGTTCTCGACAATAGTCTTCTAAATTGCCCCAAGTGTTGCGGTTGTTGTCCGGCGTTTGAGGCATCATGTTGGTCATCAAGAAAGTGGCAGAATTATCCTCTACCGTCAGAGAACGGTCTGCCGAAGGTACAATATGACCTCGGTCATAACCTGAACCAGAGTACATAGAAGGAGTGACTCGCACCCAACCAGAGGGCAACGTATTGTCTGGGCGGAAGTTATCCTGGCGCTCTGCGTTCCCTAGCCATGACTTGTTAAGCTGCCAGCTTGCCCAATTCGCAGTTCCTTTACTTTGGTTGTAAGAGAGTGCATATTGATTTTTTACCATGAGGTAATTATCAGGCGTAAGCTTTGTTGGCGTTGCCCCACTAGCATTTCCCAGGAGTAAATGCACACTTATTGATGGGGAAAGTTCAGTGTTCGGTGGCACTTGGGATTGAGCAGGTGAACACCCAACCATAAGCGCCACCAAAACCGCTACACCCCAAAAAAGACTCCTGACCATAAATTCCTGTACCCAATGAGATTTATTTCACTTCAGCTAATTGATTGTATTTCCAAAGTTCCGCTGAGTTTTACTTTTAGTAGTTACACACCTTCGTAGGGTGCTAGGGCTAAAGTTTTCGTTCTTTAGCTTTGCTCCCGTGATCACTCTATTGGATGCAAGAAAATTTTTAGAACTAAACATAGTTTTCCGAAATTGCCAGCACCCTTATGGTAGTAACTATCAGAGTGCCGAACTATGAATAACTTCTATAAATAACCAGGGGAATATATCCCATCCAAGCCCAGTCACAACGACTGGGTTTTTGGTGGAAAGGTCTTCATTCCTTAACTATGGAGATCGCACTCAACAACAACAAAAAACCCCGGCGTTAATTACCGAGGTGACGGGGAGAATTACAAATAATGATGAGAGAGATACCGTAACCGAAGTCTAAAAATCTTAGCTAACGCCCAAGGCAACCAAAACTAGAGTAGTGACTAATAAGGTGGCAATCGCACCTTGAAACTTGTAACGATTTTGCAGCTCAATGTTTGGATATTCAGCGTAGTAAAGTTGGGGTTCAGTCGCGTAGTTATTAAGAATGCCGCTTTCATTAATAGTGGTATACATAGTTTTTTCTCTGGTTTATTACTTTATGTAAACCAATTTACCGATATTGTTACAAATAGTCAACAGCACTTGACAATAAATAGTAAATACTATCCATAACAGAAGCTTATCAAGGATAATTGGAGTTTAGGCACAAGCCCTGAAAAAAGATACCAGCCGTCATCACCCAGATCCACGCCACACAACGAATAATCCCAAAATACGGCTATGAAACTTTTTTTGCGGTCTCCCCTTACTTGATGGGATGATAAAGCCCGTCATCCTGATAGCGCCACGCTGTACTACTTGGATCGCGATTGCGGCTCCAGCGTTCAAAATCAGATTGACTTTTATTTTTTTGCTCACGCGCCAAGGTTGCCGTATCTATTCCCAACCTTTTGGCTAAGTTCTCTGCTAGGAATGGCTGAAGTTCCAGCGATTGGGGAACTTGGCTGTTGTAAGCATAACCTTGTCGTCTGGCTGGACTTTTGTAGCGCTGCCCTGCATTAAGTGCGCCCTCTAATTGGGCCAACTTGGTTGCCATTGCTTCATGCTTTTGTTCTAAGCTGCTTAAGCGGTGGGAGTGCTGCCCTAACTCATTTTCCACGCGGCTTTCTATACCACTGGTAAGACGGTTTAATTCTGCTTCTAGTTGATGCAGACGGGTTTCTACATCAGTTTCCATACCATCTACTTCACCCAGGATGTGATGTAACCCCTGAATCACCAAATCTGTGGCGGTGGTGTTGCGTTCTTTAGCTGCGGCTCTGAGTGCCTCGACCAACGGCTTGGGCAGTTTGAAGTTGATTGATTCGCGTTCAACTTTCGCCATGTCTACACTTGGTTATACACGTCCAGTGTAGACAGTTTACCGCTTTGTGGTGACTTTTCCAAAAGAACTGGGAGGGGCGTAGACGCGTTGCCGCAGGCTAGCGGCTTGTCTCAGACATCGCGAGTGTTCGTCTGGGCAGTATCCCATCATCCACAAGGGTGCTGCTGGGTACAGTTTGCTTTAATTACAGCAGTTTTTATTTGCATCAGGTACAGAGTAACTGGTTTTGAGGCAGGAGGCAGGGGGCAGGAGGGAGAAGAAGAATTTCTCTATTTAATTCTCCAGTTGTGTACCTCATTTATTTGCAACCTGCTGTAATTGTAACTAGGAATAATGAAGGCTAATTAATGTAAATTTATCAATAGTATATGCTGTTTTTTCTATGAAATATTGCCTGACAATAATTTAATGGACATCAACCAACAAAAAGAACAATTTAGCATTACCTATATTAGAGCTATTGCTGCCGTAGCCTGTTATTCTTTATATAGACCAGAAATCGATAACGACAGCGTAGATTTAGGCATAATCAGTAGAGGTGGTACATGTAGTGACCTGCAATACTAATCGCTCAAACCTGCAATCATGACATTTACAAACCAGGATTATCTGCAACTATAATTGTGCTTCAGCCAGGATTATTTGCAACTGAGCCAGCATTAAGGTTCTTGGCAACTTTTGGTGATCCTGGTTGGGGTAAGGCAGAAGGCAGAGGGCAGAAGGCAGAAGGAAGGAGGAAGGAAATAATAGGTTCAAGCTTTGAGTTTGTTTAAACTAGCAACTAATATACTTTGCATTTCCTCAACTTCATTTAATAAAGGAGTGAAAAGATTTTTCTCTGCTAAATCTACTTCTTTAGCAATGATTAATTGAGTATCTAATTCTCTCAAAGAACCTAAAGCAATATGTAAAAACTGTATATATTCTGGCTTTGAGCGCCTACCATAGCCTTCAGCAATGTTGGATGCTACAGATACAGAAGAACGCCGTATTTGGCTGGTTAAGCCATACAATTCTGATTGAGGGAATAGACGCGTAAACTTATAGCAATTAATGGCAAGTTGAACTGCTCTTTGCCAGATAAACTGATTTCTGTAGCTCATAACTAAGTTTGAAGTCAAGAAGAAGTTTGAAGTACAAGAATTATATCCTTTAGGTTGCTAATAAGAATCGACGCTCAAGTAAATCTATTTTGGCGCGACCATACATCTGTCGCTTTAACATTTTCAGCCGATTAATATGCCCTTCAACGGGGCCATTGCTAACTGACATAGTTACACCAGCCTTCACCGCGTCGTAGTCTTCACGCAATCGTTTAGCAAAGCGACGAAAAGCAGTCAGATTGCTCATGAGAGCTTGAGTCAGCCAAGGATCAAGTTGTGTTGGCTGCCGTTGGCGCACAATTTGGGCAAAGCCTTGCGCTAACTCAATAGCTTCGGCTAAATCTGGATGTTGTGCTGTTAGTAGTGCAAGCAATTCCTCGTCTTCTGGCTGTTGCGACTCTGGTTTCCGCAGCACTAGCCATACAGCACGACGAGGCGTGAGACAAAGTTTCTTGGGTTGAGTGACTTTTGGTAAAGACTTAAGTGAATACCGTTTTCGTGGCTTGATTCCTTGGACAGTACGGATGCGTCGTGTGTAACGAGCTACAGTATCATAACTCCCTTTGTAACCCTGCTGTTGAATTTCCTTAAACAAAATTAAGCCTTCGTGACAACCTTCATTCCAGCGTTTAAGGATATATTCATGGTACGGAACTAAGATACTTCGACCTCGGCTTCTTCGTCTAGTTGGTTCTGGCAAAGTGGAAGTACGTAAATAACGAAATACACTTGTTACACCAATCCCAACTTGACGAGCTATAGCTTTTCCACTCCAACCTTGGTGATGTAAATCCCAAACTTGCTGATGTATAGCCAGTCGTCTGGCACGGCTTTGTTCTGCTAATTGTAGTGCCTGTTGTTCACGGGTTGGTCGTGGTACTCGCACAACTACAGTACCGTCTGTTTGGGTTACTGATGAAAGACTGTATGCTTCATCGACGGTTTTGAGAGCTTGATGATGTGTAGCGAAAACTTCGTTAAGTGTTTCAGCTAAGTTCTGTAATAAGTGAAAACGGTCTGCGACCTGAATTGCTTCTGGCGCTCCTTGGCGAATACCACTTTCGTAAGTTTTTGACCGATCTCGTGAGACGACTTTGACACCAGGATGAGCTTTTAACCATTCTGCTAAAGTTTCAGCCTTTGCATCTTTGAGTAGAGCAATTGGTCGGCTGCGTTCCAGGTCAATTAGTGCTGTGCCGTAAGTTTTACATTTGCGAAAACAAAAGTCGTCTACCCCAAGAGTCTGTGGCGTTACGATTGGTGGAAGAGGGATTGAGCGTACTAATTGTAATAGCGTGTTACGAGAAGCTGTTACTCCCAATTGCTGTGAGAGTCTGACCCCAGCTTCCCCACCCAGAGCTAAACCAATTGCGCTCAGTCGTTGCGCTAAACGCAGAGTCCTTCGCGCCCAAGGTGCGGTTACATTGTTGAGCCTTTCGGTAAAAATGCGCCGATTACACAAAGTATTGATGCAAAAAAACTTCCGCACCCGTAACTGTAAGGTAATGCTGTAATCAGCCCACGGTAAGTCTGCTAACTTCCGCACGTAGCGGCTATGAATTCGGTGAGTTGGTTGGTGACAAACTGGACAATTAACTACTGTTCTAATTGCGGAAACAATCAACTTTATATGAGTTTTTATCTCGTCAAGAAGGCAATTCTCAAGTTTCAGATTGCTTGAATCTGGTAATAGGTGAGTTAGCATCAACATAATCAAGCTGAGGCTTATCCCTTAAATGTTTGATGGAACTAAGTTTGAAGTACCTTAATTATATCTTTCTTCCTTCCGACTTCTGCCTTCTGCCCTCTGCCTTCTGCCTTACCCCAACCAGGATCACCAAAAGTTGCCAAGAACCAGGATTAAATGCAACCAACCTGCAATTAGCGGTTTGAGCCAGGATTAAATGCAACTATAAAAGTAAAAAAAACGGAGGTTTTCTTAACTGCTTTACTGATAAGGCTTAGAGAACATTAACCCGTTGCTTTTCCAGTTAAAAAACTCGGTAAATAATTCTTAGTTAATTTATCAAATTCTGACATGAGTTTTTTGACAACCCCTTGTCAAGTAGTGAAGACTCAGCCGTAGTAAAGTTTTGAGCTTATTTGCAAATAATCCTGGTCGAAACTGATGATTGCAGGCTGGTTGCAAATAATCCTGGCTCAGTTGCAGTTAATCCTTGCTCAACTGAAATTATAGTTGCAAATAATCCTGGTTGAAAACAACGATGATTGCAGGTCGAGGCATTTATAATTGCAGGTTCTTACAGGTACAGGTAAAATTCTTTCTCCTAGACTTGAATTACAACTAAAGTGTACAGCCAGAGATATTCTTGATAAAAACTATATTAGATATCCCCTGATTCTCAAAAATTATAATGATTTAAAAATCAATGCCCTTGTCCCTCGGATTTTAGTAGTCGTTTTAATTCCAGAAAAAATAACAGACTGGATAAAACAAACTTTTATATGAACTGTGTATTAGACATTGTGCTTACTGGGTATCCTTGCGCGGAATGCCAGACACCGAAAATACAACCAATGTTACTATTGAAATACCTCGTAGTAATCAGTTTACGCCTGATGCACTCCAAGCCATCATTCAACGCATTAGTTTTGGAGAAAGCCCGTGAAAGTCACCATTAAAGATAGTCAAATCCTCAAAACCGTTAATCCTAATGTAATACAAGCACACTTGCAAGCAACAGGTTGGCATGAAACCGGGCGGATATATAATGATTATGGGGCAATTTGGCGACTAAAAAAAGATGCCACGCCTGAATATGAAATCTTGCTACCTCTTCAACATAACTTAGGAGATTATGCTGAAAGAATCAGCGATATATTAAAAACATTATCAGTGGTAGAAAATCGTGACCAAGTTGATATATTAAGCGAATTTATTACCAATTATCCCAACTTCAACTTGCAAGGTGTGGTCATGCAAATTGCTACTCCATCAACTGATAAACTGAGTGGAGAAATTACTTTATTAGCTGAAGTTTTTGAGAAATTACGGTCAATTAAAACCGAGCTAGCAGACCATGATTATATCTTAGCCATTAAAGCCTATCAGGAACGTTTACCAATTCACTGCACAGGTGATTTAGTCAAAGTTGACAATCATTTTCTCCTGAAAAATCCCCACAATTTAGTTCTTGGTAATATTTAATTTCAACAAGCGCTACGATTTTTAGATTTTCTAGATAAGTTCTGATATTGAATCGCTCATCTGCTTTTGCAAACGCTGGCGGTTATCATCATATTTCAAAACCGTCTGCACTTGGGCGTGTCTGCTAAAACGCTGAGTAGCACGGTAGTTGCCATTATTCAAATCCAATACTGTAGTAATCGCACTGTGACGAACACGATGGGGTGACATCTTTTTAGTAATTCCCGCAAGCTTACAAAGCCCATCCACCAGTCGCCTGATTGCTTCCCCGGTTAATCTATTTCCATTCTTGTGATAAGCCAGCACCGTAAACAGCGGATCTAAGCCACGTTTCTTCTTACTGGCTTTTATCCAACTGGCTAGAGCGTTGGTGGTTTTAGGAGATAGGTCAATAACTTCCTTCTGGCTACCCTTACCTTTACCTAAAATTGAGAGCGTTTTTTCCTTAGCGTTAAAGTCACGCACATTCAAATTGACTATCTCCTGACGACGCAAGGCATTATCCCAGAGTAACCGCAGTAGTGCATAATCACGCTTGCCTTTTAAAGTATTCTGGTCAACCAGCGCAATAACTTTGGCATAGTCAGTCGCTGGAATTCCTGTAGTGTCTCGATAGGTTTCGACCCTTTCACCTTTGACATCATCTAAAGAGAAATTGCAAACCCCCAAGCGTCGCCCCATCTCTACCATTGACTTGATAGCACTGAGACGACGATTCACCGTAGCTTCAGCCAGCTTTTTCTTAATCAGGTGTGCCTTATACTTGAGAACCACAGCAACAGCATGACGCTGTTCCAGGTGAAGAAACTCCAAAACCAAATCCCGACTGGGTTCTTTCTTAACGACAAACAGGAAGAAGTCTTTCAAATCTTTTTGGTATTCGCGCTTGGTGTTCTCACTCCGCTTATCCCCAATCAACTGCTGGATAACATCGGGGTCATTCTCCAGAGAAAAATCCTCACCGATCGCCAAGGAAAGCGAGTTCTCCAAAACACTAAGATTTTCAGGATGAATGGGTGTCATTGGTTTAGGGGCAGCGCAAGTTTAATGCTATTTCAACATCTTAGTTGTTAAGAGCGTATCTTTTACTGCAAGTGGTGCAAAAAGCTCCATTGTCGCACTATGTCCAAGTCGAGGGGGGAAGGGGGATTGGGGAGTAATTGTCAACTCATTGACGGTTATTGGGGGCGATGAAGCGAGATGAAGTGACATGATTGTGTCAGGGTTGACGAGTTGACTAAGTGATCCGACGGTACACTTATAGAGCCTTCAAGATAGCGAATACCATTGCTGTGGGGGTCAGGGGGTTCTGGTTTGGGGCTACAATAGCGATATCAATCTAGATATCGAGCAAGATATCGTCATGTCCGCGCAAAAAAATCAGACCAAAAAACAGCCGCCAAGCGAGATGATTCGCGTCCCCGTTCCCTTAATAGAGGCTGTACGCTCCTTGTCTCGGTTGCATAGACAAGGGCGCACTTTCGAGATGCTGCAAGGAATCCAAGAATTAATAATCAAGCTTGATAGCAATGCTGATATCGATAGCAATCTTGATATTAAACAGTTGGCGCAACGAGTAGGAGAACTAGAATCACGCTTGGAGTCAGGCTCTAGTAATGAGTTAGAAGAAAAACTGGCGGCAATGAGCTTACGCCTAGAGCAGTTAGAGTCAGCGTATAACCAACTGATTATCTACCTCAATAGCAAGAGTAAACCCAGACAATCATCCTCACGTTACTACCAACCGCAAGGCGAGGTAAAAATAGATACTTATACATCACAAAACCTAGCTTCGCGTTTGGGCGTTGATAAAGACACCCTAGAGCAGAGGAGAGTAACAGCAAAAAAGCCGGAGGAGTTTATTAGCTGGAGCCGGGGACGCGACAAAAGTGGTTTGGGTTGGAGCTATAACCCAGAAAGTGGGCTTTATCATCCGGTGCGATAGTGTGCTAAAGCGGTTGACTTTCTTGTCTCAAAAAATCATTTTATTAAGTAAACTCGTTACTAGGATTAAATTGCGTTCCACAGTTTTTAGAATCAGAAAATGCCAAGAAAATCAAGAGAACGTTATCCCAAAAACTGGTCAGATATTGCTATTGTCCAGAGGAGCCAGTGCGTTGGGCGGCTCTGCCAACTTGAAGCAACTGGCGTTCAAAGGTCAAAAGTCCAATTTTAGTTTTGAACTCTGGACTCTTGACCAACTGAGCGGGAAATTTACAATTTAAATGCGTAACAGCTGACAACAATCATTTTGTGGATGACTCTAAATCATGTTCTAAATGAATATCCTTTACTGGTGGGATAGCTTCATTTATTTTTCTAATTACATCACAGTTCTTTTTATCTTTCGTCCAATCATCCCATGACTGTTGAATAGCTTTTTTTTGTTCTTGAGTTAGCTGCCAAGAAAGTGGAGGACTAATCTTGCCGGGAGGAAATGTAATGTTAACGTGGTTAATTTCTATCCCTTTTTTACAAGATTTATCCTTCAAAAATTGAAGCCTTCTTTCATTATCATTATGATTGTAACCACATTCATATTTGTCTTTCAAAAGTTTGATATTTAATGAATTACTCCCATTTTGTGTAGAACTACGCACGTTTAATAAAGCGAGTAATGAACCAATGACTTCCATCTGCCATCCAGGAGCGCCTTCTTCTTGTGTTGGTGATTCATTATCAGGAAAGGCATTTATTTGCAATAAAATAACCTTTTTGATTTGGTTATTTTGAGATGATTCTAAAAGTTGATCCAGTAATTCAATACTAGTAACTATACCAAAATTGTCGAAGTAGCCACCATCAGCTACATGATAATTCCAATTAGTTTCTTTACTAGGACAGCACACAGGAGAAATATAAGGAAAAGTAGCAGATAATCGAGCAGCTGTAGTCACATCAAGGTCATATTCTGGATAGAGGTTGTTAAAGTCTATAGAGGTGCGATTTTTTTCCTCACTTTCCTTACTTTCTTTACTAAAAGTCATTGGACTAACTAAAAAACGCCGTCCATCTTCAACTAAAGTTGCATTAAAAATAGGAATAGGAATTTCTCCGCGATCAATTTTCTCTCTCCAGCTACCTAAACTTTCATCTGGATTGTCCATTTCTCCTTTCCAGTCTATTTCGATAGCTGTACCGCGGTCTTGCTCAGTTTCGGCATGATCATTCTTATCCTTCTCTTTTGGCACAACAAAAGGTAATCCAATAAAACGAAGTAAATCGGGATAAGCTAACCCCCATCCTGTAGCATCCAAACTATCTTCTGTAGCGCTTTTAAAAATTTGTTTTAATTCATCTCCCTCTGGATAACCTTGCGCTCCAAATCTATCCAAATAGAACATTGTGCCCACAGAACCACCAGAAACTGCACTGATCCAACCAATTGCTTTGGTAAATTTAGGCCCAATTGCTTCTTGTAAACCTGTTAAAACTTTAGTTGTCCATCCAGATGCTTGAATACCACCACCACTTGCACAAACTACTACTAAAGTTTTCTCATCACTTTGTTGATGTTCTAGCCGTTTTTCAATAACATTAATCCATTTTTCATCTGTCGGTTTTGGCCATTTATTGTTTAATTGGTAGATTTTGTAAAAATGATCTACTTGAAAAATTTTATAAGATGCAGATGAAATCACGCAGAATAATAAGAACGTGGGAATGCGAGACACATCGTTAAAGAAGGAAATTCCTCCTAGCCATACGACCATCAATGACAAAATCAGAGTGATATAAAAAAGCGCAGGGATTTCTAATCTGCCACTATGTGGACGAGGTTTAAAGAGAATATAACCAAAGCCATAAATCATTAGTATCAGGAAGGAAAATCCTACCATTTCAGCAATACCGTAAGATAAAACCCCAGGTTCATCTATATAACCTTTTTGTATCCTTTCCGGTAAAAAATTGATTAATGCCAATAATACCTGTTTTAAAGATTGATTAGATTTAAAGAAAATCTTGGCAAAGTAGTCTGTGACTATCACCAAAATTCCTAAACCTATGCCGAATATAATCCCCCAACCTTCCCACCCTTTGCCGAATATATTTTCCCAAACTTGCTGGCTTTTATCTTCTGTTTCTATTTCTTTGTTAGAAATTTCTGTTTTAGAAAGCTGAATCGCTTTGATGACAATAGGAAGACTCAAGATGATAGCGCATAAATAGGGGATAATTTCAGGAATTGCTGTAATTTCCGGTAACCGAGGTACATCAAAACGAATCTGGGAATTGTACCAGATTACATCCAAAACTTGAATTGTCGAAAGTCCTGCTAAAACTGCACCTCCAATCACTAAAATTAACTGATTATTAGCACGCAAGACAAACAAGTTTTTCAACATTGGTGATAAACCAGTGTCAACAGAAATCTTGGGCAAGAAACACAGTATTAAGCCCACAATTATAGGTACTCGGAGAAAGAAAATATATTGTAATACGTTGTAAAAATATTGGAGGGCGATACCTAAGAATGCCAGTATTAACCACAAGATAATACCACCAAAAACCTGTTGTCTCTTTTTCATAACAAATTTCTGTAAGTATGCAAATGAAGTAATCCTAAATCGTTTGTGTCAGTGTATCTGTCTAATCTCTAGACGTTTTTTGCGGCTCTCTAGTTCAATTGAAATAATATTCTTTCACAATTAATTTAGGATTGCTAGAGTTAATTGTTCAATTAAGTTGTCTAAAAATGAAAATATCAAAATTTTACAAAGAATACTATTAAGTTATATTAAACCAGCCCTGAGATCATAGGAAATATTGGTAATACCAGATTTTAAAAGATTTATTAGTTGAAGGCTAATAACCACTAAATTACTAATCTTGTTAGCAATTGCAGGCTTTTTAAAGATAACTACTAATATGGTTGTGAAAATATCCTAAAAAATATGAGTAATAATTTGTGGTAAAAAATCATAAGTGCTTGTCACTGTAATATTGGGTATGTTCATCTGAAATAGGTAAAACTGTATCGAGTATTTGGTTCGGGAATTTTAGCAATAAATCCTGATAATTAGGTTAAATTTGACTTGCCAAGTCTTCAGCTAGAACACCAGTTATCTCTTGCTGATAACGCTTAGGAGTGATATGTAGTATGCGTCGAAACACAGATATCATGTGACTCTGATTGCCAAATCCTGCTTCGGCTGCTACATATGCCAAAGATAGCTGGGTATTGTGTAACAGTTGTTGGGCAAATTCCAATCGACACCGGAGAACATACTGATAAGGAGACAATCCAGTTGTGACTTTAAATGCACGTGCAAAATGATAGGGACTAAATCCGATTGTGGCAGCAATTTGGTTCAGATTTATTTCTTGGGATAGATGCGCTCTAATATATTCCAAAACAACCTTGAGTAAGCTTGGTTCTAAAAATTCTGGAGAGCGTTTGAAGCATCCTGATAGGTTGGAACGTCGGTAAATTATTTGAGCAAAAAGAAAGAAGGAGCCGGTTTGGGGGGAGATTGTTAAGTTAGAGTTAGAGGCGTGTTTGGATGCGCCAATAACTAGGTATTTTGACGCAGAGCTTCAGGGCGACCCCGATGTATTGGCGCAGTTGTTGGCAGATAAACGCAACCCTAATACTCGGCGGGCTTATGAGAAAGATTTGAAGGATTTTTTTATTAAGATGACGGGCTTACCGCCAACTGGGGATAGTGTGCTGGAGTTTTTGCACTTGCAGCGAGAGCAAGCGGTGATGGTGGTACTGAAGTACAAGGCGAAATTGATCTCGTTGGGGTTGCGGGAGGCGACAATTAATCGGCGGTTGGCGGCGATTAAGTCGTTGGCGAAGATGGGGCGGAAGTTGGGAGTGTGCAATTATTCGATGGAAGATGTGTCTGGCGAGAAGGTGAAGGCGTACCAGGATACGCGGGGTGTTGATAGCAAAGCGATAGCAATTGTGATTCAGCAATTTGATAGGGAGACTTTGATTGGTAAACGCAATTATGCAATTTTTTTGGTGCTGTGGGGTTTAGCTTTGCGTCGGCAGGAAATATCTCAATTAAATGTGGGCGACTTTGATTTTTATGGACGCAAGTTGAGGATTTTGGGTAAGGGCAAGGGAACGAATGAAGAGTATTTGGATATGTCAAAAGATGTGGCGGCGGCGATAGCAGATTGGTTAATTGCTAGGGGGGATTTGAATGTTAATTTACCAATTTTTACGGCGTTAGATTTTCATAATTTAGGGCATAGATTGACGACGGATGCTATCTATAAAATAGTGAAGACGGCTTTTAAGTTTGCAGGTGTGAAGAAACCGATGTCACCGCACAGGGTGAGGCATTCGGCGATTACGGCGGCACTTGATGCGACGGATGGGAATATCAGGAAGGTGCAGAAATTGAGCCGCCATGCTGACCCAAGAACGTTGATGATTTATGACGATAACCGGAATAAAGATTTGTGGGAGATGTCGGAATTGTTAACGGGTATGTTGAATAATGCAGAGTGAGAAAGATTAATAAATTATCGAAATCAAGAGCCAATATGGTGGCTGATTCTCGGTGAAGAAACTTCTGTATTAGTTACTGGACATAGGCGGTTAAATCCTATATATGCGATTGAGCTTTATCTTGAATCTGTGTTAAACCGTACCGAAAACCATATTTTTGAAAAATCAGTACTTCTACAACAGGTTCCTGAAGTGGTTTGTTGGACTACTTGGCAAACCATTGCAGAAGTAGTTCACAAGCAAGTTGGCGACATTACTATGTTGCTGATGGCACGAAAGTCTTACCCCACAGACTTAAATGATATGGAGTGGGAAATCTTGGCTCCCTTGATTCCACCAGCCAAACAAGGAGGACATCCTCGCACATCAGCAATGCAAAAAATAAAATTCTCGATCAATCTGAGCCAGAAGTAGATAACGTTTGATGGAGAATAAAATCATCGGGGTCATAACCAATATCACCAACAAAGCAGAATGCTCGCACCATATTAAAAGTATCTTCACCTAATTGCTGCAATGTTATATCGTTCAGCCCCAGCATTTTTACATCATGACATAGCCTTTTCCACTCTCGATAGAGATAACCATCACTATTTACAGATGCTTTCTGAGGAAAGAACTCAAGCAGATTGCGCTCCAAGTCTCTTGACTCCTCAAAATACATTTCTAAATCTTCAAATACACTCCGCATCAAAAACGGGTATCTACCCGAAAGGGCTAAAAATGAAACAATTACCTTGCGGATAGTTTCATCTTCCTGAATATCCTGGAGTCTACTAGAGCGAAACCAAACAATTTTGAAAAGCTTATAGACATTAATTAATCGCTTGAGAGTTCTAGGAGAAAGGTCAATATGTTGGCAACATTCATGTACTGTATCAAATTCTTCCTTAGTAAACTTGATTACCTGTAATGGTAAATCCGCCATTAATTCGTTTTTATCTTCACTTTCTGCTTTGCCGTCATCAGCAGTATTATTAATAGTTCCTCTTGCTACTGACTGTCTTGTAACTTCATTTTCTTCTGGTTGACTTTCATCGATATCTGGAGTAACTTTATTATTATTTATATCTTCAATTTCTTCCTTGTCATATTGCATTTGAGCTTCTAAGTAATTCTTCAAAGACGAACGGGCAATTGGTCGGACTCGATAGGGAATCTGGATAATTTTTTCAATGTAATCGATACCCGAAGGTTTACCTTTGCGATGTAAAACACCTGCATACACTTTTTCTAAAGCCCGTGCAATGTAACGTTCATCTATAGCCAAAACGACCACAAATAATGGTGTTTTTACTAAAAGTTGAACTGCTTCTAGTACCTCTACAACTCGGTTAGGTGGACATCTATCCAAATCATCTATGTAAAGTACAACTCGTGCGGGCCCTCTAGGAAATATCCTTTGTAAGCGTTCAATATGTTCTTTGAATTTCTCACTTTTTTGCTTAGGCGGTAGTAGTTGTTCTGTAATAGCTGCTAGGTCATTTTTGACTTGCTGCATTAAACCTAGCCGTTTACCATACAGACCATTTTCTAATTGATTACTGATAAAATCTGGCAGAGAAACTTGAGATATTTGGATGACTATTTGGCGCTGTTGCTCTACATCTGCTTGCAAATATTTTATCTTCTCTTCACTTGCTTTAACTTCTGGCGTATCTAGCCTTTTTTTAACTTCTTCCTCGCGGATTTTAGCTGATTTGAGCCGTTCTGTTTCTGCTAGCTTCTCTACTTTTTTTTGATAGTCGTCAAATTTTTTATAAATTGTCTCAATATATCCTCTCCATTTTTTAACTAACTCTTTTGCTACGACTATTCCTGGCGTAATTGTTACTAAAGTTGCAGATATTTGAGGTATAATGCCAGCTTTAAACTGTTCTATTTTAAATAGAATAGCGAAACTTAAAATTAAAATTATAATAAATAATATTATGAGCTTTCTGTTTTTATATATCCAATATATCAGGCTTTGAACTGTAACTATTTTATTAGCTTTAAAATCCGCAAATTTATTATCTAATGATTCTGAATCTTGTTGAATATTTGGAATTGCTTCTTGAATTTTGTCTTTAAAGTCTTTAAATTCTTTGCCCAAGTATTTTTCAAGCAATTCATCTTTAATTTGTTGAACCCAGATTTCTTGCTCAGGCTTATTTACAATTTTTTCTTCAACTTCTTTTTGTAACTGTCTGATTTTTTCATCTAGTTTTTTCTGTTCTTCTTGCAGTTCCTTCTCTTTATCTTCTAGAGCTTGAGCTTCTCTTTTTCTGGAAGTTTCTAAATTTTCCCAAAGCAAGTCTTCTACTTCACTATGCGTTCCTGATTTTTCTAATGCTTCTAATTGTTCCTTAGTTAATTTTGTATCATAAAATAACTCTCTTCTTTGCAGATCGCTCATTTGATTGAGTGCTTCCCAAATTTTACCTCCTTCGTAGGCAGAAACTCCTAATTTCTCTAACTGTTTTTCTAAAGTCAGTTGGCGATTTAATTCAAAGAGTATCGTTTCCATTAAACTTGCCCAGAGGTTAGAGCGAGCATAAGTCCATGCATCAAATGTAATTTGGTAGACGTGTCCTACGTAAGGTGAAAGCTGTTCTTCAACTGAATTTTGATCGCAGTTTACTAAATTACCCCATACTTTTTCTTTATTTACAGGTTGGCTGCGGATTTGAGTCATTTTTTGCTGCATTAGGTGCATGATATGGGATTTACCACTGCCCCATCCACCAAGAATACCAACAGCTAACGGCGGTTCTAAACTACGCATTAAGAGAACTTCTGCTAATGCATGAACTTCTTGCTCAATATTGAGAAGGTCTTGACCTGAAGGTAAATCATTTTTAGGACTTTGAGCCAAGAAATCATTTAGCCGAAGCGCAGCTATACGCAGTATTCCAGTGATATTTTCTCTGTCTACTATAGTTACTTCTTCAATTACATGATTTTTACTTTGATTAATCGCTAGTGCTTGATCAATTGCTTGCAGCATAGCGATCGCAACTTCCTGTTTATCAAGGCGATTCACTCCACTACCTAACAGGGGAATGACTAAACGTGTCAATCTCTGCTTTGTTGCCAGACGAATCGCAGCGGCTGCGGCTTTAGCAGCGTTGCTAGCATTGATAATGATTCCTGCCTCTGAATCTGATTCCGCAGTTGCAAGAATAATAAATCTTTCAGCTTTATTTCCCTGAAGTTGAGAGACAGCCAAATTAATCTCCGAAGGTAAAGCCATGAGCAGTGGTTGATCTGGACTAACATCAGACATCTTATTTTTTGACATCTGTTTTTGGATGAAACCCACAAAACTCACCTCGGAGTATGTTTGACCTACTTTAGCCAAAAAAGCTCGACCAAATCCGCCTATACCTCCTTGGTAGCCAACTGGAATAACTAAGCCATCAAACGGTAACAACCAAGGATGACTTGTACAAAGAGCGTAAATCTTAGTTTTACCCTGCTTCTTCAGCAGAATACGGTTAGCTGTTTCTGTATCTGGAGTACCTGTAGACATACTAGGTTGAATTATAAGATTAGCTAAAATATATACTGCGTAAATTGCATTGTTTGGATTTTTACATAAAAAATGCACTGTTTGTTATACAAACGTTATGCGCGGCTTCAGGTAAAGCCAAAGGTATCCGTATCTCGGTTTCATACCAAATTGGCCCGTTAAATAAAAAGCCTCCAGTAATGAACTAGAGGCTAATTGGTTATTGACCGTTGGACATGATTCATGGAAACAGTTCTTTATATTCTGTATAAGCCTGCTTCCAGCCCTTAGCATTTTTCTCCACTCCCCAAAGGGATTGAATAATTTGAGTCTGCGACATCTTCTTATCCACCATCTGCTTGACGATGCCAACCAATTGTTCACTCGTCAGTGAGGCTGGAGTATAGCGACGGTCGGTATCGATTCCGGTATCATCGCCAAGAGTATTAAAATCGTCGTTTTTTGGGAGAGTATCACTGATTCCGGTATCGTTTCCAGTATCGATAAGTGATGATTCCAAAAGCTCAAAAGCCTTATCAGTCGGCTGGTATCGGTCGGTATCGCTCTTTGTTTGCGTCCAAGTGGGCGGCGGTGCATCTGGTATCACCCAATTGTCATTTATCCATGCTCTGGCCTGATTCAAAAATTCATCCGGTGGCTGATCGCTGCTTGGTACAGAATCAGCCAAAGCCGGGGAATCACTTTTCAACTCAGGAAAATAAACAAGCAGTGTGCGCGCAGGGTCAGGTTGCCCAGAATGGGGATTAACTTCTGTTTTGAGCCAATCTGGAATGATACCAATTTCACCCTGTGCGATCGCTCTATCAAAACTGTCTATTTCTGCCAGGAAGTAACGCCCAGTTGCCAGAGAGATTGACTTAAGCGGCGACAGCTTTTTACTAGTCGCCTCACAGCCAATGAAAGTAGCGCCACTTTTGAAAGTATCGCCAAAACCTGCGGTGTTCTTCGTCCCCACCCAAGAAGTAAGATTCTTGCCGTGCAACACCACGAAAATTTGAGCGCCTTTCTTACTGGCGCGAGTGAACAGAAAGCGAATAATCCATTGCTTCTGTTCATCGCTGAGGTAGTCAGACAACGCCACAGCTTCATCAATCACCAAAATAATATCTGTGTAACTATTCTGGTTGGCGTTGTCCATTTCCCTCAGATATTGGTACAAATCGCTTGCCACAATAGCATCAGCCTTTGCACCTTCCATGTGGGGATAGCTAAGTCTGCACACTAGGCGATGGCAGGCGAACGGATAGATGTCCGAGCCGGCGGTGAAATAGTGAATCTTGGTGTTTGGCTCAAGTGCTTTACTGAGGATGGCTAGAATTGCCATCAGCGTACCCTTACCACCTCGCTGATTACCAGCAATCACCGTGATTTGGTCACGAATGCACTTGGCAATATCAAAACCACTTTTAGTTAGTGCGTCGATAATTGCGATCGCTCGGTGGTGAAGTGGCAGTGCTAACACCGTTTGAATATCTGGTGCTATTGCCTGTGCAGCAGGTTCAGTCTTTGGGGGACTGGGCAACTGGACAAAATGCGGTTGTGGCAGTTCAACGAACTTGGGTGAAGGTAGCTTTGGTTGTGGCTGTTGGGATTGTTGCTGAATGAGAGTAACTTGAGCGAAGTCAATTCTGGGGTCAGGGGCCACCTGTGCCAGATGTTTGCACAACTGCTCAACAGTGGGAAACGCGCCTCTGTAAGTGGTGAAGTTGTCCAGTAGCCACCTGTAAGCATAGAACCGCTTACCAGCTTCTACACCCGTAAGAAAATCGGTGAGAGTGTTGGTGTACTGCCGCAGCATCACAAATTCATTACGCTCTGTGGGTGTAAGGTGGTTCATCAAATCTACAATTTCATTCGAGCCTGCGAACCATTCGGCTCTTGCTTCGCTGTCACCCATTGCCGCCAAAAATTCTAGGAAGTTACCTCGCACAAAGGGAATAGGAGCAAAGCAGTGGGAATCGGTCATATCTTGTACCACTGACCAAGCGTAACCCAGACCCGCAACTAACGCACCGATGGGGGCTAGTGGAGAGGTGGCATAACAAACAGCCCCAATTGATGCCGTTGCTAAAGTAACGCATTTGGCTAGGTTCATACCTGCTCTTTCAGTTTTGGCACGAACCAATAATTGATCCAGCCTTTCTACTAGCCAAGGGGCGATGTTACCCGCTTCCAAATGTTCAATGCAGGGATAGTCAGCCCGTAATGAGGCAGTTTCCTTTGTGGCAAGTTGCGGTACTGGTTGATGAATATCGGGTGAAAATTCCATAGTTTGTCCCTCAAGTAAAAACCCTCAATAAGAGGCAGAGGTGCAGAGGGGCAGAGGAGAGGTTACTGTCAATCCCCCCTGCTCCCCTGCTCCCTTGCTCCAGAGCTTATTTAGTTAATCGCCAGATTGTGTAACCGATTTCGCCTGCCATCATGGTGGTGAAGTTGTAAGCCAAACATCCCAAAATTTGGCCAGGGTCGGTGTAGGCGAATGGGTTACGACCAAAAAACGTTGTCGTTAAGTCGAATATCCAGAAAAACAGTGCGATTGCGCCTCCGGCATGGCGTTCTTTCATGCCTGCAACCTTATAATCACGCCACAGTGCGGTAGTCAGGTCAATGTTTGCACTCGGCTTGCTACTTAGGGTGTACTGTTTGGATTCCTCAAACTCGGCTCTAGCTTGGTCTGGGCGTTTACCCCGTAAGCTCCGGGCTTCCATTACTTGAACTAAAGCCGATATGCCAAGTGAAAGCCAGAAAAATAGATTAAACGGTAGCGTTAGCCAGCCAAACCAACCAATCCAAGTTGTTTCAAACCAGGAAAACATCGGAATGCCCTGAAAGAGCGTCTGCCAAATTCCATCAGAACTGAGGAGTGTGCCAAGGAAGAACCCCATTGCGCCGAGTATTTTTGTGCCTGATGAGCCTGGGGTAACAAACTGGACGAAGATGTGGGTAATGAAGGTCACGGGCAGGGCAATGATATCAACAATCCATTGCGCTAAGATTTCTGCGTAATTAGTGACTCTTTTGTTGCTAGTTTTTGGGGAAGTTGCAGTTGTTGAATGTGAATCATTTGGGGGTTTATATTCTGCACTTTTCATGATTTACTCTCTTCCATTGGTGGGGATAAATTGCAGACATTTTTGTAGTGATACTTCCAAAGCCAACGCCGTTCTGCTATCTGTCCTATACAGCGACCTCCTGAGTCATAAACATAAACTAGTTCATCCTCTTGGTAATAGCTGGGGTCGGGTCTTGGGTTGCGTTTTTGGTTGTCTAAATAGCCTCTGATTCTGAGTTTTAAACTGGTCGGTAATATGCCAGTAGAGTTCAGTTTGTCGCTGGTTAATTTACGTTGTTCTATGCGTGAGCGTTCAACAGATTCTCTAGCTTCTAAGTTCGACACAGCAGAAAAAGTGTAGAACTGCTGAGGCAGTTTAATGAACATAGGTGCAGCAATCAAACCCAAACCCAATAGCCCCAGCATGGCTTGTTTTTGATATTTCATTGTTGAGTTTTTAATTGATTGATGATTGCTTCTGCTAGTCCCAAGTGGTCGCCTATTGGCGTGTACTGATACAAATCCTCTTGAAGTTTTTGAATTGTTTGGGCTGATTCTTCTAGTAAATATTGTCCCTGTGTAGCGATTTCAGTAGCGATTAAGTTTTCAGTTATCGCTTTTAAAAAATGCAGTTTTTCAATGCGATTAATCCCTTCAAGGCAAGAACCATAAGTATCTTGTAACCAGTCTAGATAGGTTCCATCTCCAGGCGTTAGAGCGCAGTAGTATCCTAATGGTTTCGTCATGGCTTACAATCCTTATGTCGTTTATCGTTATGCGGCGGTAGACACATTGGTGGGCGATTGCTTGCTTTGGTCGGCTGGGCGATCGCTCTCCCCATCACTGAAAAAATTCTTCAGGAGAAACATCCACAGTCGAAGCTGTGGTCTGCGATTGCAGAGTATTGAAAAACTGATTGACATCCCCAAAGGTGACATCGCAATCGAATTGCAAGTTTTGATATTGTGGATGCTGCCGAATTGCTTCAAGTATTTCTTGGGCTTGTGCAACCAATTCGGTCAGTGGTTGAGTATTCATAATTCACTCCAAACATACTGTTAAAATCTCAGTCTGGATTCAGAGCGTTCGCCGCACCATCTTGGCAAATATTTAATCTCAACATTGGTTGATAGTTTGCTATTTTGGTTTGCTGCCAACTGGTATATGCGTAGCTGCCAACAAATAATGGAATAACAATGCAACCCATCAATAGTAGTGGATTCATCTTACATGCTTGCCAATCTTTAGCTGTCTCTAGACTGTGCAATTTAACGTCGATTTTGGCTGACATACATTGCTAACCCTACTGCGAATAAACCCATACCTATAGGCGAAATAACTGCTGCTACACCACCGATTAGCGACAGGGTAGCTACACCAGAATAAAAACAAGTCTCAGTGATTATGTGCATTTTTCTTTCTCTTGAAACCTTCAACAATAACGAGAATAAACGACTGTCAGATAGTGCTAAGGAGTAAGCAATGTTTAGATATTTGCTGCCAGATTCATGATTTCTTCCAGTGACTTCTGAGCAGTCCGTTGTTTCGGGGTAATCCCCCGTTGAGCTAAAAAATCGTTAGCATCAATTCCTTTAATGGAGTGAGCAGCAGTAGTAAATTCATTTGCTAACTCATCTAAGTAATTTTCTAAGCCGTTTCTGATTGTGTTTGAATGGATGTGAACAAAGTTATTTACAACTGATTGACCACTAATAAATGCCAAGGTAGAAGTGATTTTATCAATGGTTAAGGTGTAGTTACCGACAAACTCACTCAAAGTATTCAATGCTCCATTGATGATTTTTTGTTGCTCTGGAATAGGTAGAGTATTGTTAGGTGATGGAGCAATCACGGCTATTTCTCCAGTTTGTTCTTGTTCAGCTTTCTGTTTGAGGACTTGGGTTAATGTTTCAAAGGAAGCAAAGCTAATTTCTTTGAGGCTGTCAAAATCATCTGGATGAGATTCTTGTAGAGAGAATCTAATAATTTCCTCTGGCATTTCTAGCAGTTCACAAACTTCTTTGATAGAAACCATATCTTTTGCATTCATGCTGCATTACCTCTGGTGACTTGGTTAAACTGTGCTTGAAACTTAGCTGGGCTGAATTCTTGGGGATACTTTTTGATGTAGTTTTTTACCCGTTCAGCCGACTTGAGATTTTGCATGACGCGACCAACACGAGAAAGCACCCAGCTTTGGTATGGTGACAACGGGCAAGAGCGGTCTGTACTGCCATCGGCTTTGACTGGGTAAGCTTGGCGATAGCTATCTATGCGGTACAGTGCAATACCGTCCCAACTGACCAAAGTTGAACGAGCAACGTTAAGAATTCTTGCAAGTTCAGATTTCGTAACATAACTTGAGCAAAACAAGCCTGGGGAGTCTAAATCCAGCCCCCGTGAGGAATTTGACGCTTTCATAGAGCATCTATTGATTAATGGGCAAATAGTGATTGATAGCCAGTGATAGTTACTGGCAGCTGTCAGACAGGTATCTGGTAATCACCGTTGCTCTCGTAATGTCCACACGCCGAAAGCTTGAAATTATTGGCTTTTCCTTGCTCGGTGGGCAAGTATCAGCTAACGGTGCTTGCTGTTTTTCTGTCTTGTCTGTTATGTTAGACCACAGGTGAATCACCTGTCAATATTTTGATTCACCAGTAGAAATTAAGATTCAAAGGATGAATAATTAGGCATGGTCTTTTAATTCGACTATGCCTTCAAAAAAGCCACAATTAACTATTCGTATTGAGGAAGATGAGTATTTATATTTACAAGGATGGGCCGAGGAAGAATTTTTGACTCCTCCTCAATTAGCAAAAATTATTCTTAAAAAAGCTATTGCATCTCGCAGGAAAGAGAAAGGAGATAACAAAAGAGAAACAGCATGACTACAGAACAACGACTAGACCGTGTTGAAGATGACTTAGCAGCAGTAAGACAACTGCTAGCATCAGCAGCTACCTATGCTGAATCAGCCAACAGGGGACTGGATCGGGCAATCACCAGACAAGATGCCACTGATGCTCAAATTGCCCAACTACGGGAAGCGCAAACGGCTACGGATGCTCAAATTGCCCAATTACTCGCAGCGCAAACAGCTACAGATGCCAAACTAGATCGACTGACTGAGAGGGTTGATGAGTTGACTACGGCTCAAAATCGAACTCAAACACACCTTGACCAAATGGGTGAAAGGATTGACCAGCTGACTGCGGCTCAGAATCGTACCCAAACACAACTTGAACAGATGGGGGGAAGGGTTGACCAAATGTCCAGCCGGATGGATGAGTTTATCTTTCACACACAGCGAATATTCAACCAACAGGCAACGGTTTTGGAACGTGCGGATGGACGTTCTCTTGCATTAGAAGCGATCGTACAACGGCTAGACCGGAACTACGAAGAACAAAAATCCCAGTTCCTTGAGTTTCAACGCACTACTGGCGCGGCTTTGGAGCGAATTGACCGAGTTTTGGACTACTTACTACGGCAACAGGGAGGGATGAAATGAGGTAATAGAAATAATGCCAAGAGCGCACCAATAGTGCTGTTTCTCAATCTTAAATTCAACTTAATTCAGGAGGTAAGTACCATGAAGCACCAAAAAAATAAAAGCCGAAATAGCCCCTCTAGTTAAAGAGCGGCATTTGGCTGGTATGATTTTTTTACAACCAACAAGCGGGTTAGCTAATCTCCTGCAACTTCAATCAGTGGCGGCGTAGGAAACCAAAAAACTGATTTAGTTACGGGGGGACTGCTCTGTGATGTGCGCCTTTTTAGGTGCGCCCGTAAATCTATATTACAAGATTGTTGCTCAAATCTTGTCAATTTCTGCTGGAAAAATTCCAGTTAAATATGACAGTTTTTTTGCATATCTTTTGATTTCATCAAATTATGTCACAAGACTTAACAAATCGATAAAATCAAAAAATTCGTAGCAGTTTTGAAATATAGCCAGCATTTATGACGCAGAACCCGCTCCAAGATCTATCTTTTCCTGGAATTGGAGTTAACTATGACGAGTACCGGGTTACTACTAGACAATAGCTTTAAGACTTTTGACATTCGGAATTTTATTGAAAAGCTGACTCCTACCAAGGAGAAGAATCGTTATATTTGCCCCGTGTGTGAGGGGAACAACCTAACTATTGACCAGAAGACTGGCAAGTATCAATGCTGGAATGGTTGTGAGTGCCGAGATATTAGGGAGGCGGTTTCCCCGTGGGAGAGAGCAGGGGGAGCGGGGGAATCTGGGGGGGAAGAGTTAGTAAAAAATCACTCTTTTTCCTTAAGAACTTCAAGTGCTTCAAGTGCTACTCCAGCTTCCCCAATCTCAAGCGCCTCAAGTGCTTCAAGTACCTCAAATACCACCCCATCTCCCTCAGCTTCCCCTGCTTCCCCTGCTTCAAGTGCCCTATTACCACAAGCATCGCCCTTACCCAAAAAAGAGCCAGTCCCCATCCCACCAGACGCAACACTAGTAAGACTGGCAGCTCCTGCCACTAACTGCCCCCAACCAGAACCACCAAAATTCATCCCCAAACGTGTCAAAAGACAAGTTGCAGCAACAAAAGTTAACTTAGCCAGCGTTGTCGAAACCGTCTACAAATACTCTGCCAACCAACAGGTCAAACGCTTTGATTGGCCAGACAACAGTAACCCCAAGGGACACAATAAAACCTTTGTCCAATGTCACATGGGCGTTGACGGCTCATGGCAATACGTTAAAGGCGATGCCCCCTGGAGTGCATACCGACTCGATGAAGCTCTAGCCGCCGCTAAAAACACCCCACAGAGAGCAGCACTGCTCTGGCAGGAGGGCGAGAAATGCGTAGAAATCGCCAGAACTCACCAAATTGCTAGCTGCACCTTCTCCGGCAGTAACTGGAGTGAGGCAGAAATCAAGCGCATCCTCAGCCAAGTTAAAGCAGAATTGACAATCGCAGTCATGGTGTTCTTATATGACCCAGACCCCACTGGCATGAAGAAAGCCGAAACTTTTCAGAAGTGCTGCATTGATGTGGGCTTACCTTACGTGCTGATTAACCCCAAACATATTTGCGAGAATTTACCCGATGATGCCAGCGATATCGAACAGATTTTGGCACAAATGGAAGTACCAGATTTTATTCGCAAACTCGAAGCAGAAATCCACGCCGCCGTAGATGGACAAACTGAGTTTGACCAACGAGTTGAAGATGCCAATAATTTTCTCGCGGATCTTCCAGACGACCAAGCGCCGTTAACCGAAATTACCCAAAAAGCTTTTGACATTCTCTACGGCGATCAACCTTGGATTTGCGCTCTGGACAAACTGTACTTTTGGGATAGCACTTATTACGAACATAGTCCCGATGTTGTCGAGCTAAAGCGCATTGCTAACTTTTGTAACAGCTACGCCGTACTTCAAGGTAATCAAATCCGTTTTCCCTACGCCAACCCCGCATCTGTCGAAAAGATTTTGCGCTGGGTGAAAATTTTAGTAGGCGTGAGACCAGACGCACTCAACCCACCGGGGATTAATTGCGTCAATGGGGTTTTACAGGTGATTTGGTCAGATAAAGTACCGAGTTGGCACTTGATTGAGCATACCCCAGACCTTTACTACACCTACAAACCCATAGCCCTTTATGACCCCAATGCTGATAGCACTCATTGCGATCGCCTTTTGTCTTGCCTAGACCCCGCACAAGCAGAAATCTTCCTGCGAACCATCGCCGCCTCCCTTGACCTCCCCACCGTGCGGCAACATAAAGGTCGCTTAATTAAGGGCTTACTGTGCCGGGGCGACGGTAACAACGGTAAAGATACATTGCGGGAAGTTGTCAGCCTGATGTATGGCAAGCAGGGGATGACCGGCTGTACCTTAGCTGATTTTGCTGCCTATGACGAAGGACGCAAATTCCCCCTAGCTAAATTACGCCATAGCCGGGTGAACTGGGCTACGGAAAATACCAACAGCAACCGCTTAGACAAAATCCAAAGCTTAAAAGCCTTCATCACCGGAGAACCACTCGATGCCGAACGTAAAGGCGTAGATAGTGAAGAATTTTCCCCCAACGCGATCGCCTTATTCAACGTCAACGACACCCCCAACATCCAGGGGACGCTAGAAGCCATTAAAAGCCGTTATGCCGTGCTTTCCTTTAATAAAACCTTCGTCATCAACGCCGACCCTAGTAAAGGCGAAATTGAAGCAGATTCGCGCTTTAAATACGACCCCATCTTTGTGCAAACAATGGTTGTGCCTGCATTCCTCAACCGCGTCCTGCAAGCCCTAGTAGACCTGATGCAGGATGGCATCGACTACAACCCCACAGAATCAGCCTTGGCTGCCATCCAAACTGAAAACTGCCATTTGTTCCAGTTCTGCCAAGATGTGGGCTTAGACTACAACCCCAAGAGCATTTTAACTGCTAGTGAAATTTGGACAGTACTAGAGCAGTGGTATCGAGACAACGGCACCCTGGACTATGAAGAAACCAGTAACGGCAAGTTTAAAGCAACTTGGGTAGAACAAGCCAAACCCAGCGATAAAAATGTCAAAGCCCCCAACCAAGTTATCCCCCGCTTTTTACAGCTATTCCCCAAAGCCAAAAAATTAACCATGCCCCACCCCAGTGGTAAGAAAACAGTGCTGGCAATTCAAGGCATTGGTTTCAACCTTGGTTCACCGCCGCCTGAAGGTACTTCATTCTCAATAAGCGCATCTCCCACCCCAATAAGCACTCTTAGCACCTCAATTCCACCCCAATTGCCACCCCAAAAAACCACGTTAAATCAAGACTTCCACCCCAACCACCCCAATTTCTCTTTTACCGTTGAAGAAAAAATTAAAAATGAAGAAGGCAGAAGCAATAAGTCAGAAGGAAATTCAATCCCGGCTGACTTGAAACCACTTCTCAAGAGTTCAGTCGATGTCTTAAACCCTTGTTCCCTTCAGTCACAACAGCGGGCAGAGAACTGTATTCCTTCTGCCTCCTGCCAAGTGCCCCCTGCCCCCGAGCAAAATTTAGAAGTCAACTCCACTGCATTGGGGTGGGTGGGGTGCGATGCCCAGAAATCAAGCATTCTTGGGGTGGAAACTGGGGTGGAAACTGGGGTGGCAGAAACCCTTATTGGGGTGCAAACATCCCTTATTGAGAATGAAGCAATTTCTCCTGACACTGGCTTGACATCAGATCAAACAGCACCGACACCTGCCATTAATAAAGGAACAAGAGTGAGAGTTCGTCCCCATACTTTAGGAACAAAGCGTGATGGTAAAGAAGGCGTTGTCATCCGCGTAAAAACTGAGCATTGTGAAGGACAGATACTCACCAAATACATTGTTTGGCTGGATGATGCTAGTCTTGAACCCAGTTTGCGACAAATCGAATGTTACTTGAGTTGGCTAATTGTATTGCAGTGAGAAGTTGGAAGCGAGAGGATTAGACATGGGTAAAGCACAACGGCGTAAATCTTTTGCTAGAAGTGGTAACAACATTACTGAAGAAACAATCAAAATGGCGGGGGCAGTGCAACCCAAAGATGAAGCTTTACCGCCTGCTATAGTCTGGTGTGTGCAAATGGAAAACATCCACGACTACCAAAAATTATTGATGGGCAGTTTGAATTTCATCAACAGGGGGTTTAATCCAGTTAAATATCTATTTACCACAGAGCAGTTTGATAGAGCTTTAGAATCTTTGATTGACCAGAAAACCTTAATTTTTCGCAATCGAGGATATTATCTTCATCCAGATATTCTGTATGAGTTAGGCAAGAAATCAGGCAGAAACCTTAAGCCTAAAGCTGAGTAAAATCTGCTGATTGCTGAGACAGATGAAAAGCAGCATTTGTTGTTGTTCAAAATTGTTGCTGGCTCTGAAATTTTGATTAATGAATTGTTTTTTATGATATGAGTGAAGCCGAAACCATTGTGAGCACACCATTACCTCGTACTCGCTCTTCGCTGTTGAGTGACTTGCATCAACTAGGACTAACAGAGGGCATGACAGTCATAGTCCATTCTTCCCTCAGCTCGCTGGGATGGGTTTGTGGTGGCCCAGTCACAGTAGTTCAAGCATTAATGGATGCGGTGACTGTAACAGGGACTTTGGTGATGCCCACTCATTCTGGAAATTATTCAGATCCAGCAGGATGGCAAGCTCCTCCCGTGCCTGAAGATTGGTGGACAATTATTCGAGAAGCAATGCCCGCTTTTGACCCAAAGATAACTCCAACAAGAGGTATGGGTCAGATTGTAGAAGTTTTTAGAACTTGCCCTGATGTCATGAGAAGTTATCATCCAGAATCTTCTTTTGCTGCTTGGGGACAGTATGCTCAAGGGATTGTAATGGATCACTCCTTAGACTATTCTTTGGGAGAGGGTTCGCCCTTAGCTCGTCTCTACGATTTAAATAGTTGGGTACTTTTGTTGGGGGTTGACTACGATAATTGCACCTGCTTTCATTTAGCCGAGTACCGCAGTGGTAAGGCAAAGGAAATGAACAAGCAAGCTCCAATTTTGGAGTCAGGACAAAGAGTGTGGAAATCTTACACAGACATTGATTTTGACACCGACAGTTTTGTGGAACTAGGCGCAGCTTTTGAACAAGCAAGTCAAGTTAAAGTTTCAAAAGTTGGTTCTGCTACTGCCAAGTTATTTTCGCTCAGAGATGCTGTTGATTGGGCAGTTCGTTGGTTCAAATCTTGTTGAGCTGTTAAGGAATATGGCTCTACCGCCAAACCATTATTGTAATTGGGTTATAGCTCCCACACCCTTAAATTTTTTGATACAGTTTCATTGATTTCAAAAAGTATTTTAAGGTTTGAAGTGATCAAGCTCAAATATAGATTTAAATCAATCAATTTGAAAATTTTTGATGTATTTATTGATGATAATTCATGCAAGTAAGAAAAAAAGTAAGCAACGAAATTTGATTAGTCGCTAAAAAGCTTGCTTGATAAAAGTTTCAAGAGCCAGTGCTGGGCATCGCTGTTGCTCGGTCGGGGCTTGAAAATTTCCTGAGCGTAAAAAACCTTTTTTGGCAAAGTGACCCCAGATTAGGAGTGATTCTTCAATTGTTTTGGTGGAGAGGTTTAGATGGTTTAAGGGCAAGAAATTGCGCTTAAGCAAGGGTGGATGCTGTTGGCGAAAGTGTTACAAACTCACAAACAAATGTGTTACAACTAAAAGCCGCAACCACAGATTGAAGGTTTGAGCTTACGTAATACTTAAAAATACAAGTATGTATTACATTCGCCAACAGCATCCTATGATACTTATCCCCCTTCTATCATGGTCAAAATGTGGCAATTCTCGCTCACGCTATCACAAAAGAAGAAGCAGCCTACCACTGCTCATGATTTGACACAATAGGTTATATTTTGACCAGTGTTATGTATGGGTGTGAAATTGGCCAAGATAATCTCACTCTTCAATCAAGCGGGCGGCGTGGCGAAAACAACGACGGCTCAAAATCTTGGCTATCACCTTTCAATGCGCCATCATCGGGTATTGTTGATAGATATAGACCCCCAAGCTTCCCTGACAACGTTCATGGGGTTAGAACCGGCGGATTTAGACAAAACCATTTACGATGCTTTGGTGTCAGAGTCCGACGAACCCATACCCATACATCGGGATTTACACAGCATGGACTTAATTCCAGCTAACATTTTGCTGGCTAATGCAGAACTTGAACTTATATTTGCTGAACTGCGAGAATTTCGCCTCAAAGAAGTATTAGCTCCTCTATTAGATAACTACGATTTTATTTTGATTGACTGCCCTCCCAGCTTGGGCATTCTCAGTCAAATTAGCTTAGTTGCCTCTACTCATGTATTGGTTCCCATTCAGTGCCAGTTCAAAGCATTGAAGGGAACAGACTCGCTGTTGAAAACTGTGGACAGAGTGCAGCGCCAGCTAAATCGCTCCCTACTGATAGCGGGGTTTTTCCCAACAATGTACTCTGCTAGTAATTCCTTAGACCACAGAACTTTAGAATCAATTCGTGAGCAGCTGTCGAGTTTGGCAACGATATTTCCTCCCCTACCTCGCGCTACAGCAGTGGCAGAAGCAGCTGAGCATGGTAAACCTTTAGCATTATGCCCTAATAAAAATCCTGCTATTCTTCGCATCTTTGATGAAATAGTAGAAACTATGGAGGTTTTGTAAATGAGTCCCAGACGTACCAGCCAACCACCTGCGGATAGAAGCAAACTTAAGAACGTCGCTTTGTTCAAGGAGGATGATGAGAATTTCGTCCCTACTAAGGTGTCACTGGACAAGATTATTCTCCCCTCTACTCAACCTCGGCGTTATTTTGACCCCCTGGCTATGCAATCTTTGGTGGAGTCAGTAAAATGTGAAGGTATTCTCCAGCCTTTATTAGTTAGGCCCGTGGGAGATAAGTATGAGTTAGTGGCAGGAGAGCGCAGATATAGGGCAGCGCAAGCAGCAGCTTTAACAGAAGTGCCAATAACGGCACGGGAGATGTCGGATGAGCAAGCAGTACAGTATGCGCTCACGGAGAATCTACAACGGGAAGACTTAAACCCCATAGAAGAAACTGAAGGAACCTTGCAACTGTTAGCACTGCGATTAGGATGTGAAACAGCAGAAGTGCCTTCTGTACTCTACAGAATGGAGAATGAAGCTAAAGGGAAAATTACCCGAAACGTTTCGGGTAATTCCGAAGCAGAAATAGTAGAAAAAGTATTCGCTGAATTAGGAAAGATTAGCTGGCAATCATTTGTCCGCACCCGAATACCACTGTTAAAACTGCCAGAAGATATTTTATCAGCCTTGCGTACAGGACAAATTGAGTACACAAAGGCTAAGGAGATTGCCAAGCTGGCATCACTAGATGAAAGGGCTGAACTTCTAGAAGCAGCCATAACGCTGTCTTTGTCCCTCTCAGAAATTCAAAAGCAAGTTAAAGCCAAACAACCATCTACCACACTTCCACCACTACAAAGCCGTTTAGAAACTACTTATAAGAAAGCGAAAAAGTCAAAAGTGTGGGAAAATCCCCAGAAGCAGAAGAAACTAGAATCTTTATTGAAAGAGTTAGAAGCTTTGATGGCTGATGAGGGGTAGTTGGCATAACCTCCCCCAGGGATAGGATATTTTTTCAGTTGAAAGTCCCTTGTCTTGGGTATGACCAATGAAAGGCAGAGGGCAGGAGGCAGCTATGCTGAAGGAAGAAATACAATTTTTGCCCTCTGCCAAAAGGGACACAAGCCCCTAAATTTATTTAGCAAGAAAAAACCTTTAACCCTTACCCTTTCACCTTTTCCCCAAACCAAATTAAGAGTTGAAAATCCTTAACCGAGCAGTATTGGTCTTTGGGGAATAGAACCCCAACAAAAGCCCAGTCATCACGGCTGGGTTTTTGAGTGCGAGAGCGAGCGCTTATAAGAGTAGAGGGAAAAATGTTTTCCCAAACCACGAAGTAAGAAACGCTTTGACTGAATTTCTTACTTTAGTTGCCACAAGCCAGCTTGATCAATGCTTTTGAGAGTCAATATCGCGCACTGTTCTTGAGAGGTCGTAGTACTTGGGTGTAAATGAGCAATCGCACAGCGTAAATTTCAGTATTATTGATCATTTGACCCCTGATTCAAATCACAGCCACTATCAGGGTACAGCCTGCAAATTAAATTTTATGTGAAGCAGAAGCCCTTTTCTTGAACGCTTCTGTAAAAACTCGTATATTTTTACCAATAATTCAATTTAGGGTTGCCTTTGTTATATATCTCCAAGGTTGCCTGCGATCGCGCCGGGCGATGTGAATTTTCAAGAGTCTTCAAAAACCTTTAACGATAACAGATAACGATCGCGGAGGCGCACCCATGTCGGCGGCAGGAATTGAACTCGATGGCTCGCGATTACTGATGGAATGGCTGCTAGAGCAGCGCATTAGTTTGGCACTGACTACCTACCAATCGAATCGGCTGCTGTTGGTGGGGGTGAAGCCAGAGGGGCGGCTCTCGACGGTGATGCGGACTTTTGACCGAATTATGGGGCTGTGGGCAACGCCGGAGCGGTTGACTTTCACCACCCGGCATCAGGTCTGGCAACTGGCGAATGGGCTGGAGCAACCCGACCCCGTCCACGATCGCCTCTACATTCCCCGTATTTGTCACTTCACCGGCGAGATTGATGCCCATGACCTGGTGATAGAAGACTCCGGGCGCATCGTGTTTGTCAACACGCTACACAGTTGTCTGGCTACAGTCAGCGAGCGCTACAACTTCACCCCACTCTGGAAGCCGCCGTTTATTTCTAAATTAGCCCCCGAAGACCGCTGTCACCTCAACGGGCTAGCCCGGCGCGACGGACAAGCCCGCTATATCACGCTGTGCGGTCGCTCCGATGTCACCGATGGCTGGCGCGACCAGCGCCAGAATGGCGGTTGCGTCATGGATATACAGACAAACGAGGTGGTGCTAAAGGGGCTGTCGATGCCCCATTCGCCCCGCTGGTATGAGGGCAAACTGTGGCTACTCAATTCGGGCAAAGGTGAGTTTGGCTATGCCGACCTGGAGCAGGGTCGGTTTGAGCCGATCGCCTTCTGTCCTGGTTATAGTCGGGGGCTGGCCTTTTGGGGAAATTATGCCATCGTCGGGCTATCGATGCCCCGCGACAAAAGTTTTACCGGGCTGGCACTGGATCAGCAGTTGAGCGCTCGCCAAGCCACTCCCCGTTGTGGGCTGCTGGTGATTGACCTCAAAACTGGCGATGTGGTTCACTGGCTCCGCATTGGCGGGCTGGTTACCGAACTGTACGACGTGCAGGTGATTCCCGGCGTGCGGCACCCCGGCGCGCTCAGTTTGAGCAGCAACGAAGTTCGCCACACCCTGGTACTAGACCCCCAGATGGGGACGGTGGTGCAGGCGCAGCAGCAAGCGATCGCGCTGGACTATCCCGCCGCCCTAGCGCTGCAAAAGGCAGGACAGACCGCAGAGGCGATCGCATCCTTCACCCAAATAGTGCAGGACTTCCCCGACCATGCTCCCTCCCACTACCAGTTAGGACGGCTTTATCAGAAACAGCAGCAACTTGTGCCAGCGATCGCCCACTATCGCCAAGCGCTTCAGCTTCAGCCCCATCTGACAACGGCCTGGTTCAATCTAGGAGTTGCCCTGCAAACCCAGCAGCAAACGGCTGAGGCGATCGCCTGCTATCAGCAAGTCCTGAAACAGCAGCCCCAGCATCTGAAAGCCTTGAACAACCTGGGCTGTCTACTGGAACAGGAGCATCGGCGCGAGGGAGCGATCGCCTGCTACCGACGCGCCTGCTTGCTGGCTCCCAACGACTCCAAACCACTGTTAAACCTGGGGCGACTGCTGGCTGCCCACAAGGAGTATGAAGCGGCACTGCCCCACCTGGAAAAAGCCATTGCCCTCGCCCCCGACGCGCTGGAAATTTTGCTGGAGTACGAGAACGTGCGCTTGTCACTGTGCGACTGGCAAGACTATGACCGGCGCATGGAGCATTTGTGCGATCGCCTCCAGCAGCACTACAGCGACCCCAACAGCGAAGCCCTCAGCGGTCTGTTGAACCTCAACTACCTCCCCATCTCCCCCGACCTGCAAAAAATCGCCGCCCAACGCTTCGCCCGTGGGCTGAGTGCAATCGCAGCCCGTGGGCTGAGTGCAGTCGAAGCCAAACTCCGCCTCGCCTACCTCTCTCCCGACTTCCGCGACCACTCCGTCGGCTTGCTCACCCACGCCCTATTCCAGCATCACAATCGCCACCAGTTTGAGGTTTACGCCTATTCGCTGTTTCCCACAAGCGATGAATTTACCGAAAAAATTCGCGCCGGTTGCGATGCCTTTGTCAATCTGGCGGGACTACCTGCCGAGGTGGCAGCCCAGCGCATTCGCGACGATGGCATCGATATTTTGATTGACTTGGCGGGCTACACAGCCCATTCCCGTCCCGATATTCTAGCGCTGCAACCAGCTCCGCTCCAGATCCAATACCTGGGCTACCCCGGCACAATGGGGGCTGAGTTTGTCCCCTTCATCCTGGCAGACAGCTGGCTGATTCCCCCCGCAGCCGAGCCGCACTACACCGAGCAGGTGATCCATCTGCCCCATGCCTTTGTCGCCTCACCGCTTGACATTGCGCCCCATTGTCCCACCCGGTCTGAACTGGGCTTACCCGAAGCAGGTATTGTCTATTGCGCCTTTCACCATGCTGCCAAAATTGACCCGCCCGTGTTTGCCGCTTGGATGCGGATTTTGCAGCAGGTGCCGGGGTCAGTGCTGTGGCTTTCGGCGGCATCAGACACCGTAAAAGCGAATCTGCGGCAGGCGGCAGAGACTCAGGGCATTGCCCCAGAGCGGCTGATTTTTGCCCCTAAGCGCCCCCTGCCCGACTACCTGGCGCAATACCAGCAAGCCGATCTGTTTCTCGACACCTGGGTCTACAGTGCCGGGTCTACAGCAGTCTGTGCCCTGTCAGCGGGGCTACCGATGCTCACCCGACCGGGGCAGACCTACGCCGCCCGTATGGGAGCCAGCATTCTGGCGGCGGCAGGGCTGGAGGAACTGATCTGCCCCGATGCCGCCACCTACGAGCAGCGGGCGGTGCAGTTAGGGCAACAGCCCGCTCAACTCAGGTCACTGCGACAAACCCTGGCTCACCAGCGATCTCAGGCTCCCCTGTTTGATGTCCACAAGTTTGTGCATCACCTGGAGGCGACCCTGAGTCGCCTCTGGCAGCAGCGCCCAATGGGGAGCGGCTGATGCCATCTCTGCCGGAGGGGAGGATTGCTGCTCCACCGATCCGGTTCTCATTCACACGACTTTTAAGGAAAAACAAACCCATGACGACCTTTTCCACCGAAAAACTGATCTCTAGCACCGCCGATGGTGCCTTCTCGGTGTATGCAGCGGATGTGGATGGGGATGGCGACCTTGATGTCCTCTCTGCCTCTCGCTTCGACAACACGATCGCCTGGTACGAAAACAACGGCAGTCAGATTTTTACCGAGCGCATCATCACCACCACTGCCGACGGTGCCATCTCAGTGTATGCGGCGGATGTGGATGGGGATGGCGACCTCGATGTCCTCTCCGCCTCTGTCAACGACGACACGATCGCCTGGTACGAGAACAACGGCAGCGAGGGCTTTACTGAGCGCATCATCACCACCACTGCCAACACCACCACTGCCAACGGTGCCCGCTCGGTGTATGCGGCGGATGTGGATGGGGATGGCGACCTCGATGTCCTCTCTGCCTCTGGGGAAGACAAGATCGCCTGGTACGAGAACAACGGCAGCGAGAGCTTTACGGAGCGCATCATCACCACCACTGCCGAATTTGCCTTCTCGGTGTATGCGGCGGATGTGGATGGGGATGGCGACCTCGATGTCCTCTCCGCCTCTGTCAACGACGACACGATCGCCTGGTACGAAAACAACGGCAGCCAGGGCTTTACTGAGCGCATCATCACCACCACTGCCGACGGTGCCCGCTCGGTGTATGCGGCGGATGTGGATGGGGATGGCGACCTTGATGTCCTCTCTGCCTCTGCCAACGACGACACGATCGCCTGGTATGAAAACAACGGCAGCCAGGGCTTTACTGAGCGCATCATCACCACCACTGCCGACGCTGCCTTCTCGGTGTATTCAGCGGATGTGGATGGGGATGGCGACCTCGATGTCCTCTCTGCCTCTACAGTAGACAACACGATTGCCTGGTACGAGAACAACGGCAGTCAGGGCTTTACTGAACGCATCATCACCACCACTGCCGACCGTGCCCGCTCGGTGTATGCGGCGGATGTGGATGGGGATGGCGACCTCGATGTCCTCTCTGCCTCTGCCTTCGACGACACGATCGCCTGGTACGAGAACAACGGCAGCCAGAGCTTTACCAAGCGCATCATCACCACCACTGCCGACTTTGCCGAATCGGTGTATGCGGCGGATGTGGATGGGGATGGCGACCTCGATGTCCTCTCTGCCTCTGTCAACGACGACACGATTGCCTGGTACGAGAACAACGGCAGCGGGGGCTTTACTGAGCGTATCATCACCACCACTGCTGACGGTGCCTACTCGGTGTATGCGGCGGATGTGGATGGGGATGGCGACCTCGATGTCCTCTCCGCCTCTCGCGACGACGACACGATCACCTGGTACGAAACCGCTCCCGTCACCACTATCACCGCCACTGGCTCCCCGGCTGAGGCAGGGCAGGTCACGGGCAGCTTTACCATCTCCCGCAACAACGCCACCCGTGGGGCTGTGGCAGTCAGCTTCAGCGTCGGTGGCACCGCAACCCTGACCACTGACTACACCCTCTCAGTTAATGGCAACCCCATTACCATCAGCAATAACACGGGCAGCGTCACCATCCCCGACGGTCAAACCAGCGTCACCATTACCCTCACCCCCGTTGATGACACAGTGGTTGTCGATGACAACGAAACCGTCATCCTCACTCTGGTCGAAGGGCGCGGCTACAGCGTGCTGAATACCAACACCAGCGCCACCCTCACCATCCTCGATGACGACAACAACGTCGCCCCGGTGCTTTCCGCCATTCCTGCCCCGGCTGCCGTCCCAGAACTGGTCGATGCCGCCGCTCAGGATTTAGCCCCGATTACCGGCAACCTGACGGTGCAAGATGACAATGTGGGCGATAGCTTGACTGCTTCTGTGGTCGGTAGCCCCGTTGTCCAGCTAAATCTCTCTACGACATTGCCTGCCGGGGTCAACCTTGCTGCCCTGACTGCTGCTGGAGCCTTCACCTTGGGCAACCCCATCACCTCCGACGGCACCAGCCAGACCATTGGCTATACTTATGACCCTGGTGCGGTAAACCTCGATTTCTCAGCCGCAGGTGATTCCCTCACCGTCACCTACTCCCTGAAAGTCAGCGATGGCACAGCGGATTCTGCCACTCAAAATCTCACCTTCACGATTACCGGCACCAACGATACCCCCGTTTTATCCGCCATTCCTGCCCCAGCGGCGGTGACGGAACTCGCCGAGGCATCGGCGCAAGACCTGGCAGCTATCACGGGCAACCTCACCGTCCGCGACCTGGATTTGGGCAACAACCTCAGCGCCTCTGTGGTCGGTAGTCCGGTTGTCCAGCTCAATGGTTCCACCACCCTACCCGTTGGGGTGAATGTCAGCGCCCTGACTGCTGCTGGAGCCTTCACCTTGGGCAACCCCATCACCTCCGACGGCACCAACCAGACTATTGGCTATACTTACAACCCCGGCCCTGCCAATCTTGATTTCTTAGCCACAGGCGACTCCCTCACCGTCACCTACTCCCTGAAAGTCAACGATGGTACGGCGGATTCTGCCACTCAAAATCTCACCTTTACTGTGACAGGAACTAACGATGCTCCGGTTGCTGTTGCCGATTCACTAACGGCAACTCAAGGTACCCTGCTCACCATTCCGGTGTCTACCCTCCTGGGTAACGATAGCGACGTGGATCAGGGCGACATTGTGCGGATTACGGGTGTCAGTGGTGCGGTAGGTGGCACCGTTGCCTTCAACAACAACGCCACCCCCACCAACTTTGCCGATGACTTCATCACCTTTAACCCCATTAGCGGCGGCAACAACAGCTTCCAGTACACCCTCAGCGATGGCAAGGGCGGTACCGCCACGGGCACCGTCAGCGTGTTGACGGGCACTCGCCAAAGCGGTGGCAACGGCAGAGACACCCTGAACGGCAATGCGGGGCCTGATTTCCTGGATGGCGGTAACGGCAACGACACCCTGTTTGGGAATGGGGGCAACGACATCCTGCTCGGCGGTGGTAATGGTGACGACCTGCTGGTCGGTGGAACGGGAGCTGATACTTTAACCGGAGGGCTGGGGGCTGATACCTTCCGCTTTGCCCTCACCGATTCTCTCGTCGATAACTTCGATCGCATCACTGACCTGGTGATTGGTACCGACATCATAGATGGCCCCAACTCCGTGAGTGCTGCTAACCTCCGCAAGCTGGGTGCAGTCGCCAGCCTTAGTGCTACCGATGTAGGAGCAGTGCTGACCACAACGAACTTTGGGGTCAACGGAGCCGCCTCCTTCACCTTTGGCAGCCGTCGCTTTGTGGCGCTCAACGACGGCACCGCAGGCTTCCAGGCTGGTAGCGATGCCGTTATTGAGATTACTGGATTCAGCGGCAATATTAATAACTTGGCGATCGCCTAATACCGATTGAGCCAGAGAGGGGAGCGATCGCTCCCCATCTCCCTGCATGACCAAATTTTGAACCATAGCTTGACCAAAGGTTCTAACTTAAAGGATAAGTGGACGCAGAACAGAACCTATGACACAAGCGTATTTGAAAGAATTGAATGCGATCACTTTGTCTCATTACCGAATGGCACGCTTGTTAAGCTGAAGGGTATACAGTATAAGGATTGCAGAGGGGCAGGGGTACTCTGGTGCAGGGGGATTTCTATTTCTTGCGAACGCACAGCCTTAAACTTCTTTTTTCTCCCCTGCTCCTCCGCTCCTGGAGCCCCCCTGCTGCCTCAACGATTTCCCCTTTACAAGCGTGCCATTCGTCTCATTACCCACTGAGAATGCTGGGCACTATATATTATGTATTAAATTCAACATGAAACAACAAGGTGCAATTCTCTGGCTTACAGGGTTAAGTGGTGCGGGGAAAACAACTATTGCTCACGGTGTAGCCCAAGAACTACAAGTAAGCAATTACCAGGTAGAATTGCTCGATGGTGATATCGTTCGCACCCATCTTTCACAAGGGCTAGGCTTTAGCAAGCAAGACCGAGATACAAATGTGCGTCGGATTGGCTTTGTGGCTAACTTGCTCAGTCGTCATGGCATAATTGCGATCGTTGCCGCTATCAGTCCCTATCGTGAAGTTCGAGAGGAATTGAAACAGACGACTACCAACTTTATCGAAATTTACGTCCAAGCACCACTAGCAGTTTGTGAATCCCGTGATGTCAAAGGACTTTACGCCAAAGCCAGGGCGGGAGAAATCAAACATTTTACTGGCATTTCTGACCCCTACGAAGCACCAATTAATCCAGATATTATCTGTCAAACTGATAATTTTACAGTTTCTGAATGTGTTAACCAAGTGCTGCACTATTTAGAACGCCAAGGTTTAATGTCATTAGTGGAAAATAACAAATCTTCACAACGAAACTAATTGGATGCCTAACCCAGCTACAAATAGTTTGCTAACCCACCTGCAAAATATTCAGTTCTTAAATTAGCCGCGACCTCTCAAAAGTGTTGCGCGACATTGGCTACTGAAACCTTTACCACAAGCTCCCTCAGAGGCTTTACTGTATTTGCCTTTTCTTAAAAGATTTTCTTACTCTAGTTCGGGAGCAACTGTGATTTGAACATTTGAATTTCAGCCAGGATTAACTGCAAATATAAAGTAAAAAAAAACGACCGTTTTCTTTACCACTACTTCCATATCACTACCCTCTTATTCTTGAGTCCTTCTATTCATTACCACGGCTAAGAGATCGGCAATATTTTTGGCATCCTGAAATAACCGCTCCTTTTCCTGATGTATAAAGTGTCGTCCTAACCCCTTACTCAGCATAACCTCAAATTCTCCTGTAACAAGAAAATTGCCGTCCATAATGACGTTGCTGATGCTCAAGTGTTTGTACCGTGAAAGTGTTTCGCAACATGCGTGGACAAGCGGTTTTATTTTCTCATCTACATCTTGGTACATGTCAGCGGCAATAGCCTCATTCAAAACAAAGTCAATGCCATAACCGCGTAATTCAAATTGGAACAAAAAAATAGATACATCATTTCCAGCTATATTTTTCAATTTCACCTTCTCTTTACGCCACCTGCTGGAGTGCTGGAGTTGGACTACCATTATGAGATAGTTTTATGACCCTTGCAAGCTATGTTTGCAACCCTATTTAGAGGTTGAGCCGAGATAGCTGCGATTTCAGAAATAGAGGCTGAAAACGAAAATAGGGCGTTCTGGGGCTGTGTTCAACGTAATTAGGATTTCGTTGAATCGGCGGTTGAAAGAGCTTATATCTCTGCCAATACTGAGAGTGCAGAGATATAAGCATACAATTTTCCTTTTCAGGCACAGTGATGCCTATACTAAAAGAGACTCTAAACCGATGAGTGCAACCTAACAGAGGTGAGGTATGAGCGCTGTACGACCAGTCAATGCAGTCGATATATTCTGTATGAAAGCATTGGGAATCTTGTTTGCCTCTGTTGGTGGAATGCTCTTAGTTCAGTTTCCCTCATACTATCGATCTGAGGTGGCGTTTGAAGCTAACGCAATTTCTGCAACTGGAACCGTTATCGAAACGAGGGAAGAAAAGGAATATTCCGGTGGTGGGATTGTTCCGTTAAGTTCCAGGACAAAATATATTTCAACAGTCGAGTTTCAAACTCATCAAGGTAAATCAGTCAATTTAACCACCAGTAGCGCTTGTTCGAGCCAACTCTCTTGTGAGAATAAAACCGTTCAAGTGCGGTATGACCCCAGCATACCGACTCAGGCAAGGATCAATTCTGATGCTGCACTTAACGTCAGGCTCTGGGGCTATGGAGTACTTTGCTCCCTTAGCCTCTTAATTGGGATATTGTTGCTCGTTATTGATCCTAGTGGTCGCCCCAACCCGATCAACGACTAACTCCAAATCAACTTACATCTCAACCCCTTCTACGCATCTATGAACTTGAAGAAGCTTCAGCTAATGTATATCTGAAGTGATATTTCATCTCCTAGAGACGCAACTGGAAATTCGGTTTAAGAAACGTTGATACCTACGTTTCTTACTTTGTAGCTGAAAGCCAGTTGTTGAGGGCATTTTTCAAGCCACAACCGCGCAACGACTCTTCTCGGTCGCGGCTATTAGTGCGATGCGTACGCGTGGGGGGATGATTGAGAAGAGTTTGAGGCTTTGATTACACTTTTTGGCTCTTTTATGTAATGCTGCATGAATCACGAGCCAAAACGATAAGCCAAAGGAATGACAAAATGAGAGCGATCGTCCAGACCGAATACGGTTCAACGGATGTGTTGAGTCTGAAGGAGGTTGACAAGCCCGTTGTGTCAGATGATGGCGTACTGGTGCAGGTTTATGCCGCGTCCGTCAATGCTGGCGACTGGCATCTCATGCGAGGGACTCCATTCCTCATTCGCCTCATGTTTGGGGGTCTACTCAAGCCAAAAATCAAGATCCTCGGCAAAGATGTGGCAGGACGGGTTGAAGCCGTTGGCAAAGATGTTACGCAGTTTAAACCCGGTGATGAGGTCTTTGGAGATCTGTCAGAGTGTGGTTTCGGCACATTCGCCGAGTATGTTTGTGCAACCGAAGCGGCATTGGTGCTGAAGCCGGTTGGCACGACCTTTGAAGAAGCTGCAACGGTTCCTGGAGCAGCCCTTGCCGCTTTGCAGGGTCTGCGGGATGTAGGTCAGATTCAGTCAGGGCAGAAGGTGTTGATCAATGGTGCGTCCGGTGGCATAGGGTCGTTTGCGGTACAGATTGCGAAGGCACTTGGTGCTGAGGTAACTGCCCTATGTAGCACGAAAAAAATGGACATGGTGCGAGCGCTCGGTGCAGATCATATCATTGACTATACTCAAACAGAGGTCACCCAAGATGGGCAGCGTTATGACCTGATGCTGGATGCGGCAGCCTACCGTTCCGTTTTCGACTATTTGCCAGCATTGACGACCGAGGGAACCTACGTTCTGGTCGGCGGCTCGACCGCTCAGTATTTCCAGGCGATGTTTCTCGGCGACTGGATTTCTAGAACTAGTCGTCGGAAGGTGAAATGCCTAGCTTTAAAACCCAACCAAACAGATCTCGTCACGTTGAGGGAATTTATGGTGGCAGGCAAGATCGCCCCTTTCATTGACCAGCGCTACAGTTTAAGCGAAGTTCCCGCAGCAATTCGCCACCTTGAACAAAGGCAGGTGTTGGGGAAAGTCGTCATTCGTGTTTGATATGCAGCGTTCCGTAAGTCCACGACCTAGTACTTGTCGCAGTCGGCAGTCTCTACCGCTACCGAGTGCATCTACTGCCTAACAATCCCGTTGCATACCGACCGTATCAAGTTACACTAATGGGCTATTACGTGTAATGCAGATTAAGTTTTTTTGAAGTAATACCAAAAATTTTCTCAACCCAAGAGGAGAAAATCTGGTTGCCATCAAGCTAAAGATGTCACCCTATTTAACCTAGCTTTGAACTACAAAACGACTACAAATTAACTACAAAAAGCCTTGCCTTACAGAGTAAAAGTCCAAAAAAAATTCCCAAAAAAGTGATACTTCGTCCCCAAAGTTTCCCATAATCTTCCATATTTAGGGCAAGTATCTCCCTAAATCTCCCAAAAAAAGTGACTAAAAGGAAAATCAGGTCAGGTTTTTGAAGCTTATTGACACGATTCTCAATAAGCTAGACTTGAATCATCTTAAAGCTTCCCAAATTTTCCCAAACTTCTCCCAAAAGTTGTCATTAATTTCCCAAACTTTTCCATGAATTGGTTGGTTTTTGACTTTTTGGGAGAGACTTGACCCTGCCAAAAACTCTCGCACAGTACGCCAAATTTTTGGAGCAAGTTTTTGAGGAAAAAAGAATTTTCTAAAAACAGAAAGCCCCAAGATAATACGAAAACCTACATTTGCACTACAAAATGAGTCAATGGTTTAGAACTTCAACTCATTGATAAATCTTTGAAGTATTTTGAGTGGCGATAGATAACAAATGAGTCAATATAAACGTGAAAAAGAATTCTTATTCCTCAAGTGCCTCAATATCTCCCCAGCCCTGCCTAAAAGGCATTCCCCCCCCCAGCACTTTCCTCTCCCCTTGCTCCCCCTGCTCTGTTATCTCACCTTCTCAAGCCTCGACGCGGTTGTGGTGAAGGCTGTCGAGAAATAGATAACCTAGCTTGAAGTTGCTGTTGTTTGAGTTCAATCTCATCCTTAATACTCGTCAATCGTGACTGTAACTCAGGAGATTTAAGTATCTGTGCCATAGTCTTCATTTCAACAGTCTGCTGCTCTTTCTCCCAAGAATGATGATTTTCTCGCTTTGTTTCATATTCCTGAATTTTTAACTGAAGCTGGTGTTTATGTGCAACTAATTCTTTAATAGTTCCGATAGTTTGCAATTGCTGCTCCAAAGCCTCATTGTACTTATTACTCAACTGATGAAGCGGAAAAAGCTCCATTGTTCTAATAGCTTTCTCTTGGTGAGCGTGTTCTAACCACAAACTATCAATTTGTGGCTGAAGATGACTAATTTCGCTTTCAATAGCTTGCCTATCAATAGGTGCAGGTACTTGAGCCAGTGGCTGATCAAAATATTCCTTGACCGCTTGTTCTAAGTACAGTAGTTGTTGGTCAGTTAGTGCATCAATGGCCTTCTTAAACGCCATTTGAGTTAATTGACCTCTGAAACGTTGTAGCAGCAGTTGTTTACGCTCAAAGTCGCTTAACTTTTTAGGTGGTGCAGGTGAAGCATGACGCTGTTGATTATTGTTATCTCGCCAAGTTTTGAGAGTTACAGCACTAGAAAATGCTTTCTCGTATGCCAAAGCCCCCTGAGCCACAATTAAATCATCAACTCCTTTAGAAGGCCCCGGTAATGTCACCACACTCACAGATGCTCCCTGTGACTCTAGCAGCCGCCCAGTGCGCGAGATAGCAATTTCTATATTTCGTTGAGTTTCAGGTCGCGTCTCGTAGTCAAAGCAGAAAGTAATTTCCCGTTCTTTTGTAGCAAAAACAGCTAACTCATCCATGAGCCTAGCTTTCATCTTTTCCCCATGAGGGAGGGCTGGGGAAGCTCTTGAGGCTGAGGAGGCTGGGGGAGAATTGCCCTCATAAAGTGAAGGAATGCCCCTAGATTTATCTATGGGGTTCTCTCCCCCTGCTCCCTCAGCTACCCCTGCTCCCCCAGCTTCGAGCAAAGCTCGACGTTCCCCTAGCTCATCCTTACTGCGATAACCGGCGTAAATTCCGGGCAGTCCAATGGCAGGGTGTCCCTGACTTAACAGACTGGCAGCTTTCTTCGCTCCCTCAGTGATAGTGACAGGGAGATTATGCTTCCAAACACAATACCAAAATCCCGAAGTGCGATCGCTTTCGGTCGGCTGTACCCCAAATTTTTCATAAATGCGATCAGCAATGTCATCCGGCACATCAAGCAGGAAAATACTCAGTTCAGTTTTTGGTGGATGTTCATATTTAATGAATTTGCCGGGTTTATCGGCTTTTTCTCTGGGATTATTAGGCTTATAGCATCCCCATAACTTCCTATCAGGTTTATCTCCAGGCTTCAAGTAGGCAAAGGACTTGGGATTAACGCCAGCATCACACCACCAACCGCCTGATTCAATATGAGTATACTTACTCATAAAACCAGACGATAACTTACCTGTATTAGTGCGTGGTAGTTGGTCACTGTACATCAGGTATTCCCAAGCTTCATGCTCCCAATCTAGAGTTTGATGCAGACTTTTGAAGTTGCGGGTAGCAATGTCCGGGTGAATGGCACTATCTTCTACCAATTCTCGCAAGTGTTGATAATCAAGTCTTTCTGGGGCTTCACCCACATTGCTCGGAGTCCAAAATGCGACCTTTGGCTGTACTGAAGTGGGAACTGGTTTTTTAATAACAGGCTCAGTAGTAGAAACAATAGTTACGGGTGTTTCTAGCGGTTGAGTTTGAATAACTGGTGGTGTAACCTCAGTTAAAACAACTGGTTGGGGTACTGCTATCTCCTTGGGCACAGTAAGTGTTTTAGCTACAATTGCAGCATTTACAACCGCTTCCTTCTCTAAAGAAGACAGATGTTGCTTTTCTAATTCCTTCTGTCGCAGCACAGAGAGCGCATTTTCCTTAGCCCTACTCGACTGCGCTAGGGCTAGTAAACTGTCTTTATCTTCCGTATAAAGTTTCAAGTCATACCTAGCACGGCTAACCGCAACATAAAAGCTTTCCTGCCCAATGGTATGGTCAGCAGCTATCAATACTCTGTCGGCAGTTTTCCCTTGACTACTATATGTAGTGCTGACAATTGCATAATCCAGATGTTGGGCTTGTTGCAGGTTGATAAATTCAGTTTGACCGCTATCTAAATACTGGATTTGAGCGTTATTACCATCAATGGCAGTAACAACAAACTCCTGACCGTTACGCCGTCCCAATTGACGATCGTTTTTTGTCCAACGTAAGCGATCGCCCTCGGCAATTTCAATTTGTTGGCGTTGGTAAACAGCCTTACTAAATCCTGTGTCTACCTGAAAATATTGCCCATCAAGAGCTTTGAGACTCAGTTGGTCACTGTCCTTACCCACCACAGAATAAAGCTGGCCTTTCTCCAGTCCTCGGCGCTTGTAACTGCGGGTGGGCATGACCATATCACCCAACTCAAAGTTATGGGTGTAGCGCATTTGTACCGAAGTTAAGTCTTTGACTTGCAGTTGAGTGATAGTGGTTGCAGTTCCTAAACTGCCTTCGGTTTTCAAACGCTCCCGAATCGCTTGGGTGATTGCCAAACGCTCCTTATTTGTGCCAGCTAATACCAGTGTCCGCGCTCGATCTTCGGGTGTGACTGTTATATAGTCACGGGCGATCGCCTCAATTTTAGATTCTGGGGTGATAGTCTCAATACAACCGTTTTCATCAAGTCGTGAAAATCCCTCTTCAATCCGACTTTGAGCAATCAGGTCTACTGCTAATTTGAGTTTCGGCGCACGTTGTCTATTGGAAGAATTTAAGTAGCTGGTTTTGATTCCCGCCTGTTGCAGAGATTTGAAGGGATTACCAGCTTCTACTGCTGATAACTGTTTTGTGTCTCCCACTAACAACACCCTGGCAAGCTCAAGAGTAGCCCGTTCTAAAAGAGCGATTGCATCTTTAGCACTGAGTAAACCAGCTTCGTCCACCACCCATATCTGATTTGGTTCAATTTCTTGAGGTGGTTCAGATACTAACAATCTAGCCACAGTTTCGGCTTGAATATCCAACTCAAGACTCAGGACTTTAGCCGCCATCGAACTGGGGGCAAAACCTTTGATGCTGTAGCCTGATGCAGCAGCAATCGCTTTTAGTTCCTTGAGGGCGAAAGTCTTACCAGCACCAGCTACCCCCTGCCATGCCGTAAATTGGTCAGTTGTGGTTGCTGCGTCTAGTACCGCTCGACGCTGATCTAGGTTTAAAGCGGTTTTCTCCAGGTAACTATCAACTATTTCTCTTTGAGCGAGTGGGCTAACTTTACCCTGCCCCTTCTGCATCAATTTAATGGTTGCTAATTCTCGATGAACTGCTGCTAGTGTTGTAAAGTCGCGGTTATCTTGAGATAGGCTCAATAATTCCGAGTTAACTTTAATTAATGGCTCAATCAAGCTTACATCTGTGGCTAAACCTTGGTTGAGGATGAATTTCTCTAAATCTTCCTGGGTGAAGGCTACATTTCTCTCTGAACAGTGAGCGATCGCCTCCTCCAGATTGTAATCACTGACTAACCGGGGCTTTTGTTCTGGCTGCACCGCCCCTGGTTGTACAAATTTGATACCCAGCGCTGCCGCTTCTTCTTTCCAGGACGCTTTTAACTCTTGGGGGTTAATTTTCTGCTTGATGTTACGAGTGGCAGTCCAAGCCGCTTCTCGCTCTGCCCAAGTTGCATTTTCTCCTACTGCATTTAATATCTGCTGTCTGCGTTTGGAGAATTCTTGTAAGTCCTGTTCTCTAAACCCTTTAATTTCAAACTGCCCGTGCTTTTTAGGTTCTACCTGATACCCTAGTTTTTCTACCTCAAGAGCTAGATAATTCTGGTACACCATCCCCAGAAATTTCTTATTTTTGAAAATTTCATCGTTGAGTAAGCTGTACCATTCCCCGTTATCTAGCTGCGTCATATTCATGACTACAGCATGAGTATGCAGATGTGGGTCTAATTCCCTAGTTTCAATGTGGTCAAATTCTGCGACTACTAAATTTCCTGTTCTGGTAGCAACTCGGTGAGCGTCTGTTGTCACCCTGGTGTAGCTGTAGCGTTCTTCTATCAGTTGAATGGTTTTTTGTACCGCCAATTGATGAGCAGTAATTAACTTTTCATCCCCACCCACTAATGCTTGCAGGCTGACACTTTTCGGTGCAGAGAAAGTCAAGTCTGTTGCTGCTCTTCGTTGCGATGAGTCCAACTTTCTTTTAGCAAGGTGTTGACTGCCATCTGGTGACAGTCCATTGACAATATTAGTGAAAGTTTCTTGTTGATCTACTGCACCTGATAATCCCAGTTTTTTGGCACCCTGACCAGACCAGCGTGAAGTGCCTTCCTGGTAATATCCCTCCATGAAGTAATGTACTGCTTGCTGAGGCTCTGTGTTCTTTGCTGTCAGCATTTACCTACGAACCTTCGTTTAGAAGTCGGAAGTCGGAAGTCGGAAGTCAGAAGTAGTAGTCTGTCAATTTTGTTTTGAGGGGTTTTTGGTAGTGCAGGCATATGCGTGAGCGTCTCGCTCACACTACAGTCCCTCATTTCAACCCTGACAGACTAGTAGTATCCACGACTGAAGTCGTGGGATTGAAATAAGACCGGAGGCGGAGCGTCTCGTAACACATCTTTTCTTTAAGGGGCGCTGTTACCCACAACTAAAGTTATTTTTTCTTCTTACGAACGTCTTCCGACGAACGTCTTCCGACTTGATTGGTTAGCTGCCCCTGCAAAATTATTGGTGAAAAATTCCAGATCTTTATCTACACAATTGTTGAAGAAAATTCTAAATTTTCGTCTTCAACATCTTACAAGCTACAGAAGTGTAGTATTGTATGCTGCAAAATTTAATATTACTTAATACGAGTTTTTTTCACCCAATGAAATTATAAATCTAGCTCGTTTTTTCTGCAAAAACTTTTTGGCGTACTGTGCGAGAAATTTTTCGCTCAAAAAATCCTTGGATTTACCATGAATCTGCCACAGATTTACCATAAATCTGCCATAAATCTGACATAAGCATTAACTTGTTAGTTTCTTAAATTCCTTGGATTTACCATAAACTTGCCATAGATCTGCCATAGATTTACCATAAATCTGACATGGGCACACTAGTGTGTTTTGTTACTCAAATCTGGTGATACTGAAGTGGGGCGATTGCTATAATGTCTAGCTGAGATGTCGTTGCTAGTTAATAGGTTGCTCTGACAATCTTTGCAAAAGGTTTTGTATTTTGCTAGTTAAAACAATCTCACTCTGGGTAAATTCTTCGCAAATATTATCATCAACTTGATATGTAACTTGTAGACCATGAATAGTCTTCATCTTGGCATTAATCGCATAAATATCAAACTCTGGTGTAAAACATAAGTGACATCTGCCAAGATATCCATGTTCTTGCGATCGTGACAAGACTAATCGATGCAGTGATTGTCCCGCACGAAGACACCGATTATAGCCCTGGTCTTGCATAGAAGTCACCAATTTCACCATCAGATCAGCTAACTGTTCTCCTAAAAATTCCCTCATTCGGCTGCCATCATAAAATTTTATAATTGAGTCCCAACTGCTCATGAACTTCTGTTCAATTAGGTTATCAGACTCAGAAAAATTATCAGGTTTATTCATAAAAAATCCTCAGAGTGGATGTTTGCAGAAGCTGTAGCTTAAGCGGAAAAATTGCACCTTGCCCAATGCAGGTTGATCGTTACTCAGATTTAGCTTTACGATAACCTTCACCACTGAGGAACTCTTCATTGATTAGTGACAGAATTTTATCTGTATCCTTGCCTTTATTGGCATAGCTGGCAGGATTAGAGGGGTCTTTTTTGTTCTCCATCCCATACTTGGCATTGTGGCTGATTACTTCGTCTTTATGGTGGTCAATCCAATCGCGTACTAACAAGCCATTACAGCCTGATAAATCTCTGAGTGCTTGATTAGTGATAGCCAAGCGATCGCCATCAAGAGTTGCCAATTCAAAATTGATTGACTGTTACTTGCTTGACGGGGAATTAAAAGCATTCTAAGGTTTTACCGTACTGAAAAAACGGGGGAATGAATTGATGGCAACGGTAGAACTAGAAAAAAAGGTGATGAGTGAAGAAGAGGTAACAAAGCTGTGGGAAGCATTCAAAGTATTTGATGCTGACGGTAGCGGTAATATCTCAACAAATGAATTAGGGCAAGTAATGCGATCGCTGGGGCAAAGTCCTAGTGAAAGCGATTTGCGAGATATGATCAAAGAGGTAGATGTTGACTTATCAGGTAGTATTGATTTTGAGGAATTCAAAACCCTGATGGTGTCAGTACAAGGCGATCGCAAAAGCCGTCTTAAGTTGGCATTTAGTGTGTTTGATGAAGATGGTAGCGGTCAGATTACCACAAACGAGCTACACAGCATCATGAGTCAGTTTGGACTGACGGATCAAGAACTTGATGAGATGATTAAAGAAGTCGATCATGATGGCGATGCCTCAATTGACTTTCAAGAGTTCATGAAACTGGTTCCAGAAGAGTCAGAAATCACCACAGGCTATAAAGATTCACCCATTGCTTTTACTAGTTCCCCAGCAAATAATTCACCCACCGTCACCTCAGATATAGCGGCTACTAAGCCAGCACCTACATTATCAACCATCACATCTCCTGCACAGGAAATAAAGAGCGACGACAAAGAAGTAGCGCGACTCAAAGAACTGCTTGCCCAACATCCCCAAGATCAAAAAGAACGCGCCACTTCTCGCCTGCAAATGCAAATCGGGTTATTCCGCCTGATTCAAGGGGCTGCCTATCGCAGCTTCCGTGAAAGTTTTTCCGCCAACCACGAAACCCACCTGCGCGTGAGAAACCTGCCCTACAAAATTACCGACTTTGTGCAGTTTGTCCAAAAAGCGATCGCATTGTATAAAGGGTTAGATGTCGTAGAAAAAGCTTGTTACCCCTTATTAGATGCCGTTGTTGAATCCATCGAAGCAGAATACGCCCGACTCCAACACCGCATCAAGAACTGGAACACCATCGAAAAAACACCCCAGATGCTGGCTGAGGAAAAAGCGATGCAGGAAGCACGGCGTAAATCAATCTCCGTCAGAGAGAAGTTTGCCGCCGGGGTTGAGTTTGCGATTACTGTCAAGAAAAAGCAATTCAGTTTTCGTGATATTGCCTCTGGTGTACTTGCCATCAACGAACTCAACCGTCTCAGACAGATGGAACTGAATGCAGAACTTGCCCCACCACCCGCTAAATCAGCAGGCAATCCCAAAGATTACCTCCAGCAATGGCACCGGGTCATCCTCTGTGATGCTTCAGAAGAAATATCCGGTGCGATGATGCCTGTAGCTTATTGGTATGAAGATTTTATGCCAAAGCTGCTAGCCGCCTTCAGTGTCAACACTGCCGCAGATATCCCAAGCAACACAGTACTTGATGAAGCGGCGTTAACTCAATGGTATGAAGATACCAAAGCATCTGGAGAATTTGACCGCTATGGGGCAGATGTAGTACAAAACTTTGCTCAATGTACTCCTAAACAAAAGCTAGCCGTAAAGCAGGCATGGCGTTTGACACATCACTATCTCAATGGTGTACAAAAACGGCGTGAACGCCAAGAGTTTGGGCGTGAGTCTGGGGCACTATCCCAGTATGTAGCATTCATTGATGTCTATTTGGCAAGAAGTGACGTGAAGGATTTCCAGATGCGCCTCAGCTTTCCTTATTACATTGGCCCTGCTGTGTGGCGATTTTTCCACACCACAGCAGAAATTGTCTGTACCAAGCCAAATGCAGCACAAAAAGTGGTGGTAGAAATCTTCAAAGATTTCTTTAAACTATTTGCCACAATGTACCCCTGCCCTTACTGTCGCCACCACCTAAATATGTATGTGGTGCAGAACAAAGAAGTCGATATGTACCCAGTAGAATATTTATTGCTGGGACGTGATCCGCAACTGAATAATTTTGAAGTATCGATGGAAGCCAAGCTATCTACAGTTGTAGATGGCCCTGCCTTGCGCTTATTTTTCTGGAAACTACATAACACCGTTTCCTCATCGATCGCTCGCTCTGAAGAATGGTATCACAAGGATGAGAAAGCTTTTTACACTACCCGCTACTGGCCCAGTCTCGACTCCGAATTGGCACGCAGCAAAGCACTCAAACACCTCAGCATCTCCGTTGAGCGACTATACCGCCTCTATGGAATTATTAAACCAGCATCGCGGCTAGCTGGTGTAAGAGCAACGCTGCAAAAGCTGTTAGAAAAAGGCGATGAGTCAGGCATTAGGGAAGCTTGCATCCTAGCCCAAGATTATATTCAAGAATTGGAAGCTGCTGCGATCGCCGGACAATTTCTTCAGGAAACCTACCACTTTGATCCGGAAATTGTCGATCAAACTCCCCACTTTACTCCTGAAGAAGAAGAGTATGCCCGCAGTGGCTTATTTGTGGAAGTGATTTAAATAAGTACTCGCACAAAATTAAATACATTCGTGGAGGAAGGGAACATGGAACAGAGAAAATATTTGTGTGATAAAGCTTCATCCGCCAAAGAATTTAAGTAATTAGTGGTCAGCACAGGAGCAAGGCTGCTGCAATAAAAAAGCCTTGCCCAATGATTCTTATAAAAACAGTCAAGCTCCCGCGTTGCCCCCGAACTAGAGTAAGAAAATCTTTTAAGAAAAGGCAAATACAGTAAAGCCTCTTTATCGCTTGTGGTAAAGGTTTCAGTAGCTGCAACCTCGCAACACTTTTGAGAGGTCGTGGATATATCAATAGATAAGATAAAATCATCATAATGAAATTGATCGGATTCAAGATGGAAAGATTTCTGAACATTGGTCTGTTTCTGACGCAGCAGGTCTGATGCAGCAACTTCAACCTTGAACTACCAATGATTTTAAAAAGTACGCTGTTGGGGGTGGCGCAACGGGCGTAGTGTCGTAATTGCATCAATTACCAAATTTGGGTTGTCTGGTTGTGTCGGTGTCATTTTACAGGAAATTTAGCGGTAACCGCTGTCACAACACTGGCAAATGCTGTAGAGAAATAATTCAGGTAATTCGATTAAACAATAATATAAGAGACTATTTGTGAAAATGAGCCAAAACAAAAGCGATCGCACCTGGAGTTTCCCAAAATGCGATCGCCCCAGCAAATACTACACAGGACTAGTTGTCGAACCCGTATAGGTGATAAAGTCAGTCTCCAGCAGGCTAGCGGTATTAAAACCGGTTAGGGTCGCTAGAACTTCTGAACCATATTTAATTTGATTGCCGGAGAACGTTAGAACCCCGTAACTCAGACCGCCTGCAAGGCCAATCTTATCCATGTTTCCGACTACCTTGCTGAACTCTTGAATGGTATCGCTGCCTTCACCTGCTTTCAGGACGAAAATATCATCTCCATAACCCCCATTCAAAATGTCATTGCCAACACCTCCAACCACGGTGTCATTACCATCCCCAGCGATAATGCGGTCATTGCCACTCATTCCCAGGAGTAGGTCATTACCATCGCCACCAAAGAGTTCATCGTCGCCATTGCCACCATAGAGTTTGTCATCACCAGCACCACCTAAGAGCTTATCGTCACCATCGGCAGTAGAAGTTGTCCAACCTTGACCAGCACGCGGATCGTAGCCGTAGAGCGTGTCATTGCCTTCGGCACCCCCAATTTGGTCAGCAGCGTTGTTTCGTCCATAAACAAGATCGTTACCCGCTTTGGCGTTGAAGTTTCCTCCGCCATTCAGTGCTGTGGATGATAGGATAACTACATCATCCCCATTAGCACCGCTATTATTGGCTACGATCAACGAAAATGTACTGCTGGCAGTGGCATTAGAAGGGTCTGTGGCAGTTAAAGTTGCTGTGTAAGTACCTGATGCAGTTGTGGGTACTGTGCCGCCAATCACCCCTGCTGATGTTACCGTCAACCAGTTCGGTCCATTCGTAAAGGAATAGCTCAGGGTGTCGCTGGTGTCGGGATCTTTGAAGTTGGCACCTGAACCACTATTGGAGAAACTGAACGTAACATTGGAAAGCACTTGCCCTTTGTCCACTACAGCGCTGTCTATTGGTGTTTGGAGGTTGGGAGCATCATTAACAGGAGTGACATTAAAGCTACGAGTTTGACCTGCTAAGGTTGCTTTGCTATCACTCACACCGTAGGTTAAGGTGACAGTACCATTAAAGTTGGCATTAGGTGTGAACGTATAAGTCCCATTATTGTTATTAACTAAACTACCATTAGTAGCAGTCAAGTTGACTACAGACAAGGTATCATTATCTACATCACTGAAACCTGCTAATAAAGACAAAGCAGTAATATTAATAGCCGTATCTTCGGTTGTATTGCTTAAAGTTGCAGTGGGTGAACCTGTAGGTGCATCATTAACAGCAGTAACAGTGAAACTACGAGTTTGACCTGCTAAGGTTGCTTTGCTATCACTCACATCGTAGGTTAAATTAACAGCACCATTGAAGTTAGCAGTGGGAGTGAAGGTATAAGTACCGTCATTGTTATTAACTAAACTACCGTTAGTAGCAGTTAAGTTAACTACAGCTAAGGTGTCATTATCTACATCGCTGAAACCTGCTAATAAATCAGCAGTATTAATATTAATAGCCGTATCTTCGGCGGTATCGCTTAAGGTAGCAGTGGGTGAACCAGTTGGGGGACTATTGGGCGCGGCGGCTCCCGTTAGGGTAAAAGTAAGTGTGCTGTCGCTGGATGCGCCAAACTCGTCAGTTACGCGATAGTTGGCGACCACAGGTAGAGTTTGAGCTAAAGCTAGGCTACTATAAGCGGGGTCAGTGGTGTTAAGGCTGTAACTGCCGTCGGCGTTGAGGGTTAAACCATCGACGGGGGCGAGCAGGCTGTAGGTTAAGATTGCGCCATCATCCACATCGCTATCATTCGTGGCAACTGAACCTGTAATGGGCGTATTGGTTAAACCAATGGCAGTATCAGCTACAGCGACGGGGGCATCATTCACCCCGGTGAAGGTAACGGTGAGGGGTGCAGTACTCGTCTTGTAAAAGTCATCTTGAACGGTATAAGACCCGACGATCGTCTGAGTTGCCCCCTGTGCCAGATGCTGGTAAGCCGCATTACCAGTATCAGCAAGGACATAAGCTGTGTAATCTCCTCCAAGATCATATAAATTTAACGTATAAAAAATGCTCTGCATTAGAGCCTGTACCCCCGGAATTCCATCGATGCGGGTAAGACCATAAGTAGCAAACCAGTCACCAAAACGATAAGTCTCGGGCGACGAACTGAAACCTCCTGGGGCGAGTTCATCCTGAAGCCCCTCGAGAAGCCGCGAATCGATCCACTGGAAGCCTGAGTCTTCCTGGAAGGACAATGATTTAGGCGTGAGTACTGGAGGTGCGTTTCGCTCTAGGCTCAAGGTCACATAGTTATAGTATCCATATGTAGCGGCCATAAATTCAGGGTCTGCAACGGTTAAGTGTTGCTCATACATAAGAGGATGGTTTACTGTGTTGTCAATATGCATTACCGAGTAAGCGTAGGACTCGGTTACTGGTTTACCTTGCTCCAACACAAATTTAAGTTCTGGATTGCTGAGATTGATGAAACCTAAAACACCACCAGGCACGTCCATTTGCAGACTCGTAAAGAAATTTGTAGCGGTATCTCTGTACGGACCAAGTGTGTAGTATATGGCGATGGGGTATGACCTCCCTACCAAGCCGAGAACGGACCACATTGTTCCACTAGCGCCACCATTGCTGGCGTTGAAACCACGTACACCAATGTGGGCGGGGATATTCCCTGAGACCCAGGTAAAATTAATGTTCGGGATATCATTATCTAATACGCTCGGAGTCATGTTCCCAGCCGCCGCAAGATTTCTGGATGTGGCGATCACATTTCCGTTGGTATCGTAGTCCCAATAGACCTTAATTAGATCGCTAACTCCAGCTTGATTGCTATAAGCCGCTCCTGCACCGAAGTCATCCAAGACAGGGAAGCGTTGATTTAATACTTCTACAGTGCGAGTTTGCTGGCTGGGAGGGTTTTGCCCATCACTGACATCGTAGGTAAAGGTGATACCTCCAAAAAAGTCAACGGGGGGAATATAACTATAGCTGCCGTCAATTCGCTTAAGTATAGTGCCAGCACTCGCCGTCAGGTTGGTGATGGTTAAAGGGTCATTGTCGGGATCGATAATCCCGGCTAACAAATCATTGATAGTCAGAGTCTTCCACTGATTTTTAAGGACATCGAAGGGGAGAGACCCGATTAAACTGGAAGGAGCGGTATTCAGGACTCCAGCATAGGCAGCCATTGCTTCAGCGCGAAAGGCTAAGGGCAACTCTGGCTGCACCTGGGTGGCAGCACGCTCTAACCTAACATCGAGTTCCCAGTTGCCGCCTGCTGCGGCGTTGCCAATGGCGGTAGTGGAAGCGGCAATTTTTACTCCCGTCAGTTGGTGCAGTTTCTGCACAAATTCAGCCCCCATCTCCCCTGCGGCTACGTGACAGCCGTAGAGGAGCATTTGCCCCTGCTGGCTCATCGCCTCGCGCCAAGTTCTCAACTCAGGGGCATAACTCTCTAAAGTCTTCAAACTCAGTTGCGCGTTACCCAAGCACAGACAACCGGGGGAACCATGAGCGACAAGGTGAATTGTCCCAACCTCAGGTTGGTTTTGCAGGGTTTGGGTGATTTGCATGACTCCATCCACTTCTGGATGCAGCACCACAACTTGGGCATCAGCCACTACTCCCTCGATCAAGGTCTGGATATCTTGGATAGCAGAGTCAATGAAGACGAGATGAACGGGGTTTGGAATCGAGAAAGACTTAGTTGGGTAGGACATAAAAAACTCCTAAAGTTGACTTACTGGTTTTATGCAGCGGGGAATCAGGTACTATGGTTTGCATTATTTAGTTAGTTTAGAGATATTAATTAATAATTAGAGATATTAATTAATCACTTTAAGTGCAGCAAATATCATGCTTGATTAATCCTTTTCAGATTTGCCAAGCAAATACTCTATAAGGCTGACTTCAGGTAGACTTATCCCAGATATTTATTTACGTGTAAATGCTGCTTTTATCGGCAGTACCTTCGCTAAAATAAAATAGTAAAAAATTTCGGTAAAAATGACAAGATCACCGATAAATCAGCATAGATATATTAAGGTTATTTAGAAGCTCAAACCCTTGACAACAGAACATTAGACATAAATAAACCTAGTGGTAAATCTCGAAGTATTTTTAGGTCTTATTTTTTGCCTAACTCTAAGGAAAAGGATGTTAATAAACGCACTTATCTTAGTAAATTGACAAGTTATCGTAGTAAAATACTACATTTGATGAATGTATTCAAGTATTTACCCTGAATCTTTACATCAAATTTACATACGTTACCACAGTTCTCTATTGAGCAAACCACAAAAAGAGCAAACTTGTATCAGCGTTATCCACTTAGAACTCTAAAAATTTTGGGTTATTTTTTATCTGCTAAACTTTCTGTTTTATCACTCTCAAAAAATAATAATATCACCCAAATTCTGAGACTTTAATTTAATCCATGTTTGAAGTTTTATTTTCGCTCCAGAAACTAAAGTCTCACCTTTTAAGCTCTCTTATCAACGCGCCAACAGCGCAGAGAATTAACAGAGCTTGTAAAACGCTAATTTCGTAGTTAATTCGGTTTATTTACCTTTCACATTAGAGAGACTCGGCAATTACACGTCCATAGCAGTGATGTCTACTTTGTTAGCTTGCCTAAAATCAAAGCAATCCCTATGTAAACATTTAAGCCAATACCGCGCAAGAATGTTGCTCGGTCGTACCTATCTCAAGTCCTTATATATTAAGCTTTTTACAAATTCAGATTATTGTGTTTCTTACTTTTTTCTTACTCACAATCATTTGCATAATATAGTTTCTAATAAATGTAAATCCATCATTGATAAATATCTATGCTTTTGACTTAGCTACCTAAAACATAAAAAAGAACTTAGAACTATGTAAGACATCCCTGGAAAATAGTATTACTTTGGTAAGTATGTCTTACATCGTTAGCAGTGATGAGAAGCTGTGTTCATTGAGGGCGATCGCCTGACAATCATCTTGTGGTCTTACAATGTTTTACAAGTCAGTCAAGATTTTTATCTTGGAGCGGCATTGAGCCGTAAAACTTATATCCAAGTTGCGGTGGGTTTATGGCAAGGTCACTCCGGGCATCAACAACAGGACTTGAAAAAGCTGAAGCTGCATTTAAAACCACGGGTAAGACACAGGAATATTTAGCAGGAGTTACTGGATGCACACGACCACAACAGGGTCTTTCATCCCTATTGCAAGGTTGTGCTACCCATTTGTCCTCAAGATTTTGATAAAAAGTTCCCAGCAGATGATAGCTATTCCAAACTCGATACAGTTCTCCAAATTCATCTGGTACTGAATCAATATTTTGATGATCTCTGTCATCATTAATAATGATCATTAAAAACAAGTGTCAGTGATCACCATCTGTGAGGTTGGCACTACGTTTAGATTAAGTGGATCTGTGAGTTCTGTAGTCAGCTATGAGGTAACTGCCGAGATCAGGGCTAGAACGGAAATCAAAAATGAAAACTCTTGATTTTTTGTTACCCGTAACAGTGTTGCGTACAATGTTGATGCAAATGGTAAAACAACAGTGAAAAGAATCCTGCTGTTATCAGCCAATCCCACGAATACATCCAAGCTGCGCCTGGATGAAGAGGTACGGGAAATTCAAGCAGGTTTAGAACGTGCCAAGCGTCGCCAGGAATTTGAAATTATCTCTAAATGGGCGGTGCGAACTGAGGATTTACGCCGTGCTTTGTTGGATTATGAACCAGAAATTGTGCATTTTTCTGGACATGGTGCAGGCAGCCAGGGGTTAGCCCTAGAGAATAACTCTGGAGAAATGCAATTGGTCAGTGCAGAAGCCCTGGCAAGACTATTTAAGTTATTTCCCAAGGTTGAATGTGTAGTACTCAATGCTTGTTATTCCGAGGTGCAAGCAGAGGCAATTCACCAACACATTGATTATGTGATTGGCATGAACAAAGCCATTGGAGATAAAGCTGCCATTGAGTTTGCAGTGGGGTTTTATGATGCTTTAGGGGCAGGTAGAACTATTGAAGATGGGTTTGAATTTGGTTGTACATCCATTGATTTAGAAAGTATTCCAGAATCTGCCACTCCCGTATTGAAAAACAGAAAGCATAGAAAAGAGACTCCTATTCCTCAGCCTTCTCAACCTGGTAAACGGATTTTTATTAGCTACAAACGGGATGTACAGCCAGATGAGTCAGTAGCATTACAAATATTGCAAGCACTGTCACCGCATTACCAAATTTTCTTTGATCAGAATATCTCTGTAGGTACATCCTGGGCAGAACAAATTGAAGCTGAAATTCGCCAAGCTGATTTTATGATTGTCTTGCTGAGTGAGTATTCCGCCCATAGTGAGATGGTGGAAACGGAAATCCGCATGGCACACAACTTTGCTCAAATGCAGTCAGGATACCCCATCATTCTCCCTGTACGGTTAGCATACCGTCAGCCATTTCAGTATCCTTTAAATGCTTATTTGAATCATATCAACTGGGCGTATTGGAGTAATGAGCAGGATACACCACGCTTAATAGAAGAGTTAAGGCAAGCTATTTCTAGCAAAGATTTAAGTATTAATACGCAAATCAACATTGATTTACTGCCATTAAACGAACCATCTGAATTACCACGTCCTTCTGCTTCTGCACAGCCAGGAGCATTGGAAATTCCAGAAGGGACAATGAAACTCAAATCTGCTTTTTACGTAGAACGGCAGGCTGACACCATTGCCCTGAAAACAATTGTACAGGAGGGGGTAACAATCTCTATCAAGGGTCCCCGGCAAGTTGGGAAGAGTTCCCTATTAAACCGGATCATCAAAGCAGCTAGGGATGAAAGTAAGCGTGTACTATTTCTGGATTTTCAACTTTTAGGGAAAGCAGACCTTTCCAGCGATGAAGTTTTTTTACGTCGGTTTTGTTCTTGGGTAAGTGCAGACCTAGAACTAGAAGACCGAGTGGATGAATATTGGCAGAAAAATATTAGTCAGATCCAACGTTGTACGCGCTACATCAGTCGTTACATCTTAAAGGAGGCTAGTCCATTGGTTTTGGCAATGGATGAGGTGGACAAGGTGTTTGATACGCCTTTTCGCAATGATTTTTTTGGTATGTTGCGTAATTGGCACAATAGCCGTGCCATGAGTGATATTTGGAACCTCCTGGATTTTGTCTTAGTTACTTCTACCGAACCTTATCAGTTAATTGACGACCTGAATCAATCTCCTTTTAATGTGGGACAGGTGATTGAACTAGAAGATTTTTCCTTTGAACAGGTAGCAGACTTGAATCGCCGTCATGGTTCGCCTTTTAACATAAGTGCCGAAATGAAACTGATGGCACTATTAAATGGACATCCTTACCTGGTAAGAAAAGCACTGTATTTGGTTGCCAGTGGACAAATCACTACTACGGAATTATTTAATGATGCCAGTAACACCAGAGGACCATTTGGCGACCATCTACGTCGCTTATTGTCACTATTACATGACAGGCAGGAATTAAAACAAGCTTTACTACAAGTTATTAGCCAAAATACATGCGAAAATCAGCAAATATTCTGGCAGTTGCGGGGTGTAGGTTTAGTACGCTCCAATGGGCAAGAAGTCATACCCCGTTGTCAGCTTTATGCCGAATACTTCTGGGAACATCTACGTGGCTAAAGCAAACATTTACTCTTTAGGTGGTACAGTCCAAGCTAGTAAAGGGACTTACCTGATTCGGCAAGCGGATAAGAAGCTGTTAGAGTTGTGTCAACAAGCAGAGTTTGCCTATATCCTCACTTCTCGGCAGATGGGCAAGTCCAGCTTGATGATTAGTACTGCATCTGAGTTGAAAAAAATTTCGGTGAAGTCAGTAATTATTGACCTCACAGGAATAGGTACACAGGTGAGTGCGGAACAGTGGTATTTGGGTTTACTGCTGAAGATTGAAGAACAATTGATGCTGGATACCGATGTTGATCAATGGTGGCAAGCAAATAACAATGTAGGTTTTACTCAGCGATTAACCAAGTTTTTTCAGCATGTGTTGCTAGAGGAAGTGACATCCCCTGTAGTTGTGTTTGTAGATGAAATTGATACTACACTCAGTCTGGATTTTACGGATGACTTCTTTGCGGCAATTCGCTACTTTTATGTAGCTCGTGCCCAGGATGCCAAGTTTGAGCGGCTTTCTTTTGTGTTGATTGGGGTAGCAACACCGGGAGATTTGATTCGTGACCCCAAACGGACACCTTTCAATATTGGACAACGATTAGATTTAACTGATTTTACTTTTGACGAAGCAATACCCTTGGCAGAAGGGTTGGGACTGCCAATGGAACCAGCACAACAGTTGTTGAGGTGGGTGCTGGAATGGACTGGAGGACATCCATATTTAACTCAGCGTCTGTGTAGTATTCTTAGTGAGCAGGGCAAAGACAGTTGGTCATCAGCAGCATTAGAACAGGTGGTCAGCAGCACGTTTTTTGGAGATCGCAGCCAGCAAGATAATAACTTGCAGTTTGTGCGGGATATGCTCACCAAACGTGCCCCAAATAAAGACCAGGTATTAACTGTTTATCGAGAAATTCATTCGCTTAGGCATCCTGTTTTCGATGAGGAACAGTCGATTATTAAGTCACACCTGAAGTTGTCGGGGGTGGTGCGGCGCGAGGATAGTGCTTTACGGGTACGTAACCGCATTTACCAAGAGGTGTTTAATGCCGAGTGGGTAGAGAATGAATTAGGTCAGATGCGTCCCTATTCCCAGGCTTTGACGGCTTGGTTGGAGACAAATCGGGAAGATGAATCGCGGTTGTTGCGGGGACAGGCTTTGCAGGATGCTTTAGATTGGGCGAAAAATAAAAGCTTAAATGATGAGGACTATCGGTTTTTGGCTGCTAGTCAGGAGTTGGATAAGCGAGAAATTCAATTTGCTTTAGCGGAAACGGAGAAAAAGGCACAGCAGATTATCTCTGATGCGGAACGAAAAGCTAAACGCACTATTCGCATGGGTTTAGGTATCTTATCAGTGGCGATTGTAGGGGTGATTGCGGCGGGTTGGTATGGTGAAAAACTAATCAAGAATGCAGAAACAGCTACTGTTTTAGAACGACAAGGAAATGCTGCTTTACAGTTGTTTGATGCCTATCAAATAGATGGGTTAATCTTAGCAATAGATGCTGGGCAAAAGTTACAAAAGCTGGTTGGGAAAAATACTCCCATAGAAAAATATTTAGTTACTAGCCCCATTGTTGCGTTAAACGGTATTTTAGCTCATATCCAGGAGCGGAATCAACTTAAGGGGCATACAGGTAGTGTCAACAACGCCAATTTTAGTCCCGATGGCAAGTATATCGTCACCACATCCAGGGACAAAACCGCCAAGGTCTGGGACAAAGAAGGCAAGTTGCTCGCCACCCTGACTGGGCATACAGGTAGTGTCAACAACGCCAATTTTAGTCCCGATGGCAAGTATATCGTCACCACTTCAGAGGACAAAACCGCCAAGGTCTGGGACAAAGAAGGCAAGTTGCTGACCACCCTGACTGGGCATACAGGTAGTGTCAACAACGCCAATTTTAGTCCCGATGGCAAGTATATCGTCACCACATCCAGGGACAAAACCGCCAAGGTCTGGTACAGGGAAGGCAACTTGCTAACTACCCTGATTGGGCATACATCTAGTGTCAACAACGTCAATTTTAGTCCCGATGGCAAGTATATCGTCACCGCATCCAGGGACAAAACCGCCAAGGTTTGGGACAAAGAAGGCAAGTTGTTCTCCACCCTGACTGGGCATACATCTAGTGTCAACAACGCCAATTTTAGTCCCGATGGCAAGTATATCGTCACCGCTTCAGCCGACAGTACAGCCAAGGTCTGGGATAGGGAAGGCAAGTTGCTGACCACCCTGACTGGGCATAAAATATATGTTAACAACGCCAATTTTAGTCCCGATGGCAAGTATATCGTCACCACTTCAGAGGACAAAACCGCCAAGGTCTGGGACAAAGAAGGCAAGTTGTTCTCCACCCTGACTGGGCATACATCTAGTGTCAACAACGCCAATTTTAGTCCCGATGGCAAGTATATCGTCACCGCATCCAGGGACAAAACCGCCAAGGTTTGGGACAGGGAAGGCAACTTGCTAACTACTCTGACTGGGCATACAGGTAGTGTCAACAACGCCAATTTTAGTCCCGATGGCAAGTATATCGTCACCGCTTCAGACGACAATACCGCCAAGGTCTGGTACAGGGAAGGCAACTTGCTGACTACCCTGACTGGGCATACATCTAGTGTCTTCAACACCAATTTTAGTCCCGATGGCAAGTATATCGTCACCGCTTCAGGCGACAATACCGCCAAGGTCTGGTACAGGGAAGGCAACTTGCTCACCACCCTGACTGGGCATACATCTAGTGTCATCAACGCCAATTTTAGTCCCGATGGCAAGTATATCGTCACCACATCCTGCGACAAAACAGCCAAGGTCTGGGATAGGGAAGGCAAGTTGCTCACCACCCTGATTGGGCATACATCTAGTGTCAACAACGCCAATTTTAGTCCCGATGGCAAGTATATCGTCACCGCTTCAGGCGACAATACCGCCAAGGTCTGGAATAGGGAAGGCAAGTTGCTCACCATCCTGGCTGGGTATACAGGTACTGTCTACAAAGCCAATTTTAGTCCCGATGGCAAGTATATCGTCACCACTTCAGACGACAGTACAGCCAAGGTCTGGGACAAAGAAGGCAAGTTGCTGACCACCCTGACTGGGCATACATCTAGTGTCTACAAAGCCAATTTTAGTCCCGATGGCAAGTATATCGTCACCGCTTCAGCCGACAATACCGCCAAGGTCTGGCAGTGGAAAGGGTTAGGAGAACTGTTAAATTTTGGTTGTGCGTGGTTGCATGATTATTTGGTAATTAATCCTCAAGAACTACAAAAATTAGAGGTATGTCAAACACCATCGAAATTAAAAGCAGCAGCACCGTTTTTGGTGAAAGTAGGGGAGGAGAAAGCAAGATCTGGTAACTTTGAGGAAGCGCTTGCTACTTTTAGGACAGCTTTCAAGTGGAATGGGGAATTAAAGTTTGACCCCCAGAAAAAAGCCGAAGAGTTTGAGAACAAAGGTAAAGCGGAACGCAAGGTTAGTGAAGGCAGTAGTCTTGTTAAAGAGAAGAAGATAAAGGAAGCTATTGCTGCTTATAACCAAGCACAAAAACTTGATCCACAAGTTGAAATTGATGTTGATGCTTGGGATACTCTTTGTAAACAAGGTAGTCTAAATAAGTTCGCCAAAGAGGTGATGTTTGCTTGTGAAAAAGCTGTTAAAGTTGCCCCGGATAATGGCAATATTCGTGATAGCCGGGGGTTAGCGAGGGCGCTGACGGGGGATTACAAAGGAGCTATAGCTGATTTTGAGGTGTACATCGCTCAGACTAGTGATCAAGATATAAAAACACAACGGCAGGGGTGGCTGAAAGCCCTGCGGGGGGGTAAGAATCCGTTTACCAAGGAAGAATTGGAGAAGTTGCGTTAAGGAAGTTTAGCTAGTAGCTGTAGTGATCGCGACTTTTGTGGGCATAAATGCGCGTTCTTAATTTTAGTTTTTTCTTACTTTCCCAAAAAATAATAGCTATATAGTATTAGACCTTAATGGTATTTAGAAATTAACCTAATACAATATTAGAGGTATATCCTAAGCATGTATTCATCTTCAACTTTTATACCTATGCTGAAAATCAGCGTATTTAACTTCAAAGGTGGTACGGGCAAAAGTTCAACTACTCTTAACTTGGGTGCAGCACTGGCAACTCCGAAACGGCAGGTTTTGTTAGTGGATTTAGATGGACAGCGAACACTAAGTTTTGGTTTAGGGTTGGATGGACAACAACCAACAACCTTAGATTGGCTCACCAGCAAAACAACCGTTGCCCCTACCTCTACCCCAATAAAGTATCTTTCTTTGATTCCTGGTGATATAGGGATGTTTCGCATAACAGCTGATAAAGATTTATTTACTCCAGCACTGTCGCAGATCAGGGGTTTTGATATCGTGCTGATGGATTGTCCTCCTGGACTATCGCCAGCATCTGTGCAAGCAATCTTATCCAGTGATCGCATCCTCATCCCAACGTTATGTGAACCAGCATCCCTCAAGGGATTATCAGAAGCAGTCGAATTAATTCGCGGAGAAAGGAAAGAGATTCCTATTGATGTTGTACGCATTCGCTATAAACCCCGGTTACTTCTCACCAAAGAAGCAGATGACTTATTAATTGAAGCTTCAGTGGAACTAAATTACCGACTTTTGCACACAGTTATTCCTGAGAATATTGCCGTTGCAGAATCGATAGCACAACAAAAACCAGTTCTGGAATATGCCCCTAATTCCAACGGTGCTAAAGCTTATAAATCCTTAGGCAAGGAATGCATTAAATACTGGGAGAAAAAATGAGCAAAAGAAAAATGGGCGATATGAAATTAAGTAACTTCTCTGGCATTAAAACTCAAGAAGAAAACCTTGAGGTATCTTTATCAGAACCTATTTTAGAACCTGAAAAGTCATTGTCTATACCAGAACCATTAGCAAGAGAAAAACCTGTAACCTCAATTCAAGAACCAGCAACCAAAGAAAAACCTGTAACTGTTAATATCAAAATCACCCGTACCCAACATGAATGGTTAACAGATACTGCACGAACTGTCAGAGACAATAATGATACCCCTGTCCCTCCTGGCGATCGCGTTTATCCCCAGCATCTAATTGGTGTAGCTATAGAACTGCTGCAAGCTAGCGACATTAACTGGAATGAAGTCAGGAACGTAGAAGATTTAAAACAACAGTTAAACATATAATACTGTTAACTATCATTACCTTAAACTGATTATAGGTATAAGGTCTAATACTATAAAAGTAATTAAAAATCCAATTACAAGCAGGTTGAAGGCATCAAGATATATAGTAAGGTCTAATTCTATTAGTACTGGATTGATGGTATGAAGGTCTAATACTATTATTAGCTTTTGTGATTTAGATACGAAAACTGAGTTTCGCTTGGTGACAAATTTACCAACATCGCTCGATACGGTAGTTACCTCATCACTAATTCTGTGGTGACTCTTAGCATGTAGGTCACACAAACTTTCGGAACTCTACCAAATGCTGAAAGTAAAATGAAATTATCTCCCACTTAAGAAAGCAACATGGTTATCCCAGAACTCGAACAGCAACTTCTTCAACTTGACCTCAACGATAAACTGTATATCATCCAACTTCTGGCACAAAGCTTGACTACACAAAAAAACAATACCCACCCAGAGCAACTAAGCAAACTAAGAGAATCTCTCGAAGCTGAACTCACTGAAAAATTAGACCTTACCCAATTACTAAACACTCTTATTGAATCCATACAACCACAAACTCCAACCGCAATAAGAGAATATCCCCAGCCTCAATTCTATGGATGTATCCAAGATGAAACATTCTTCCGCCATCCCCAAGGACAACAACCAGAACGCGAACCAATATTGTGAAATTCCTGCTCGATACTAACACCTGCATTATCTATATGCGTGGTAAAAATACCACCTTAAAGCAGAAACTAGAATCTACTCTTACTAGCGATATTGCCGTTTGCTCAATCGTCAAAGCTGAACTATTTTATGGCGCAATCAAAAGTGCAAACCCAGAACGTAATCTTACTTTACAGCAAGAATTTTTAGCTCAATTTATATCACTACCCTTTGACGATTTAGCAGCAATGACATTTGGAACAATTCGCTCTCAACTAGAAATATTAGGCACTCCAATTGGCGCGTATGATTTACAAATTGCAGCTATCGCCCTCTCCAATAACTTAACCCTCATCACCCATAACACTAGAGAATTCCAGCGTGTTAATAACTTGCTGATTGAAGATTGGGAGATAGATAGCTGACTACAAGAGAACTTGTATAGAAACTGGTGCAGACAGCGTATACAATCCTCTGTGGTAGGCGAAAAGCAATTATTGACCCTCAGATTGCAAGTATCTTCTCTCAAAATCCTACTTTCGCATTGAAAACGCTCAAACTTATATACATCACAAGTTAATTCTCTGGTATTGGTTCGCTAAAGATTTACGCGAACCAACTCCCCTTTTCCACATCCCGTGAAAAGTCAGACGTTAAATTGCGGTAGTGTGAAGGTAGCTGCTACGTTTGAAGATATTTTGTGTGTTGCTTGAGGAGATTAAACATGAAAAAAGTTTTTGCTTGTATCGCGTGTCTCACTGTTGCTCTAAACCTTAATGCTGGTTCTGTAAATGCTCAACAAACTGTGAATGCGTTTGTAAACGGAATTTTTCAAGAACTAGGTTCACAAGCTGCACGGGAAATTTTACGTTCAATGTTCGATACCAGTGCTGATGCGATGAGTGCTGAACAATCACAAAGATCGATCTCTTGCATAGTAACTGATCCGACGGGTACTCCTCTCAATGTCCGATCAACGCCAAATGGTTCAGAAATTGTAACAAAGTTGTCTAACGGTAGACGAGTTCTTCCTTATAGAGTTGCTTATGATGATAAAGATCGACACTGGATTCTCATAGGAGATTCTGTTCATTCATGGGGTTGGGTTTTTGGACCCTATGTATCCTGCTTCTTTGATGTACAGTGACTTTTTGTCACTACACCTATGCTTTACTTATTATATTAAGCCTGATTCTATTATAAATGTGAAATATCACCCATAAATATATGCAATTCCCCATCAAAATCGTTAGATTTTTATTCCTGAGACTTCAAAATCAAGACCTTGCTATCAGGGTCTGAAAAGCTATGTTCCTGAATGTCCAGTTCACCTCCAGTATCAGAAAATAAATAAATAATAGCGTTGTCGATACTAGTTTTCAGCATAAGATTCCTTACTTGTGCTAATACTTTAGAAATTATTGGTCTTCCAGATCTCTTTAATTCAATTAAAACACGGCTGTTTTTATCAAAAATAGCTAAATCAATAATTGAGTTATATTCGCTTTTGGAGCGAAGTATTTTAAGAAGATCCATTTGAAACCTTGACAATTAAGTCTATTTACTTACTTATCGCAAGTTTTAACACGCTTTGATCTATGCTGCCACTTCTAGGCGTAGATCTAGCGAAGATACTGTTGGCGAAAGTGTTACAAACTCATAAACAAAAGTGTTACAAATAAAAGCTGCAACGGCAGATTGAAGGTTTTAGCTTACGTAATACTGGAAAATACAAATAAAATATGTATTGCATTCGCCAACAGTATCCGTATCCCGGCTTAACCCCGTTATGGGTGATTTTGGGAATTGCTGCAACTATCTATCCATCCCCAAAATCTCCCTCACACACCCTGAGTAACTATATATGTGGCTCAATAATCAAGCATTAACGGTACAGATTTAACCTTCCTCATCTAACTCAGCTAAAGTTTTGTCGAGCCTATTATTTGCGTCCTTTGCCATCTGAATGGAGCGCACACTAGCAGCTAGACCACAAGCAGCAGTAACAGTACCTTCCGAGGCTTGATTGGAAATCAAAAGTCCAGCACCTATGAGGCTAATACCAAAAGATACCCCTGTTGCAATCAGGGCAAGGTTAAAACTGTAACGGGCTTGACGCAAACGTTCTTGCACAATGGTTAATTTTACTGAGAAGTAAGGGTCTGGATGAGAGTTAGGCTGAGAAAGTACGATATTCTTGGTCATAGCTCAGTGTCTGGGGTAACTGTGTAGAATTTTGTTTCAATAACCCCATTGGACTCTGGATTTCTTGAATTTTGGTTTGATAAAAGCGTCGAACTTATGTAAGACTTGTGTAAAAGTTCTTGTGGGTTCGTAATGCCACGGTCATGTCGAGCATCAAATGAAGGGCTAAAAAAGGCTGAGAAAGCATTCCAACTTAAGGGTTGGACGCAGGAATATCTAGCGGGGACTGTAGGTTGTACTCGACAGACCGTCATCAAATTTTTTGCTAGGCGACCTGTTGCAAAACACTTATTTCAAGCTATGTGCATTGAATTAAACTTGGAGTGGGGAGAGATTGCGGAACTAGAGCCAGAAGAAGCGCAATCCAGCAGGAATCTTGGTATGGACACAGAACGAGAAAAAAACTGTGAGGTTCTCCAGGAGGAGCGCAGCGCTACACAGGTATTGGCTTCTCCAGTATCCCTAGTAGAAAAACAAAATGCTAACTGTAAAGAACAACTCGTTATTACACTGACTGGCGATGTAGAAAGTGTCCTTAATAATCCGGATGTTCAGGCAGCTTTGCTAGTGTTGATGCAAAAAGCTTCAAAGGATGCAAGTTTAACAATTGATAGGATTGAGAAAGGCAGCATCAAAATAACCTTTAGCGGTTCACCAGAAGGTCTTAAAAGGCTTGAGGAGCAAATCAAATCAGGCAACTTGACAGAAGTATTGGGTATGCCTGTTGAAAATGTGCAGTTATTACCTAGTGGCACTACAGGTGAAGAGCAAGACAAAATTCGTCTAGTCCAAGAAATTATTGCTCAGGGAGCTAGTGGTCGAGACCTAAGCGATGCTGACTTAAGTGGTGTAGACCTGAGGAGCACTAACCTCCGTAATGCCGACCTAAGCTGTGCAGACCTGAGTGGTGCCGACTTAAGAAATGCCAACCTCAGAGGTGCCGACTTGAATTGTGCTGACTTGAGAGGTACTAACCTGAGCAATGCCTACCTGAACCTTGTTTTTCTGCATGATGCCGTCATTGACGAGGCAACAATAATTAGCGACAAATGGCGGTTGGTGTGGAAAATTGTTAATCAAGTATCTAAAGGTCGAGACCTCAGTGGTGCTGACCTCAGCGGTGCTAACCTCAGCGGTGCTAACCTCAGCCATGCCAACCTCAGCGGTGCCGACCTATTTAATGCGTACCTCAGCCATGCCAACCTCAGCGGTGCCAACCTAGAAGATGCTGACCTCAGCTATGCCAACCTCAGCCATGCCAACCTCAGCCATGCCGACCTCAGCGGTGCCAACTTCAGCGGTGCCGTCCTCAATGGTGCCGTTATTGATAAGGCAACAATAATTAGCGACAAATGGCGGTTGGTGTGGGAAATTGTCAATCAAGCATCCAAGGGTCGAGACCTCAGTGGTGCTGACCTCAGCGGTGCCGGCCTATTTGATGCGGACCTCAGTGGTGCCGACCTCAGCGGTGCCAACTTCAGCGGTGCCGTCCTCAGCGGTGCCAACTTCAGCGGTGCCAACTTCAGCGGTGCCGTCCTAGAAGATGCGTACCTCAGCGGTGCCAACTTCAGCGGTGCCGACCTCAGCGGTGCCAACTTCAGCGGTGCCGACCTCCGTGGTGCCGTTATTGATACTGATATTGAGAAGGCAACAATAATTAACAGCAAATGGCGGTTGGTGTGGGAAATTGTCAATCAAGCATCCAAGGGTCGAGACCTCAACGGTGCCGACCTCAGCGGTGCCTTCCTAGAAGATGCTGACCTCAGCGGTGCCGACCTAGAAGATGCTGACCTCAGCCTTGCCGACCTCAGCGGTGCCGACCTAGAAGATGCTGACCTCAGCCTTGCCAACCTCAGCCTTGCCAACCTATTTAATGCGGATCTCAATGGTGCCGACCTCCGCGGTGCCGTCCTCAATGGTGCCAACCTCAGCGATGCCAACCTATTTAATGCGGACCTCAGCGGTGCCGACCTAGAAGATGCGAACCTCAACGGTGCCGACCTCCGCGGTGCCAACCTAGAAGATGCGAACCTCCGCGGTGCCGTCCTCAATGGTGCCAACCTCCGTAGAGCCAACCTCCGTAGAGCCAACCTAATTGATGCGAACCTCAGCGGTGCCAACCTAGAAGATGCGGACCTCGGTAGAGCCAACCTCAGCGGTGCCAACCTAGAATATGCCAACCTAATTGATGTCGACCTCAGCGGTACCGTTATTGATAAGGCAACAATAATTAACAGCAAATGGCGGTTGGTATGGGAAATTATCAATCAGGCATCTGAGCGTCGAGACTTCAGTCGTGCCGACCTCCGCGGTGCCAACCTCAGCGGTGCCAACCTCAGCGATGCCAACCTAATTGATGCGAACCTCAGCGGTGCCAACCTCCGTAGAGCCGACTTCAGCCGTGCCAACCTCAGCGGTGCCAACCTCAGCGGTGCCGACCTCAGCGGTGCCAACCTCCGCAGTGCCAACCTCCGCAGTGCCAACCTCAGCGGTGCCAACCTCAGCGGTACCGTTATTGATAAGGCAACAATAATTGATAGTAAATGGCGGTTGGTGTGGGAAATTGTCAATCAAGCATCCAAGGGTCGAGACCTCAACCTTGCCGACCTCAACCTTGCCGACCTCAGCCGTGCCAACCTCAGCGGTGCCAACCTAATTGATGCCAACCTCAGCGGTGCCGACCTCAGCGGTGCCAACCTCAGCGGTGCCAACCTCAGCGGTGCCAACCTCAGCGGTGCCAACCTCAGCGGTGCCAACCTCAGCGGAACCAGCTTCCACCCTGCCAACTTCAGCGGTGCCAACTTCAGCGGTGCCAACTTCAGCGGTGCCGACCTCAGCCGTGCCGACCTCAGCCGTGCCGACCTCAGCCGTGCCAACCTCAGCGGTGCCAACCTCAGCGGTGCCATAGTTAAAAATGCTCTGTTCGGAAGGAATTTAGGACTTACTCAGGATATAAAACTTGACCTGATAAGACGCAGGGCAATATTTGAAGATTTCCCAGGAGACCGCTCTGGCGTTTTCAATCCTCACTGAAGCACTCGCCCTCCTTAAGCCATATCCCCCAGATCATCCGACAACTCCTGCTGGTAATGAGGGTGGCTGAGGTGGATCGGACTTTTTTCTCAAAAAATTTGTCACTTATAAATTTCTGGATATCCAGGGAAAACAAATAACTCTAACAGCGCCATTAATCTCAAAGGCGATTGCGCGAAGCGCAGTGCCAAAGGCAATCGCAACATTAAGTCCATCGCCCCCTAGTTGCTGTCATTAGCCGTCGAACAAAGGCTTGCTCCCGTACATTAGCCCCAGGTGAATGCACGGTAAGCAAGACCATAAACCAGACTTGATGAGAGAAATTAAGGATTTTGGTAAAGAATTGCGGCTTTTATGATCTGGGTGTTGCAGTGCAGCTGTATGTGTAAGAAACAGACAAAATTGTGCTTTTGTCTCTTCGATTTTGGCAATGAATTGCTGCGATGTCGGCAATTAGTAGTTTGACGACATTAACCCAAAGACTAAACACACAAGCACTTAAGGAATTTTGTGACTTGCTTATGGGGTGCGATCGCACAAACTCATACTCAGAACTAAAAACATCACCTATTGGGCTTCTAACCACTGGCTTAGCACTGAGTAATAAATTAAACTCTAGTACCACATAGGACAATAAATAAACCCCTGATGATGGCTATCAAGGGCTTGTTATAACCAGTTGTTATATATAACAGGATGAAGGCATCCCTATCCGCTACTTAATTCCTAAAAAAGTGGGATAGCCACTCAAATATGTAGGCGATCGCTTGCAAAATTGGTTGCCAGAATTTGATGAAGAATCCTAGTACCGTCAATACAAACGCTGCGATCGGCTGCCAAAATCGGCATAGCTGCCTGATTCTCCACAATAAGGATTTTCTTCTGGGATTTGGGCGGCGGGTTAGTGTGTGTCTAGGAAACTTATTCATTTGATACCTTTAAAATCAGGGGTTAAACTGTGGTTGTCTTCAATTACCATCAGACCCCAGATTTCTTAACCCTTGGTCTGACAAAGGCGTTGGGGTTATGTAAGACTTATGTAAAAGTTGTGGTGGGTTAATGGCAAGGTCATCAAGGTCACTCCGAGCATCGACAGCAGGGCTAGAAAAAGCTAACAAGGCATTTAGGCTAACGGGATGGACTCAGGATTACTTAGCAGGAACAGCAGGATGTTCTCGTCAAACCATTAATAGTTTTTTTGCTAGGAGAAATGTTGACAAGAACAAATTCCAAAGCATTTGCAATGAATTGGGCTTGGAGTGGGGGGAAATTGCCGAACTGGAAGCTGGGGAAGAAAAACCCATCTTGCCCACAACGATTGATGCTCTAGTAAATGAAATGCGAGAAAAAGTCAGCGCAGACATCCAAAAGCGATGTGGATTTATGCGTGTCCTGGACATGACTCACCCCATCGGATTAAACGACATCTATACCGATGTCAACATTCTGAAGAAAATTACAGCACGCAGACGCTTGGAGATAGCTCAACTCTTAGAAAACTGCAATCCGGAAGACTTCGAGCGCTTTGGATTAAATCAAGTGGTAGAAAAGCGAGTGCCAGGTCTGGATGCTGTTGAGCAATACTCTAAACTGATGATTTTAGGAAAGCCGGGGGCGGGCAAGACAACTTTTTTAAAGCGAATAGCAATTCAATGTAATAATGGGCAATTTTTTGCAGATTATGTCCCGATTTTCATCACGCTCAAAGACTTTGCTGAACAACCTGAGAAACCAAACTTATTGCAATATATTAATGACCAATTTGCTCTTAATGATATTTCAGACCAGGAAATAACTAAAACGCTGCTGCGTCATGGTCGGGCAATGGTGTTGCTTGATGGGTTAGATGAAGTTAGGCAAGCAGATAATGACCGGGTTTTAAGAGAAATTCGTGATTTTTCGACTCAATACGATGCCAATTCTTTCGTAATCACCTGCCGAATTGCCTCAAAGGAATATACATTTGTACAGTTTACCGAAGTTGAAGTTGCTGACTTTGATGACAAGCAGATTGCGGATTTTGCTAGCAAATGGTTTCAGAATAAAGACTTAAAGAAAGCTCAACAGTTCATCCAAAAACTTAAACAAAACAAGCGGATTAAAGAACTGGCAACTAATCCCTTGCTCCTGACACTGCTATGCTTGCTATTTGGTGAATCTACCGACTTTCCTTCCAACCGTGCTGAACTTTACCAAGAAGAAGTAGACGTATTGCTGAAAAAGTGGGATGGTACGCGCAGCATTGAGCGTGACCAGGTATACCAGAAACTATCTCTCAAACGCAAAGAAGACATCCTCAGCAAGATTGCCTTAGCAACCTTTGAGGAAGGAAATTACTTTTTCAAAGAAAGGCAAGCGGAGAGATACATTAGTGATTACATCCAAAATCTACCTGATGCCCAAACAGATCCAGAGGCACTGCTATTAGATAGCAAAGCAGTACTAAAATCGATTGAGGCACAGCATGGCCTACTAATAGAACGGGCAAGGGGAATTTATTCATTTTCTCATCTGACATTTCATGAGTTTTTCGCCGCTAGAAATATCGCCTTAAGCCGTAATCCTCAGCAAGCTTTTCAACAATTAGTTAGTCATATCACTAACAAGCGGTGGCGAGAAGTCTTTTTGTTGACGGCAGGGATATTACCCGATGCTGACGACCTGTTGCAGTTAATGAAACAGCTGATTGATGAACTCGTAGCAAATGATGAAAGATTACAGGAGTTTCTGACCTGGGTTAGTCTAAAATCCAGTTCTGTGGAAGCGTCTTATAAAATATCTGCTATTCGAGCCTTCTACTTCTTACTATTTTACTCTCGCTCCCGCTCCCTCAGTGGCTCTCTCGGACTCGACCTTGATCTCTACCTCGACCTCGACCTCTACCACTCCCTCGAACTTTCCCTCGAACTCTCCCTTGACCACTCCCTCAACCTCGAATTCTCCCACTCCCTCGACCTTTCCCTCGCCAGTTCCCTTGACCGCTCCTTCGACCTCGACCTCAACCGCTTCCGCCCCCGCTCCCTCGACCTCGACCTCGACCTTGACTTCGACCGCTTCCGTTCCCGCTCCGTTTTGCTCTCCCTTGACCTCCCCGGCTCCCTCGGACTCTCTCTCGACCGCTGCCTCGACCGCTGCCTCGACCGCTGCCTCAACCCCAAATTGCAGTGTAAGCTGCAAGAACTCAAAAGTCAGCTACCGAATAGAACCCAAGAAAACTTAGAAAAATTCCAACAGTGGTGGCAGACAAATGGTCAAGCCTGGACTCAACAACTCAGAACTGTGATCATTGAGCATCGTAATATTGGGCATGACTGGCAGTTCAACAATGACCAGCAGCAACTATTGCAGCAGTACTATGACGCTAATAAGTTACTTGTTGATTGTCTCAACAGCGAATGTTACGTTAGCCGTTCAGTTCGCCAGGAAATTGAACATACATTACTGTTGCCAGTAAATCGAACCTAACCCCCTTTGAACACTGATTTCACAATGGCGCAGTCTGTTGTAGAGCGACCAATTATTTGACCGCAGTGACAAATTAAAAGTCAACTTTTCCTGCTTGTAAGTTTTAATGTAAGGAAGTGTTATTTTCAGTTTTTCTGAATTAAATTGTAGAAATAGATTGAACAGGCGATGCAGAAGGAAGTAACTTGATGACAAACAATTTCCCCCTCTGGTCAAATAAATTGTCGCTCTACATCTTGGATCATATGTCAACTTAAGTATTCAGGTTTTCAGATTTTCAAGTTTTTGAATATTCAACTTTTTAAGTTTTTAAGTACGCAAAAATTCAACTACGCGATTTTAGCCACTCGTCTAGTAGTTCTTGAATTAGCTCGCTAAACTCTCGCTTTTGACCGTTTTGACTTTCTTTAAGCAGTTCAATTTTTACTGCTGTATGTGTGTTCCTACGGATGTAAGCTGTCACCTGTTCATAATTGGAGTCAGAGCGTTTGCCTTTGGGCCGTCCCCGTTTTGCTTCACTTTGAGATTCAGTAACTGTTTTTTTCTGTAAGTTTTGGGGCTGTTGTACCTCTGGCTTTTGAGTTTTTATTTGTTCCTGCTTTAATTGTTCTGATTCTGGTTCAGGTTCACCACCCTTGACCGCATCCAAAATACCTTTAAACTTACTCACTTCATCACCTCCAGACCAATACTTTGGTAATCCCGCCATGCCATTTTTGCTCTTTGGTCACCGACTTTATTAACTGGCACACCAGCTAATGCTGCTTTTTGAAAAGCAACTGCATCGCGGATACTCCCCTTAAATACAGGTAATCCAGCCTCAGTCAACATCTCCCTTGCTTCCTCTCCATCCCGTCGCGGTTTAGGTGGAATTCGAGTGATGAGGATACGGTATTGATTAGTTCCTAGAGACTTGAGGACATTGACAGTTTGCATCAAAGCATCAAGAGATAAAGCATCAGGGGTAGTGGGAAGAATGAGTAAATCACAACCCTCTGCTAAAGCTTCTAAATCTTCTTGCTCTGGTCTAGCTTGGGTGTCGATGACAATGTGCTGATAATTTTTAGCAAATTTCGCCGCCTGTCGCTCATCAATCACCTTGAAAGGTAAATCACCTCGCTTTGCCCAACCGCTAGCAGAACGATTGGGATCGCCATCTATCAGAAGTGTTTCACCCAAGGTTTGTAAATAAGTAGCTAAGTGAACAGCTGTTGTCGTTTTCCCAACGCCTCCTTTAAATGAGGCAACTGTGATAATCATGTCTTGGTTCCAAGGTGTGAATATTTAAATCGCTGAAAACTTGAATATTTAAGTTTTTGAATATTCAGCTTTTTGCGTACTCAAAAAGCTAAAAGTTGGATGTCATTAGTTTAGCAACTTCAGCCGAAACATCAAGTTTTTGAATATTCGGATTTTTGCGTACTCAAAAAGCTAAAAGTTGGATGTCGTTAGTTTAGTAACTTCAGCCGAAACATCAAGTTTTTGAATATTCAGATTTTTGCGTACTCAAAAAGCTAAAAATCGCGATCGCACTCCTCAACTCCTATGTACTCAATCCCTCGTGGTATCACTGGTTTGGGTAGCTTCGATAGCTGCTTAAAAAGTGCGATCGCATCTTGTTCCCTTGCATAATAGCGATCGCACTCAGTGTGAAAATCAGTATATTGATCAGTTCTTGTGAAGCAATTTTGAATCTTCAGCGATCGCCCTTAGCACTAACGTTCTTAGTTGCTACTATGGGGCAGATATACAGAATTCCTTATACCGAACCTAAATTATCCTCTTCATTTCTTTGAAGAAATATGAACCACATCAAAAGCCCCCTTCATATTCATGGGGGTATTTTTATGGCGAGAGTGGTAAGCTCAGGAGTCATTTGTCGCATAATCATCAGCCTCATAAGCACGCACCGATACAATTTGAATGATGATTAGCTTGGGCGATCGCATCTCCCAATAAAAAACCTGGAGTTACAGTGTGGGCTGGGATGGAAGGTTATCGAAAAATTGGGTTGAAAATCCCCACTACTCCAACCCCAGTTCTAACTGCACCGATTCTTCTTCTTGCGGTTGAGTTTTTTTGGTGCGTCCAGCGCTGGTTTTGGTCTGGAGTTTGGCGCGTTCAGAGCGGATGCGTTCTAGCAGGACGGATGCAGGTTCGTCGTTCGGGTCTTGGGGGACGAGTTCGCCGCGAAAGGCTTTGGCGAGGATAGATTGGTCGAGTTGGTCTAAATAGGAAAATGTAGAATTAATAAAGCTAGGTATAGCATCAATTTTCGCTAACCATTTTCTAATAGAGTTGCCAATTGCTCTTTGTTCTTCAAAAGGTGGTAATGGAACAACAACAGATTCGATGTCATTAGCACTAATGTGTGGTAATTGTGTACCTGTTGCTTGTTCTTGAATGTGCGATAAAAAAAATTGACTGTTTAAAAAATAGAAAAGATAATTTGGGTCAATTCTTTGTTCTAATTTGAAACGACCTACACGTTGAAGCAAGAGAGAAGGCACATCATCAATACTAAGCCTAGCAATTTTTAAGCCAAATGAAATAATAGGACGATCCATTGCAATAATAATGTCACCTTCTTGAAGCATATATTCAGCAAATTCATGTGCTTGCTCTTGAGAAAGGTATACAACATCATCCCAACGGGTTTTTCCAGGAACAATGTTAGTACCCCGTAGCAATCTAATACCATTAGGAACAAACCAGCTACTTTTAAATGCGTATCCTGTCTGTAGTTGAGCAATTTGCCCCAGTTTTACCGCAGACCAACTAACTGGTAAATGGTTAAATTTATATTTTGAAGCGCGAATTTCTGTAACTTGTTGTCGTGCCACACGACTATTAGTATCTTTATATTTACCTTTCCACTTATCATCCTTCGGCGTTTTACCACTCGCCTTCATTTTCTCTAATTCCGCTTCTTCCCAACGGCGGCGACGTTCTGCACGAATCTTCTCCAGTAAAACCTCAGCAGGTTCAATATCAGCATTCTGCTCCCGCCAATCAGCAGTGAGGTCGCCACGAAAGGCGGCGGCGAGGACAGATTGACGGAACTGGTCTAGGAGTTGAGGGATATCTTCTAGCGCTTCCTTCACTCGCTGACTCCTAGCAGAGAGCGCCTCTATTTTTGCAACTATCCGGCGTTGTTCGTTGAGGGGGGGGAGGGTAATCGGTAAAGTTTTTAAAATAGTGAGATTTAAAATGTCCATTGTCCCACCGTGGGACAAACTAGAAAGGTAACTGCGGACAACAGACGATTCAAGATAAGCTTTAATATAATCAGTTGATATTATTTTTTTTTCTAAACTTAGTTTTACAAGACGTGGGTTAATAATTCCAGGTTCGATACCTTCTGGTAAAACTAGAACTTTTCCTATAGTTCCGACTAAACTTATAAGAATATCTCCGGGTTTTACAGCACAGGATTTGAGCGCCTCATAACGTTCTTCATCAATATAATAATCACCGTAAAAAGGGTCTTCTCTAATTACCTGTTCTTGTCCATAAATCTTATAACCTTGTGAAACATAAAATTCTTTTTTCAGTGCAGAACCAAAAGGCCCTGCTTTGAGGGCATTTGGGATTGCTTCTGATAATTCTTCAAATTTTGTCAGTATCCACCCAGTAGGAAGTTCTGCTAAATCCTCTCTATCTTCCATCAACCTTCTTCCTCCCAATCCTCAATCTGCAAACCATTAACTCGCCCAAATTCCCGCGTATTATGCGTTACCAAAATTAAATTATTCGCCTATTGTTAATCAACCTATTCAAAATTAGCCTGACGAATCCGAAACTTATTTTTCATAGCAATCACAATTCTGCCATTAAGTAAATCTTCGCCATGTAAATTTAAAGCATCTATTAATAACACCTTCCTAGCTGCACGAGGTAAATTTTCTAAACGTAAAACTCCACAATGACGCTTTCGTTGCTGCCAAATCATCTGTTCAAAGTCATTATCTGTAGTCACAATAATTCTTTTTTCTGCAACTGCCCATTCTAAAATATGCTCGTCTATCATTTCCGGGTCGGTGTCACTTACATAAATCACATCATGACCCATTTCTTGCAACCAATTACCCAAAGTACGACTAGCATTAACATCTATTAAAAATTTCATATATCGTCAAGGCGCAGTCACTCTGTCTAAAACCTCTTCTTGAGAAACAAGATAATAAGCATAAAATAACGCAGCTTGGATATCTTCTGGTTCTAATTCTGGGTAATCTTCAAGAATTTCTTGATTAGTAGCACCCTTGGCTAGTAATTCTAAAATCATTGACACTGGTATTCTTAATCCCCGAATAATTGGTTTACCAGCTAAAATATTTTTGTCGAACTTAATTCTCTCTAGCAATTGTTTATCGCTCATCTTAACTACCTACCTCTTTTCATTGAGTACATCCAATAATTATTTACCAGCATTAAAAACTTGTTCGGCAGTCAAATTTAACTCAGGGAAAGTAGGAGATATAATTTTATCGCTACCCCGAAACTGACTGACTTGGTATTCCCCATCAATTAATTGATAGACTGAGAAAGTAGGTTGTTTGGGATTACCGATAAACTTCCTAGCCCCCAATGCTGCATAATCAATAATCCAATATTCGGGGATGCCCATCTCCTCATAATCAGCAAGTTTCAGATAATAATCATCGCGCCAATTAGTACTGACAACCTCAATCACTAAAGGAATTGATGTCCCCTGAGTCACAGTTGAAGATTTTTCCCAAAGCGGTTCATCAACTAAAGCATCGTCATTTAGTATTAATACATCAGGGAAATAACCGGATTCTCTCTCCGGTGGTCTTACTATTGCTTGATTAGGGATAAAGTAGGGGAGATTTAATCGGCGAAATTCTAAAGTCAATTCAGCCGCCGAAAATCCTTTTATTCTTTCATGCTTACCCGTTGGCTGTGACATTTCGACAATTTCCCCATTGTGCAGCTCGTAGCGTACCCCAGAGTTTTCGGGATACCACGCAATAAATTCGTCAAAGGTAACTATTTTTGATAAGGCTTGCGTCATAACAATTGATTACTGCGGGTTGTGTTTTCATTCTAAAAGCGCAGCTTCCTCCTCAGTTGCTTCCTCCGCTTCCAGCAACGCCGTCAAAGCTTCCATTTCCTCCATCGCCGTTTGCAACTTCGTCATAATAGCAGCAGCAATGATATCCGGTTCTGGTAAATCATCCCCCGACTGCAAACTTTCATCCCGCAGCCAAGTGATATCCAAATTTTCACCGCGTTTCGCAATATCCTCCCGCTTCCAGCGCCGCCAGCGTCCCAACTCTCCTTGATCAACACGGGGACTTCCGCCATTGGAATCATCGCCGTAAGCGGACTCAAACGGCAGAAAATGCTCCTTAGTTAAAGGAGTCCGCTTACCAAAAGCAGGCATATTGGTTCTCATATCATAGAACCACACCTGCTTGGTATTCCCCTTATCCGTCGTTCCCCGTTGGAAAAACAGCACATTAGTCTTGACACCTTGGGCGTAGAAAATCCCTGTGGGCAATCGCAAAATTGTATGCAAGTTGCACTTATCCATCAAGTCAGCGCGGATGTTACGCCCCTGTCCATCTTCAAACAGCACATTATCAGGTAACACCACCGCCGCCCGACCTCCCGGCAACAGTCCGCGATAGATATGTTGTAAAAAAGCTAATTGTTTGTTGGAAGTAGGATAAGTAAAATCATCCCTGGTCGGCAACCCACCGCCCTTTTTCGTCCCAAACGGGGGATTAGTTAAAATGACATTAGCCTTGGGTAGCTGCTGTCCATCGCTGGCGAGAGTATCGCCCAAATCCACAGCCCCCTCAATGCCATGTAGCAGCATATTCATTAATAATAACCGATGGGCATCCTGCACCAACTCAATCCCGTAGAATGCTTGATGGCGCTGGAATGATTGTTCCGCTTCGCTTAAATCAAATAAATCATCGGTGTGCTTTTTGATATAGCGGTCAGCCGCAATTAAAAACCCACCCGTTCCGGCTGCGGGGTCTTCTATCAGTTCCCCGGCTTGGGGTTTGATGAGTTCGACCATGCAATCAATCAAAGGACGGGGCGTAAAATATTGCCCAGCCCCAGATTTTTTTTCACTGGCGTTCTTCTCTAATAGCCCTTCGTACAAATCGCCTAAGCCTTCTTCCTTGGCAGAGTACCAGTCCAGTTCGTCAATGCTTTTAACCAACTTATTGAGAATTTGCGGTTTTTTCAGGGCAGTTTGGGCATTAGCGAAAATTGCTTGCACCCTTGGTGGACTGTTAGAACCTAACTCTAACAAGGTGGCGCGGTAAAAGTTCATCTGCTCGATGCCATCCTTGACGACCAAATCACCCCAGCGACAACCTTCTGGGATTTGGCTTTCTGTCGCCGTTTCTTGCGCCATCTTCAGGAAGAGCAGGTAGGTTAATTCAGTTACATAATCGAGATAAGTAATCCCATCGTCCCGCAGGACATGACAGAGATTCCAGAGTTTTTGGACGATGTCAGTGGTTGCGCTCAAGGTTTTAAATAAATAGTCACTAATATAAATGCCGCTTTGAAATTATACGCAATTAGGTAGTCTTGTCAAAGCCAGCTATTGTGATGATTGGTATAGAGGAGGATGACAGTAGATAAAGTTATTTACCAAATTTACTATAGGGTAAGCAATGCCTATAATTGGCGGAATAATATAATAAATATCCTTAAATTTAAGTCTTCAAAAAAATGCATTAAGTAAGTTTTTATCGTAAAAATTGTCCTATATATTTTTCATAATTGTCCTGTCGCCATTTAAGATAATAATCATCGGGCGACCAAATCTTATCTTGATAAGATGGTAAAGTTATTCCGTTAAATTTTTTATAGTCTTCATTCAAAAGCAAGGTAGGCTTAATCTCTAATCTTTTCGAGTACGGATGAATGACAATTAGATTCAGGTCAAAAAGAGTATGTAAGTCTGCTCTCAGCAGTATCCCATTGTTAGGATTATTGTTTTTAGATAAAGAATAAGGTTCAACGTGAGCTGCTTCTAGTACCCCTGTAACTTCACAACCACTAATAGCGCAACGTCCCTCATAATATGTAATTAAAGCGTTCCGAAACTTTTCTTGCCCTTGTCGCTTTCGTATAGATGTTATAATTTTACTTAAAGCATCATTAATTTTTATATCTATTTCATCTTCATCTCTTGACTGTTCTCCAGATTTTGCAGTAACTGACTCTCCTCTCCTACGAGTTTGGATAAGCCCATGCTCATCCGGATTAAAATCATCAGGAAACTGAGTCTTGAGATCATACTCAGCTTGAGACCAATCTGCAGTATGAGAATCTTTACATCCTTTTAAATTAGCTCCATGAAGCTTTGCTCCTGTGAAGCTCGATTCATGAAGGTCTGCATATTGTAGAGTTGCATCTTTTAAATCTGTGCCTTGAAATTGTACTCCTCGCAAAATTGCTGATTGAAAATTAGCTTTTCTTAAATTTGCACCTTGAAATTCAACTTTACTACTTAAGTTTAAATATTTGAAAATAGCTCCTTTGAGATTAGCTCCATGAAGATAGATTTTTCTATTCTCATGCGATATGACAGTTAGAAAATTTGTATTTTCACAAAAATTTTCCCCCTCAAAGTTGTGCCCTTGCCAGTTGGCAACTTGAAATATTTTATTATTAAACATGACTACACCACCTTATACCAAATACTATCATTGATTTGATTTATGATTTTTTCTAAACTGCCATTAAAAGCTTTATTTAATCGCACAAATCCACCACCTTGGGTTTTAAATTCACCTTGGTCTAAAGCCTCCCTGTCCACAATAATTTCTACCTTCAACTGCTTGCCAATTCTCTCCAACCATTTACGCTGGGGTGGTGTCCAGTTTTGAGAACCCAGGATTTTTTTCATTGCTTTATCCACTCTCTCCTCATAGGGAACTAAAGCATCCCCTAATGTGGCTTGACGAATAAAGCCAATGATAGAAGCCGCAATATCAGCATTAGTCATTTCCCGCCACGCCACCTGTAATGTCTTCTCAGAATACCCAGCTTGGTCTAACATTAACCGCAATTCTTTTAACTGCGTTCTAGTCAACTCACGGGGACGGGTAGTAACTACAGTTAAAGCCGGAATTTTATTAATGTTCTCGCGTAAATATGCACTGAAACTATCTAGATAATCTTCCGGTTTTTGGACATTACCATAACCTCTTTCTACCCGCCGCAGTTCATCAGCATGGCGAGAAATTAGTATCGGTTGTCTACCACCATCTCTAGCATCTAACATTTGGGCGATGCTTGCTCGTTGCTTAAACCATTCCTTAAGTTGCTGGGGGTCGGTTTGACGCAGGTGATTAATCATTTCTGCCATTCCCATCCCGGCTGCGGCTTCAATATTATCCCGCTTACTATCTCCCAACTTTCTCTGCTGGCGTTGCAATTTAGCTAAGAGTTGGTCAACAATAGTAGCCGCACCATTGCTGTTATTGACTGTATTTAATTCTTCTATCAGTTGGCTAAAGGAAATCTTGGGATTAACCGCCACTGGTTTCATCGTCGAGAGAGGAGACAAAGCTGCATATAAATTCACAGCATCATAAATATAGAAAACTTCTTTTTTAATTGCATCACAGCGCCTGGTTGCCCGTCCCAACATTTGTTCGTACAGGATGCGCGAATTCACTCGGCGAATAAATACTAAGTTGCAAATTTCTGGGACATCAATGCCAGTAGTTAATAAATCCACAGTCACCGCAATTTTCGGATTAGCTTCGTTTTTAAAACGGCGAATTAATTGAGATGGTTGGTCTGCCTTGCCAGTAATCTTGAGAACTGCATCATCTTCCACACTGCCATACTGGTCAATTAAGGCTTGTTTTAATAAGTTAACAACGATGTCAGCATGATCATCTTTCACACAAAATATCAAAGTTTTCCCTGGGAGTTTAGGGTCGATATTTGCTGCTAAAAATTCACAGATTACCCGATTAAATTCCTCGGTAACAACTTGGCGATTAAATTGTTCTACCTCAATTCTGACTTCATCCGGGGCATGAACTAAATCAATTCTGCCCGTGAGGGGGTCAAAATATTCCATTGCTTCCCCGGCTTGCCAAACTATGCCATCTTCCGAGAGGGCTGTAGTAATGCGGATGGGGGGTTCGCAGTCGATGAGATGACCATCAATGACCGCTTCTTTGTAGCTGTAGGTGAAAACTGGCTCCCCAAATATTTGGGTAGTATGCAGGGCGGGAGTGGCTGTTAAACCAATTTTCACAGCATCAAAATGGTCGAGAACGCGGCGATATTTGGAGATGTAATCGTTAAAGTCGCGGAAGGTAATTTCTGCATCGCTTAAATCCCTATCTAGCAAATATCCCCGGTGACATTCATCCACAACAATGCAATCATATTGGTCGGCTGTGGGGATATCTGAGTTATCGCCTGGGTAGAGAATGCGTTTGACAAATGCTTGCACAGTGTCAATGTGGACTTTGGTATCTCTATCTGGTATTGCCTCACCTAATTCTTTGATATCAAAGATGTCAGCGAAAGTTTGCAGATTTTCTATTCGCGTTTCGTTAAAAACATTACCTGTCTGTTCTCCTAATACTTTGCGGTCTACTAGGAAAAGAACGCGGCGAAAACGTTTGGTTTTGAGCAGACGATAAACCAAGATTAGGCAGGTTTTAGTTTTACCTGTCCCCGTTGCCATTGCCAATAAAAGTTCCCTTGCCCCTATTGCTAATCTTGCTTCGACAGCTTTAATCGCTGTGATTTGGTAGTCGCGCAGTTGCAAGTTATAGTTAAAACTTTCTTCGGCAAATCGTTGGTGTGCTTGGTCTATATCTTGATTGAGGGCATCAACAAAAGCTTCCGGCTTGTACCAAGTGGTGAGGGGACGGCGGATATTTTCCGGACGGCGGACATCACAAAACCAAATGCCGCTTTTAGTTTGCAACTGGCGTAAAAATTCTCGACCGTTGGTGGCGAAGACAAAGGGGACTTGATATTCACCCCAAGGGCCACCGGGGAGGATTTCATGACCTTGAATTTTGTAGCTGCGACTGTAGCGCTTGGCTTGGTCAATGGCAGCATAAACATCGGTGCTTTGACGTTTGGCTTCGACTACAGCCATGACCTGGAGTCCGACAAATAAAACATAATCAGCACGTCCATCATTGGTGGGCCATTCGGCGATCGCCAAATTCTTTCCTTTTTGGGGACGAATGCCATTGCCATAGGTAAGCTGTTCTGAGTCTACTTCCCAACCCGCAGCCCGTAGTTGAGCATCGATGAGACGGCGGGTTTCTCGTTCATCTAAGTCAATATTCTCGCCGGCTTGTTGAGAACGCTGGATGGTTTCTTGAATGGTTTGGGCAGACTGACTTTGGGCTGTGGTTTGAATTGTTACAAGGTGATTTACCGCAGCTTGTCTTTGGGCTTGGGCTTCTTGGGCTAATTCTTCTGCGGATATGCGGCGCTGTGCTTCTTGTTGGGCAGCAATTTGCGCTAGTTCGGCGGCGGTGCGACTGGCTTGTAAATCAATCCGTAATTGTGCTAATTCTTGTTTGAGTGCTTGGGTTTCTCTGGCGGGGTCTTGAGGTGGGACAAAGGAGCCAGGGTGAAAATCGGGATTTTTGGTAGTCACCCGATGGAACCAAATTCCTAGCTGGCGTGCATATTTAAGATTGCTGAGGGCAGTTCTATGGTCGGCGGCCAAGGCGTGTGTGGCATCATTCCCAGCTAAACGCAATTGGTCAAATAAGTCATATACTTTACCTTTGAGAATGCCTCTATCCCGCAGGCGACGCATTAAATCAATTTGCCTGGCTTCTGGATCGTACATCCCCACATTAGCGGCTATCAGCTGCGCCAGGAGTTCGCCAAATTGACGCAGTTTAATTAAGCAGGTATTCGGGTCATCGGTAAAATATCTTTCAGCTAAAGCTCCCAGTCGCACTAGTTGCGGATCATGGATTTCTAGAAATCCAAAGTTTGGCGATACTAACATTTTGTCAGTTGTTCTCCTGAGAGCTTGGGGGTGTAGATTGCTACTTGCCTAATATCTTTTTAACAGATTATTACTTAATCTACAATTAAACTCCGCTCTCCTTGCATTGAGAATTCTCGACTGTTGCGGTAGGAGGATTCGGTGCGTAGTATGGGGGGCGATCGCAAATTCCGACGCTTTTACTCCCATAGCGATTCCCAAGTTGGGAAAAGGTAATCGCGGCTCTAATATTGTGGCTCAAAATTTAATTCTTTAAGTCTAATAACGATTTACCCAAAGATAAAAATGTGGGATGCCATTGAGGAAGGCCCATCATTCGTCAGCCTATCGTAAGTTGCATACTTACAAAAACTTTTGGGCATACTAAGCACAGATTCCTTGCGATTATGTTGTCAATACTGGAATTCTGTTTCGACAAAAATTTGAACACATCAGGAAGATAAGGTAATTATTCGAGTTTACTGGCCACAATGCAATTATCGTAACTTTCAATCCAGGGCTGAACCCATTGATTCATTTTGGGTAGAAGCAACCTATGAAGAAGCTAAAAAAGCAATTTTCCCTAAGTTAGACTTGTCGCGCCAACAGAAAATCATTGGGCATCTTCAGCGTCAAGAATTTGAAGATGAAGGTTGCAGTATGTTAGCCATATACGATTTAATTGACGCAGCAGGAGGGGTGCGAGGAGAGCATTACTAGCAGTACTCTGATGACAGAGTGCTGCTAGATGCAGGATGGAAAGTACTCGCTCAAGTATTTAGGAATAATGAAGTTTTTAATGAAGTTTTTGTCGTTAGAGATTCGTTAACGGGGTTATAGTAAAATCGAAAGGTATGATTTCATTTACTTATTGATGCTTAAAAATTTAATTTATATTCAAAATAGACTGACAAAATCTCTAAACTAACTCCCTTCATATTGTTATTAAAAATTATATTGAAAAACATGAGTTTATCTGGACAACAACGTAAAGAACTACAATTGGCTTTGATTGATGCTTTTCCTAATACAGCATCATTAGAACAGATGTTGTCATTTGAATTAGATAAAAGTCTTAGAGCGATTGCTGGCGAGGGAAATTTACAAAATATTGTCTTTGAATTAATAAAAACAGCAAATGCTGAGGGCTGGGTTGAAGATTTACTTCGTGGTGCGTGTAATTCAAACCCTGGAAACTCACGACTGAAGGCTATTGCTGGACAATTCTTGTCGAATCACGACCCAGAAACTTCTTCTGTTTCCTCACCTAACATTCCCCAAAAACAAACTAATCAGCAGCAGAAAATTTTGATTTTAACAGCAATTCCTCACGGATTACGTTTGGATAAAGAAATTCGAGAAATTGAAGAAGCTATACGACGATCTGAAAATCGAAATTTATTTGATATTCGCATTATAACTGCTGTACGTCCTCAAGATATCCGTCGTGCTATTGCAGAAGAACAGCCTCAAATTGTTCATTTTTGTGGACATGGTTTGGAAGATGGCAGCTTGCTATTAGAGGATGAGGGCGGAAATAATAAGCCAGTTTCACCAGAAGGTTTAGCATCACTATTTAAATTACACGCTGATTATGTAAACTGTGTTCTGCTTAATGCCTGCTACTCAGAAAAAACTGCTATAGCAATTAGTCAATATATTAATTATGTAATTGGTATAAACCAACCGATTGAGGACAAAGCAGCTATTGAGTTTGCTAAAGGTTTTTATGATGGATTGGGGTATAAAATTTCTAACAACCAAGATGTGTTTCAACGAGCTTTTGATGAAGGTATGGTTGCCATTGAGATAGAAAAACTTTCGCAAGGTTCAATACCGATTTTTGTAAAAAAATCATTAACACAATATGATATGGCTCAAGCATCTGAATTAACTAATTTAGTTCAAAAATGTCGAGCGCAAATCAAGCGACAAATAGAAGATCATTGTGGAAATATCAAAATTTTAACTATGTCTAAACCAGTTGCTATAAATAAAATTTATGTTGATTTAAAAATTATTGACAAAGATGATTCAAAGCGAATTAAAATCCCCGACCCCTTTGAAAAAGAAATTAAAAACAATCAGTTAAAAGTTATTGTTACTGGTGACATTGGTAGTGGTAAAACTACGTTTTTGAAAAGGCTTGCATTTAGTTGTATTCAAGGAGAAATTTTACCTGAACAATTACCTCTGCATATTTTCTTAAAAGAATATACTGAAGCAGACAAATCTCAAAATTTATTTAATTTTATTGCTAATAAATATAATCTAGATAAAAGTTGTTTAGATAGAATACTAAAAGATGAAAAAATTGATAGATGTCTACTTATATTTGATGGTCTAGATCAAATTGAGGAAACTAATAGAGAGCATTTAATCAATAAAGTTAAGGATTTTATAGATAAATATCCAAATAATGACTACATTATTTCTTGCCGTAAATTTTCAGACAAGGGGTTGTTAGAACCTTTTGAAGAAATCAAAATAGAGAAATTAGATAAAGAACAAATAGAAAATTTTATCTACAAACGTTTTAAAGTTTTATCCTCAACAGAAGATAGCCAATGTAATGATTCAGCAGAAAAACTCATTGAATATTTAAAAAACAATGAGAATATATTGAAACTATGTGAAAATCCTCTTATGCTTGCTCTAATATGTTTAGAATATATTAATAAAAGAGAAGAAAAGCTTTCTCGTACTGAAACAAAGTGGGCTATTGTTCGAGAAGCAGTTGAAATTTGGCTGGACAAATGGAACACAGAACAAGGAAGGAAAGGGCAGAGAGCATATAATACTTACTTTGTAGAAAAGTTATTATCTTTTATTGCGTATAAAACATTTAAAGACACTTATATTTATTTGTCCAAGGAGAGACTTATTAAATATATTCAAGAATTTATTATTGATTCTCCACTCATAAATTATGACGCTCAACATCAATTAGATACTCATGCTGAAAAAATATTTCAAGCTCTTGTAGATATATATGGAATAACTCCGACAACAGATAATGATTTCTATTCTTTTCCGCATATCATTTTTAGAAATTACTTTGCCATTTTTTATATTGGTCGTAATTGCCAAAGTATAGACGAGTTTAAGGAGACATTGAGAAATGCAGAAACCACACTAGGGAAGTGTAGCATTGATTGGAAAGAGCTATTAGAAGATGCAGACAAAGTTTATAATGTTCTGTTTGGTGGAACGAATAAATTGGATGCAGCACGTAATTAAAACTAATGACAGAAACAACTTTTCGCTTCTATTCCGGTGTAACGTCCAGATAAAACTGTAAGGATAGGAAACAGATTTGTTTGTCACTCAATTTAGAACTACTATTGTGATTTGAACTAAAAATTGAGATTTTAACTCATGATATGCTTCAGAAATGAGTATCCAGTTTATAGTTCACTTTTAATATTCGAGTTTTTTTACTAATA
>NZ_JACJQJ010000021.1 GCF_014696615.1 Nostoc linckia FACHB-104 | reverse complement strand
ATAATAAGTAGCTTATAGCACTTTAGATTACGTAAATGTGATTAGCGTAGGCGTAGCCCGCTGTAGGCATCACTCTTTGGGAAAAACTTTTTGGTTTACTTTTAACTACCTTTGAGCGTGGAGATTATTTTTTCAAGCAGAAAATAGCAGAACAATATATTACAGAATATATTCGTAACTTACCTGGTGCTAATACTGATGAGGAGGCATTGCAACTTGATAGTGAAGAAGTTTTGCGTTCAATTGAACATCATCATGGATTAGTAGTTGCAAGAGCAAAAGGAATTTACTCATTTTCTCATCTTACATTTCATGAGTATTTCACTGCAAGGGAATTTGTAGTTGTAAGGCAGTCATCCGAAGAGGCATTACATAATCTTGTTAGTCATATTAGTGAAAAACGATGGCAGGAAGTTTTTTTGCTAGCAGTTGGAATGTCGCCAAACGCAGATAGGTTACTGCTATTGATGAAAGAGAATATTGATCAACTCATAGCTGATGATGAAAATTTGCAAAAGTTACTGATGTGGGTACGTCAGAAAACAGTTTCAGTCGAAGTTCACTACAAGCCAGCAGCCGTTCGTTCTTTTTACCTCACTATTGCTCTTGACCTTGTTCGCGACCTTACGATTGACAATGATCTTGCCTGTGATATAGACAACAAATTTAACCGCGAACTACCCTGTGAACTCGACAACGATCTGACTATTGCCATTGCTATAGTAATTACTCTCGACATTCCTCAGATTGTACCTCGTGCCCGTATAATCGTATTCAACCGTGTCCTTGATCGTGCCCTTGATCGCCTACAAAACCTCGCGCTCCATCCAAAACTAAAACAAACAATCCTAGAACTTAAAGATCAAATACCTAATAGAAGTAACCAAGAAGAACTTTTCAAATGGTGGGAGAGGAGTAAAATATGGTGGCAAAACCAAGGTAAATCTTGGACGGAGCAATTACGCTCAGTAATGATTAAATATCACAATATTGGACATGATTGGCATTTAAATGAAGAGCAAAAGAAATTGCTGAAGCAGTATTACGATGCTAATAAGTTGCTAATAGAGTATTTAAATAGTGATTGTTATGTTAGCCGCGAAGTACGACAACATATAGAAAATACATTAATTTTACCCATTACCGATATTCAAAATTCTTGACAATATAGTTTCAGAAAATTTTACGGACAAGATATCTGTCTAAGTCAAAGTCTTTCTATGCCATCAATATGATTAGTTTTTCAATCGTCGGTCTTTTCGACAGATATCAACCTTCAGGAACAATCTGACAACGTTTGCCGTCAGATATCATATATATGTATAGCGAACTAATTAATAGGCGCGTATTAGCAGCATATAACCGCTGAAGAGCGATCGCAAATGCTCCGCGTCTTAGAACTACTTTACCTACGGCATATCTCTATAGACAGGTTTCAAAATATGCTGAAACAATTTCAGTAGATCTGCGTCATTAAAAATCTCTCTGACTTAAATGGAAATCCCTAGTATGACACGCCTTTATCGTTGGAAATCTGGAACTGCGGCACTCATGTCAATGGCAATTACCACAGGTGCGATCGCGCCTTTATTTGCCTCTGCTCCTGCTAGTGCTCAATACAATATTAACCAATCCCGAACAGTCAATATTCCTGCTAATGTAACTTTTCCTGTTACATACGAAAAAGAAAAAGTAATTGTTAAACCTGGCGAAAGAATGGATCTAACTCTCAAAATCGCCAGCGATATTATCGATAATAACAGGAATGTATTAATTCCTCGGGGAACTGATGTTGTTGGTAGACTAGAACCTGTAAACCTCGGTAGCGTTTATTCTAGCGACAGAAATAATAATAACAATAGACAAGGTGTCAGATTTATCGCTCAAGAATTAGTATTTGCTTCTGGTCGTCGTCAGCAAATTAGTGCTAGTTCTCGCACATATTCTCAAGTTGAAAAAATCTCTAAAGGAGCTGATACAGGCAGTATTTTAACAGATGCCGCTATTGGTGCTGGTGCTGCAACTTTAATTTCATTAGTTACAGGTAACCGCAAAATTGAAGTTTTAGAACCTATTATTGGTGCGGCGGCTGGTGCTGGAGCCAGTGTACTGCTACGGAAAAACCAAGCTGATGTTTTCGTCTTGCGTCCTGAAGAAGATTTAGACATCACATTGAACTCTAGATTGCTACTATCACGCTACTAAACTCAACTAGCTTTCAGTATTGAATTTAATCATCCCTAATCTGCGATCGCCACTTTTTTATATGTGTGCGATCGCTTAATTTTTTATATCTCTTTGATCCGGATAATTCTATTTCATCCGGATGATTTTATCTTGCCCTGAATATACATAATCAAAACTCAATACTATACCTTAATGTTTGGTTAGGTTAACGCTTTACTCAAACTATTGGTATTGCAGTTTTTAACTTTATATAGATGCTTTAATAACGAATTGTGACTTAAGTCACGGTTTTATAAAAAGGCAGAATAATTAGGAACATTAGCATCTATCAATTGTCTAAGTAAGTAACAGAAGAAAAAATAAATTTTATTGGACTAAAATTCTATGTTTGCTTTAAATCGTTGGCAATCCGGAACAGCTGCATTGATGGCTTTGAGTATTACAGTCGGTACTGTAGCACCTTTAATTACAGCTGCTCCTTCCTTTGCTCAAACTACTTTTTCTGATGTTAATTCTAATTATTGGGCAGCACAATTTATTCAACAATTATCACAAAGAGGAGTAATTGCTGGGTTTCCTGATGGTAGTTTCCGTCCAGAAGAACCAGTTACCCGGGCACAATTTGCTGCTATGGTTAACAAAGCTTTCCAAAAATCTCCACAACGGCAAGCAATTAACTTTACAGATGTACCCAGCAACTATTGGGCGGCTAGTGCTATTCAGCAAGCTTATACCATTGGTTTCTTGTCAGGATATCCCGGTAACCGCTTTGAACCTAACCAAGCAATTCCTCGTCAGCAGGTTCTAGTTTCCCTCGCTAACGGTTTGGAATATAGTCCTAGTAGCAATATTGAAAGCACTCTGCAATATTTCAGCGATGCTTCTAACATTGCTGACTATGCTCGGAGTCCGATCGCAGCTGCTACAGAAAAACAAATTGTAGTGAACTATCCCAATGTGAAGTTCCTTAATCCTACTACTACCGCTACAAGAGCACAGGTAGCAGCTTTTATCTATCAAGCGTTGGTTAGTTCCAATCAAGCCTCTGCTGTTAACTCGCCTTATATTGTGGCGGCTCAACCTACCACACCCACACCTGTAGCAGTCACCATTCCTCAAGGAACTGCTATACCTGTGAAGTACGATCAGGCACAAAAAATTCTCGTTACCAAAACTGAGACTGCACCTTTAACCCTAACCGTAGCCCAAAACGTCATTACCCAAGACGGTGTTGTGGTCATTCCGGCTGGTAGTCAGGTAGTTGGTCAAATCAAACCAGCACAAGGCGGTTCTCAATTCGTTGCCCAAAAACTAGTATTGACCAATGGTCAAGAATATCAAGTTAGCGCCACCTCTGAGGTCATTACCAAGACAGAAACCGTCAACAAGGGGACTAGTACGGGAAGCATCATTAAAGATACTGTCCTGGGCGCTGGAGCCGCCGCTGCTGTATCTGCGGTCACAGGCGATCGCGCGATCGCAACGGAAGAAGTTCTCGGTGGCGCTGGTATCGGTGCTTTAATTGGGTTGTTCTTCGGTAAAAACAGTGTAGACTTAATTGCCATCGACCCCGACACCGACCTGCAAATGACCATCAATCAAAACCTGTTGTTATCGCTCAAATAGTGAAAGGTCAAGGGTCAAGGGTCAAGGGTCAAAGGTTATTTAGTAATTTGAACTCTTGAGTAGAGACGCGATTAATCGCGTCTCTGTGACTTTTGACTCTTGACTTTGGACTCTTGACTAACCTTCAACTTCCGGTAACCAAATAATAAACGTCGTCCCCGGTGCTTTGGGTGAGGCGATTGTGGAATTAATTGCAGGGCTAAAAACTTCGATTTTACCCTGCATTTGCTCGATCAATTGTTTGGCGATCGCTAATCCTAAACCTGTACCTGGGATATCTGTTTGCGCCTGTACGCCTCGGTAATGACGTTCGCCAATATGTGCTAAATCTTCTTGTGGAATTCCTGGCCCGGTATCACTAATGGCAATTCCTTGTAAATCATCTTTTTCTTGCCCTACTTGAATGAAAATCTTGCCACCTGCTGGCGTGTATTTCAATGCATTATCGATGATGTTATTCAATACTTCTCGTAATGCTTTAGTGTTGGCACGGACTAAGGGCAAATTTCGGGGAATTTTAGTAATCAGTTGTAAATTTCTTTCTTGAGCAATTGCTTTAGCTGATACTAATAATGGCGCTAATAACTCTGCTAAAGCGCAATCAGCTTCTTTTTCTCCTGTTCCTGGTAATAACAAAGGTGGCTTCGTCGGTTCTTTTTGCAGAGTAGCTTCTACTACTTGAGTTTCTGGAAGAGGAAGAGGTGCTAAATCTGCTTCTGATAAATCAACAACTTGGTCGAACTGTAGTAATAATTCTTGCAGGCGATCGCTTTCCCTAATGATGTTACCAGCCACATCGCGGTTCGGGTCGCCAGCACGCAAGCGTTTCATTAGCAGTTTGCCAAAGGTTCTAATTGCTGTTAGGGGGTTACGAAACTGGTGCAAGAGATTATCTAGCAGATCACGCTGCTGTTCTTGCAAAATCTGTTGTTGTTGTAATTGCTGCTGTAACCAAGCTCGACGTTGATCTAAAATACAGGCGATCGCTAGACTTTGGGCTATGCTTTGGATCTGGCTTTGCTCTTGCTCATTCCAGGCCCGGTCTTCTCTACCCGTCACGAGTAACCCCATCATCACACCCTCATGACTTAAGGGTAAAACAATTTGGTTTTCACTAAGTAGGTATTCCTCTGATGCTTCAGAATCCTGTGGCGAATTTGATGATTCCCCATCATCTGGCAATAATTGTCCCCGATATTGGGGTAAAGCTAAAACATTCCTGATTTTCATGTGCTTAGGTGTTTCCACCTCAGCAGTCTCCTCACCTTGGGTTAATATAGCCGTCTCCGGATATACCACTACAGGAATCAGTTTTGCCTCACCTGTAGGAGACCCCACCAATTCTTGTGTTAAGTAGACAACACTTAACGATGCTCCTAGCCCTTGGGTTAACAATGCTATTTGCTCTCGGCATAGAGCAACAAAATCAGAACTGGCAGACATTAACATTTTTCAGATTTTGCTCAAGATTATAGAATTTAAGGGTAAATTAAAGAAGAGGGGAATTTGTTCCTCGCTCATTTAATAAAGCTTAACTAAATCTTCTTACTAATGGTTTGGTTCAGGGAATTATATACTTCCCTAAATTTGATTTGTCTAGCTTTCCACACATTAATTGAGTTGTATCAAAGCCTTAAAAACGGTTGATTTTTTGAACTAGAACCTATATAATTACGACGGATTTTGTAGCTATCACTACAATCTATAGCTTGAAAGAGGAGGAAAATAGGTTGGCAAGGAGACGGAAGCGGAAAAGTCGTCGTCGCCAAGAAGGGCGGCGAATCCTGGAACATGTGCCTCAATATAGCATCGAGAGTGGCGAAGAAAAACCTGTGACAGCAGCAAGAAAATTTATTCAAGCTGAAGGTATCGCGCCACCTGCATTGCTACTAGTAAAACGTAATGAACACACTACAGACCGTTATTTCTGGGCAGAAAAAGGTCTGTTTGGTGCTCAATACGTAGAAGAGAACCATTTCTTGTTTCCCAGCCTTAGGACTTTAGAATCTCCTACTGGTCAGGAAGCGTTGGCTTTAGCAGGTCGCTAAACTATCAGTGGTTATCTTACGCATTTTATGCGACTTCTGACAATCATTTAACTGGCAAAAGGGCTCGGGTTAGGCAAAAATTCCAATTTCTTTTAAGTTTGTAGCTGATTTGCCAGTAGAGATTTTCAAACCATACTTGTTTGCATAGGTTGGTTAATAATCTCATGATGTAGAAAGAAGCCAGCATAAGGCAAAAAGTATCTACAAGTGGGAGCGAAATTGTGCGTTCATTCGGTAGATTGCTCAGAACGCTCTTTCAAAAGGTATAGAATATTCCCTACGATCCTACCTCGTAGGGAATATTCATAACTTCTAGCTTGTATATTCAACCCTTAAAACTCTTTTTCCGGAAAAGTTTTGGATTATGATGCAGCATCTCAAAATTATGAGATGTGCAAAAAATTCCCAAAAAATCAAAATTTATTTAAAAGGTTTTAACTGTAATGCCTTCTGCAACTCAGTGAGTTCGTCACGATGGCCGGTCACAGTAATTATACTTGAGGAGTGTTGCTGATTCGGGATAGTTTCCAGTTTGAGCGACACCTTCTCAAGTCTTCCAGCTTTTTGCCAATAAAAAATACCACTTAAAGGGGACAGCAGAATCAGCCCCAGAAACAGAGTCCCAAAACTCGGAAAAAGTATTGCCAAAACCAGTGACAAACAAAGCAAACCAATAGCTGCTAAAAGCGTCAAAAACACTGCTAAAAACCAGCTTGGTTGCACAAACCCTTCAAAATTCACTTGGTTTTGTTCTCGGTCTATCGCTGCCACTCGATAAGACCGAGAGCGAAAATACTCTTGTAATTGAGGCATTAAACTAGCTTCGTCTTGTTCAGATATCAGTTGCGCTGTCTGCGTGCGTTCTTTAGTGGAAGCACGGATAAAGAAAAACAGCCCAACCGATAACAACAAGGTCAGTAGGAACGTTGATGGCAGAATAGCAGTATCCATAACTAAAAAAGGTACTATTTGAATGGAGGAGACTTATTCATTTCATTCTCAATATCTAATTATTCGTTAATTTGTTCTCGGATTGATGTACTCTAGCCAAAGCTGGGCCAATTCTTGTGATTGAACTTGCCATTCTGGAGAAACTTGATACATCCGCCTTGGGCGGCCCCGCCCTTCAAGCTTCTTCCAATACCCAGTTATTGCTCTTTGGTCTTCGAGAAATTTAATTGCACTGTACAGTACGGTATCCGAAAGCCGATAGGTAGGATATTCAGTCTCCAATCGCTGGATCAACTCGGTTCCGTATGATTCACCTTGTAGTAAAACGTACAGAATGTAACAAACTGCTAGTTCCTGACAGAGGTAAGTTGGCGGAGGATTTTCAAAGAAATGATATATATCCTCAAGTTTCATGGTTAGTGGATGGCTAAAAAATGCCTTAAGGTGAGATCTACAATGCTTGTAGTCAGTATATACTGATACTCCGGCACTTGTACCAGTATCTAAAGCTACTTAGTCAAAATTTTCAAAGCGTAAACATTAAACGGTAACCCACGTTCTTGACAGTTGTGGGACGAGTGTGTGAGTTCAGGAACGCAGGATTTTACGTTCCTACCCAAGCTCAAGACTGTGTGGTGAGGAGCAATTTAAGATATTGGCAAAGCCAACATCTTTGTGTCAAGTGATGCCGAGCTGGTTAGAACTGCTGTAGCAATAAGATGCCATCGAAGAAATTTTACAGGTAAAATGCAGTTTTGTCTGTAAAAAGTTAATAAACACTTTTTTTACAATAAATTTACCAGTGCAGACCTTAGAATATGGGGTTGGGGACTGGGAACTGGGGATAAGGAAGCAGAGGAGAAATTACCATTACCAATTACCGATTACCCAATGCCCTATGCCCCATGCCCTATCCCCAATGTTTATGCAGCGCCTAGATAATTCGTTACCAGTATGTCACAAAACCCTGACGCAACATCGTCTTCTAATATTCGGGCAATTGGCCAAAAGTTCCGGCTGACAGGTTGGATTAGTTTTTGGATACAGTTAGTACTAGGCGTAGTTTCTGGTGTAATTCTGTTACTATTTGCCATTTCTAGCCAAAGGCCAGGTAGCTCAGGTAATAATGCCGGAGCCGGATTTGGTATATTTTTGGCTATTTGTGGATTAGTCTCCTTGGGTGTAGGCATTTATTTAGCTTTCCGTTATACCAGACTAGGCGCTCAACTACTATCGGCTAATCCCAATAACCGACCGCGTAAAAGCGAAACTATACAAGTTTTGCGCTTAGGGGTAATGGTGAGTTTAGTAGGAATATTATTAACTCTGTTAGGCGCACAGGCGATTGTCGGAACGTTAGCAGCCAGAGCAATTACCCAAACTCAATTTTTATTTTCGCCTCAAGGTAACCAACCATTCATCAGCGGCTTGGATATGTTTGTTGTCCAAGCTAACACCAACACAGTCATGGCTCACTTTGGCGGGCTATTAGCCTCGCTTTGGCTGCTGAATCGGATTAATAAACCTTAAATAGGGCATAGGGGATTGGGCATTGGGCATTGGGAATTGGTAATTGGTAATCGGTAATTGGTAATGGGGAGTAGAAATTTGTTATTTTCTCCTCGAAAGCCTCATCTCCCTAATCCCCAGTCCCTAATACCCAATCCCCAGTCCCCAATTTAATTAAATTTTGTGTTGCAAATCCTGTTATGTCGCACCAAAATCAGGATATGCTGATGTGTTGGCAGAAGATACTAGGCAAAAAATAAAAGAAAAATCTGTGCTGGATATTAAGCAAATAAGGGAAAATCCCCAACTAGTTGAAGAACGCTTGAATAGTCGTAGTGGTAAATACGATATTCAAGCAATATTGCAGTTAGATCAAAAACAACGGGAACTGGAAGTTACACGTAATCAACTCCAAGCCCGCAGCAACGAAGTTGGTAAAATTGTTGGGCAAAAGATTAAATCTGGAACCAATCCTCAGTCTCCAGAAATTCAATCTTTGCGGGATGAGGGGAACGCTATCAAAACTCAATTGAGCGAACTTGAACCCCAAGAAAAAGCCCTAAAAGCTGAAATTGAGCAACTAGTACTTGCACTCCCTAATTTGCCTAGCGACTCCACACCCATTGGCAAAAGCGAAGAAGAGAATGTAGAAGTCCGGCGTTGGGGTGATGAGTATATTCCGCAAAATGAGAACATTTTGCCTCACTGGGAAATTGGCGAAAAGCTCGGTATTCTGAATGTGGCGCGGGCTGTTAAAGTTGCCCAAAGTCGCTTTGTGAACTTGATAGGTGCTGGCGCAGCGCTGGAAAGGGCATTAATTCAATTTATGCTAGCGCGTCAGACTGAGGCTGGTTATGTTGAAGTCAGTCCACCGATTTTAGTAAATAGTGAATCTCTGACAGCTACTGGTCAGTTACCAAAGTTTGCAGAAGAAAGCTTTAAATGTGCTGATGATGACTTGTGGCTAATTCCCACAGCAGAAGTTCCAGTTACTAACCTCTACCGAGGAGAAATTCTTACTGCAGAAGAATTGCCTATTTACCATTGCGCTTACACTCCCTGTTTTCGTCGGGAAGCTGGAAGTTATGGGCGAGATATGCGGGGATTAATTCGCCTGCATCAATTCAATAAAGTGGAATTGGTGAAATTTGTTCATCCCAGCACGTCTTTTGAAGAACTAGAAAAACTGGTAGCAAATGCAGAAGCTATTTTACAAGCTTTGAAATTACCTTACCGAGTGATTAATTTATGTAGTGGAGATTTGGGATTCTCTTCTACTAAAACCTACGATTTAGAGGTTTGGTTACCTTCTTCTGGCAAATATCGGGAGATTTCCAGCTGTTCCAATTTTATTGACTTCCAAGCAAGGCGGGCTGATATTCGCTTTAAAGAAGCAGGGAAAAAAGGTACTCAGTACGTCCACACATTGAATGGTTCAGGTTTGGCTGTAGGGAGGACAATGGCAGCAATTTTGGAGAATTACCAACAACCAGATGGGACAGTAAGCATACCAGAAGTGCTGCAACCTTATTTAGGACGTGAGGTGTTGTAGTTATTTGTCATTTGTCATTTGTCATTTGTCATTTGTTGTTTGTCATTAGTACACCAAGTTTGGGCGGTACATTGCCGCAGATAATTTGATAAATGGCTGAAAATTAGACAGTTTTATCTCAATAACACGCCCTAGCGAGTTTTACTTCCTCCGCAGAGTAGGATAATTTCTGCGGAGGAAATTTCTAATGGCTTATAACCAATGACTAATAGCTGGTGTCGCGAGACGGAAAATGTTCAATTCAGACGATTTACTGCCAATGCTAACCAGTGACACATTTTAGAATGGAGATAGGTATATAGCTTAATATCTTGTTTGATCTATGTCAGTTTTAGCAGCGATCGCAGTTTTGGCTGTTTTGATCTTGGTACACGAACTAGGACATTTCATTGCAGCACGTTCTCAGGGCATTCATGTTAATCGGTTTTCGTTAGGTTTTGGCCCGGTTCTTTGGAAATATCAAGGTTCAGAAACCGAATATGCTATCCGCGCTTTTCCTTTAGGTGGCTTTGTCGGCTTTCCCGATGACGATCCAGATAGCGATATTCCCCTCAATGACCCGAATCTGCTGCGTAACCGTCCTATATTAGATCGGGCGATCGTGATTAGTGCAGGTGTCATTGCCAATTTAATATTCGCCTATTTGCTGTTAGTAGGGCAGGTGAGTGTTGTTGGTGTGGGACAAGCTAGCCAACCCGGTGTATTAATTCAACAGCTAGCACCAGAAGTTAGTTCTGTAGCAGCGAACGCGGGAATTAAACCAGGAGATGTTATCGTAGCGGCTAATCAAAGACAATTTGGTACTTCTTTACAAGAAATAGACGCTTTTAGAGAATTAATTAAAACTAGTGCAGGTAAATCAGTTCAGTTAGAAATTGCCCGTGGTGATGAAAAGCTGACTGTCAATGTCACTCCAGAGGCCAAACCCAGCGGCGGTACAATTGGCATTGGGCTTTCTCCCAATGGTAAAGTTGAGCGTCGCCGTGTTGCTAATCCCATCGAAGCGTTGAGTGTTGGTGCTACTGAATTTCAACGTATTGTAGTAATGACATTTAAAGGGTTTGGGCAACTAATTACCAACTTTGGGGAAACTGCTGGACAAGTAGCTGGGCCGATTAAAATTGTGGAAATTGGCGCTAATATTGCCCAAAATGATACCGGTAGTTTGTTCTTCTTTGCCGCACTGATCAGTATTAACTTAGCAATTATCAACATTTTGCCTCTACCTGCTTTAGATGGTGGACAGTTGGCATTTCTGTTGATTGAAGGTGTGCGCGGTAAGCCGTTACCTAGCCGCATTCAAGAGAGTGTCATGCAAACTGGTTTGGTGCTACTGTTAGGACTAGGTATCTTTCTCATCGTCAAAGAAACTACCCAATTAACAATCCAGTTGGAGTGGGTACAAAAACTGTTCCAGTGACCATTACGCGTAAAGCCTTATCTAAGAAGCAACGGGCGCTAGAAATTTTAAATCGCCTGAAGCATCTTTACCCAGATGCAACTTGCTCTTTGAACTACTCAACACCTGTACAACTTTTAGTAGCAACAATTCTCTCCGCACAGTGTACAGATGAGCGGGTAAATAAAGTGACACCATCTTTGTTTGCTCGCTTTCCCGATGCTGCGAGTTTAGCTAATGCTGAATTAGCAGAGTTAGAAGATTTGGTACGTTCTACAGGGTTTTATCGCAATAAGGCGAAGAATATTCAAGCCGCCTGTAGAATGATTGTCACTGAGTTTAACTCTGTTGTTCCTAACCAAATGGAGCAACTGTTAAAACTTCCTGGTGTAGCGCGGAAGACGGCTAATGTAGTTTTGGCTCATGCTTATGGCATTAATGCTGGGGTGACAGTCGATACTCATGTTAAGCGGCTGAGCAATCACCTAGGTTTAACAAAACATACAGACCCTGTCCGCATTGAGCAAGATTTAATGAAATTATTGCCTCAACAAGATTGGGAGAATTGGTCAATTCGGCTAATTTATCACGGACGCGCTATCTGTAAAGCCCGTTCCCCTGTATGTATCGCTTGTGAATTAGCAGATTTATGCCCAGACGCAAATAAGCCAGCGGCGTTAGGTTAAGCTATAATAGCAGCCCTATTGCTAGAAAAGCCAAATGCCTGTGCTAACTGTAGAATGGGAAATGCTGTCTTTAAATAAATTCGAGAAAGTATGGCAAAGAAGAGCATGATTGAGCGCGAGAAAAAACGCGCTAAGTTGGTAGAAAAGTATGCTGAAAAGCGTGAAGCGTTGATGATCGACTTTCAAAGCGCTGAATCGCCTCTTGACAAGTTAGAAATTCACCGCAAAATTCAACAACTACCCCGTAACAGCGCACCTAGCCGTCGCCGCAATCGTTGCTGGGTAACAGGTCGTCCCAGAGGCGTTTATCGCGACTTTGGGCTATCTCGGAACGTTCTGCGGGAATGGGCGCACGAAGGACTTTTACCCGGAGTGGTTAAGTCTAGCTGGTAGTCATTAGTCATTGGTCATTGGTCATTAGTCATTAGTTATTCACTAAGGACAAGGGACAAAGCGCAAAGTCTGAGCGGAGGTTTCCTCCGAACAGAACTTTGTAAGAATGACTAATGATAAATATTATTGACCACAACATCGATCAATTCCCAAACTTTCTAAGAGTAGATCGCTGACAGCGTTAGCGATCGCAAACTCTCCATAAAAGCTTTTAGAAAAATCAAACGCTTGCATCTCTGTGACAATGGCAATTACCAGAGAACCAAGGTCGTTTTCTCCTTCCATGCGTTGGCGCATAAAAATCTGGGCGGCGCGTTGAGCAATCTTTTGATTGACAATTTCTGGCAGAAATTCTGCATCCAGCCACCGCAGCAGGCGTTGTTGTAACCATTCGCCTTCAAGCTGGGGATTTTCTGAGGGTGGTAGGGTGATAGGTGGAATTGGTTCTGTCATTTTTTTTAAACGCAGAGGGACGCAAAGGAACGCAAAGGATGACTGTTAACATCGAATAGCGTTCTGAATATGAATTTTTGAATTGTGATCTTCACTATGGAATATGATATCGCTGCTATTATTCAGGGTTATGCTCAAGGCTATTTTCTCATGGCTGACGACAGTCAAGGCTTGGGCTGGTATGGTAGTCGCGATCGCACATTAATTCCCTTAGATGAAAGATTTCGCTATCCTAAATCTTTGCGGCGTGTTTTGAATCAAGAACGGTTTACAGTGGCAATTAACCGTGATTTTAAAGCGGTAGTGGCTGGTTGCGCTAACCGTGAAACAACATGGATTTCGCCGGAATTAGAAAAGATTTATTGGCTTTTGTATCAAAATGGTTACGCTTTTAGTTTTGAAACTTGGCAAGGGGACGAACTTGCAGGCGGAATTTTAGGAATTGCGATCGCTGGTGCTTTTATTGGCGAATCAATGTTTTATCGCATTCCCGAAGGCTCAAAGGTAGCTATGGTGAAATTAGTAGAGAGATTGCGCCATAATAAATTTGTGCTGTTTGATGCACAAATGATGAATCCCCATTTAGAACGATTTGGTGCTTACCGCATTAATGATGAAGAATATCAAGCCTTACTACACAAAGCGTTGCAAAGTCCCTGTAGTTTAGTATAAAAAAGAGCATTTACACATAGAAGTAGATGAAGGACTGCGAACAGTTCTGTATCTGTAGGTGAGATCGCCTTTTGCTAGCACTTGAATTATCAAGGTGGACTCAGTGGCTATGGAAATTGTCACTAAAAGATTTCTTCTGCGAGACTTTATCACAGAAGATGAGCCTGCATTTTTCGCCTATCATACCGATCCAAGGTATGCTGAATTTTGTTCGCCAGAAGAAGTAGCACCAAATTATACGCGTGAGCTTCTGAGCTTGTTTCGTCAGTGGGCAAATGAGCGTCCGCGGATCAATTATCAGTTTGCTATTGTGGAACGTTTCAACTCCCAAGAATTAATCGGTTGTTGTGGACTGCGCCGAGAAAATTACAGTTCTGAACAGGCGGAATTAGGAATAGAATTAGCACCTAAATTTTGGGGGCGTTATGCATACGCAATTGAAGTGGCGAAAGCGATGATTGATTTTGGATTCCAGAATCTAGGTTTAAAACAGATTCGAGGTATTACTGTCAGTGCAAATTTGCGTATTGCACGTTTAGCACTCCGATATGGATTTGTAAAAATTGGCACAATTCTTAGCCCAGATTGGATGCGTGAGCGCGGCTGGAGTCAAACTGAATGGCTGTTGACAAGAGAATCTTGGGAGAGTGAAGCAGGATTTTAATTTAAATCTTCCGTTGTTAGACTCTTTCTTCATTAACTAAAGTCAGGCTCACCCATTCACCTTTGTCGCTGTAGCTGCGAATCATGCGTTGGCGGAGATTTGGCTTAATTAACCAACCCACCTCTAAAATAAAACTTTGACGTAAATTTATCTTTAGTGGCGAAGTAGCAGAAGCACCGTGAGGTAGTAGTAATACTTGCATCTGCTTTTGTGGGTCTTGATCAAAGTGGATGATCGACCCTTTAATAGCGGCGCTAGAAGTAATTATGTGTTGTCCAAAAGAAAGAGTTTGAATGAATCGCCCAGCATCATCAAGTTGTAATTTTAGAGTTGTGGAGACAGTATTAGCAGGGCGAAAATCTGTGTATATTGTTGTTGCTTCACCTCGCCATTCTCCTAACAAGTCCTCTACTTGTAGAGTCCGGCTTGCTATAGGTTCAGTACCAGCTAAATGTTCTGGTATCAATGTGAGTTTATTTAGTTGGCTATTTTTATCAAATAACTGAACTAGCCGCAATCGACGATTTTCATAAATCAACCCCAATTCTGCACCAAATTCACTAAAAGGCCCAAATTGAATTGAACCTTGGGAAAATGCCCCATTTTCAAACAACAAAATACTTTTAGACAAAGAACTATATTCAAGAACTAAATCTTCTTGTCCTTGAAGACTCACAACTTGGCGAATAGTCTGGTTATTATTTAACCCTTCTAGAGAAACAACACTTTTGATATCTTGCAGCAGTTCACCTTGGGCAGAGAAACTGGTAAATGAACCATGCCATTCACCAAGGTTTAATAATAATCTTTCCCATTTAGATGTCATAAGAATTTGGGTACTGGGGATTGGGGATTGGGGATTGGGGAAAAGGAGAAATCATCAGCCAATTAGCAATTAGCAATTACCCATTACCTAATGACAAATGACAAATGACTAACCTCTAGCAAAACGCCGTACAGCAAATAAACTACCTATTAATCCTACAGCTGCACCAAAACTTACAAGAATTAAGGGTAATAATAAGATTTGTACTGGAGTAAGTTGCAAGCCGTGGCTAATAAATTGAATAAACTCAGGCTGGTTAGCTAGCAAGTTGCTGATAAATTGTTGAATCACAGTAATCAAACTCCAAGCGATCGCACCTCCAAATACGCCAAAGGCTATACCCTGTAAAATAAACGGCAGGTAAATCCAAGCGGTTGTTGCACCGACTAATTGCATGATTTCAATTTCCTGTCGTCGCGCCATCACAATGAGGCGAATTGTGATGCTGGTGACAGCGATCGCAGTTAAGGTGAGGATGATGGTAATTGTTAAGGTAATCCAGTTTAAACCTTGATGTAACTGGGCAATACGTTTAAGCACTTCATCGACATACTGCACTGTACTTACTCCCGATAATTTAGCTAAGTTAGTTGCTAAATTAGGCACAACTTCCGAGTTACGTGCTTTGACTTTAATTTCATCAACTAAGGGATTCTCTGCTAGCTGCTGGTTTGCACCTTCAATATCAGAAATTCCTAGTTCTTTCACTAACTTAGTCCAAGCTTCTTCTTTGGTAATTACTTGCGTACCTACCACTTCTGGTATATGTTTCACTAGTGGTTCTAGGTTGGCGGCAGATATCCCCGAATCTAGATAAACTGAAACCTCCATTTGGCTACCAAACTGGTAAAGTAGTTTCTCTACTTGCCAGGAGGTTTGCAAACTCATCCCGAATAAAAATAATAATACGGTTACAGTACTGACTGCTGCCCAATTCATCCAGCCTCCGCGCAGCAAGCCGAGAAAGGTTTCTTTGAGGAGGTAGTCGAGTTTAGTTAAAAATTTCAGCACACATTATTACCCCAATAACTGAATGTCGCACCCTGACAAAAATACTTAATTCATGGCACGAGATAACATCACATTTATACTCGACTGTGCAGAATTTGTGTGTTTACTAATATAGACAGCAGAGTTAGCAGAATGTCAGCCATTAAGAGATTGATAGAATTAAACTAGAGAGAATTTTCACAATCAAGCCATAAGGAATCATGCCCTCCGAAATTGCTGTCGAGAAAAAAAAGTTAAAAAATCCGCCCTTGCAACTTCACTATTTAGGCGATCGCGTTCTTCGTCAACCAGCAAAGCGCATTGCTAAAGTAGATGATGAACTGCGCCAGCTAATCCGCGATATGCTGCAAACTATGTACAGCAAAGATGGCATTGGTTTGGCTGCACCCCAGGTTGGCATTCATAAACAACTAATTGTCATCGATTTAGAACCAGATAATCCTGCTAATCCGCCATTGGTATTAATTAACCCCACCATTAAACAGGTAAGCAAAGAAATCTGCGTTGCTCAAGAAGGATGTTTGAGCATTCCCAACGTTTATATGGATGTCAAGCGTCCAGAAGTGGTGGAAATTGCCTATAAGGATGAAAATGGCCGTCCTAAGACTCTAAAAGCTACTGACTTACTCGCACGCTGTATTCAGCACGAAATGGATCACCTCAATGGCGTTGTATTCGTAGATCGTGTAGATAATTCCTTGACTTTGGCCCAGGAACTATCTAAAAATGGCTTCTCGTATCAGGCGGTGAAACCAGTAGCATAGGGTGGTTTAGTAGTGTATTTAACTCCAAAAAGCGGATTATTTCTAGCTGGTTCTTGTGTAGCAGCGATCGCGGCTGTTGGTTCGATTTTTGAACTGAGTTACGGACAACCAGACTTAGGCTTTCAAGCCACGACGATTATCTTAGTATTGAGTATTCCTCTCACAGGATTATTTTTCTTTGCTGCAGTGAGGGACGCAAAGGCTAACATTAAATAAGCATCAGGTACATGAAAAGGTAAAAGAAAAAAGGATCAATCACAAAATTTATCCTTTTGCCTTTTACCTTTTACTTTTCTCTAAGTACCCGTGACGTTTAGATGACAGATGCGTGTGATTCTAAAATAGAAACATGCTGTCAACTCCCACTCAACTATTACGTATTTCCCAAGGACAACTGAATTTACTAGAACGTTGTCCCCGTCAGTTTCAACATACCTATCTAGAAAATCTCAATTCTCCCTCAGATCCAGAACACGAAGAACGGCAAACTTTAGGTAGTCGTTTTCACTTGCTGATGCAGCAACGAGAAATGGGTTTGCCAATTAATACTATTTTGCAAGCTGATACCCAATTACAAAACTGGATGTCAGCTTTTGCGGAAACTGCACCAGAAATTCTGACATCTGCTACCGATAGCCAAACTTTCCGGGAAAGCGAACACTACCGCACTCTGCAAGTGCAAAATTATTTGCTGACTGTTGTCTATGATTTATTAATTGCCGATAAAGAAAAAGCGCAGATTCTCGACTGGAAAACTTATCCTAAACCATTACATAAACGTAAGTTAGAGCAGAACTGGCAAACTCGTCTTTATTTATATGTTTTGGCAGAAACTAGCGAGTATTTACCAGAAAATATCTCTATGACTTATTGGTTTGTCCAATCTGAAGGTAAACCGCAAAATATTAAATTTAATTACAATACCGCCCAGCACCAGCGAACAGCAAAAGACCTGAATGAACTATTAAACGATTTAACTTATTGGTTAGAACGTTATCAACACAAAGAACAATTTCCCCAATTACCCCAAGGAAACAAAGCCTGCGGATATTGTCAATTTGGCACTCGCTGCGATCGCATCCAGGCTAGCGAAGAAGAAAGCGAAGGTAATTCGTTGCCCGATATCGCCAGTATAGAAGAAGTAGCGCTTTGAAATTCAAGAGTCAACGATTAACACAAATGTGGGAGGCGTTAGCCTTGGCGTAACGCCTCCTACCTCTTTGGACTCTTGACTCTTGACCCTTGACTATTATTACTCTCGCTAAGATCAAAGAAGAATATATACCTAAAAAATTACAATTTGAAAAGTTATGACAAACATTGATGACATGGACGCAGTTTACGTCCGTGAATTAGGAATTGACGATATTGCGCCGGTTTACCATTTGGGAGAAGAACTATTTACCAGCGATTTATATCCTTATTTATATAGAACTTGGGATGAGTGGGAAGTCATCGGACTTTACAACACAGATCCAGAATACTGTTTGGTTGCAGAAATCGATGGTGACTTAGCAGGCTTTATTTTAGGAACCATCATTACCAAAGCCTCATGGACTTACGGATATATTCTCTGGTTAGGAGTTAGCCCGAATTTTCAGCGTCGGGGAGTTGCAGACAAGTTAGTTGATAAAGCTGTCGCCCGCATGATTGAAGATGGCGCAAGGTTCATGCTAGTAGATACAGATCCTACCAATACTCCAGCCGTGAAATTTTTCAACCGCAAAGGATTTGGAAACAATCGCCAACATATTTTCTTGTCAATGAATTTAAGTAAGCATCCATACTATGGCAGACTAATTGATTATGAACATCAAAAAGCTGAAAGAGCAGGTTATAGGCGATCGCGTCCAGCTGCAATTCGCGCCCGTAAGCCTGATGGTTTCGCCAACGAAGTCGTCCTCAATCCCTTAGTTACCGAACCGCAAATAGATTTAAGGTTGAATGATGAATAGTCATTTGTCATTTGTCATTTGTCATTTGTCATTTGTCATTTGTCATTTGTCATTTGTCATTTGGTAATTGGTAATTGGTAAATTGGTGAGTACTTCTTGCTCATCTTCCTCATCTTCCTCATCTCCCCAATCCCCAGTCCCCAGTCCCCACTCCCCAATTCCCAACTATGCAGTGGACTCTAGCCGCAACTGAACAACCGCCAGAGTGGTTTATCCAAGCTGTGAAAAAGTATACGCCTGCATCAAGTGGAGTTTATGCAGCGCAATTATTATGGCAACGTGGTATTCGTGATACTACACAATTAGAAGGTTTCGTTAACTATAAAACTTATCAACCAGCTAGCCCTTTTGAGTTTGGGGAAGAAATGCATCGTGCTGTGGCAAGATTGCAACTAGCACGCAATGCTGGTGAGAAAGTTGCGATTTGGGGCGACTTTGACGCGGATGGAATTACTTCTACATCTGTGTTGTGGGATGGGTTAGGGGAATTTTTTGTTCAGAATGTGCAGTTAAGTTACTATATCCCCAATCGCCTGAAAGAATCCCACGGGCTGAACTATGCAGGGATTGATAACTTAGCACAACAAGACTGTACATTAATTGTTACCTGCGATACTGGCAGCACAAATATTGATGAAATTATTTATGCTCAAAAGCTAGGTATTGATGTCATAGTTACAGACCATCACACATTACCAGCAGAACGCCCACCAGTCATTGCAATTATCAATCCGCGCAATTTACCGAATGACCATCCCTTATATAATTTGTCTGGGGTAGCGGTAGCTTACAAGTTAGTAGAAGCACTGTATCAAACTCTGCCCAATATACCAAAACATCCTTTAACAGATTTACTAGATTTAGTGGCAGTTGGGTTAATTGCCGACTTAGTACAATTAAGCGGAGATTGCCGCTATTTAGCGCAATTGGGCATTCAACGCTTACAGGAAGACTTTAAACAACCACCAGCAACCAGACGACGACCAGGGGTAGGGCGATTATTAGAATTGTGTCAGAAAAGTGGCGATCGCCCCACAGATATTTCCTTTGGTTTAGGGCCGCGCATCAATGCTGTCAGCCGCATCCAAGGCGATGCCAGCTTTTGTGTAGAACTACTCACCAGCCGCGATATTAAACGCTGCAGCGAACTCGCAGAAGACACAGAACTAGCCAACGCCCGCCGGAAGTCTTTGCAGAAAGACGTACAAACCCAAGTTGCTCAAAAACTAACTCAATTAGATTTATCTACCACAAGTGCGATCGTCCTTGCAGATGCCCAATGGCCAGTAGGCGTTTTGGGCTTAGTAGCCGGACAAGTAGCACAAGAAACCGGTCGCCCCACCATTTTGTTGAGTACTGAAGAAGTAGGAGGAGATGAGGTAGCAGGGGAAGATAAGGAAGAAAATGCTACCTCATCTCCCTCATCCTCCTCATCCCCCTCATCCCCTCTCGCGCGTGGTTCTGCCCGTTCTATAAATTCTGTCGATTTGTACCAATTAGTCAAAGACCAAGCACATCTATTACATCGCTTTGGCGGACATCCCTTCGCGGCTGGGTTGAGTATGTTGGCAGAGAATATTCCCTTATTTACAGAGGCGATTAACCAACGTTTACGGCAATCATTGGGTGGTAAAACCCTCACAGCTACGGTGCAAGCAGACATCGTGGTAACAGTTGCAGACTTAGGGAAAGATTTATTTTTAGAACTGAAAATACTAGAACCTTGTGGAATGAGTAATCCCGTGCCAAAACTGTTAATTCAAAACTGCTGGTTTGAAAATGCTTGGCATCGCAATCAGCAGGATTCCCAAGGGAAAAAAATACAGTACATTAAAACAGATTTTGATATTCGTGATGATTCCACAAGAAATCCTTTTCCTGGTATTTGGTGGGGACATTACAAAGATGAATTACCCATAGGTAGATGTGATTGCATAGCAGAACTAGATTACAACACCTTTAAAAAACGCTACGAAATCAGATTAATCGCCGTTCGCCCCAGCGCTAACTCAGTCTTCACTACCCACAACACAGAACTAATCCTAGACTGGCGCAATCAACAACACTCAGAACTCAGAACTCATAACTCACCACTCGTCCTAGAAGAATGTCCGACAAGCTGGGATGATTTACGTGCCTGGTGGAAGCGATGTTTATACAATAATCAACAACTAGCGATCGCCTGGAGTAAACCCAACCAGCAATCACCAAACCAAATTTGGCTAACTCTCATCGGAATTGCTAAATATCTCAGCCGCACCCATCAACCAGTTACCCGGGTACAACTGTTAGAGAAACTGGGCATCAGTAACCAAGCCTTACTCTTAGGTATCAGAGCCTTAAAATATTTGGGATTCACAGTGCAACGCCAAGATAATAATTTGCGAATTATCTCAGAACCACAAAATATCTCCGAAACTCAAGCCGATGCTGCTGCTAGCAAATTTTTAGCAGCAGTCCGCGAAGAACAATTTCAACGCGAGTATTTTTCCGAAGTGCCTTTATCTACAATTGTGGCGATGGTAAATACTCAGTAAGGGTATGGGGCATTGGGCATTGGTAATTGGTAATTGGTAATTGGTGTTTGTTATTTCCTCATCCTCCTCATCCTCCTCATCTCCCTCATCCCCTTCTGCAATCTGCTGAAACTCTTTCGGCAAATACAATATCACCTCCTGATCTGGGAATCCTGAAAGAAGGGAAATTCACCTGGAGAATACTTACTTGTGCAAAATAAGGCATCAAAATATACTAATATCACAAGATTCAATAACAGATTAAAATCTGGTAAAACCCGATAAAATCTGACCTTATTAATTAAAAATTACGAATTAAGAATTGGTTTTATGTATAGAAAAATGCCGTTACGTGTCATTTTTGTTGTATCCACACTACTCCAGGTGATTACTGCTGTAGGATTAACTGGATACTTCTCCTTTCGCAATGGACAACAAGCAGTCAATGAAGTCGCTACTAAACTTCGAGATGAGGTGACTGGTAGGGTGAAGGATCAACTACTAGTGTATGTAGAAACACCGCATCTGATTAATCGGCTGAATGCCAATGCCATTGAGTTAGGGGAGTTAGATAAACATAATACTCAATATAAACAGAAGTATTTCTGGCAACAGATTCGTACCTTTCCAGTGATTACCTACAATTTTTACGGAAATGTTACAGGTGAATATTTAGGAGCCAGACGTTTAGCCAATGGTGACTTGCAGGTAATCGAACGCGATCGCACTACTGGATACAACCAATACTTTGCAACCAATACACAGGGCGATCGCACAAAGCGCATCCAAGCTCTCCCGAATTTTGATGCCAGACAACGCCCTTGGTTCAAGCAAGCCGTAGCAGCGGGTAAACCTATCTGGAGTACAATCTATTCCGACTTTAGTACAGGGGGACTGGCAATTACCGCAGCTCAACCCATCTATGACAAGCAAGGGAAACTTAAGGGGGTTCTGGGTAGCGATTTTATTTTTTCTGAGGTGAACACATTTCTGCAAAGTCTCAAGATTGGTACATCTGGACAGACATTTATTATGGAACGTTCGGGATTGCTAGTAGCTACATCTACCCCCGATCCTAGTTATCGCAATCGGACTAATCAGACGCAACGAATTAAAGCTTCTGAGAGCCAAAATTATCTCATCCAACAAAGTGCCAAACATTTAGAACATAAGTTTGGGAACTTTAGCAAAATTCACAACAGTCAACTACTAGACTTTGAAATTCAAGGAGAACGGCAATTTCTCCAGGTTACGCCATTAAAGGATAGTAGGGGGTTAGATGTTTTAATTGCGGTGGTTGTACCAGAAGCGGATTTCATGAAGCGCATTCATGAAAACACTCGCATCACTGCTTTCTTGTGTCTGCTATCGCTAATCATTGCAACGGTGGTAGGACTGCAAACATCCCTGTGGATTGTCAAGCCGATTCAGCGTTTGAATACTGCTGCTAAAGAACTAGCAGATGGAAATTGGGAGCAAGAACTAGCAGTTGATGGATCTTATGAAATTAGCGAATTGGCTGAATCTTTCACCAGCATGGCGAAACAGCTAAAAGAATTGTTTGCCACTTTAGAAGAAAAAGTACGCGATCGCACTCAAGCAATCGCCAAAATTAACGGCGAACTGAAAAACAAAAACGCGCTGATTCGGAAAGTTTTTGGGCGCTACCTCAGTGATGAAATTGTTAGCAATCTCCTAGAACATCCCCAAGGTTTAGAGTTAGGCGGAAAGCGCCAGAAAATCACCATCTTAGTCTCCGATTTACGGGGCTTCACAGCAACATCAGAACGCATATCTCCAGAACAAGTAATTGCTATCCTCAACTTTTATCTGGAATATATGGCGGATGTGATTACCCACTACGAAGGTACTATCGATGAGTTTATGGGGGATGGGATTCTCACTTTATTCGGTGCGCCTACCGTGAGAACTAACGACACAGAAAGAGCGATCGCCTGTGCTATAGCTATGCAAAAAGCCATGATTCCCGTCAACCAACAAATGCAAGCATGGGGTTTCCCAGAAATTGAAATGGGGATTGGTATCCATACTGGTGAGGTTGTCGTTGGTAACATCGGCTCAGAAAAACGTACCAAATATGGTGTTGTAGGGAATCACATCAACCTCGCCTACCGCATAGAATCCTGTAGCGTTGGCGGACAAATTATTGTCTCCGAGGATGTTTTAGCGGAAGTGCGAGATATGGTACAGGTGGAGGGAACGCAACAGGTGCAGATGAAAGGAGTTAAAGACCCCATTAATCTGTATGAAATCAGCGGTATTAGGGGAGAACATAACTTATTTCTCTCCAAATCCACAGAAGAATTCCGCGAACTACCAGAGCCGATTTTACTCCAATACGTCACTTTAGAAAGCAAACACGTAGGCGATCGCTGGTATGAAGCGCAAATTATCAAACTTTCTCATCGGGAAGCGCTGATTCAGTGTGAAAGTCATGAAGGTAAATTACCGCCGCTAACAAATCTCAAGTTGATTTTGCTGAATGAGAATTTGCCTCAAGAAGTACGGGAAGATTTTTATGGAAAGGTGTTAGAAAAACCAACGGCTGAGGGTAGTTTCTACATCCACTTTACAGCCCTGCCGCCATCTGTGCGGGCGATGCTGGATCAAATATACAATGCGACTGGTTTGGAGAATCAATATCCCAATTGTAATGAGAATCCACTCAATGACTCATTTGCAAGCAAGACGCGATGAATGCGGAAGAAGACGCGATTCATCGCGTCTCTACAAGGGGGGATGGGGTTGTTGTTCGCGATCGCGTTCCCAATTGATTGGGTTATCGATAATATATTGTCGAATTTTATCGAGGGCGAATTGATTGCGAATTATTTCATCATAAAACCGTTCTTTCCATCCAAAACCTTGATAAATTCGATTAATTTCAAACGTACATCGTCCCTTATACCACCGCACAATTTTAGAAACCGAATTTTTCGACAACATCGGATTAAATAACCCCGTCACCCCCCCTCTTGTAGAGACGCGATTCATCGCGTCTTCCTGTCTATTCATCGCGTCTTCTTTGCCGTCATCGGAATTCATCGCGCCTTCTTCCGAATCCACTGATTCCATTTGTGTTTGATTAAGGATGAGAATCCCGTGAATATGATTAGGCATAACGCAAAACACATCAATATCACAATTAGAAAACTGATGAGGAATCTCACACCACAACCTTCGTGCAACCTCTCCAACTTGTGATAACTACATTTCCCCCTGCACAACCTCACCAAAAAAGCATTGTTTACCCTTCGTGCAAATAGTCAGAAAATATGCACCATTAGTTGCATAATTCCATGCTGGCAAACGTACCGAATCAATTCGATATTTACCGTTGTATTTAGGTGGGTTGTTATTTGGTTGAGGATAGTCATTATTCATGATTACATCTTTGATTGATGCAAAGAATTTATAATCATGTAATTATTGCCTTGCATTTATGTAATTGCCAACCTAAAAAATGCGTAATTATTCCCACACAAACCAAAGCTATTCATCTTTGCAATCAAAAAATAATCGCATTTCCATCCCGTTCAAAATATCCGTTTCACTACAGGCGATCGCATATTACAGATTTGGGTAAATTCACAGCGTAACGCACCTTTGCTTTTAGTTCTTTCTGATATTCTGATAAAAATATTCCAATGCTGCAAAAGCAGGAATATTAAGTATTTTGACTTTTGACTTCCGCCGTCCTGTACTAGTTACTAACTACAATGTAAAATTTGTGATAGGTCAAGATGGAAATACCTACGCATAAGTTAACTAGAAAAAGCCAAAACTTTAGTATTTTTTAATAAGATTATGGTGCAAACTTCTTCAGCCAAGTCCGAGATTGAAGCTCGAGCAACTAAAGCTGCTGCTGGGTTTCATACTGATACAGTTACATCCGAAACTATCTCAGATGTTGAATTTCTCTTTACCAGAGCAATTGAATTTCGCCAAGAAACAATTTACTTTATCATTGTAGACCGATTTAATGATGGAGACCCTAGTAATAATCCAGGCGCTCATCCTGAACTTTACGATCCCACTAAGCAAAAGTGGGGTAAATATTGGGGTGGAGATTTGCAAGGAATTATAGACAAACTAGATTATCTAAAAAATCTCGGAGTTACAGCTATTTGGATTTCACCGCTATTTGAGCAAGTAGAAGCATTGCAGTTTGAAAATGCGGCGATGCATGGCTACTGGACAAAAGATTTTAAACGCATTAACCCCAGGTTTTTAGCTACTCATGACGATAATTCTTTATTTAGATGTAGTACATTTGATACCTTAATTGCTGGCTTGCATGAGCGAGGCATGAAGTTAATTTTAGATATTGTCTGTAATCACAGTAGCCCAGATGTAAATGGGGAAAAAGGGAAACTTTACGAAGATGGTGTATTAATTGCCGATTATTATAATGATGTCAATAATTGGTATTATCATAATCCCGAGATTACTGATTGGGAAAACGAAGAGCAATTACTATATTACGAAATGGCAGGGTTAGCGACTTTCAATGAAAGCAATCCTGATTATCGCCATTATATTAAAACAGCAATTAAGCAATGGTTAGACCGAGGCGTTGATGCTTTACGAGTTGATACAGTCAAGCATATGCCGATTTGGTTTTGGCAAGAATTTAATAGTGACATCCAAACTCATAAACCTTCTGTATTTACTTTTGGTGAATGGGGTTTTAGCAATCCCAATAAGAGTAGTTCAATTAAATTTGCTAATGAGTCTGGAATGTCAATTTTAGACTTTGGTTTGTGTGGTGCAATTCGCGAAGCCTTAGCACAAGGATTACCAGGCGGATTTCATTTAATTCAAGATATTTTAAACCTTGATTATCTCTACAATACAGCGACAGAATTGATTACCTTTATTGATAATCATGATATGCCGCGCTTTCAAAGTCTCAATCCAGATCCAGCACTGTTGCGGTTAGCGATCGCGTTTATTATGACGAGTCGCGGTATTCCTTGTATTTATTACGGAACTGAGCAATATCTCCATAACGATACTAATGGCGGTAACGATCCTTATAATCGTCCCATGATGGAAAAATGGGACACAGAAACAGAGCTTTACCAGGATATGCAATTATTATCTAAATTGCGGCGTTTAAATCCTGCTGTATCTCTGGGTAGCCAAAAACAAAAATATATTACCGATAATGTCTATTGTTATTTACGGAGTTATCGAGATTATCGCTGTTTTGTAGCCATGAATAAAGGTGCTGCCACTACTATTAATGTGGAGCATACAGAATTAGAAGATGGGGAATATAACTGTATTGTCACCAAGCGTCAAATTGAAGTTAAAAATGGCAAAATTTTAGGGCTAAAATTGGATGCAAAAGAGCTAATTGTTCTCAGCTATTTAGGCGAGCGAGTCAAAGGAAAAACTATTGTGAGAGCGCAGGTAAATGGCTTAAAGACACAACCCGGAGATACAGTTGTCGTAATTGGTGATTGTCCAGAGTTAGGCGATTGGGATATTAGCAAAGCTTACGCTTTAGAATATATCAATGAAAACACTTGGTTTGGGGAAATTCCGTTTAATGAAAGTGCGGGCAAAGCCATATGTTATAAATATGCACTTTGGCGAAAAAATCAACCACCATTGCGCGAAAATCTTGTTAGCCGTCGCTGGATTTTAAGCGAGCAAGGTACTGTTAAATGGCGTGATACTTGGGCGAGTTAAGATATACATAAGCTAATACACCTTTAAATTGCATAACTACTCGTGGTGATTGTTGACTGTTAACTGTTGACTGTCAACGGTTAACAGTCTAATCAAGTCAAGGTGCAAGTTAAATGTGGAACAGCTTAGTAATATCATTAACCTACTAAAATAGATGAATAGATGGAGCCGTACTCTTGCTGCTAACGCACCCTAAATGGTAATGAATCAAATAGGGTTTCTATTGGAATTCTATGAACACCTGCATCTACAAGCGAATAAATAAGCATTCTAAATCCAGGCTATTTTAAGTCAATTACCTAACCAATGCTGTATTTCTATTAAGAAAGAATAAGATTACAAAATATTACTTACTAAGCAGCAATATTCACAACATTTATAAAGAGAATCAATGCTCTATTTCCGATTTGGCATATAATCTTTGAAAAATTAGAGTTTAAGTAGTTTTGCTCACTCTAATTTAAATTTTATAGCCTACCAATTTCACAAAAGCCAAACATGAAAAGTTTTGTACCACTATTGCTGAGTGCGGCTTTACTTACTAACACCGTAGCTTGTAGTAAGCCAAATGATAAAGTTGCCAACACTGCTAATTCTAATCAAACTACTCAGACGGCTAAAAACGCCAGTAATACTCAAAATTCAGAAGTATCTGTGCCAGCAGGAACCAGCTTGGATACTGTACTGCAAAAAGAGTTATCTACTGGTAAAAATAGTGAAAATGAGCCTTTTACACTGAAAGTTAAAAACTCGGTTAAAGGTGTAAAACCAGACTTAAAAAATGCTGAAATTCAGGGACACATAGAAAATGTAGTTAAAGCTGCTAAAGGTAAAAAAGCTACTTTACGTCTAGTTTTTGATGAAATTACTTTGAAAAATGGCGCAACCTATCCAATTGATGCGGCGTTAGTCAATACTCAAGTAGAAACAAAAACTAAAGGCAAATTCATCCAAAATGCCGGCATTATTTTAAGTGGAACCGTTGCAGGACATTTTATCGGCAAGAAAACAAATGTCAAACATGGTGGTTTAGCTGGTGCGGCGGCGGCGACTGCTTATGTTTTATCTAGCCCTGGTGGTGAAGTAGTTCTCAAACGGGGAACCAAGGTCAAGCTAAAACTGAAATCGGCACTTGCAAGCAGTCAATAATGGGTAATGGGTAATGGGTAATGGGTAATGGCAATTTATCCACCGCTTCCTCTACTCCCTCATCCCAATGCCCAATGCCCAATCCCCAATTCCCAATCCCCAATTCCCAATCCCCATTTAAAATATGATTTGATGTATTCATAACTTAATATTTTTTAAAATTTTTATGCCACTCCCTGTTCTGACTCAGCGCTTTCGTAGTCTGTGGCAGCCAAGAAGAGGTTTAGCGATCGCACAAGCATCTGTGATCGGTATTGTAGCTGCCTTGTCGGCAGTTTTTCTGAAAGTGGGATCGGGATGGTTGGGAACATGGCGAGTCCATACGACTCACCTGTTTCCGGTATGGTTGGCGTTACCTGTAGTTGGCATGACTCTGGGGTATGTCTCTGGCTGGTTGGTAGAACGGTTTGCCCCAGAGGCTTCGGGTAGTGGTATTCCGCAAGTCAAAGCTTCGTTGGCTAATGTGCCTATAACTTTATCTTGGCGTGTAGCGGCTGTGAAGTTATTCAGCGCTATTATTGCCTTGGGTTCTGGTATGACTCTAGGACGGCAAGGCCCTACTGTGCAAGTGGGTGCAGGTTTGGCAGCTGGGATGAGTCGTTGGGTTCCCACCTCTCCAGATTACCGACGACAAATGATTGCAGCAGGTGCAGGTGCAGGTTTGGCAGCTGCATTTAATGCGCCGATCGCAGGTGTATTGTTTATTGTGGAAGAGTTACTGCAAGATTTATCGGGGCTAACTCTGGGAACTGCGATTATCGCCTCGTTTATTGGTGGGGTAATATCTCGCTTATTGGGTGGCGGTAGTCTAGACTTAAACCTGCATTTAGCTCAATCCCAAAGTCAATTTTCTATCCCAGAAATTCCTTTTTTCCTGCTGTTGGGCATATTAGCTGGATTGTTCGGCGCATTATTTAATCAGGGTCTAGTTTTTAGTATCAAAATTTATCGCCGATTGCACATCAGTTTACCGCTAAGAGTGGCTTTAGCTGGTTTTGTTTCTGGTTGTGTCATCTCTATCCTACCCGCTTCTTTCCGCGATAATACTGGGTTAAGAGAGTATTTTATTACAGGCGATGCCAATGCTTTATTAGCGGCGATCGCATTTGTGGCTCAGTTCATTCTCACCTTGATCGCCTTTGGTTCCGGCGCACCTGGGGGTTTATTTGCACCTAGCCTAATTTTAGGTTCTTGTTTAGGACACATCATTGGTGTACTTGAGTCCCAAATTTTAGGAGGTGGTTTACCTACAACCTACGCTTTGGCGGGAATGGGCGGATTTTTTAGCGCTGTTTCTAAAGTCCCCATCACAGCTATTGTGATTGTGTTTGAGATGACTACCGATTTCAACCTAGTGCTACCTTTAATGATTGTTTGTGTAGCATCTTACTTGGTTGCCGAGAAAGTAGTCCCTGGTTCGCTTTACGAGAAACTTTTACTGTTAAAAGGTATCACCCTCGCTTGCAATGTTCCTGTAGAAAGCGTCATGCGAACATTAACAGCTAATAATGTGATGCAACAACGAGTAGAAACTTTAGATGTAGAAATGAGTGCAGAGGAAGCTATACAAGCATTCTCACGTTCTCATCACCGGGGGTTTCCCGTAGTTGAAGAAGGCAAACTAGTAGGAATTATTACTCAATCTGATTTACTCAAAATCCGCGATCGCAATATCCCCAATGATACGCCTTTGCGGGAGATTATGACACCCAGCCCGATCACGGTAACACCAAAACACAACCTGAGTAATGTGTTGTATTTGCTGGATCGTTATCAAATTAGTCGCTTACCAGTAGTAGAAGGGCGAAAACTGATTGGCATTATTACCCGTGCAGATATTATTCGTGCAGAAGCCGACTATCTCAACTGCGAGAATGCGACACCAGGGCCACAACCCGAACCATCCTATGTAGTTTACCAAACGCGAGCGCCCAACATTGGTAGAGGTAGATTACTCGTCACAGTTGCTAACCCCGAAACAGCAGCGACTTTATTACAAATGGCAGCTGCAATTGCCCGCGATCGCCATTATGAAATAGAGTGTGTGCAAGTTATCTTAGTCTCGCGCCACAGTTCCCCCACTGAAACTCAAGTCAGGACAGCCAAAAGTCGGCGCTTACTCAGACAAGCAGAAGTATTAGCCAAAAAGTGGCGCATTCCATTACATACACAAATTCGTGTCGCCCATGATGTCGCCCAAGCGATTTTAGAGACAATCAACGAGCGTCACATTGACCTAATTTTGATGGGTTGGAAAGGTAACACATCTACCCCAGGTAGGATTTTTGGCACCGTTGTCGATAGCATAATTCGCCAAGCCACCTGTGATGTCATGTTAGTCAAATTAGGTAATGGTCAACAGTCAACAGTCAACAGTCAACAGTCAACAGTCAACGGTCAACAGTCATTCAACCGTTGGCTCGTACCTATGGCTGGTGGCCCCAATGCCAGGATGGCGATTAAATTACTTCCGGCTTTAGTGACATTAGGAGACGATCCCCTCATCCGCCTTACAAGGGTATTTAAACCATCGGAATTAGAACCAGACATGACAATTTTAGAACAGTCCATCCGCCAGCTAATTCACCACCGCAAATTATCTAGTACCGTAATTGCTTGCCCAGTTGAAGCTGATTCAGTTTCCCAAGGTGTGATTAACTTAGTAAAAACCGAGGGATACGATGTAGTAGTTTTAGGCGCTTCACGGGAAGGGTTATTACAGCAGGCAATTCAAGGTAATATTCCCGAAGCGATCGCCTCTGGTGTGGAAAGTACAGTCATTTTGGTGAGGGGTGCAATTAACACTTAGAAATCTAGCAGATAACAGTAACCTAATTAACTCTGATAAAAGCGATCGCACTTCTGAGCTTGCTGAAATCAAGGTCATCATCCAATTTCAGTAAAATCGCTAGAATAAGCGATAGATGCGATACAAGAGTTGCAACAGATGGTTAAGCGGAAAATTTTCAAACAGTCTAAGCATCAATCTGTTACAAATTTAACGTATAAAGGTTTCAGTAAAGAACCAGCAATTATACAAGTATGGTTAAATCAAGGATTAGAGCAATTAAACGCTAGGGATTTTGAAACAGCCAGCAAACTTTTTGAGAAAGTTCTTGAATATAAACCTGATGACTACGAAGTATTGAACAATCAAGGTTTTGCTCTTGGTAATTTAGGGCGATTTTCCGAGGCACTTCCCTGCTTTGAGAAAGCCGCAGAATTAAAAGCAGATTACTACTATGCTTGGAATAACCAAGCGTGGGTAATGAATAATTTAAAACAATATTCTGAAGCATTAGTATTTGCAGACAAAGCCATAGAATTACAACCTGAACAATACTTAGGTTGGCTCAACCGAGGAAATGCTCTCTTAAATTTAGAACAATTTAATGAAGCAATTATTTGCTTGGATAAAGTAACCGAATTAAAAGCTGATGAATATAATGCTTGGAATTCCAAAGCAGTGGCATTAGTTAAATTAGGACATTTTGCTCAAGCAATCAATTGCTCAGATAAGGCTATAAAATTAAAACCTGATGATTATAGTGCTTGGAACACGAAAGGAGTTGCACTACTAAATTTAGAGCAAATATCTGAAGCGCTCATTCACTTCGATAATGCTATAAGACTTAAATTTGATAATCACCTAGTTTGGGATAATCGGGGTATAGCACTGGTTAAGGTGGAACGATATGAGGAAGCAATTGCCTCCTATGACAAAGTCATAGAATTACAACCTTACTATCACGAAGCTTGGTATAACCGAGGTGTAGCATTTGCTAATTTAAAACGATATGAAGAAGCAATTGCCTCCTATGACAAAGTTATAGAATTACAACCTGATGATCCCTTAGTCTGGAATAACCGAGGTGTAGCACTGGGTAAATTGGAACAATATGAAGAAGCAATCACCTCTTGCGACAAAGCCATAGAATTACAACCTGATGATCCCTTAGCTTGGAATAACCGAGGTGTAGCACTGGGTAAATTGGAACAATATGAAGAAGCAATCACCTCCTACGACAAAGTCATAGAATTACAACCTGACGATCACGAAGCTTGGCGTAACAGAGGTGTAGCGCTAGGAAATTTGAAAAGATTTGAGGAAGCGATCGCCTCCTACGACAAAGCTATAGAATTAAAACCTGATTACTACTTAGTTTGGAATAACCGAGGTAATGCATTATTAGATTTGGAGCGATATCAAGAAGCAATTGCCTCTTTTCAAAAAGTCATAGAAATTGAGCCTAAAAATCATTTTGCCTGGCATATGCAAGGAAGAATTCTGCGCTTACTTAGTCAGTATGAAGAAGCGCTTGTTATGTTAAATCAGGCGCAGGAGTTTGAATTTAGATGTGCTAGTGGTTGGCATGAACTAGGTTTGATATGGGCTAATTTAGGTCAATATAAAGAAGCAATTATCCACTATAACAAAGCGATAGATTTAAAATCTGATGAGTATGAATATTGGTACAATCGAGGCTTTGCACAGGCAAATTTAGGGCTATATGAAGAAGCAATAAAATCCTACGATCAAGCCATAATATTAAAATCGGAAGAGTACCTACCTTGGAGAGACCGAGGTATTGCCTTACATAATTTAAAGCAATATCAGGAAGCTCTCGCATCTTACGACAAAGCTATAGAAATTAAAGCTGATGACCATGATACTTGGATTAATAGAGGGCTGCTATTAGCAAATTTAATTAAAGGTAGAAAATATCCTGAATCATTATTTATTTTACCTGTAATTACTTCCTACCCTGACCTTTCTATAACATTGAAAAACCCTGATTTATATCAAGGTGGATATAAAGGTTTATTTGCTAGTTACGAAGAAGGCTTAAAACATTTTCCTCAAAATAGTGAAGGTTGGGGTAAATTACATCAAGCAATAGGAAATGCCTACTATTTTCATGGATATCAAAATAATAATCCTGCCCAAGATAGGCGTAAGGCTGTTAACAGTTATAATGAAGCACTAACAACTTTAACAGCAGAAAATTTTCCTGAAGCTCATTTAGAAGTACTGCAAAATTTAATTCGTTCTTTGTTAGCACTAGGAGAAACTGACGAAGCTAACGAAATGCGACGAAGGGGTACAGATGTGCTGCGCGACCTACTAAAAAATACCAAAAGTCCGGGTAAGAAACAACAATTAACTTTGAAATTTATAAGTTTTCAGCAGTTAACTGTGGATGTAGCCGTCCAGTCAGGTGATTTCGTAAAAGCATTAGAAATAGCCGAAGAAGGAAAAAATGCCTGCTTGTCTTGGTTATTTGATAAGCGAGATGATGAACTTTCTTCTCCCGTATGGGAAGAAATCAAACAACTACTTAATCCCAATACAACTATAGTTTACTGGCATATCAGCCCAGTTACTTTACACACATTCATCCTCAAAAATGACAATCTATCGCCCATTCTGCTAGGAGAAACCAATTTACTTGAAAATACTGAAATTTTTACTCAGGCACAACGCTTGTATGACTTTGATGCTTGGCTTAAAAAGTGGAATCAAGAATATAGAAATTATGTCAAATCCAAAGATAACCAAAACGAAGAAGAAAATAACTGGCGGCATAATTTACCGGAATTAATCTCAGAGTTAGCAAATATTCTTGATATATCAAGCATCACAGCATCAATCAAAAACTCCACACCTAAAATCCAAAATTTGATATTAATTCCTCACCGAGATTTACACACATTACCACTTCATGCATTATTTGCAGATGAATTCACTATTACTTATTTACCCAGTGTTCAAATTGGCTTAAGCTTACAACAGATTCACCAAGTTTCTGATGATCAGCCAGCAACGGAAAAATGGCAAAGACTGCTAAGTGTGGAAACACCCGATAGTAAAGATTTAGAAGGTAAAGCTTTTGAAAATCTGCCACTAGCAAAAATTGAGTCAGCTTATATATCCCAACTATTTACAAATCCTCAACGTTTTGCAGAGAAAGCCGCAATCAAAGAAGATGTCATAGCTGCTTTAAAATCAGAAAATCAAATTTTTCACTTCACTGGTCATGGAACCTATAATTTTTACAACCCTCAAAAATCTGCCCTCGCTTTAACTGGTACAGAAAGACTAACTTTAAAAGATATCCTTCAGCTAAATCTGAAAAGTTACCATCTGGTTAGCCTTTCAGCTTGTGAAACTGCTTTGACAGGTAACCAAACTATTACTACAGAATATGTAGGTTTAGTAAGTGCTTTTCTCAGACAAGGTGCGGCTCATGTTGTCAGTACTCTGTGGACAGTAGAATCTGTTTCTAGTGCCTTGTTTATGATTGAATTCTACCATCAACCAGATAGAGATATTGCACCAGCAGCCGCACTCAAACGCACCCAGATGTGGTTACGTAATATTACATATAGCGAATTAGTCAAATGGTATGAAGAACGTGCTAATGAAATAGTTGCATATGACCCTATCTGTGCGGAAGACTTAGAAGACGAAGCCGCAAATATTCGCAACAATCCCGCTAAAATAAATACTCAAGTTCCTCCTTACGCCCATCCATATTACTGGGCTAGTTTCATCATTACTGGTAACATTAACCTCTAATCTCACAACTTATGGACTACCAATACACCATCCGACGTGAAGCCTTCCTTAAGGCTATTTCCCAATTTGATTTATCTACCCTACCAGAAGAACTACAAATAGAACTTGACGCTGTACGCCAAGCTCTTTATGGTGAAGTCAATGAAGATACAATTCAACTTCTCAACAGCGTAGTTAAAAAGAGCGATACACTCAAACAAATTTATGATCAAGAACGCCAAGCTTTGAAAGCGCAAGATAATGAAGTAGAAAGGAGTAAAGGTATTCCTCCCCGCGAAGACAATCCTAAAACCCAAGATTTAGCACCGACTAATTTTAACCCTCCTACTCCAAAATCAGAAAATACCAATTCCCAGGACAATCAACAACATCAGCCTAATAATAAATAGACGGACATGAAATGACAGAAATTGTATACCCTACTCTAGATATTTTTGTTTACCAACTAAGAAATGGTTTGGGAGATACTGATGAGCAAATTAAAAATAATCACTCCAGATTTTGGCAAAATTTACCAGAAAAAATTAAAGTCGATTTAGCATCAGAAACAGAAGCAGACAACCCAGAATATACAAAGTTACTTGGACTATTAAATCAAGGTATAAAACAAAATTTATCAATTAAAGATAATTATTATATTCAATCATTTACTGATGCTCAATTAGAAGGGTATTATTATCCTGTTCGCTTATATGATACTTATGGATTGCTGTTTGACTGTTCTATAAATGATAGAAATCATCCGCAACCGATGAGTGCTATTAAAAAACTAGCAGCAGAAACAGCAACCAAAAAGGGTAACTTGGGTAAAAGCTGTATGATTTCTGGTTACTTCTCGTCAGCGACAAAACCAGATCCAGAAGCTTTAGCTAATGAAGCATATCAAGAATTAGCCAATCGCGAATGGCAGAATCCAGAAGCAGGAAAATTTCTTGGTGCTAGCTTGTTTGAAGTTTGGAAAGCACCTCAAAAGTGGCAAAGTGTAGAAGCAGAAAATAGCCATGTTTTAATTGTTTTTTATCCAAATTTATGGACAATGGAGGTAGCTGCAGAATTTTATGGAGATTGGTTGCGTTTATTATGTGCGCGTAACAAAATTATTTGGGAGTATTGTTATAGTCAACAACTAACAAGGAATTTACAAGAAGAATTTAAATTAATTACAGATAAAGCTAAAACTATCAAAAGCTGTTATCCCAGTGATAAAAATGGTAAATTAACTCAAAAACAGCTACAAGAATTACAAACAATCCTGAGCAATAGTATCAGTATTGTTTCTGAGTACGCAACCAAGCTCTCATATTTAGAAATTCTCAAGTCAGCAATAGAGACTAATTTACAAGCCTATCAAAAATATTTAGTAGATATTGAAAATAAAGCTAAAAATAAGCAAAAACAAGATAACCAATTAGGAGACACTGACTTAAAGTGTTTAGAAAGCTTTATTGCAACAGTTAAACAAAAATATCAAGTACAAGTAGAGCAAGACCATATCAGCTTAAGTGTTGGCTTAAAAGTAGCAGAAGACCTAATTAACACTATTAGAGGTATTGTTGAGATAGAACAAGCCAAACGCGATCGCACCTTGAACAATACAATAGCGATCGCAAGTGTTGGACTAGCAACTAGCCAAATAGCTTCTGCTGTCATCTTGGCTGCAAAACCTGAACCAGTAAATAAGCTGACTGGAGTTGAACAAGCTTCTGCTTTCTTTTTGAGTTTGGGTATTGGAGTATTGGGAAGTTTATTTATCTTAGGAATTCTCCGGATTTTTCGCCCCAAATAGTCTTTAGATTAGGGTATCTGTTATTAACAATGAGCTAATAAAAAAACAAAGCCTGCTTTTGCAGGCTGCAACTTAAACTTCTTGAAAGGATTGGCAGAAAATTGCAGGATGTCTTGAGATTAATAGTTAGAACGTGAAGAAGAAGCTACATCGCGGTTGCTGTAAGTGCTGTCATCATGTCTGCGGCTCTTGCGTCCAAATAAACCAAACAAACCGAGCAAGCCTAGTAAACCCCAATCGCCATCCGCATAATTACCATCTGTCAGAGGGCGGTCTGTATTTGTAGTATCTGTAGTAGTAGTGCCATCAGGGCTAGTAGTTGTTTGAGCAGAAGCGGGTAGAACTGTTGGCAAGGTAGCTAAACTTAAAGCTATAACTGTAGTTCCTAAAATCTTGGACAAATTAAAGCGTTGCATCATTCAGTCCCACTTAATTCCTGTAAGTATATAGTTACAGCTTATTAAGTTTTCCAGAAAGTAGAATCATTCGTTAGCTGGAGATGGTTATCGTCTAGAAGTCGCATATTTAGCTAGCAGTTTTGCTAGCCAAATCCTATAGGAGGATTTTTTCAACCAGGAGAATAATCAGCATATATAAATGCCAATACTACTTGGTTAAGCGTTGTCAAGCCAAAATTGGTTTTAGGGAAAAGGTTAAAGGTTAAGGGTTAAAGGTTTTTTCTTTCCCTTGAACCATTCCCCTTTTTCCCCTTAACCGACAAGTATTGATATAGCAAGCTACGCGCTGCGTCTCCAAACACCTAACACCTAACGCAGTAATTCTTCTATTTGATGTTGACTCCACAAAGTTCTGTAAAGTCCTTCTTTTTGCACAAGAGTTAAATGAGTGCCTATTTGAACAATTTTCCCTTTATCCATCACAAAAATTCGGTCAGCAGCAGCAGCAGCCGATAGTTGATGCGTGATAAAAACGACAGTTTTCTTGACTGTACCAGTCGAAAGATTTTTGAGGATTTGGGTAGCTGTTTGATTATCGACACTAGAAAGAGCATCATCCAAAATTAACACTGGGGCATCAACCAACATAGCCCTAGATAAAGCAGTACGTTGTCTTTGACCACCAGAAAGAGTAATCCCCCGTTCACCGACTATAGTGTCATACTGTTGGGTAAAATTGTGAATTTCTGATTCAATTTGCGCCATCTTAGCTACATACTCTACATTTTCTTGCTCGCTAAGTGGGTCGCCGTAGCGGATGTTATTTCTAATGGTGGTGCTGAACAGAAAACTATCTTGGGGGACATAGGCGATCGCACCTCTTAAATCGCCTAAGGCTATCTTTGTAATGTCTACTCCATCCAAAAATAACTGTCCTGGCTCAATGTCTAATAAGCGTGGTAAGGCATTTGCTAAGGTTGATTTACCAGAACCAATAGCACCCACAATTGACACTGTTTCCCCAGGATTAATGGTGAAGTTAACATTATCTAAAGCTGGGGTTTTAGCACCTGGATATGTATAAGTGAAATTTTTGGCTCTCAGTTTCCCTTTCACTTGCGTTTTGGGTAGATGAACGACATCATCTGCATCTTTAATTTTGGGTGTAACGCTGAGAATTGATTCTAAGCGATCGATACTCACCTCACCTCGTTGATAGGCGGTAATGGTAAACCCTAACAAAGCGGTGGGAAAAACTAAACGCTCTACATAAATTAATAGTGCCAAAAAATCCCCAACAGCCAGGGTTCCTCCAGCAATGCGGGATGCTCCCAACCAGAGAATTACCAGCGAACTGATATTAGCTAAACCCCCAATCAGGGGAAACAATGTATTGCGGCTTTTTGCTAGTTCTAAGTTAGCCGTCAATAGCTGCTCATTTTTCTGAGCGAAGGCGCGACGTTCGTTTTCTTCTTGAGCGTAAATTTTAATTAAGGCAATGCCACTAATATCTTCTTGAATGAGTTCACTAATGTCAGACAGTTGTTCTTGAACTACGGTTTGTTGTTTACGTAGGCGATCGCTAAACAAATGCACCAAAAAGAACATTAAGGGGTATATTGCCAGCGATGCCAATGTCAAATCGACGCTAATTGCCAACATTACAGGCAATGTTAGCGCGTAGGCAAAAAATGTATTTGCTAAACTCAGGACGGCAAAACCCAACAATCGCTTGATATTTTCCACATCGCTAGTAGCCCTACTAATTAAATCACCAATAGTATGAGTGGCGAAGTAAGAAGGCTCTAGCTTTAGTAAATGTTCAAAAATGCGCTGTTTTAAGTCAAATTCCACCTCTCGTCCCACTCCGAACAGCCAAATGCGGGAAGCCATACGGATTAACCACATTGCTGAACTGAGCAAGACAATAACGACTACGTAATTGAGAATTTCATACCAATCAAAAGTTGTTGAGAGTCTGTCAACGCAACCGCGAATTAACCAAGGTATATAAACGCCTAATCCATTGACAGTCAATAAAGCCAAAATGCCTAAAATTGCTTCCCGCCAATGGGGACGCAGGTAAGCACTGAGTTTAGCAAGTCGTCGAGATTGTATCATTCAGAACTAGCAGGGAGCAGGGAAGCGGGGAGCAGGAAGGGAGATGCGGAAGCAGAGGGAGCAGAGGAGAAAATTCACCTTTGGCTTTTAACTCTTCAACGCCAGTTCACCTAACGGAGACAACCTCCGTGGGTGACCAACTCTCCTTGATTCTTGACTCTTGCAAGCAAAACTACTCACCCTCCTCCTATTCTGACAGAAATAACAATTTAAATAAGGCCAGCCACCAGGACATAGTGCTTTGGCCTTGCGATTAATGATCTTTTCGGCTTATCCTTGACGACCACGCAAGAAAATATAAATCTGGTTGAGATAACTTTCCCAGACTTGGGTTGTTACTTGCAGTGTTTCTGCACTTGGTACAAAGTCTTCAATCCGTAATCCGCGGTTTCTGATGTCCTGAGGATTCTGCAACAGATAAGGCGGAACTTTTACGCCGAATTGATTTAAAGCTATGGTTGACCGAACCATATCAGCCGCAGGTAGAATACCATTCGCTGCCACATCAGAGACATTGCCTATGGTATTTTCTGGCCCTAAAGCCACCAAAGTTTCCGAGCTAGGGGGTAGTTGTCCTGAACCAGATGCTAGCCTCATATACTCAACTCTTTCTAGAGCTGCTAACTGAGGATTGCCCACTGTTGCTATAGGTGCCCTTACTAGGAAGTAAGCAATAGCTGGTGTACTTGATAACAGTAAAATTGTCAGTGCCCAACCCAGTAGGTATCCTCCTGGTTTATCTATCCCACCTCCCTTAATTCTCTGAGCCGCAAAAATCAACATCAAGACTGATGCTCCCAGAGGTTTCAGCGGGAATGATACCATCCTCCACAAAGACGCTACGGCTGGTTCATTGGGGTTAAGAAACGCCAGCGCTATAACGATTAACACAATAACGATGACTAATCGTCCCACAAAATTCCCGGTAGGATAGAATCTTTGGAACAAAGAGTATACAACAGTGCCGATTAACAGCCACAGTAGTACTCGGCTTAGCAGTAGAAACATAGTAGATTAACTCTCAAATTTTCCGATGCAGTGAGCCATTGCGGTAGACGGGTTTCCCGACACATAGCAAATAGCATTCCCTTAAGGGACAGCCTCAAGGTTTCGGGCAGCGGATTTATTTTCTCGTCAAATTGTAATCGGACTGTTACTTGACTTAAAATACCTCACACCTCACACCCAAAGACTACCGTCGTAGTGATTTTAGTGCAATTTTTTGACACTGCGTCTATTATTTAAAATTTTCCCAATGAGTAATGGGGCACCAGTACATTAGATTAGTTGAGTAACTGTAACTCAAAAGGATAAACTATGTCACCGGAAAAGCCCACTATTTTAGTGACAGGAGGAGCAGGATATATCGGTTCCCATACCGTGCTTGCTCTGAAGCGAGCAGGTTATGACGTAGTCATACTTGATAACCTCGTGTATGGGCATCGCGACTTAGTAGAGCAGGTTTTGCAAGTAGAGCTTGTAGCAGGGGATACTGCCGATCGCCCTTTACTCGATAAATTATTTCAAACCCACAATATTACGGCAGTTATGCACTTTTCTGCCTATGCCTATGTAGGAGAATCAGTCACAGACCCCGCTAAATACTACCGCAATAACGTTTTGGGTACACTGGTGTTGCTAGAAGCGATGCTAGCTGCCTCTGTTAAGAAATTTGTATTTTCTTCTACTTGTGCAACCTATGGAGTACCAGAAGTTGTCCCAATTCCCGAGAATCATCCCCAAAATCCGATTAATCCCTATGGTGCTACCAAGTTAATGGTAGAGCGGATTCTCTCTGATTTTGATGTTGCCTATGGTCTAAAATCTGTGCGTTTCCGCTACTTTAATGCAGCTGGTGCCGATCCTACTGGATTACTAGGAGAAGACCACAACCCTGAAACCCATTTGATACCTTTAGTGTTGCTCACAGCTTTAGGCAAGCGGGAATCAATTTCCATTTTCGGTACAGATTATCCTACGCCTGATGGTACTTGTATTAGAGACTACATTCACGTCAGCGACTTAGCAGATGCTCACGTTTTAGGATTGGAATATTTATTAAAAGACAACGATAGCGAAGTATTCAATTTAGGCAATGGTCTAGGCTTCTCAGTAAGGGAAGTAATTTCCGCAGCCGAGGATGTCACTGGGTTAACGATCCCAGTAAAAGAATGCGATCGCCGTCCTGGAGATCCGCCTTCATTAATCGGTAGTAGCGAAAAAGCCCGCAAAATCCTCGGCTGGCAACCACAGTATCCAGGCATCAAAGATATTGTCCTCCACGCCTGGCAATGGCATCAAAAGAGGCATAGGGGATAGGACATGGGGCATGGGGAATGGGGAATGGGGAATGGGGAATGGGGAATGGGGAATGGGGAATGGGGAATGGGGAATGGGGAATGGGGAATGGGGGATGAGTAATGTGAATTTGCCCCTTGTCTCCCTGCCCCCTGCCCCCTGCCTTTTCCCAGTCCCCATTCCCCATTCCCTCAATCACCTCCGCCGCTTCTGCACTACAGCCAAGACAATACCTAATGTGGCAAAAATAGCAGCGGCGATCGCCCACAAGGGTAAGGATGGAGATTGAGTTTCTATGGCTTCATTATTGACAGATTGATTGACATTCTGGGAAGCTTGTGGTATAATTTGCGAACCTGATGCCACAGTAACTTGAAACTTTAACTCAAAAGGTTTGAAACTTTCCCCAGAAGTCGGTTTACCAGTAAGTGCCAGCTGATAAGCGCCTGGCTTGGGAAAGGTAATTTCTGCACCTGGTGTATCTTTGTAACGTTCAGCAGACACAGGTTTTAAAGGAGGTTCTAACAGGGGTGGCTCTTGTGGTGTATGGGGTTCAGCATAAATAGCCAACCGACAATCACAATCTTTCAGTGCGATCGCTTTTCCACCTTTGCGAGTTAGTGCAAACCAAGCTTGTGCGGGTTTTCCTGCTTGGGGATTATCATTCGGTTCAATATGCAATGTGCCACCAACATCTGCGGATATTTTTACCGTATGAGCAGAGGCGGCGTGAAGTGGAGTTAGGGATAGAAGCAATAAAAAAACTAAAGGAATAGAAGATTTAGCGTGGCTTAGTTGGGGGAACATAAAATTTTGCTATGGTTAACCTTGACCAAAAACAACGTGAACGCAGCAGCAACACAAAAAGGGTAACAAACCCTAGTAGCCCTACTGCTAATTTATTCCCCTCAGTTGATTGTGAGGAACCCAGATAATGGGAACCAATTATAACCGCATGAATTACGCTTAAAAGTAAAGCTGGTACGCTTAATAAGTGAATTTGTCGCCAACGCTTGCCTAAAAATTTTTGCAATGAATCAAAACTTGTTAACGCTGCTGGAGTCATCAATACCAAAGCTAAAGCACCAGCAACTATGCTCCACTGAAAATCTGGTTGTAAAAACCAAAAGGCAGCAAAATTCCATTGCAGTAAATGTTCAATCATGTGGAAAGTATGAACCACAGACAGCACAAAAGCCCCTACTCCGAAAGCACGGCGATAACGTAGGGGTGATGCCCAAATACCGCTAATGGGACGAGCAATTAAGGCGACGATTAAGCAAAACAATGCGGCGTGTCCGGTGTAATCGGCCATAGTGTCGCCGGTTCGCAGCAAAGTAATTGCCCCAATTGCGAGAGTTACCCAACCGCCAAGGCGAAATAACTGACTACGCTTGTCTTGACTTACCAACGACGCAGAAACCCCTGCACCTAACATCATCGGTAGGGTTCCCAAGCCAAAAGCCAGCATGGTTGCTGCACCCATCCATAAATTGCTAGTTTCGGCAGCTTTGATTTGGGCAGCATAGAGAAAACCACAGGGCATTAAACCCCAAGTCATGCCTAAAAGTGCTGGTGTCCACCATTTGGTTTGTAAGGAAAGGTTGAACATTCCTTTACTTAGATAATTATGTAAGCCTCCCTTTAATAAAGGATGTAAAACAGGAATTTTTGGCAGAAAATCTGGTTTTATTTGCCCCAAACCAAACCAAATCAGCATCAAACCAGTGATAATTGCAATCCAGCGACGTAAATCGCTACCAACGCCAGCTATCTGTCCCCCCTCTAGTAACACCGAACCCAACGCCCCAATCCCAGCGCCCACTAGGGTATAACTCAACATTCGCCCTAGATTGAGTAAAATATGAAACTTTAACTGGTGTCGCCAATCAGAATTTTCTTGCTGATGAGATAAAGAGAATGCCACCGTTAAGGGGCCACACATCCCAAAACAATGTCCGAAACTGCCCAAAAAACCCAGGATTGTGATGAGTGATAAATCTAGCATTGGGGACTGGGGATTGGGGATTGGGGATTGGGGATTGGGTAATGGGACAAGAGTGAGAACTATATAATCTTGAGCAATCCGATTTTAGATTTTTTTGGTTCATGCTCCGTCCCTCGTGGGTGGAACAAATCCAAAATCCAAAATCTAAAATCCAAAATTCCTTGACTCAGCACTATCTACTGCGGAACTTTAGGTGAAATTGTGGACTCTGTCAAAAGACGAGCTGTCAAACTTGCTGTTTGCGCTACCTTGAAAGTCAAAGAAGCAGGGATAAACTATGAAAAAATGGATTTGGCTTGTGCTGTTAATGTTGGTGGTTGTTGTAATTGTCAGTAGTAAAGGTACTGCGAAAAATCAGTTATTGGATAAACCTCCATCATCAGTAATTGTTGAGAGCATTCCAGCCGAAAATCCTCCCATACAGGAGTCTTTACCAGTAGCTAGTGATTTGCAAGTGTCTGCTGAAAAGCTATTGAGCCATATTCAAAATTTGAATTTTCCGCGTCACACCATTACAGCGCGATCGCGCACTCGCACTTATATTACAACTGAACTGAGAAAATTAGGCTGGACACCTAAGTTAGAAAAATTCTCTGAAGGTGTGAATATTTTTGCTGAACGCCAAGGAACGAAAAAAGCTGCTGGCGCAATTCTAGTTGGAGCGCATTATGATACAGTTGCTTTCTCTCCTGGGGCAGATGACAATGCTAGTGGTGTGGCTGTAATGCTGGAAGTTGCCAGAATTCTTGGTTCAAGTCCCACACCCAGAACATTACAACTCGCTTTTTTTGATGAAGAAGAAGCTGGACTTTTAGGTAGTAAGGCTTTTGTCAGTAAAGCAGAACGGTTGCAAAACCTACGCGGTGTCATCGTGATGGATATGGTGGGTTATGCTTGCTACACTGCTGGCTGTCAGCAATATCCTACAGGATTACCAGTTACGCCACCTAGCGACAAGGGCGACTTTTTAGCAGTAATTGGGGATACAGAACATTTACCTTTATTGAACGCCTTTCAAAACTCCCAAACAATCCCCCCAACTGCTGTCAATAAAGCAGATACCAATCTACCAGCAGTGCTGAAATTGCCTATTCCGCTGAAAGGTTTGGTTGCACCAGATACCCTACGCAGCGATCATGCACCGTTTTGGTATCAAGGAATAGGCGCTGTCCTAGTAACCGATACAGCTAATCTGCGGACTCCCCATTACCATGAACCGACTGATACACCAACTAATATTGAGCGATCGTTTTTCATAGGCGCAGCGCAAATTGTCGTGAATACTACTAATACATTGTTAAAGGGTGAGCAGAATTTAGCGACTCAACAGTGATAGAAAGGCAATGCCATATTTTCTATATCTAGAATAAGTAAACAGGAATTTATTCCTGAATTTCTCAGCTTCAAGCCTTTACTCTATTAATTATAAAAAATAGTAGTTTTCGGTTGGGGATAGGTCAAATTCCAGTTATTTTTATCATTTAGCTGTTGATACAAACCTTGAATAATTAGCCGTAGTGCAGTACGAGTTCTGATATATTCTCTGATTAAATGAGTTCCAGGTTCAGCAGAAATGCCATCATAGTTTTGCCTGTAACCAAATGGCTGGGAACATTCATTACCAAAATTTTTAACTGTTAACACAAAAAATTGGCTTTCTTTGTATTCATTTGGAACCATAAATATTCCATATACATGATGTTTACCGCGCCAAGGCTGTACAACAACTTTAGTTGCCTGTATTTGGTATTTTGGGGCTTTGGATGATAAGAAAGCTTCTGCATCGCAAACAGAATCATTAATAGGCCACCATAAAGTTATAATTATTAGTGAAATCAGGAATAGCAAAAAATAGGTAAGTTGGCGACGCATAAATTCAACAGTGATTGTTGATGCAATTGCTGCTATCTGAGGAGAAATGTTAAGGCAGCTATAGTAGTGAGACAGTTTTTATTAACAGATATGCTATCTTCTATTACATTTATTTAAAGCATCTGGATAATATTAATATAATTAATAAAAAATAGTAATTCTGTGGCAATAAATACTGATTTGCTTGCTGGAGATTATCTGATTGTAGCAATTTTAAAAAAGAAGGTGACAGATAGGTATACTCACAGAAATGCTGTAAACTGCAAATGATTTATCTGTCACAAACATTATTGGAATTGGTATTATTAATTGGCTTAACCAGGTCAATAATTTAATGATAAATAGAACATTTTAGAGCATCAAAGCGCTGGAAGAAAGTTTATAGTTGGCAGTTATGATTATCGAGTTTTTAAAGCAAGATTTGGTAGGATTCACCCTACACAAACTCTTTTTTACAGCAATAATTTTATCAATAAACCTTAATTTATATGCAATTAGTGAATATGTCTCACTAATTGAGCTTGAGTGCAAACTATCTATGGGATTATTTTCTTAACTATAAAAAATGATAAAAAAGTTACACTTTGACTTTTGATTATCTATATTTTTCAGCACTCAATTACGACACGAATATGCTGATTTTTTAACCTTTTTTATCTGTAAATAAGAAAATTAATCTAACTCTAGAGGGATTCTTAAAAAGAAATTTCCTTCTAAACTGCCATTTTATATATTAAATAAAATTATATTTTATATTAAATTTTACATTAAAGATAAATTACTAAACTAATTTAAATGTCTTGACAAACAGTTACATTATATACTGCTAATTATATGCATATATATTGTTCAAAAATCAGTATTTAATGATATATAGGAAAATAGAGGAATTACCTATGCAAATCAGAGAAAATAAAATAGTTCCTTTGCAGGAAGATAAGTCCATCAAATTAAAAAAAATTGACTATGTAGAATTTTATGTAAGTAATGCTCAGCAAGCAGCCTACTTTTATTGCAAATGTTTCGGCTTCAGAACGATCGCCTATGCGGGACTGGAAACTGGTGTGCGCGATCGCAGCTCGTTTGTTGTCGAACAGTCTAATATCCGCTTTGTATTTACCTCGGCGCTAACACCAGAGGGGCCAGTAGCCGAATATGTGAGGTTACATGGTGACGGAGTGTATAATATTGCCTTGCAAGTTGACGATGTTCGTGCTTGCTTTGCAATTGCGATCGCACGTGGCGCACAACCAATATTAGAACCGACTATTTTTCAAGAACAAGATGGATATATCGTTAAAGCAACAATCAAAAGCTATAGCGGTGACCTAGTTCATTCATTTATTGAGCGTCATAAATATACCAATTTTGCGCCGCAATATCAGCCAATTAAAAATATATCAAGCAGAAATTCTGCTGGTTTAGTTGATATTGACCACATTGTGATTAATGTCGAATTAGGCAAAATGGATTTGTGGGCAGACTTTTATAGCAAAATATTAGACTTGCAAGAGAGCCAATCATTTACTAGTGATGATATCTCAACTAAATATTCATCATTGATGTCAAAAGTTTTGCAAAATAATAGTGGTCAAATTAGATTTCCCATTAATGAACCTGCAACAGGCTATCGCAAATCGCAAATTCAAGAATATTTAGATTTTCATTATGGCCCTGGTGTACAACATATTGCACTCAGAACGAATAATATTGTCAAAGTAGTAGAAGAATTGCGTAGTAATGGCTTGGAATTTTTAGAGACTCCAGATATTTATTACGAGAATTTGCAACAACGTATTGGTCAAATCGATGAAGATATACATAAATTGCGAGAATTGAAAATATTACTTGACCGAGATGAGAAAGGATATCTGCTGCAAATATTTACTAAGCCATTAGTGACTAGACCAACATTTTTTATTGAAATTATTCAACGCAAAGGCGCGCAAGGATTAGGTAACGGTAATTTTAAAGCATTATTTGAAGCAATTGAGCGAGAGCAAGCATCTCGGGGAAATTTATCACCTTTTAGCTAAGGATTGGAGATTTCAATATCTCATTACCAATCCAAAAACTGGCTTTTGCTACTTGTAATAAGTGCAAATTTATTATACCTATGTAAATTCTCTATGCTAAAGTTCAGCTGCTAAGATTTTTTACAGCATGGGTAGTAAGATACACGAATATCAGCTATATTCCCCTAAGCATGGTAAAAAAAAGATGTTCATGGGAAGAATCTGGGGAAATCTACAAACCTTTACAGGTTGGTTTTGTGCAATTGCGATCGCACAAATTTTAGGGACAACTACCTCTGCAAAAGCGGCTGAAACCGTAGTAGTGAGATTTGGCCCATTTGCAGAATCCTTCGCTGTAGCTGATCTGCAAAAAGCTGCTGAAACTGGAGAATTTCCCAGAGATATAGCACTTTTCACCAATAAGTTACCTGAGGAACAACGCCGTTCCCTATTAGGGGCCTTGAGAATGAAGATACCCCTAAACGTTGTCACCATTAGTCGCTTATTGAATACGCAAATTGGGACAGCAATTCTCAACGACCTAGCCACGGCTGTAGTTAGAAAGGATCAGGCTGGCGTACAAGCATTAAGAGCCGGATTTGTTTTAGGCTCTACTTCACCCGAAGGGCTGTCTATACTATCTTTTATTAAATCTTATCCGAGTCAACGCTTAGAAATAAATTTACCGCAATCATTTAGAGTTGCCAGCAATTTAAACTCAGGTTTTTGGCTGACACAACAGTTCATGCTGGCGATCGCACCGCAACTGAACCCGATTACATCGCAAATATCCTTTCCTTTTGATCCCAGCGCACCAGGGGTAAATCAATACGAAGTTCTCGGCTTGCAATTGAATGACCAAAAACGCAATCGCAAAATTCCTGTAGATGTTTATTGGTCAAATGCATCAACAACAGAAAAACCTGTAATTGTTTTTAGTCATGGCTTCGGATCAGTGCGTACAGATATGCGCTACCTCGCCCAACATTTAGCATCTCATGGCTATATAGTAGCGGCCCTAGAACATCCAGGTAGTAATGAAACAAATACCAACTTAGCTATCAAAAACAATACTAAGTTGATACAACCACAAGAATTTTTAGATCGTCCCAAAGATATTAGTTTTGTCCTTGATGAATTAGAGAAACTTAACCAAACAGCTAGTAGTCCATTACAAGGAAAAGTCTCTAGCAATAACGCAATGGTAATTGGCTATTCCTTCGGTGGTGGGACAGCCTTAGCCATTGCGGGAGCAGAATTAGAATTAGAAGAACTCAAACAACGTTGTAAAAAGAATGTAACTGGATTTAGTTTTGGTGAAACCCTGCAATGCGTTGCTCAAGAATTACCAGCTAATAAATATCAACTAAGAGATCCAAGGATTAAAAGAGCGATCGCCCTTAGTCCTACTAGTTCTTTAATGTTTGGGAAAAACGGTCTGAGACAGTTGCAAGTACCCACCCTAGTATGGGCAGCTTCCGCAGATAAAACTCTTCCCGCTTTACCCGAACAGGTTATAGGATTTACTAAAATCCCATCCCCTAAATGGCTGGTGGGTGTACTTGGGGGTACTCATTTAAGTGTTAAAGACCCTAGTACCACAATGGATCAAGCGCAAAAGCCAAATACAGCTTTATTTGGTGGTGAAGTTGTAGGTGAACAAGCAGCTGATATTCGTAAATATTTGCAAGCTATAGCTTTAGCATTTGCAGCTCAGATGACTCCGGAAGCAGAAAAATATGAGGTATTTCTGACACCAGATTATGCTCAGTTTGCTTCAACTCCAGCATTTCCAATTCGCTTAGTTACCAGGATTCCCACACAAGCAATGCTAGTAGTTAGGCAATATATCAAGACTGAGGAGTAGGGATTGGGGATTGGGGATTGAGGACTGGGGACTGGGGACTGGGGACTGGGGATTGGGGACTGGGGATTGGGGACTGGGGATTGGGGACTTGGGATTGGGGAGATAAGGGGACAGGGAGCAACTATTATTACCCATTATCCATGCCCCATGCCCCATGCCCCATGCCCTACCTATTACACAAAATTACAAAGCGAGTAGCTATACTAGCAACACGTGCCTAGATAGGCTTGATCGTGAAATTCTATTCGCTAAGTATTTTGCACAAAATCAATGATACAGAGTCAGACAGAAATCAAGCGTGTAGAAGAACTACGCCAGTTGTTGCAACAAGCTAGTTACGCTTATTACGTTTTAGATGCACCTATTATGGAGGATGCAGTCTATGACCAGTTATATCGGGAATTGCAACAATTAGAAATCCAGTATCCAGAATTGATTGCACCCGATAGTCCTACTCAGCGCGTGGGTGAGAGACCGGCAACACAGTTTACTTCGGTGCGTCACAATATCCCACTGTACAGTTTGGAGAATGCTTTTAATATTGATGAGTTGAAAACATGGGATCAACGCTGGCGGCGACAAGCACCAAAAATTGCAGCAGCAGAATATGTCTCGGAACTGAAAATTGATGGTTCGGCGATCGCCCTTACCTATCAAAATGGTATTCTCACCAGAGGCGCAACTCGGGGTGATGGGGTAATGGGTGAAGATATCACTCAAAATGTACGGACAATTCGCTCAATTCCCTTGCGCTTAAATTTTGAAGGCTTAGAAATTTTAGAAAAGGTAGAAGTTAGGGGTGAGGCGTTTTTGCCGTTAGATGTGTTTAAGCAAATCAACGAGGAACGGCAAAAAGCCGGTGAACAGTTATTTGCTAATCCCCGCAATGCCGCAGCTGGTACACTCAGACAATTAGACTCAAAAATTGTCGCTCGCAGGCGTTTAGATTTCTTTGCTTATACGTTGCATATTCCTGGTAGAGATGATGCCAGTATTGCCAATACTCAATGGGAAGCTTTGGAATTGTTACAAAGGATGGGCTTCCGTGTTAACCCCAACCATAAGCTATGCCCTTCTTTAGCGGAAGTTGCCGAATATTATAATTATTGGGATACAGAAAGGCTGAATTTACCCTACATGACAGATGGGGTAGTCGTAAAGCTCAATTCCTTTAAGCTTCAAGAACAGCTAGGATTTACGCAAAAGTTTCCTCGCTGGGCGGTAGCGTTGAAGTATGCAGCCGAAGAAGCACCAACTCGTGTAGAAAATATTGCAGTGAATGTTGGGAGAACAGGCGCTTTAACACCACTAGCAGAGATGCGCCCCGTACAATTAGCGGGTACAACAGTTTCCCGAGCTACTTTACATAATAGCGATCGCATCGCCCAATTAGACATTCGCATCGGTGATACTGTAATTGTTCGCAAAGCTGGGGAAATTATTCCCGAGGTAGTACGGGTACTCACAGAACTCCGTCCCCCAAACACCGAACCCTTTGTGATGCCCAGCAATTGCCCAGTCTGCGGTCAGCCAGTAGTGCGGGAGTTGGGTGAAGCCGTGACTAGGTGTGTCAATGCTTCCTGCGCCGCTATCCTCAAAGGTGCAATTGAACATTGGGTCAGCCGCGATGCTTTAGATATTAAAGGTATGGGCGAAAAGCTGGTACATCAACTCGTAGATAAGGGTTTGGTGCATTCCGTTGCCGATTTATATGACTTGACAGAAGAAAAATTATATGCATTAGAAAGGATGGGGCAAAAATCAGCGCAGAAATTAATTGATGCGATCGCCCAATCAAAAAATCAACCTTGGCCCAGAGTATTGTATGGTTTAGGCATTCGTCATGTTGGTAGTGTCAATGCTCAACTATTAACCGAGAAATTTTCTGATGTTGAGAAGATAACTCAAGCCAGACAGTCAGAGATTGCTGGGATTTATGGTATTGGTGTAGAAATTGCAGAATCAGTACACCAGTGGTTTCAAATCAATGCTAATCAAACTTTAATTTCTCGTCTCCAAGCAGCTGGTTTGCAATTAGCAAATTCCGCAGAAACACCAACAATTACTGATAGTAATCCCAAATTTGCAGGCAAAACTTTTGTAGTTACAGGTACTCTACCAACTTTAAAAAGAGATGAAGCCAAAGCTTTAATTCAAAAAGCTGGCGGTAAAATTACAGATTCAGTGAGTAAGAAAACAGATTATTTAGTAGTGGGAGAAGATGCTGGTTCCAAGTTAGCTAAAGCTGAAGCTTTAGGTATTACGCAGTTAACAGAAGCTCAGCTATTGCAGATGTTGGAGAGTTAATTCAATTGCTTTAAAAAAGAAAAACATCTTGCATAATAGAAGGAATCTATTCACTATCCAACTGAGAGTTTGGGCATGACAAATCATAGATTCCGACAGCTAAAAAGGCTGATTTTCATGATGCTTTTATCCCTTGGCATCATTATCAGCTTGCTGTTATCCCATCAGCAGCAATTAGATGCGCGTAACTCTATGAATTTGGCTCAGAAGGGAGAGACAACTACAACGCCAGTACTACTGGGAATTTACACCCGTAACTATTTAGGAAATCAGGATGCGATTGATAACGAACTAAATAAAATTAACGACTGGACAGGAAAACGCCACTCCCTAGCAGGAATTTTTATGGATATTGAAGATTCCCATCCCGAGTACAACATTCCCATGATTTTAGAAAGTTTGCGTCGGAATGGATACACTGGGTTTATTAATCTGCAATCAAAACGCACTGCTAAGGAAATTGCTCAAGGTAATTTTGATGCTGCAGTACAAAGATTTGCTCGTGCCTATGAAAAATGGTCAAGCCAAGGTGAAGGTAGAATGGCATTCATCGCACCATTTCCAGAGATGAATATTCCGGGAGAAAAATATCACAGTGATGCTACTAATTTTCAGCTGATATACGACAGAATTCAAAACATCTTTCGTGATGCAGGTGTAGACAAAAATACAGTCCGTTGGGTATTTGCTCCCAATGGTTGGACTGGAAATAGTACAAATACATTTACCAGTTATTATCCTGGTGATGACAAAGTTGATGTAGTTGCATTTAGTGCTTATAACTGGGGTTATTGTCGCAACGCCAGTTGGAAAAATTGGCAAATAGCAGAAGAAGTTTTTGCACCATATATTCAGCAAATGCAAGCAATGGCTCCCAATAAGCCAATTTTTATTGCACAGACAGCGACAACTAGCACCCAGCAAAATGGTCAAGAAGATGATGCTAAAGATGAATGGTTGCGCGATACTTATACCTATCTAGGGAATCATGGTGTCTCCGCAGTTATATATTTCAATATTGATAAAGAATGCGATTGGGCATTCTACTCTGGCAGCACTCAACGTTATTCTTCTGGTTACAAAGATGGGGTACAAAATTCTGCATTTGGCTATCTGGAACCAGCAGAAATAGCACAAAAGTTTTAATTTTGATGATATTTACCTTTTTATAAAGGCTTAAGCGATCAATAATCCAATCTACTTGGATAATATCTTTATCTCTCCCCTTTGCTCTCTTTAAATCTTGAAACAGTGATGGTATATTTTCCAGTTGAAAGTCTCTACGCCTTTCTGCCTTAATCCCACCAATACTGAGTTCAAAACCTGTGAAAGCCTCTCAGCGCAATAGTTAGCTGATTTTTCTGAGGTGAAAGTTCAGTTTAAGATACCTTATATTTGTGGTGTATGTAGTCGAAAGACAAAAGTCTCTAACTAGCTGGGTTAACATTTGCTACAACGGGGAGACAGCCGCGTGGGAGGGTTTTCCAACTTGAGTGAACTGCTGTGGGAATCCTTTTCGGGTACTCTTCTCCTTCAAAGACGCTGCGCGAACGAGAACCCCTTTGGGGAATGCCAGTCGCCTGCGGAAGGAAACCCTCCTGCAGTGTGATGGTCTCACGCCGTAGCTCCACCCTGCGGAGAACTCGTTAGAGTAGCCGCAGAAGCGTCTACAGCACTCAGCACTTTTTCAACTCAGGTTTTATACCTTTACAACCTATACCTGATGACATAAAGTCCTATGCCTGCAAATCGGTGCCCTAACCCAAATTGCGAATATTTTAATCGCGCCTTGCCTAACAATGCTAAAGTTTGTCCTTGGTGTTCTACTCCTTTAGCTAATTTAATTACCCCGACACCAAGTAGGCCTACTACCCCACCACCACCGCCACCGCCACCGCCACCGCCACCGCCACCGCCACCGCCACCGCCACCACCACCCGTAGTCAATCCACCCAACTATCAACCCCCTGTTAATTATCCCAACGATTATCAACAACGGGTTAATCCCTATGTCCCACCAGTACAACCTGTTTATACGCCACCGCCACCAAGATTACCCATTATCAAGCTAATCCATACCACAGGTAGAGAGTTTCAATGGTCTGGGGAAGTGGGCTTTATTGGTCGCCGCAGCCAAAGTATGACAATTCCACCAGAAATTGACTTAACTGGTCTGCCTCACGAAGGTATAATTTCTCGTCGTCATGCACGAGTATATTGGGAATGGTCACAAAATACCTACATGATTGTTGATATGAGTACAAATGGTATTTATTTAAATAACAAGCCCTTAAACCCAGGAATGCAATATAGTCTACGTAATGAAGATTTATTGCAGTTTGGTCAGGATAATCTCGTCCGATTTAGCGTTTATATTATGTTTTAAAAATGAGGGCTGGGTAAGACGAATAACAAACAGCCAACGCTAAATTTCTATTACATAGCAATTTTACATTTTTGGGTTAAAGGAATAGTAATTAGAAATTTAGTGCCACTTCCTGGCTGTGAGATACATTCCAAAGAACCACCATGTTTTTTGGTAATAATTTGGTAGCTAATAGCCAGCCCCATACCTGTACCTTTGCCAACAGGTTTAGTGGTGAAGAAAGGGTCAAAGATTCGCTGTTTAATATTTTCTGGGATTCCTGAACCATTATCGGCAATACTAATTCTTACTTGATTAGTTTGTATAAGTTCAGTTTGGATATAAATTTGGGGATTTTTTCTAGATAATAATTCTTCCCTTGACCACTGACCATTGATCAGCGAATCTTCTAAGACATCGATCGCATTCACTAAAATATTCATTAATACTTGATTTAGCTGCCCAGAGTAACATTCAACTAAGGGTAGGTTGCCGTATTCTTTGATCACTGTAATTTTTGCTAGCTGATTGTTAGCCTTCAGACGGCTTTGCAGAATCATCAGCGTACTATCTATTCCCTGATGGATATCAACTGCTTTCATATCAGCTTCATCTAAACGCGAGAAAGTTCGCAGCGAAAGCACAATTTCCCGAATGCGGTTGGCTCCTAATTCCATAGATTTAAGTATTTGTGGAAAATCTGACCTGAGAAAATCCAGTTCGATAAGTTCCGCAAAATCTTCAATTTCTGGCACAGGTAGGGGATAGTATTTTTGGTAGAGTTCTAATAGATTCAACAAATCTTTGCTATATGTATTGGCATGGTTAAGATTGCCATAAATAAAATTCACCGGGTTGTTAATTTCGTGGGCGACACCTGCAACTAATTGTCCCAAACTAGACATCTTTTCACTTTGAACTAACTGTGTTTGGGTTTGTTGTAGTTCCCGTAATGCAGCTTGGAGTTGTTGTGCTTGTTGTCGTAGTCGTGCTTCTGAGTTCAACAGAGCTGCTTCGGCTTGCTTGCGTTCGGTAATGTCACGAAAATACCAAATTCTGCCGTAAAAGTCCCCTGCTGGCGATCTCACTGGTGCTGAATAGCGATCAAAAGTGCGCCCCGATTTGAGTAAAATTTCGTCAAGGCTGTATTCTTCGGGATGCTGATACAGATACTCAACTTTAGTTAAAAATTCTGTGGGATTCTTTAGTTGATCTAGTACCCATCCTAAGAGTTGGCGATCGTCACCGGTTTCTATTATTTCTGGTGGAATTTGCCATAAATCGGCAAAATTTTGATTATATGATGCTATTAAGCGATTTTCATCAATAATCAGAATACCATCGATTGAAGCTTCTTGTTGCGCTTGCAAGATAGCATGACTGCGGAGTATTGCTTGTTCTGCTTCCTTATGTTGAGTAATATTAGTAGCTGTGCCAGTTGTGCCTATAATATTCCCTATTTCATCTCGCAATAAGCAAGCATTACACAACAAATTTAACCGTCTACCATCTTTAGCAAGAACAACAGCTTCGTAATGAAAGACTGACTCTTCGGTTAGGGTTTGAGGCACAATATTTAGGCCTTTGTGAATTTGTTCTGGTGGCTCAAACTCGCTATAGTGACGACCAATCATTTCCTCTGGTTGATAGCCATAGATAGTTTTCACCGCCTGGTTCACAAAGATAAAGTATCCTTGGTCATCTACTGACCAGATCATATCTTGGGATGTTTCCACTAAATGACGATACTTGCCCTCACTTTTGTGCAAAGCTTCTTCAGCTTGTAAGCGCTTGATACCTAAAGCAATCTCATTAGTACTTAATTTCAACGCATCCAAGGTGAGTTCTGTTAAGGGATGACGAGCAAACATTGCTATCACACCAACCAGATTTCCGTCTAAAATTAAAGGATATCCGGCAAAAGCAACCATTCCTTCACGCTTTGCCCACTCTTTATCCCCTAAACGCGGATCTTCTAAAACTGCATTAGTCAAGTGAGGTTGACGTTCTGCAGCAATTAATCCAATTTTAAACATCCCTACAGGTACAAGCCGATGGGGCCCATCCATATGGGTATACATTCCCGAACTAGCTTGAAGTTCCAGCACATTTTCCTGGGAATTCAAAATCCAAATCCGAGCAAAGGCTGCATCAAGATGTTTGACTATAGCATCAGTGCAACCTTTCAAACTTGCTTCTAATGTAGAGCTTTGAGTAATAGCACTATTAACTTCTACATGAAATGCAGCTAAAGATACTTTTTCTGCAAGCGCTAATTCTGCTTGTTTGCGTGCAGTAATATCTTGACAAGTGACTAAAATACCAATGAAATTGCTTTGCTCATCTTGTAATGGAATTTTATTAGTTTCTAACCATAGTTGTTTGCCATCTGCTTTTATATAACGTTGGACAACACCATACTCTGGTTGTTGGGATTCTATAACTTGGAAATCTGACTCCCAAAACCAGTTGACACTGTCTTGGTATTTCATTAGGTCATAATCAGTTTTGCCAATAATCTGATTGGGACAATCTATTCCTATAATTTCAGCAAATTTTTGATTGCAACCCAAATACACGGAATTATAATCTTTCCAATAAGTTGCAAGAGGAATATTATTGATTACCTGTTGCAAAATTTGTTGTGCTGAAAAAATTTTATTTTCTTGCAATTTTTGTTTTGTTATATCACGTATAATTCCAACTAAAAATTGATTACCAGATTCATCTTCAATCCGAGATTTTTTAATTAAGAAGCAGCGAGTTACACCATCAGAGTTAGTTAAACATTCCTCTGTTTCATTAACGATGCCAGTATTAAATACAAGTTCATCTTTCTGATGCAGCCTATCTGCTTGTTTTTTAGGAAAGATGTCATAGTCTGACTTTCCAATTAATTCTGATTGCTGAAATCCAATAAAACTACAATAGGCATCATTGAGGAATACCCACTGATTTTGGCGGTCTTTGACAAATACTGGATCGGATATACCATGAAGTATCTGAACTAGAAACTCAGGATATAAGCTTATTTCTTCCATATTATCTTTACCTTGTTCTTTTGCTAAGAATGTCTGGATAATGACATTATTAGTTAGAGAAAAATTATGGTCATATAACATATATTTGTAGTTATATATATGCTCAAATACATACAATATATATACAAGTAAAATTTCATATTTTAAGATTCAAAAAAATGTATTTATTTTTAGAGCATTATTTATAAATATAAAATAAATATTTTTTTAAATATATCTTACATATTGCTAGAACAAAGCCGTAAATTATTTATGTTTTCTCCTATTTTTTTAGTTAGCAAATACTTATCAAGTATGCCCATTACCTTGTCAGTAGTTATGGGTTTATTGATAAAGTAAGTAGCACCATAGACAGTAGAGCGCACTTTATCGAAAGAACCATTACTGCTGGTTAAAATGACTAATGGTGTTTGAGAAAAAGTAGATATTTTACGTAATTTATTGCAAAGTTCATAGCCATTTATTCCTGGCATGAGCAAATCTAGAAAAATAAAATCAGGTTGATTTTGAATGAGAAGAGGTAGCGCTTGTATGGGGTCTTGAATACCAATAAATCTCAGCCCATGTGAAGTAATAATTCTCTCTAGAGCTTTACATATTTGAGGGCTGTCATCTACACAAGCTATCAAAGGAATATGCTGTTGATTGACTGGGATATTAGTAGGATTGTTGTTGCGTAGCATAGCTGGTAAAGGTAAATCTGGTACTTCTATAAGTTCCGTAATTCCTTTACGAATATATGGTAGTAAAGATTGGGTAAACGGTAACACATTCTGCTTTAATCTTAAAGCTAAATCTAATAGAGTGTATTTGCCGTTAATGACGCTTACAAAGTTCTTATAAATAGCAGGGCTGACTTCCTGTTGGAGTTGTGCTGGTTTACATAAAACTGGTGCTAAATTCGGAGAAATACTTGTTAAACCAGATGTTGTCCAATTATTCCATGAGTCTTGCATTTGTTGTAGAGATATGTGAGTACTTGTTGAAATAATTGGTATTTTGGGCGTTACTTCTGGTTTTAGTTCATAAGTCAAAGGTGCAATATATATTTGTTGAGCTAAATCAAATAAAATTTCTGCTACTATATTTTCGGCAATAGTTTCTATCTGTTTTGATTTTGACTGTTGCTGCGATAAATTTCCTAAAAAAATATAATCCCAATAATCTCTAGCAATATCTGGAATCTGTAACTGAATTTTATTAACCTCAATCTGAGGAAAATGTTGGGAAACATACCTGTAAAAACGTCGACAAGGATGAGTTCCTCCTGTTGCCCAAATTATCTGTCCAAAGCGATAATAAAAAGTCCATTTAATACCTTGGCGATTTTTAATAATTAATTCGCCATTGTATTGATAATTAAGATAATTAGGCATTTCTTGCAAAAGGTTACTTAAGCTACTTATTTTTAATATTTTCATCATCTGATATTGATAAAAAGAACAAACTAATAAATACGCATCCAAAATATAGTAGTAAATACTACATCAAGCTAAATGCAGTATTTTTATCCTATGTAGCGAGAGTATATAAAAAATTTTTGAGGAATCTGTGAGTAAGTAGAATTTTGCAACTTATGGCTTTTTGTAGTAGAGGTTTACATTGCTTAATATGTCGATGCTTCGTGGCTTTTACGCAATTAAAAAGAATATAAAAGATATATATAATACATTGCTTTCTTGAGTAGAACTGGGAAGATAGCACTTTTAGCTCTTTCAAGGGTCGCATTTATACTATATTTTTGCTGCTCAACTCTAAGTAAATGAGTGTAAATAGCCTTGAAACCCTGAGCCGAAGGCTTGACGCTGCGCTCGCAATAACTGTAATTAATTTTGCGTCGTTACTGATATTTAATTTCGATGTGCTACTGATCAAAGACACCATTATTTAACTTTTTTGGTGTTGCGATCGCTCTTTAGCGTTGCTCTAGCCGATTGCGTACACGGGTTAATAATTCTTTTGCGATCGCAGGTTTATAAAGAAAGTCATCTCCACCAGCAGCAAAGCATTGCTGTATAGTCTCGGCATCTGTATGACCAGATAAAAATACAATCGGCAGTTTTTGCCAGCGAAAATCGTTACGAATGACTTGGCATAAATCAATTCCACTGATTGTTGAAGATGAAAAATCAGGTGACTCAGATAGTTCTATATCTAAAATCAACAAATCGGGATCTGTTTGTTCCAAGGTTTGCCAAAAATTTTGTGGAGAATCGAGTAGCGTCAGATGATAACCCCAGGGTTGCAAAAGGTGACGTAGAAGATGCAACATTTGCCGATCATCTTCCATAATCAGCAGTTTTTGCTGGATTGGGCTTGACTGTTGCAGTACTTGAGTCACAGCTTTTAAAACTTGGTTAGCAGCGATTGGTTTCTGCAAAAATAACTTACTGCCTAATCTAGCCGCTTCTAGCCGATGAGCAAAATCTTCCTTTGCCGTTAACACGAGAACTGGCAGGTGAGGATGCTGAGTATACAATGTTGCGAGAAAATTTAAACCACTACCTGGCGCACCAGGAAAGTTGAGATCCAGTAAAATCACATCTGGACGATTTTCAGCCAAAAAGCTTTCGGCTTGCTTTAAATCTGTGGCAACTTCTACGAAAATTCCTTGAGCAGCTGCTTTAGTCGCCAGATGTCTTGCAAGCACTGCATCGTCATCCACAATCAGCAAGGTAATGCCATTAACAACCTTGGATTCAGTCGCCTGTGTTTGATTGCTTCCGGCTTGGGCTGATTGCATTTCCTGTTGCAATGCACTTACCAAGTGAGCTAACTGCTTAACTTGGGAGGCAGAAATGGATTCTGGTTGTGTGAGAATCTGCTGAATTTGTTGTGAGAGATGGGAAGCCTCACCTAAACCGAAACTACCCAATGAACCCATGAGAGTGTGTGCTTCGTGTTCTGCTGCTTGCTGTAGTTCTGGGGAAATTTGACCATTTTTTAATGCTGCCACAGCTTCTTGAATAATCATGAGGCGATCGCAATAAGTTTCGCGCATCTCTTCCCACACATCTGAAATAAATGTGGTAAGCGATGATGGGGTCAAAATTGGCGAAGTTAGAGATTGTTCTTTGGGGCTTTCCTGTTCTCTGCGTTTGAGGCGATATCCTAGTTTGTAAATCGTTTCAAAAATTTCTCCTACGCCAGCTTTTTTCAACTTATTCCGCAAGCCTTTGACATGTGTTCGCACAGCCCACTCGCTGGGAGCTTCATCACTAGTCCATAGCCGATCAATTAATAAACTAGCACTGAAGATATGGTCTGGATTTCTTAAAAACAGTTCTAAAATGGCATACTCTTTGGCTGTGACGAGAATAGGCTGGCCTTGATAAGTAACTTGGCAATTATTAGGATTGAGGCATAATTCTCCCCATTCCAACAGAGGCGATCGCGTGATGTAACTACGCCGCAGCAGCGATCGCACCCTAGCCATAAATTCATCGAGATTAACTGGTTTCACCATATAGTCATCAGCACCAGCATCTAAGCCAATGACTTTATTCATCACGCTGTCAAGTGCAGTTAACAACAAGATTGGCGTATTCTGATTTGGCGATCGCTCAACATTACCATTTTGTAAGCGGAGGCGTTTACAGAAATTGATCCCATCGAGCTTGGGTAAAATTAGATCCAAGACAATCAAGTCATAAACGCAACTTTGCGCCAGATCCCAACCTTGTTGACCATCTGGAGCTAATTCTACCTGGTAGTTCTGAGCAATGAGAGTGGCTCTGAGCAGTTGGGCAAGGCTCTCATCATCCTCTATCAATAACAATTTCACACCGACTCTATCCTCGAAGCTGTTAGAGGTTGCTAGCGATCGCAATCATGCATTTTTTTGTGCTAAATCAAAAAAGCTGGCTATTATGTTGAGTTTCTACTGAATTTAGATTTCCCAAAAAAAATTAACCACTAACAAAAATCTGCGATTTTTCCATTTTTCAGAGGAAACAGAGAACAGAGCATAATTTTTGATTTTGTTGTCTCCCTCATCTCCCTCATCCCTTCCCAGTAGTAAATTTCTTAACTTAGCCTTCAGAAGAGGAAGATGCCCGAAACCTTAATGGTAAGGTAAGCGTCAATAGCGTCAGCATTTATGCAAAATTAGTCCAGATGCTATTTTTCACTGTTGGATAAAGTAGTTGAGATAATTAAAGTACAAGCTGAAGTTCTAAATTGTAAATTGGTATGATACTCTCCTATAAATTTCCGCGATCGCAAATACGTCGCTTACTCTTAGCTTTAGTGTTACCTGCTACAATCTTTGGCTCAGTAGCTTTTCCTTCCCAAGTGCAAACCGTTACTGCTCAAACATCTGCTGGAAATCGTCCACTGACGATTCGCTCGGATGTTCAAGAATATGATGCCAAAAGTCAAGTAGTAACTGCTCGTGGTAATGTGCAAATGTTGTATCCTTCTCGTCAGATTCAAGCAACAGCAGCCCAAGCACAATACTTTAGCAAGGAACGCCGCATTGATTTCAGCGGCAATGTCTATATTTTGCAACAGGGTGGCAATAGTATTCGTGCAGAGAAGGTGACTTATTTGATTGATGAGGGAAGATTTGTGGCGTTACCGCAATCAAATCGTCAAGTAGAGTCAATTTATATGGTACAGGACGGTGAAACTGGCGGACAATCTGCCAGACCTGCCCCAAAAACACCACCTCTCAAAGGTTCTAATTAGTAGTAGTGATTCTTAAGGGGCATCTCTAGCGTGAAAATTGTCTTAGAGAACATCCATAAATCTTACGGCAAGCGCCAGATTGTTAATCGTGTCAGTCTTTCTGTTGCCCAAGGAGAAGTTGTTGGTTTACTAGGCCCCAATGGCGCTGGTAAAACCACAACTTTTTATATTGCCACAGGCTTAGAAAAACCAAATCAAGGAAAAGTCTGGCTAGATAATTTGGATATTACTACAATGGCAATGCACAAAAGAGCAAGATTGGGCATTGGCTATCTGGCGCAGGAAGCGAGTGTATTTCGCCAGCTTTCAGTACGAGACAACATACTTCTAGTTTTAGAGCAAACTAATGTGCCACACTGGGAATGGTCGGGGCGAGTACAAAATTTACTGCGGGAGTTTCGCTTAGAAAAAGTGGCTAACAGTAAAGGAATTCAACTTTCTGGTGGAGAACGACGGCGAACTGAACTAGCTAGAGCTTTAGCGGCTGGTAGAGAAGGGCCAAAATTTCTACTATTGGATGAACCGTTTGCAGGAGTCGATCCAATTGCTGTTTCGGAAATTCAGCAAATTGTAGCCCGACTACGCGATCGCGGCATGGGTATTTTAATCACAGATCATAATGTCCGCGAAACCCTAGCCATTACTGATCGCGCTTATATCATGCGTGAAGGACAAATTCTCGCCTTTGGTAATGCCAATGAACTTTATAATAATCCCCTGGTGCGCCAATATTACTTGGGGGATAATTTCCAAGTATAAAATCAGAGAAATTAAATAACAATTTACCTAAAATTGTTTAGCCTTAATTATTCAGTATTAATTTAGATTTTTCAGCTAGTTTTCATTCAACACTAAATTCATATTATTCTGAGCTATATCTAATGAGATAGCAATGCCAAATTATAAATTTTAAATGCCAAATGACATAAATATTTAATTTTAAGTTAGCCTATGGTATCAAAAAAGCTCACATCTTTCTATAGCCTCAATTCGCTGATGCCTTTTACGATCATGGATCGCTATCTCACCAGCGAATTGCTACCACCATTTTTATTTGGAGTGGGGGCTTTTTCGTCAATTGGTGTGACAATTGATGCCGTATTTGACTTAGTCAGAAAAATTGTAGAATCTGGGTTACCGATAAACATTGCCATTCAGGTTTTCTTATTAAAACTGCCAACTTTCATTGTTTTAGCCTTCCCTATGTCCACGCTCTTAGCTACTTTGATGACTTATAGTCGTCTTTCTAGCGAGAGTGAACTAATCGCTTTGCGTGGCTGTGGGGTAAGTGTTTATCGCATGGTTTTGACTGCTGTAATGTTAAGTTTGGTAGTAACAGGCTTAACATTTTTATTTAATGAACAAATCGCACCAGCTGCCAGTTATCAAGCAAATATGACTTTAGAGAAAGCTTTAAAGTCAGACAAGCCAATGTTGAAGCAGCAAAATATTTTCTATCCTGAATATCGGGATATTAAACAGAAAGATGGTACTAACAGTAGGATACTGACACGCTTATTCTATGCTGACCAATTTGATGGTCAGCAGATGAAAGGTTTAACAATTATTGATCGTTCAGAGGAAGGTTTAAATCAGATTGTTGTGGCAGAATCGGGGCAATGGAACGGTTCGCAAAACGTGTGGGATTTTTATAATGGCACTATTTATTTAGTATCTCCTGATCGCTCTTATCGCAACATTTTAAGGTTTGAACACCAACAACTGCGACTACCCCGCACACCATTAAGTTTGGCAGAAAAAAGCCGCGATTACGGCGAGATGAATATTTCCGAAGCCCTAGAACAGCTAGCCGTAGAACGTCTTGGTGGCGATCGCCAAAAAATTCGTAAATTAGAGGTGAGGATTCAACAAAAAATCGCCTTACCCTTTGTTTGTGTAGTTTTCGGCTTAGTAGGCGCAGCGATGGGTAGCATACCTCAGCGCACCGGACGCGGTACCAGTTTTGGTATTAGCGTGATTGTCATTTTCTCATACTACTTACTCAGCTTTATTACTGGTGCTTTAGGACAAGCAAATGTGCTATCTCCCTTTATGGGAGCTTGGTTACCCAACTTTATCGGCTTAGGAACAGGTTTATTTTTATTAATGCGAGTTGCTCAAAGGTAGGGTAATGGGTTGGGTGTTGGTCATTTGTCATTTGTCATTGGGTAATTGGTAATAAACATTTGTCCTCTTGTCACCTTGTCCCCCCATCTACCTCATCCCCAATCCCCAATCCCCAATCCCCAATCCCCAGTCCCCTCAAGCCTTATAATGCCTACATTCTGGAGCCTCTGGGTTGTCTTTACAGTACTCTTCAAAAGAAACTTTAGCTGACTCCATACCTTCAGCTTTTTGGTGAGCTGCTTCGGCTTGGAGTTCTTCAACTTCATCCCAAGCAGCGGCGCAGGCTTTAGAATAGGCTCCTTGTTCGGTACAAATACCGCGAGCTTGTGCGATCGCTTCTTGAATTCTCTCTTCTAAAAGTAAAGCTTTGGGAGCCTCAACAAAGTCACTTTTTGTCAGAATATCGGTAATCGAGATAATCCCTAATAACTTACCTTGAATCACAGGTGCCCTACGAATCCCAGTATTAGCAAACAACCGCGCTACATATTCCACACTCAATTCAGGATTGACGATAATACAGGGCTTACTCATGATTTCATAAATCCTGATCTGCTTGGGATCTTTACCGTAGGCTGTGACTTTGTAAACAATATCAGTTTCTGTGACGATGCCATAGGCATCATGCTCATAACGACGATCCACAACCAGAGCGCGCAATCCCTTATCCTTCATTAGCCCCACCGCTTCAGCAACAGTCGCTGATCCGCGAATGGTAACTACGTTCTTGGTCATGATATCTTCAGCTTTCATCATTGCTGTAGTCTCCTGGTAAATATTACTATGCCGTGCAAGCGCCAGGCGACAGCGCACACAGTAGTGCTAAGTAATGAGTCTTGATTGTTGAGTGCTGAGTAATTCTTACAATCAGCATTCAGCACTTTTAACTCAGCACTGTTTTAGCCAGCTACAACAATAACCTTAGACTAGCTTTCAACTCTTGATGATATCGAAAGTGACCGAAGAAAGGCATGAGTCATCGTGTGGGGTGCGAAATTTTTCAGAAAATTATTTTTCCCTGTACCAATAAGGTTTCAAGCCGCTAAATTTATTTATGAAAAAAAAAGAAAGATTTCTTTCACCCTTTCCCCTTAAAGAATTCCACCAATTAAATTATCCAATTTTGAGTACGGAGACGATGATTAAACGTCTTCCTCATCTGCTCCCTTTGCTGACACTGAGTGCAACTCCCTTAGGGGCTTCCAACTTAAAAAATATACTATTGCTTTTTTGACATAGGGACATGAAGCAGGGGGAAGAAACAAAATATTCTCTCTCGTAAATTGGATAATTTATTTTCTGGAAGTCCCTTATAAGCTAGATGAGCAGAAGGTAAATTTTTAACGAATAATTGTCTAATACTCATGACTCATAAAGATTGAACAGTTAGGATGAAATTATCCTTAAACTTTATTTAAATTTTTTTTTAAAGCAGAACTTCCCCGCAACAGCATTACTTAGAGAATACGCAAAGAGCGATCGCTAATTCAGTAAATTCACTATACCCAAACATATGCAAAAACGAAATTATCCCCCGCCATACTTACGTTATCTGAAAGCCAGGTTACGCAATCTCAGCAGACCTAGCTTTTGGGGTACAGCAATTTTTTTAGCTGTGTTTGGGATAGGAATGTGGCAATACTTGTCAAATCCAGATGTTTTTGCTCGCAAGTCACAGCCAGAAGTTGCTTCACCTAAGGTTGCTGACTCTTCCTTTACAGCCGAAGACCGAGCTTTGGTTGCAGACATAGATAATTTCCCAGTATTAATTAAAGACTATGAACAAGCAATTTTGGCGGCAACTTTAACTAACCCACCAGAAAAATCACCAGCCCAGAATAGCCCAAGCATTTTTGAGGATGTTATCAACAAACAACCATCTACAGCTAATGAACCTAAATCAAATCTAGGTTTGCCGATAGTAAATGATCCCGCTGCACCTAAAGCTAATAATCCCTTTGTTGTACAAACAGAAAATTTATTGCAGATGAAGTCCGGTTATGGTGGTAGCCATATGTTAGGTGCTAAATCTTTAACTACACCCTTAGAACAAACAGCGAGTGCAACAACTCCTTTAAATCAAGGGATGGAATTAGCTAATCAAAGCAACAAAATTCAAAATCCTGCTACCGTTAGCTCTTTACAAACTGCTATTAATCAATCCCCAACTCAGAATCTCTCTGGTGCTGCTAATCCCACAAATATCATGGGAACTGCTTCTTACAACAATGCAACAATCACACCAGCAACTAGCAACATACCAAGTCAGCCTTTACCTGCTAACACTAACTTGAGTACAGGGACAGTTTATTCTCAACCAACAGTCACAAACTTACCCCAAAATTCTTACAGTAACTTTAATAATAGCCAGACATTACCCAATGGCATACAAACAACATCAGTGACGCCATCTGTCACTTCGGCTGCAACCACTAATATTGCACCATACTCTACGCCATCTCAAATTCCTAATGTTGTAAATAACTCAACCCCGTCAGTATATGGCAATTATGGTGTACAGCAGTCTAGGATGTCTCTTCCTCGTCCTACACCTGGGCCTTATGGTGGAGTGCAGATTAACGGCTATACATATCCTTAAAAATCCTGACGTAGTAGAAATAGCATAATTAAAATACATCAACCGCAAGAAACGGGTGGCTTTGTATTGACAACATGGGTAAATTGAGGAAATGCTAATACTTCTGGAATCGACCTTAGATGATTTCGATGCAGACTGTAACTACCCATGACAGCAGAGATTATCAGCGGATTGCTCAGGCGATCGCATTTATGCGCCAAGCCCATCTCAACCAACCCGATCTAGCTACCGTTGCTCACCATATAGGGTTGAGTGAGTATCATTTTCAACGGCTGTTTACTCAGTGGGTAGGCATTAGCCCTAAGCGTTTTTTGCAATATCTCACGGTTGAATATGCTAAATCGCAAATCAGCAAGACGAAAAGCTTACTAGATTTAACGTTAGATGTAGGGCTATCAAGCCCAAGCAGATTGCATGACCTGTTTGTAAACTTAGAAGCAATGTCCCCTGGTGAATTCAAATCAGCAGGAGCAGGTTTGCAAATTCACTATGGTATGCATGAGACTATGTTTGGTCAAGCTCTCATCGCTACAACTGATCGTGGTGTTTGCAACCTGCATTTCTTAAATACAACAGATGAGCAATCTGCCGTACAAATACTTCAGCAAGAATGGTCAAAGGCTGAAATTCTTCACGATCAGCAAGTAACTCAACCGTTGCATGAGTTGATTTTCGGTTCAGTGAGCTTCCAAGAACAAAAACCGCTAACGCTTTTGGTTAAAGGCACTAACTTTCAGATTCAAGTTTGGCGCGCACTTTTGAGAATACCATTTGGGGGTATGACAACTTACCAAAGCATTGCCGAAATGATTGGTCGCCCAACGGCTACAAGAGCTGTTGGTAATGCTGTGGGTAAAAATCCTATCTCCTACCTCATCCCCTGTCATCGTGTAATTCGAGAATCTGGAGAACTTGGTGGTTATCGTTGGGGTTTGGAGAGAAAGACTATCCTTTTGGCTTGGGAAGCTGGTTGTACAAGCTAGCGATCGCACTCAAAGCTAGACTTCATCTCACTCTAATAACCAAGCAAATAAATCTTTGACTGTCAGCTGTAACTCACCCACAAACAATGACGCAGGTAGTGCTTTCTAAAAACCTAATAATAATTATCATAAAATAAGCAGTTCAAGTATAGATTTGAACTGCTTATTATGTAAGTAAGCAGTTCAGTAAATTACTGAATCTGCTAATTATGGGATATTTTTGTTAGCTAAGGCTTGTTATAGTTTTGCCTTGATGAATAGACTCAGGACTTAATAACCTCGTGAGTATCCACTAGCATTTCTTTCCCAATTTCCACCACCAGAGCGAGCACCTCTGTCCTCCCGTGGTTTAGCTTTATTAACTTTCATTACACGCCCCATCCATTCAGCACCATCTAAAGCTTCGATAGCTGCATCTTCTGCGGCTGATGATTCCATTTCCACGAAACCAAAGCCACGTAAGCGACCAGTTTCCCGATCTGTGGGTAATTGAACTCGCTTTACAGTACCGTACTCAGAAAATACCTTGCTGAGGTCGTCTTGTGTGACGCTGTAGGATAGGTTCCCTACGTAAATAGACATGAAACTCTCCAGAATCCATTGATGCAGAGATGCTTATCCGGGGAGGTGCTTGCAATTATAACTAAAAACAAGATTTGTATCACCGAATCTAACTTCTCCAATTTTATGCTAGCACAACTTTTAGCTAGCGCGGCTATAAATCTTATTCATTTGTGATTATGTGTGCTAAAATACGAATTTTTCTTGATTTTGGCTAATTTATTGATTAGGTAACTATCAAATTTACAATTTAGGTTTGGATTGCAAATTCTTCTGGAGCAATTCCCCAATTTATCCAGCAAATAGCCTCATGTGCTGATTTCATATCCGGTGGAACTCGCAAAGCATGAATAAACCCAGCGCTGGGACAAGTCATTTTTAATAAATAAACTGGCTCTTCATCAACATCAGCATCAAGTTTTAATAAGGTGTATTCTCTCCAGGTATCTAATTCAATGGCTTGTAATTCTTGGCAAATTCGAGCATAACCAATACCTTGAATTAACACTCGCCGCAACTCGGCATTATTTTCTGTTAATAGCCATTGCGCTTGCCATTGTTGGGGGTGAATTTTTCCGTATTTTTCAGGTAAAGTTACACCGTGATAAGAATAAAGGCTAAATCCATCAGCGTACTCTATTGCTGGTTCGCCTTCTGCGTGGAGGCGATTTTGATGATCGAGGCGAATATGAAGCGGGCGATCGCATATAATTACAGCTTTATCAAAAGCAAAAATCCATCCGCACTCTTTAATTAAAGATTGATATATTAACAATTCTGGAAAAATTTCAGAATTCCATACACTAGTAATAATAAAATCCCTAAAGCTGTTAATTTTACACTCTTCTTCTGGCTGAAAACATTGCCCAAAGAAATTATTTATATGAGAGTATAAACAGGCATGAAAAGAAGATGATAGCCGACTTCCGAGTTGCAGGTTTATTTGTTGCCAATCTTCACTTTGTAGTTGTTCATTCAGATATATTTTGATGTAATTTTCCAGTACCCAATTTAGCCTAAAACCTAAAATGTCGGAAAAATTGTTATCCAATTTACTATAGACCAGTTCATCGAATAGTTCTTCATCGATGTTGATATCCTGAAAAACTTGAGGATATATTGAATAACTCAGAGATCTGAAAAATGAAGTTTGTCTTCCCAATTGCTCTAGTGGCTTTTCTAGCAACTCCCGTTGCAGCTTTTTTAGGTTACTAATTGGTGAATTATTTAATTGGCTAACAACTTTACTATTTAATTCCTGCTTCAAGTAATCAAGCTTGTCAAAGATAGTAGATTTTAGAGCTACATAAGGACTGTCATAAAAAATAATGTTAGGAGCATTCTTACCAATTGCTATGTAGGCTGCTTTTACTGCTTCCGCCGCTTTTTCACGATCAATTCGTTCAGTGGAAAGCGCAATCTCTCGCCACTTATCCCGATAAACTGGAATTAAAGCTTCTTGCTCAGGCGTTAACTTTTCAATCAGCGACATAGCGCCACCCTTCAGGCTCGTATTCTCGTTGAATTTTCACCATCCAATGACCTTGGGGAATTGCGATCGCCTGATGTTCTTCGTGAGCTAACAAAGCAGTCCGAGAATACACACGTAAGTATAAAGTATCATTTTGAGAAAATAATTTTGCCTTACCCTCAGTAATACGGTGCTTATGCCCAGTTACCTCGCCTTCTGCCAAAGTCAAATGAGGTATCTTTTCTCCTTCAACTTGTGGCACAGGTAGTAGAATGACATCACCTTGACGGATTGGCTGCATAGGTCAAACTCCAAGATAGGTACAAACCCCACTTCGTTTTTTCTCTCAAGTTTGATTTAATTTTGGCACAACCTTTGTGGGAATAGGGATGAAGGAGATGAGGGGGACAAGGTGAAAAGGGTAAAGGGTAAAGGGTAAAGGGGCAAAGGGAAACAAATAACGAACACCCATTCCCCATTACCCAGTCCCCAGTCCCTAATCCCCAATCCCCAATCCCCAATCCCCAAAAACAGGAGGTATCACTCTATTACACTTCGGGGGTATTTTGAAAACTGTAGTCGCCAATTTTGCTGATATAAGTTAAAGATTGAAATAGCTGGAAATTCCAAGCCAGTGTTTTCCTACCTTATTATCTGGAAAGAACATTGCCCAAACTTTAGCGGATTTTCACCCTAATGGGCAGTTTGTGTGAAGATAAACTCACATCAACAAGCGCGACGTTCCATTTTGACATCACGCCCAATCGTCTAAATTTCCCTGTTTAGCTTAGCAGCTATTCTTTTTTTTGAAATTTCCATGTCAACTCTCGTCATCGTCGAATCTCCAACCAAAGCTCGTACCATTCGCAACTACCTACCATCAGGCTATCGGGTGGAAGCGTCTATGGGTCATGTACGTGACCTACCCCAATCGGCTAGCGAAATTCCCACCGCTGTCAAAGCAGAGAAATGGGCACAGCTTGGGGTAAATGTAGATGCCGACTTTGAACCGGTGTATGTTGTCCCAAAGGATAAAAAGAAAATTGTCACTCAGCTCAAAGATGCGCTCAAAGAGGCTGATGAGTTGATTCTGGCAACGGACGAAGATCGGGAAGGTGAAAGCATTAGTTGGCATTTATACCAGTTGCTTAAGCCAAAAGTGCCTACAAAGCGGATGGTATTTCATGAAATTACCCAAGAGGCGATTAAAAAGGCTTTGAAAAACTGCCGCAATATTGATGAGCAGTTAGTTCGCGCTCAAGAAACGCGCCGGATTTTGGATCGGCTGGTGGGTTATACCTTGTCTCCTCTGCTTTGGAAAAAAATTGCCTGGGGGCTATCTGCCGGGCGCGTACAATCTGTAGCAGTGAGGCTTTTGGTAACCAAGGAACGCCAACGCCGCGCTTTCCATGAAGGTACTTACTGGGATTTAAAGGCTTACCTAGAAAAGGAAAAAGCTCCATTTACAGCCCAGTTGGTGACGTTGGGAGGCACCAAAATAGCGAATGGCAGCGATTTTGACCCCGCAACTGGACAAATCGCCGCAGGTCGCAATGTGGTTTTGTTAACGGAAGAGGATGCAGCCGCACTCCAGGAACGCCTGACTGGTAAAACCTGGAATGTCAGAGAAGTAGAAGAACGTCCTGTAACGCGCAAACCAGCGCCACCTTTTACGACCTCAACACTGCAACAAGAATCTAACCGAAAATTGCGTCTTTCCGCACGAGATACGATGCGAATTGCTCAAAATTTGTATGAGCAAGGGTACATCACCTATATGCGGACAGATTCGGTACATTTGTCAGACCAGGCGATCGCAGCTGCTCGCAGTTGTGTAGAAAGTCTTTACGGCAAACAATATCTCAGTCCTCAACCCAGACAATACACCACTAAATCCAAAGGCGCACAAGAAGCACACGAAGCCATTCGTCCTGCTGGTAGTACTTTCCGCACTCCCCAAGAAACTGGTTTAAGCGGTCGAGAACTAGCTGTTTATGATTTAATTTGGAAGCGCACCGTCGCCAGCCAAATGGCTGACTCACGGCAAACTCAAGTCAGCATTCAGTTGCAAGTGGAAGATGCTGGATTTCGTGCTTCTGGAAAGCGGATTGACTTCCCTGGCTATCTACGGGCCTATGTCGAAGGTTCCGACGATCCCGATGCTGCATTGGAAGACCAAGAAGTAATTCTGCCGAGTTTGCAAGTAGGAGATCATCCAGATTGCAAAAATTTGGAAGCGATCGCCCATGAAACTCAACCACCAGCCAGGTACAGCGAAGCTACTCTGGTGAAAACCTTAGAAAGCGAAGGGATTGGTCGTCCTAGTACCTACGCCAGTATTATTGGCACCATTATTGATAAAGGTTATGCCCAATTAGTTAATAATGCTTTGATTCCCACATTCACAGCTTTTGCTGTGACTGACCTGTTGGAAAAACATTTCCCTGATGTAGTCGATCCCAGCTTTACCTCTAAAATGGAGCAAACCCTGGATGACATCGCCACCGGTGAAGCTAAGTGGTTACCATACTTAAAGGAATTTTATCTAGGAGACAAAGGTTTAGAAACCTTAGTCAAAGAACGGGAAAATCAAATTGATGCTACTAAAGCGAGAACCGTAGAACTAGAAAATTTAGCGGCTAAAGTTCGTATAGGTAAATACGGCCCTTACATCGAAGTAGAAAACGGTGAAGGTGTGGTCACAGCCTCAATTCCTAAAGACTTAACCCCAGCAGACCTTGACCCCAAACAAGTTGAGGTATTGCTACGACAAAAAACTTCTGGCCCCGACCAACTCGGTCGCCATCCCGAAACAGGGGAACCAATTTATGTCAAGATTGGCGCTTATGGGCCTTATGTGCAGTTAGGTGACAAAACTGATGAGAACCCCAAACCTAAGCAAGCTTCCTTACCAAAAGGCGTAACACCAGAAAACGTTACCTTTGATATGGCCGTGGGTCTTTTAGCCTTACCCCGAACATTAGGAGTCCACCCAGAAACAGGAGGGAAAATTCAAGCGAGTTTAGGACGCTTTGGCCCTTACATTGTTCATGACCAAGGTAAAGAAGGTAAAGACTATCGTTCTTTAAAAGCAGCAGATAATGTCTTAACTGTTTCTTTAGAACGTGCTTTAGAGTTATTGTCAGAACCTAAAAAGGGACGTAGTTCCAGCAGTAGCAAATCCAAAGCCGCTTTACGTGAGTTGGGTGCACATCCAGATGATGATACACCAGTCAACATCTACGATGGCCCCTACGGCCCTTACATTAAGAATGGCAAAACTAATGTCAGTCTTCCAGAAGGTCAATCCGTGGAAGATATGACTTTGGAGAAAGCCTTAGAATTGTTGGCTAGCAAAGCATCGTCTGGAAAATCTACTCGGAAATCGAGTAAATCCACAACTGCAAAATCTAAATCAACAACTACTAAAACTAAGTCAACTTCTAAGTCAACTACCAAATCAACTTCTAAGACTTCTGCGAGTAGTGCAAAAAAAACTGATGCCGAGGACTAGTACAAAAAGGCTGACTTAATAAAGTCTTAAGTATTAAATCAAAACACCCATCTAGTCTTGCTTAAGAGCAATTTTTCATGGGTGCTTTATTGGCGTTGTGAAGTACTAGTAGTCTCTGTTACTCATTCTGAGGTTTGAATAAAGCCCTAGTCAGAGCAAAAGTTCTGGTAGTCTGGAATTTAACCGTGGTTGTCAGAACTTAAGTGCTGACTACTTCAGCAACATATTTATTGCAGTGAACTCCAATTACTTAATCAATCTCAGTTGAGATTACTCAGCCTAATGAAAAAATTATCATCAATACTTAATATCAAGCAAAGCGATAGTTTGATAGCCGTGGGATTCTCCAGAATGTGATAATCTAATAAGTAAGGCAGATCACAACACAAAAATTTTATAATGTGGCACGTTCCTTAAATTTGGAGAGTGCGATCGCCTAATACAAGGCCAGAGGTGCGAGAGTACGCCAGTTCTGCGTAGCTGTAAGTCAAAATTGAGGTAGTATCTCAGGAGCAGTCAGTTCAATGGACTATATAGAAAAGGTACTGGAAAAGCTTAAAGAATTGGCGCGGAAGCTGATTGAAGCTCTGCTCGGCCCAGAAGGTGAGCCGGAACCGGAACTGATTCCGATTCCAGTGAATGAGCGTTCGCGTCGTTAGTAGCCTGAAGTGCCAGACTTGACGTTGCAGCCTTTGAGTATTTTGGTGCTGCATGGGCCAAACCTAAATTTGCTAGGACAGCGAGAACCGGGAATATACGGTTCCTTAACACTGGCTGAAATTAACCACTTGTTAGTAGCGGCGGGAGAAAAACTACAGGTGGAAGTTTTCCCCATGCAGTCTAATCATGAAGGAGTTTTAGTTGATACTATTCATGAAGCCTTAGGAAAATACCAAGGAATTTTGATTAATGCGGGAGCATACACCCATACTAGTGTGGCGTTGCGAGATGCGCTTGCGGGTGTGAACTTACCAACAGTGGAAGTACATTTGAGTAATATCTATCGTCGGGAAGAATTCCGACATCACTCCTACATAGCCCCTATTGCTATTGGGCAAATTAGTGGTTTTGGTGTGCAAAGTTATCTATTAGGCTTACAAGCGTTAGTGCATCATTTAAGGAAGGATAAAGGATAAAGGATGAAGTATCAAGATTTTCAGCCTTTATCCTACCTTGCGGGAACGCCAAGGGCAAACACCTTAACACTTCATACTTTATCTTTGATGTATGCGCTACTCAGTTGTGAGTCGGTTTCGTGGAACTTTACTAGGAGCATTAGTAGGAGCAAGTTTAGGCTCTACTAGTGGCAAAAAATTTTCGGATCACTATGACATTGACAAAATAGCGGTTTTAGGAACTGAAAGTTTAATTAAAGTGGGCAGATTAGATGTAGATGATTGGCGAAAGTATTACTCTTCAGCATCTCCTGATTTAATTGCCACTGATAACACTTTAGGCAAAGTGATACTAGCGACGCTACCAGTATCACTTTTTTTTCATGAAAATACATTTAAATTGCGACAAAACTTGCTACGTGTGTTAGAAATCTGGGAGGATAACCCAGTGGTACGGGATGGAACACTCGCAGTTGGGTATGCGATCGCTCAAGCCTTGACTGAAAAACTCCATATCCGCACCCTAATTCCCGAAACAATCGCCTTTATTGGTGAAACGCCAACATCCCTACCACAACAATTATTAAAAGTTCAGGCTTTGTTGGATCAAGGTGCAGGATTAGCCAGGGCGCAAGCTGAGTTGAGTAGAGAAGACAAGCTAAGTAACGCTATTGCTATGGCATTTTACTGCTTTCTGACTACTTTAGAAGACTACCGCTTGGCAGTTTTACGGGCTACTCAAAATGCTGATGTTTGGCGGCAAGACTCTAAGCGTTTACACTTACATACTGTAAGTGCAATTACTGGTGCTTTATCAGGGGCATACAATAGCACTGCTGGTATTCCTGTGGCTTGGCAGATATTGTATTCACAAGCAAACTCCACAACTTTGGGATTAAGCAATTTTTCCCAGATGGTGGGATTAGCTGATCCACTTGTGACGGTGTGGTCAGGATTGTATAATTTTGCCCTGAATTCTAGCCAATTACGAGCAGAGGGAGATACTATGTCTGAGGAAGCAGCATCGCTACCATTACAGGTATGCGTCTACTCAGCGCCTCGCGTCATCCGATCGCGTTAATGCTATTTCTACTGAATAGCATTGTAGGCGTGGAACAAAAATCCCATCCTAGCAATCATCCAACCAAGACAAAATTTAGTAGTAGTTTATACTACAATTTCCAAAGAAACTCTTAACCTGACTCTGTAGGTAGGTATTGTGGCAAATCGGCGGCCGCTAGACCCCACCTCCGAAGTTCCCTATTAATCAGGTTGGTTGATGTCAGCCTTTACCCTCAAGGGTGCGGCTACAGGAACCAAGCCTGCACAATCAGACTGTGGGCAAATATGAACCAAATTCAGTTACAAGCAACTGCGGTTGCTTTTGCGGGGACTTCCCCTAGGTTTGTCTTGTTTTGAGGTATCAAAGTAAGCAACTGTAGGCAGAGGTAATGAAACATCAGCGATTTTTGAAGTCCCTAACCCAGCAATTTACTCAATGGCGAAGACAGTATAAAGTACTACGCCGCAAAGGAACGTTGCTGAGGTCTGTAAGCGATCCAAATAGCCAAAGCAGCTTTGGGACAATTCCCAAAACTTTGTTTAAGAACATACACTTGTATGTATCAAAAGCCAGTGACGGCATTCAAAAACCAGTAATAGTACTCAGGTTAATGACCAAATCGGTGCAAGAACACCGATTGGTCAATAACATCGGAGTCAAATGGGTGCATGAAAACCGTTCCTCGGTGATTTTGGCGATCGCAATTGTATCGCTGACAGGTGTCATCGGGCACAAATCGTATTATCAACCGAAGCTAAAAGTTGATACTGTGGCACCCGAAACGATTAAAGCCCCCGACACAGCCAAAATTGAAGATATCGAAAAAACCAAAGCGCAACGCAAAGCTGCGGTGAACACTTCCCCGCCTATGTTCAGGGTGGATCAGCAACTTACTGAACAAATCAACCATAATTTGCAGCTAATTCTCGATCAAGGTGATGAAATTCGTGATGCTGGTGGTGATTTTCCTTTTGCTGAAACCTTACAGTTGTCTATTACTAGCCAAAGTTATCTGCGCGCTTGTAGTGAGTCAGAGTGGAAAAATATCTTACTAGCGTTAGAAAAAACTAAAAAACAGCCAGTTGGATTTTTGTTACCTAACCAAAACAGCAGTTCTGCGACTACACAGGAAGCGAAAAAAACCAATGAAACAAACCAGTTATTATCTACATCCCCTCCCGTTGGTTCCCCCAAGCAAGAAGAATTAATCCAGCCGGGGAAAGCATTTATTAGCCTCAGCCCTGAATATACAAAACCAGTTAATGTTTCTACCAACGCCGACTTATTTAAAGCCGTCACAGATCTAGAAATTTTTCGAGTCACAAATTCGGCACAAAAATATTCTTCACTGATATCCCAAATCTCCCAAGCAAGGAAAAAATACCAGCTAGCTAAGGAACAGCTATTACGTATCGAAGCTGGCAGATCCAAAACCATATATCAAGAAAATATTCTTCTAGAGTTATCAGATCAAGATTGGGTAACCACAAAAACATTAATCCGCGATATTTCTGCACGAATTCTCGCTCAAGGTATTCCCGACGGGCTACCAGAAGATGCTTTAAAGAATACAGTCAACTTGCAAGTGGAGAAATTAGAACCGCTAACAGCACAACCTTTAGTAGCGAATGTATTGTTAACTGTGCTGCAACCGAATTTGAAGAAAGATGAAACAAAAACCCAACTACAGGCACAACGGGTAGCCGCTGACGTAGAACCAATCATGGTTGAGGTGCAAAAGGATCAGGTAATTGTTAAGAAAGGAGAAAAGATTTCCCGGTGGCAATTGCACGTATTAGATCATTATCAATTAATTGATAGCGAGACTAACTGGGCAGAGTTAATTAAGGTGACAGGTATTGTCACTACAGCAATTGGCATTTTTGTAATTATTGAACGTCGGTTAAAAATTAAATTGCGACAACGCGATCGCCTGTTGATTTTACTCCTTACCCTCAGTACTCCAGGGATGCTGACGTTTGGTATATTACATACTACCTGGAGTGCGATTGGTTTATTGTTAGGTAGCTTTTACGGCCCATCTTTGGGTGTCACAGTTGTAGGGCTATTGTTAGGAGTGCTACCAATTGGCATGGAAATGAGTAAAGTTGCCCTGGTTGCTGGTGCAGCTGGGGGAATAGTAGGCAGTTTAATGGCCAAACGACTGCGATCGCGTGAGGAACTGGCCTTATTAGGTCTTGCGATCGCCTCAACCCAGGGAGGAATTTACTTAATTCTCTTAGTTCTAGGAAGTCCAGTTTCTTGGTATCTCATTCTCAAAGAAGCAGGCTTATTTGCTTTATCTGGCTTAGCGTGGAGTATTGTAGCTTTAGGCTTGAGTCCTTATTTAGAAAAACTCTTTGATTTAGTCACCCCGATCCGGTTAGCAGAATTAGCGAATCCTAACCGCCCCTTATTAAAGCGACTAGCAACAGAAGCGCCCGGAACCTTTCAACATACTTTATTTGTAGCCACATTAGCAGAAGCCGCAGCTAAACACCTCAAATGCGATGTGGAACTAGTGCGCGCCGGTACACTTTACCATGACATCGGTAAAATGCACGACCCCTCTGGTTTTATTGAAAACCAAATGGGAGGGCCGAATAAACATGAAACAGAAATTAAAGACCCCTGGAAGAGTGCAGCGATTATTAAGAAGCACGTTAGTGAAGGGTTAGTGATGGCACAGGAACATCTTTTACCCACTGCAATTCAAGCCTTCATTCCAGAACATCAGGGAACCATGCTGATTGCTTATTTCCATCACCAAGCGCAGCAAATGGCTAAAGAAGATCCTAGTATCCAAGTAGAAGACGCTGATTTTCGCTACGATGGCCCAATTCCCCAATCGCGGGAAACAGCAATTGTCATGTTAGCCGATTCCTGTGAAGCCGCATTGCGATCGCTCAAAGATGCAACACCAGAACAAGCTTTCAATATGCTGAATAATATCCTGCGGGCGAGATGGCAAGACAATCAACTAGTAGATTCTGGACTCACTCGCGAAGAAGTTTCTGACATCGCTCAAATATTCGTAGAAGTTTGGCAACAATTCCACCACAAACGCATTGCTTATCCTAAATTCAAGACCAACAACGAGAAAATAGCTAAGGGATAGGGTAATGGGTAATGGGTAATGGGTAATGGGTAATGGGTAATGGGTAATGGGTAATGGGTAATGGGTAATGGGTAATTGCTATTGTCCCCTTGTCCCCTCATCTCCCTCATCTCCCTCATCCCCTCCGCACACCTGCCAAAATCAAATTAACCGCTTGCTCGGTATACTGTTCAATGATTTCTGGACTCAGTAGTTGTAAATCTGGTCTAACATGCTTGAGGTTTTCGTGGGCGTTGAAGTAGAAAGTACAAACTCCAGCAATTTGCAGGGTGACAAGAAATGGATCTATTTGGCGAAAACAACCTGCTGCCATTCCGCGCTCTAAAATTTTGATTAAGTAGCCGAAGTTATCTTGCCAATTCCCCAATTTAAAATATTTTCCCTGGTTTTGGTTCGCTTCTTGAAACCACAGCATTCCACGTTGTGGGTGTGCAGTTTCGTAAGCGATCGCTTCTTTGATCACCAGCTTTAATGCTTCTTCTGGTGGTATGCTATCCAGATTTAGCCGTTTAAACCATTCGTGCATTTCTACAGCCGGACGTTGCATTACAGCCTGATATAGCCCTTCCTTACTCTCAAAGTAGTAATAAATCATCGCTGTAGTGACACCTGCACCTTTGGCGATCGCCTCTGTTCGCGCCCCACTCAGCCCATTTCTGGCGAACTCTGCTTCTGCTGCATCTAGAATCTGTTTTTTTGTTACCTCTGCATCCCGCACCTGGCGCGGTTTATTCGATGCTGGTTTTGATTGCGTTGAACGACCCACGGTTTTTTATCAGAATCACGAAAATCATCTTAACTAAAAAATTGGTTAGTAGTTGACAGGCTAGATGAAATTTATTACATTACTCTTAATTAACTAAAAATTTAGTTAATTAATTTTTGCAGACATCCTTAATAAAAGTTAGCCGACAAGATAGTCGGTAAATTTGCTTTATTCATTTAATTTTAGCTGAGATCTAAAATCTATCTTTCGCCAATAGATAGCTATTCGCAAATATCCAATAAATCAAAAAAATCAAATATATTGGAGGAAGAATGGAACCAATTCTGCCCGGTGCGCCTTGGTTAATTGCTCATAAATCAAGGTTGGGAATTAATCGACCCAATAAAATTACTTTAAATGGTCAAGATTACGTTATTTGGCAAAATGCGAAAGGAGATGTTTTTGCCCTAAATAATGTTTGTCCCCATATGCAAGCACCTTTATCAAATGGCTGGGTGTGTCAAGAAAGAGATACAATTGCTTGCCCTTTTCATGCACTAGAATTTGATGGTAAAGGTAGACTCTGTCAAACCGAGAAAAAAGATACCCAGCCAATTACTAAAGCATTAGAGGTAATTGTTAGTAATGATTGTATCTGGACTTATGGCGGATATGAACCGAGATTACCAATTCCAGATTTACATCAAAAAGTAGCCAATGAATACGAATTTTTAGGTGTGACTGGAGAAAAAAGTATTAAAGGTGATTTTCTTAGTAACCTGATGGTTAATTATGACTATAATCACCAAAATGGCACACACAAAGACTTGTTTAAAATTACATCTTGTAATGTAACTGCTTTTGAGCCACAAGGCTATTACGCCAAAGTTACACAAAATTTAATTAGAGCAGACAATACTTGGAAAGAAATGCTCCAAAACCCTGTTGTGGGTATATTACCCAAGATTATGCATAATCAATTGGAGTACGCTTTTCCTTCAACTACAGTTTTATTTAGTAAAGCACCTATTGCTGATATTGCTCAATTTCATATTCTCTACCCAGAAACAGAAAAAATTACCAAAACATTTATTTTGATGTATGCCAAATTTATGAATCCGATAACGAAATTGTTGTTTAAAAATTCAGTTTTACAGGCAGCAGCTACAGTTGTAGAACAAGACAGTACAGCAGTAGAAACTCTCTATCCCAGAGAAAAACCCAAAATTAGATTACCTAACGAAGAGATTATGTTTTACGCCGAAAAACTCTACCGAGATTGGTAAATGCTAGGCTAAAGTTAGCAAGATTGCAAGGCAAATTATGAATGACCTAATTCTCGACTTACGCCCTACTATCGAGCTAACTGATGAGCAGTTCTTCCAAATCTGTCAAAATAATCGAGATTTGCGTATTGAACGGACTGCTGAGGGAGAACTGATTATTATGCCACCAACAGGATGGGAAAGCGGAAATCGAAATAGCCGATTGACACAGCGCTTAGGTAATTGGGCTGATGCTGATGGTACAGGGTTAACTTTTGACTCTTCCACAGGTTTTAAACTCCCTAATGGTGCAAATCGTTCTCCTGATGCGTCTTGGGTGATTCGGGAGAGATTAACAGCCTTAAACCCAGATCCAGCTAAATTCTTACCAATGGCTCCGGATTTTGTGGCAGAATTACGCTCGGCTACAGATAGCCTAGAAACACTGCGGCGAAAAATGCAGGAGTATATTGATAGCGGTGTGCGTTTAGGTTGGCTGATTGATCCGCAAAATCAACAGGTAGAAATTTATCGCCCAGAACAGGAAGTTGAGATTCTCAAATCCCCTACTAACTTATCAGGAGAGGATGTACTACCTGGATTTGTGCTGAATTTAGCCCAGATTTTGACCTAGTAATCGCACTAAGCTGTTATGCATTTAAATTGTATATTTCGCACTGAGGTTGTCAAAAGTCAAGAGTCCAAAGTCCAAGCTAGCCTTTGACCCTGGACGATTGACCCTTGACAGTCCTAACGCCAGAATATTTGATTTAGGTGCGTATCAGCTTAACTGTAGAGCAAATGTTTAGATGGCTCAAGATGGCGATTTAGCAAAGCTCGAATTTAAAAATTCCCCAAGCAAAAAGCTGCGCTGACAACTACCAATTATTGTTGATTAAACAGCAAAAACACCGTTTGACCTAAACCCACAATTACACCTAAGACACCACCTAAAGTTACAATTGCCTGCAATTCGCTTTTAACAATTCCTTCAATTGCAGCCTCTAAATCAGCAGGAGAAGTTGATTTTACGCGGTCAACAATTACCTGATCGATAGATAGAATTGGGATTACTTGCGCCACAATCGCTTCTAAATCTTTCTCTAAATAGCGCTCTAAAATTAAAGCCAATTCTTGGCTGACAACTTCTAGAGAACTACTAACTACGGGTGATGTACTCAGACGATTGAGCAGCAAAGAGGCGATATTCTCCCAATCTACAGAGTCAGTTAAACCTTGAAGTAAATCGCTACCACTAGTTTGTAAGTAGTGGCGGACGCTTTCTCTGGTAGTTTTACGCAGTTGGCGTACTGTTCCTATGGGCAAGTTTTGCAAAGATAAATTTTGCAATAGTTTTTTGATGCGATCGCGTATTTGCAATTCTTGAATTAATTCTTGCAAACGAGCGTTGGTAGCCTCTTTTTCATCTAAACAAAAAGCTCTCAGTCTAGTAAGAGTATTGCGTAAACCAAACAAATTCGCTACTACCCAATAGGTACCGCTTGTCTTTTCCCGAAAGGTTTCGTCAATGGTTTGAATTGTGCGATCGGTTAAAAAATCAATAATTGTCTGTCGCAGAACATCTGGCGGTAGAACTACTTGCAAAAGCCAATCAGCTAGCCTAGTTGACTGTTCTTCACTCAGTTGAAATTCTAGGAGTATTTGGTCAAAAATCTGATTGATTTGTACTTCTAAAAAGTCTTCCCGCCGAGCTAAAACTTTGAGGAGGCGTGGTAAGGATTCACCTAATAAATCTCGCAAAATTCCGCCAACGATTTTAGCACTTTTTTGATTTTTATCCTCAGAATTAATTTGGTCAAGTGCTAGTTTTAACAACCACAAAATTGCTCCTTCTACCCGTTCTGTTTGCAACAGACGGCGAGCCAGATTTTGCAACTCCTCTGGAGTCAAAAGTGACCCCATGATTGTATTAGAAATTTTCAGAGCAAGCCTTTCCTGGTTACGGGGAATCAAACCAGGTGTGAATGGCAATCTTTGCTTACCGATGTAAATCGCTCGGTAGGGACGAAATAACATTTTTATGGCTATATCATTCGTGAAATAGCCAATAATTCCACCTAATATCGGTGGTGATACATAAAGCCACAAATGAGACCAATCCACAGGATTTTGGACTTAGCAATTTTGGGTATTGGATATTGGTTTTTAGATTAAATATTGACTTTTGCATTTAAGAATCTCTGTGTTTTTTCCAGTAGACCTCAAGGCAAAATATGCAATACAAAATCTAAAGTTTACTGACTACCAGCACTCCCATCATACCGTTCACAATGGGGTAGTGTGTGACTTCAGCAAAACCAACTTGATAAGCTAATTCTACCTGTTCTTTGCCAATCGGAAAGCGATCTAAGCTGGGACTGATGTAGGCGTATTCTTCCTTAACCCCTAACTGGGTGGCTATGGGGACAACAATATTATCCAAATACCATTGCTGAAACGATCGCAGCTGGGGATTCTCTGGGCGATGAAAATCTAAAATCGCAGCTTTTGCACCAGGTTTGAGAACACGGTACAACTCTTTGAGGCTGCGGGGAATATCTTTAACATTTCTTAAACCATAGCCCATAGTTGCTGCATCAAATTTGTTGTCCTCAAAGGGTAAATCGAGGACATCAGCTTCAACCCAGGTAATAGGAGGTTGGGGATACTGTTTTTGGGAGCGTTCTTTCGCCATTGCTAGCAGGTTAGCGGAAAAATCAACTCCATACACATGACCTGTAGCACCTACACGCCTAGCCAAACCGAAAGCGATATCCCCACTCCCGCAACACAAATCTAGGCAAGTATCTCCCGGTTGCGGGTTGCTCCATTTAATTGTCATTTCCTTCCAAATTTGGTGTTGTCCCAAACTCAACCAATTATTCAACTGGTCATAAATCGGAGCAATACGATCGAAAATAACGCGAATTTCCTGAGTCATTAGTCAAAAAGTCAAGAATTGGAGAGACGCGATTAATCGCGTCTGTAGTCAAGAGCCAAAGCCAAGACCTGAACTTTAGACCCTTGACAGTTGACACTTGACTACATTTGTGTTTGATGATAGAAACTGCTCGTCAGAGCGATCGCTACCAATTGTGCTGATAAATTGATTAGCTTTAATTCATCATCTCGCAAAGTGTGAGGTTGTTTCCACTGTAGCGATAATACCCCCATAACTTTGTTGCGATAGGTAATGGGAATAATTAAGTGTGCTTGTATATCCGAATTTTGGTAATGAGTAACACTGGATAATTTCGGGTCTTTCAGTATATTTAATGAAACTTGAATATTGCCAGTAGCGATCGCCTCGTTTGTTAAGGGGTCTTGTGCTAGCCAGTTTTCTACAGTACCGCCTTCACAGTAAGACCCTTGAGTCGCAACTAAAGTATTATTTTCAATCAATTGCAGAATGCAGGCATCTGAGCCGAAACTTTGACTAAATGCAGTCGCAATAGGTATAAGTATTTCTTCTAAACTATTAGCGGCTTGTGTGACCTCGACTAAAACAGTCAGCAGCGCCATTTGAGCATTAGCACAGCGTAATTCTTCTGTGCGTTGTTTCAGTAAATCGTAGGTTTCGGCGGCTCTTTGGACTACAGCCTTCAATTCTCCAGGGTCCCAGGGCTTGGTAATATATTTGTAGACTTGCCCTGCATTAATTGCTTCTACTAAATCTTCAATATCAGTAAAACCTGTAAGGATAATCCTCACTGTATCTGGGAACTGAGGTACGGTCTTACTGAGAAACTCAGTTCCCTTCATTTCTGGCATCCGTTGGTCAGAGATGATCACCGCCACCTCTCCTTCTGCAGCCAACATTTGCAAGGCGTTCATCCCGCTATCCGCCTTGAGAACTTGAAAATCCCGGCGAAACGTGCGATACAGCAGATCTAGATTATCTGGTTCATCATCAACCACCAGGATTTTGAGTTTTTTCGGCCTATCTAAAGTTCTTAATTGACGACGATCTGTATTAGTTTCCAAACTGAGATTATCCATAGATGCCTTAAAATATTTACTTTCTTGTTATATTCCATACCAAGTCTAGTTGATAATAGATTACCCAGCCTTGCGGAAAATTGCGGATGTCGTTAAATAATAGGGAACTAGGGAACTAGGGATTGGGGATTGGGGATTGGGGATTGGGTAATGGGGATTGGGGATTGGGTAATGGGTAATGGGTAATGGGTAATGGGTAATGGGGATTGGGGATTGGGTAATGGGTAATGGGTAATGGGTAATGGGTAATGGGTAATGGGTAATGGGTAATGGGTAATATTGTTTTTTTGTTCTCCCTCATCTTCCTCATCTCCCTCATCTTACTCATCTCCCTCATCTCCCTCATCCCCTCCGCACACCTGCATCTGAGTACAGGGTTTTCCGGCTTTTTTCCTATAGAATAAGATTTGCCGAGCCGGTATTAATTATTAACGTATGACTGACCTACCACCCAACGCTCAAAATCCTGACAACGCTGATTCAGATACCGCCCAGGAGTTGCTAACAAAGTTACGGCAAAAGCAAGGTAACTGGGTGGAATGGGGTCAAGCGATCGCTTATTTGCAAAAAAATGGTTACAATCCTCAAGAAATTTTTGAAGCTACTGGATTTGAGCCAATTCAACAAAATCAGGTAGTTGTTGGTTCTCAAGTTTATAATTCTTTAGAAAAAGGCGGTGCATCAGAAGCAACGCGATCGCATTACGCCGCACGGGGCAGTGATATTTTATATGAGTTACGGTTACTCACCCACGAAGAACGCGCTGCTGCTGCTGACTTGACTTTCCAGCACAAACTCGATATGGATGAAGCAAGGGAAGTAGCCAAAGCCTATAAAGAGTTTTCCCGCTTCCGCATCTTGCCAGAGGGATTTTCTAATCATCCAGGAGATGCTATAGCTTATACTGCATGGAAACTAGCACGGCAAAACAGCGATTTTCAAGAGCGATCGCGTTTAATTGCTAAAGGCTTACGGTTTGCACACACGGTATCCGCTAGGAAACAAATTGAACAATTACTAACAGATTTTACTGTCGTTCCTAAACGTCCGGCTCCACTTTTACCCTTTTATCGCCTAGAGTCTGAAGAAGAATTACCAAGAATTGTGCCTGTAGCTGGTGAGTTGCCATTGACACCAAACGACTTAAAAGCGGTGCCATTAGTGACAGAAATTCAACCATTTCGCATGGTTAAATTTACTGGCGAACAAGCTTGGGTACCATTACCAGGTTGGCAAGTACTATTGAGTGCCGAAGACCCAGTAGTGATTATAGCGAATACGGATCGCCTGCCCAACCAAAGCCAAAATCAGCCCGGAAAAGTTTTAGTAGTAGTAGATCGTGCCCAACGGCAATGGGATGCTTCCAGCTACTTTATATTAGAAAATTCTGGTGAATTAGATATTCAGTGGTTTGAAACTGAAACAGAAATTCCCCTGTTAGGAAAGATTATTATCATCTTGCGTCCTAAGAGAATCCTTGATGAAGAAATCACCAAAGATTCTTGGCAAATTGACGAATAATTATTAATCATTTAACTTCCCCGCCCTGTTTTCAGGTTTGAAGACAGGGATTTTTAATCCCCAATCCCCATTCCCCAATCCCCATTCCCCCTTCCCCAATCCCCATTCCCCATTCCCCTTACCCAAACAACCCACTTACATAATCAGCCGTTCTTTTATTCGCAGGATGATTAAAAATCGTTTCTGTCTTGTCAAACTCCACCAATTCACCCAAATACATAAACGCCGTATAGTCAGAAACACGGGCAGCTTGTTGCATATTGTGAGTGACGATTAAAATTGTCACTGTTTGCTTCAGTTGAGTAATTAACTCTTCAATACTAGAAGTAGCGATGGGATCTAAAGCAGATGTTGGCTCATCAAATAGTACAATTTCTGGGTCAGTTGCTAAAGCACGGGCAATACAAAGCCGTTGTTGTTGACCACCAGAAAGGTTAGAAGCTAAATCACGCAATCTATCTTTAACTTCATCCCATAAAGCTGCACCACGCAAAGCTTTTTCGACTTTTTCATCAATAACTACGCGTTTTGTTTCACCTCGTACCCTCAAACCATAAGCTACATTTTCGTAAATAGACTTAGGAAAAGGATTAGGTCTTTGAAACACCATGCTAATCCGCATCCGGACTTCAATTGGATCAACCTTATTACTCAACAAATTAATCCCATCGGGTTCTAAAGTAATTTCCCCCCGATAACGATTTCCTGGATAAAGGTCATGCATTCGGTTAAAACAACGCAATAACGTAGTTTTGCCACATCCAGAAGGCCCAATCAGTGCCGTTACCTGTTTATCACCGATGGGCATATTAATATCTTTTAAGGCGTGAACTTTACCACCATAGTAGAAATTGAGATAATTAACCGCAGCTTTAATCGGTTTTTCTAAAATTGAAGATTTTTTTTCTACCATTTGATTGTTTTACGTAAACGATAGCGAAGATAAATGGCTACAGCATTCATAGCCAAAGTCATGGCAATTAGTACAATACCTGCAGCGGCGGCATTTACCTGAAATGCTTCTTGCGGACGAGACACCCAATCAAACATTTGAATGGGTATAACTGTGAAAGGTGATGATAACCAGGAAAAGGAGATAAAAGGAAATTCCCCTTTAATTGGAGACTCTGGAAGAAAGGCAATAAATGTCAGTGCGCCTATAGTAATTAGAGGTGCAGTTTCACCAATAGCACGTGCTAAAGCCACAATAATTCCTGTGAGAATGCTACCAGTTGCATAAGGTAAAACATGATCCCAAATCATTTGCCATTTAGACGCACCAGTAGCGTAGGCAGCTTCGCGAATACTATTAGGAATAGCGCGCAAAGCTTCCCGAGTGGTGACAATTACCACAGGTAAAACCAATAGTGCTAATGTCAATCCTGCTGTTACAACACTAGGGCCTAAATTGAAACCATAGACAAATAAACCCAAGGCTAACAGTCCATAAATTATTGAGGGAACGCCAGCCAAATTAGTGACATTAATCTCAATAAAATCAGCAAGCCAATTTTTTTGGGCATATTCTTCTAAGTAAATTCCTGATGCTATACCAATCGGAATTGCAGCCGCTGCCGTTACTAGCATGACTAAAAGCGACCCTACCCAAGCTGAAAGAATACCAGCATTTGCTGCCCTCCGGCTAGGAAAAGAAGTAAGAAACTCCCAAGAAAGACGCGGCGCACCATCACTAACTAAGTCAAATATTAGTGCTAGTAGAGTCACAATTCCAATCAACATTGACAACAAGCCAACAATGCTAAAAATATATTCAGAAAACTTGTTGCGGTTGATAATAGCGCGGATTTGCCGCATATTATGAGTTGTCGTCATGCAATTCGTAATTCGTAATTAACTGACAAATGACCAATGACAAATGCCAAATGACAAACTAATAAATCTCTCGATAGCGCTTAGTCAGAAAATGACCAATGATATTAAATACCAAAGTCATTAATACTAGAGTTAGCCCTACAGCAAAGATAGTTTCGTATTCCAAAGTGCCATGTGGTAAATCGCCAAGACTGACTGCAACAATGTATGCTGTCATGGTTGCGGCTGGTTCCATCGGGTTCCAGGTGAGGTTAGGTTGACCGCCAGCTGCGATCGCGACTATCATCGTTTCACCAACTGCACGGGAAATCCCCAAAATGTAAGCTGCTGATATGCCCGAAATCGATGCTGGGACTACAACTCGTAAGGCTGTTTGCAAGCGAGTAGCACCAGTTGCATAAGAACCTTCCCGTAGATGTGCAGGTACGGCGCGCATCGCATCTTCACTCAGGGAACTTACATAGGGAATAATCATAATTCCAATGACTAAACCCGCACTCAACATATTAAAACCAGGTAATTCTGGTAATATCACCTGCAATAAAGGCGTAACAAAAAGTAAGGCAAAATACCCGTAAACTACTGTAGGAATCCCTGCCAATAATTCTAAAATCGGTTTGATTACCTCTCGGACTATCGGTGGCGCAAATTCACTGAGGTAAATAGCAATAATTGTACCGAGTGGAATTGCTACTAATAAAGCAACTACAGTAGTTACTAAAGTTCCTGACACCAAAGGCCAAATACCATAGTGCTTGTCGTCAAACAAAGGTGTCCATTGCGTATCTGTGAGAAATTCCCAGAGAGATACTTTCTGAAAAAATAGTATGGACTCGTAAACCAAGATGGCGACAATCGCTATGGTAGTCGCCACAGAAGACAATGCTGCGAGAAACAAGACAAACTCAATGGCCCGTTCCCGCAGATTACGCAATAGTTTGGGAGAAAGTCGAGTTGGTTTAGCACCAATCATGTTAAACGGATAGCGATCGCTCTTGAAAAAATCTACTTCAATTAAGACAAAGAGAGGTAAAAACCTCTCCTTGGATAAAGGATCAAACAATTTTTGATTTTGCGAAAAGTTACCTGTGGGAGTTCCCCCGTTGAACAAACTTTTCTTGGCGTAGCCTCTCCCTTTGGGAGAAGACGGATTTTAGATTGGCAAATGCGATCTAAGCTTTAGAATTTAATACCAATTTGAAAAAGAATGCGACAAATTGTAGGGGCACGGCACGCCGTGACCTCTAGAATATATTGATGTGTCGCAAACATTATTTGATTTGGTATAACATTTGCTCAATTTAACCCAATTCAAAATTCAGAAATGAGTTTATTCTTTAGCGTCACGGCGCATCAGTTCGTCAATCTTTAGACCAACTGCTTCTTGACCACCAAATACGCTACCAAATCTCTTTTTAGTGAAGTGGCTTTGAGCTGTAGTGTAAGCTGAACCAGGTAGCGCTACATATCTTACTTCTTTAGCGAACTTAGCAGCATTCCGTAAATAAAATTGCACAAACTGCTTGACTTCTGGTTTATCAATAGACTTAGAACTCACATAGATAAACAACGGCCGAGATAGGGGAGTATAACTACCATTTTTGACAGTAGCTTCCGATGGTGATACCCCATTAACTGAAACAGCTTTCAGCCTTTTGCTATTTTCTGCATAATAGGCATATCCAAAGTACCCTAAGGCATTTTTATCACGGGAAATACCCTGTACCAAAACGTTATCATCTTCACTGGCGGTAAAATCACCCCGGCTAGATTTAGCTTTACCAACCACAGCTTCGGTAAAGTAGTCAAAGGTTCCAGAATTAGTACCAGGGCCAAACAACTTCAATGGTGCATTGGGGAAGCCGGAACGGACTTGACTCCAGTTATTTACTTTACCTTGTGCCCCTGGTTCCCAAATTTTCTTGAGTTCAGCGACTGTCAGATTCTTTGCCCAAGTGTTTTGTGGGTTAACTACAACTGTTAAAGCATCATAAGCTACTGGTAATTCTACATAACGAACACCATTAGCTTTGCAATCGCTGATTTCTTTTTGCAAAATAGGACGAGAAGCATTAGAGATATCTGTTTCACCACGACAGAACTTTTTAAAGCCGCCACCAGTACCAGAAACACCTACAGTAACTCGTACTCTACCGCCTTGAGTTTTTTGAAAATCCTCTGCTGCTGCTTCCGTAATTGGAAATACAGTACTGGAACCATCTACTTTTATTGTGTTAACACTTTGGGACTGAACCGCAGACATTGTTAACCCAAAAGTAGCAGCTACAAATGAAGTTACACCTAATACCGTCAAGCTGTTAAGCTTAAAGTTCATCTTGTTCACCAGGATACTCCTAATTTGTCGGGCGTACAATTGTCGCCCAATCAGTGTAAAAGCAGATTGTTCTTCTGAAGTTCAGAGTTAGTGAACATATTAGTTAACTGTTCACTACCTGAAATTTGACTGGCTCAGGTAATATAAAAGTTAACTCCTGGTTATCTGGAGGCTAATTTGTAACACATACGAGTAATGTATTTTTGTCAAGCCCTTGGTGTTTTATGCAAAGCTTAAATGTCATCAATTAAGTATATAATGAGTAATTTTTTGGAGATTTTTACTTGTATAATTACCTCTCCCAGCCTTTAAGTATATTAAAAATTTACAAATACTTTATAAATAAGGTTATAGAAATAACGTACTACGGAATAGGAGTTTCACAGTTCTGCTAACTCAATATTGATATCAAACATCTTGTGACCATGAGTAAATTAGTATCGGCTATAAAAGTCAGCAATTTTAGTTTTTATTACGACAATAAGAAGATAATTGAAGATATATCATTAGATTTTTACCAAGACAAAGTTACTGCCATTATTGGCCCTAGCGGTTGTGGTAAATCTACTTTTCTGAAATCACTCAATCGCATGAGTGAATTAGAAGGAGAAATAAAAGTTGAAGGAAGAGTAGAATTTTTTGGTCAAAATATATATGAGCGTCGCGTAAATTTAAATCGGGTGCGTCGCCAAATTAGTATGGTTTTGCCTAAACCAAATCTGTTTCCCATGAGCGTTTATGATAATGTTGCCTATGGTGTCAAACTAGTCGGTTGGTATCCGAAATCAGAATTAGACGCAATTATTGAATCTGCTATTAAAGCTGCTGACCTTTGGGATGAAGTGAAAAATAAGTTGCACAAATCTGCTTTGGAACTTTCTGGAGGTCAACAACAAAGGCTCTGCATTGCTCGCGCTTTAGCCGTCAAGCCAAGAGTTATTTTAATGGATGAGCCTTGTTTTGGTCTAGACCCTATAGCCAGCGGCAAAATTGAAGATCTGATCCAAAGTTTACGCTCTGAGTTAACTATCGTAATTGTGAGCCATAATATGCGGCAGGTAACTCGTGTATCAGATTTTACAGCTTTCTTCCAACACAATGAAAATCGGGTTTGCAGCGTGGTTGAATTTGGCCCTACAACGAAAATCTTTACTAATCCCTCAGATTACCGTACCCGCGAATATGTTTTACCACGGATGAATTAAAGTATTTCCTCTATTGATCATGAATAACCACTGATGAATTTTGGCTATAATTTATACCGAGACTGAACTTAGCCAATTTATTAAACTTTGTAAACTTAACTTTTCAGATTGAAAAATTAGAGGTAAATATCAGCACAAGACAAGCTAAATAACAAGATGAAATGTCCTCGATGCGCCTCTACTTCATACCGTAAAAACGGTCGTAGGAATGGTAAGCAGTATTATTTGTGCAAAAATTGCCGTAAACAATTCATGGAGCCTGTATTGCTCAGTTCCTTAGAAAATGAGTGGATTGAGGAGAGCAACGGACATACTCAAATACCTTTGGCTGAAGCACAAGAAATTTCTTTGATAGAAAACTTGTCAACAGAAACCACAAAAGAGAAAAATTCTGAATCTCAAGGTTTAACTTTAGCTCAAGAACTCTTGCAAACTCTATTATCATCAGAATTTTTAGAATCTGCTGCATTTACCCAATTTATCCAAAGCATCCAACCCAAAATTCAAATTCAACCGCAGCTAGATACAGGAATTTCTCTTTTACTTTTGGATGCAGAAAACTTAAAAATAGATATTGCTGCTGAAGCATTTTTAGCTAGTATTTGCAATTATCCGCTACAAGTAAAAATTGCATTTGCTAACTGGAAGACTCCCAGTAATGGCAAACAAGATACAGAACTATATGAACGTGGTTATCAACTTTTTCATGTACCAGGTGGCAAAGATGGCGCTGATGCGAAAATGATTGCTGTTGGTGCTAGCTTATTAAGTTATTATCCCACAGTTAAAGAAATATTTGTTTGTTCGGGAGATGGTATTTTAACCCACCTATGCAATGAACTACAAAACCAAGGTTTAACAGTATATTGGGTGCGGAGAAAATCTCAAACTTTGCATATAGAGAATAAAAATACTGGAAAATTTATTTTTTATTCTCTAGCACAATCAACCGAAATTCCCTCTTTAGAAGGGGTGCTGGATCAAATCCAGGATTTAATTACAGCTGAACAGGAATCTATTAATTCAAGACTCAGAAATTTGACTGCGATCGCTAATCTATTTCAAGAGCGTTGCGAACTAGATTCTAACAGTAACCCGCAAAACTTAGAAGACAAATCCATACCATCTGCTGACTCAGAGAATTTAGCAGAACAGGGGAATACTTTAGAAGTTAAGGAAATTAGCTCAAAAGAAGACTTGGAAAGATTACTAGGAGAAATTATTAGTAATCTGCAAGCCAAGTCTCCTAAAACAAAATTGACTGTATCTAAACTAGGCACAGAGTTACAGAAAATATCTGGACAATCTCCTAATGCCATTGTCAAGAAGTTAAAGTTAAGCACTAATTTTACTAAATTTTTGCAATCATCTCCCCAATTTAGTTTAAAGCCCAGTGGTAGGGAGTATGAAGTAATGAAGTCGGATGTGGGGATTGGGTAATGGGTAATTGGGACAAACACCTAACCCCAAACTCCCACAAGGTAACAATATATGAGATAATTTAATAAAAATTAATGTTTGCTTATCCGCCGATGCTAAGACTAATTACTGACTTCGACGGCCCTATTGTTGATGTCTCTGAACGATACTACCGTGTTTATCAATTTTGCTTAGAGAAAACCCGACGTTCCGATCAATCTGTACGAGAACTTTCTAAGGCAGAATTTTGGCAGATGAAGCGATCGCGGGTTCCAGAAAAACAAATTGCCATCAATTCTGGACTGGATGAAGCGCAGGCATTAGAATTTGCACAATTGCGGCGGCAAACAGTACATACTGAGCATTACTTTCAATACGATACTTTAGTTCCTGGTGCAGTGGAAGCGCTCTTAAAAATTCAAGCTGCTGGAGTTGATTTGGCGGTGATGACAATGCGCCGAGTCTGGGAATTAGACTATGCTTTCCAAAAATTCCAGCTAGGTAGATTTTTCCCCGAGAATCGCTGCTATTGTTTAGCTAACGATTATGTGAAAACCCGTGATATTGAAGATAAGCCTTTACTGATGACACGGGCAATTGAGGAACTACCTGCTGTGGCTGATAGCTGGATGGTGGGAGACACGGAAGCCGATATTACGGCGGCGAAAAAACATAATATTAAGGCGATCGCTGTGGAGTCTGGTATCCGCGATCGCGCTCAATTAGAACTTTACCACCCTGAATTTATTGTGCCAAATTTAAGCGCAGCTGTTGATTTTATCTTAGAAACTGGGCTTAAAAATCAGCGATCACTTTCTATCGGCTAGTAGCTTGTAATGGCGCAATATTGCAGTAATTGGCAATAGTAATGGGTAATAGACCTGAAATTGTATAGTCCATTACCCATTAGTCAGCCAAAATCTGAAATATCCAGATAATTTATTTAGGCAGCTTTGCCACAGACAAAATCGAGTCAACATAGTCCCGAAATTAACGTAAAAAGCTGCTAACCAACCATAACAAGATAAACGTTAATACCGTAGAAAACTGATTCGGCGTGAGACTAATGAATGGTACTTGCGGTAAAAGCCAGTTAGCAACTAGTCCCCCAAGGATTAAACCAATAATTAGCCCAACTAGTGTGAATAAAACTGCTCGACCAAACTTACCTTCTTTACGATTGAGAAAGTAAATGCTAATTCCCACCCCAACAACTAAAACTAGCTGCAAAACCTGATCGCCTGCTGCTGGGTAGAATACGCTGGCGGCACTCAAACCCGCATACCAAGCTCCAGGTAATAGCACATCAGCTTTTGTTGGCTGATCCAGCATACGTTGCAGCCACGCTGGCGACTGTTCACGGGGAGTAGGGCTTTCTTTGGGAAGCGCTTGCACTCGAGCTTCTGGAAACCGAATCCGCTCAGGAACTTTAATTTTACCTTCCTGGCGCATCCGCAAGCGCTCCATTAAAATCGCGTCGTAAGCAACTTCAATTACTTCTAGACGCTTGGCATCGCCACTGTATTGCTCCAATAGGCGATTGCGAGCATCCTGAATTTCGTCGAAGCTAGCATCTTCTGATACCCCAAGTTTTTCGTAGGGATTGTGATCGCTCATGGGAGTTTATACTTCAGCCTCGGTCAGCGGCAGTCTTTTGTTGACGGAAATACAACTTTAGCTTTTATTTTGATTGTAATCCTAATGCCAATCAAATTTTTTGCCATACCAGGATACTAGCATGGGTTAGTTTGATCGACTTGGGAATTTTAACTATAAGTCACTTTAACATATTGCTATAACTCCGTGTATCCCCCCATGTCGTTGAATAGTTCTAGCCCTACTCTAGAATTTGAACTCAGAATACCTAAAATACAATATTTATGAAAAAATTAAACTTTCCATTTCCTTTTTAGCCACTGAACTCCTGCAATCGGGAGTTTTAATCAATCAGTTTAAGCATTTTAGGTGGTATCGATCCGCATATCGATTTAATATTGAAACAATTTCAATTACCACTTACTTGGGATCGGACAGTCTTCTAAGTTACTAAACTGCTGTGGCTGAGGACGAAATTCCTAGTTTCTGGACAAAAAATTAGCCATAATTACAGTATTTGCACTGATATGCTCGTCTGTTAACTGGTTAAATTATCCAGAACATGATTACACTATTATTTTAGATAGTCAGGAAATGCATCTCTTAGCCTTGTAGATTTTTAACGAATTCCCTAAGTGGAAACAGCGTTTTTACGCGATTCTCTTGTTAATCCTATGAATTTTTGTGCAAAGTGATGGTCATGGCTCCTGCCAAGATTCTTGTAGTTGATGACGACCCAGCGGTTCGGAATTTAATCCAACGCTTTTTAATTAAGCAGAGTTATCAAGTAGAAGCTGCTGAGGATGGTAAGACAGCCTTAGCGCTATTTGAGCAATTTAACCCCGATCTGGTGATTTTAGATGTAAATTTACCAGATGTGATTGGGTTTAACCTCTGCCAAGAGATGCAAAGTCGCAATGGTGTTTTTGTACTCATGCTAACTAGCCGCGCAGACGAAGCTGACAAGATTCGCGGCTTTGCTAAAGGTGCTGATGACTATCTCACCAAACCCTTCGGTTTAGGAGAATTAGAAGTCAGAGTAGCAGCTATTTTGCGACGACAACGTGTAGTAACCACAGCTGAACAAAAACGCCTCGTTTTTGAGAAGTTGATGATCGATCCAGTCCGGCGAGAAGTGGCGCTGAACAACCAACCAGTACCCTTAACTGCTTTGGAATTTGACTTGTTACATTTCTTAGCTAGCCATCCTGGTCGAGTTTGGCGGCGAGCAGAACTCATTCAAGAGGTCTGGGACTACGAATATGTAGGCGACCAGCGGGTTGTAGATGTACATATTGGTCAAATTCGCAAAAAAATTGAAATTGATGCTAGTCAGCCAGCGTTAATTCAGACAGTACGTGGTGTGGGGTATAAATTTGAATGTCCTACTCACTCCCCGCAATTGGAAGTTAGTTCCTAAATGTTTAGTCTATAGTCCAGAGTTTTTAACTCTTGACTTTTGACTTAAGTTACAAAACTCACATCTGTAGACAGAAATTAACCTGCAACATCCAACGAAGTGTAAAGTCGCTCAAATGCAATTTCTGCTCTGCGGAACGCTGCTGTGCGTCTAAATTTAGCCCTGCTCCATTGGCATTGACGTACTTGCAACAGTTCTGGGCATGGGGAATTGGTCATGGGGCATGGGAAAGACAAATTTTCATGGCAAAGTTTGCGCCAAAACCTGGCGTGAATGGCTAACTATAAAATATTGCTGAGTACTGAGGAAGCTAGAAAAGTTTGTTCATCTTTCCTGTGTCAGCAGTTGATGATGACGACTTCAGTTGTCCGAATTGGTGAACTTCTTTGATGTGACTAAAAATAAGGTTTACATAGTCCTCAAAGTCATTCTACGAATGTGGATGATGCACCAATACATACCAGTAATTTATTTGAGAATCGTTAAATAACTCAAATAAAAATGCTGGTTATGTAGGAGTGTGCATATTAGTTAGAAAATATTTACCTTTCAGAATAAATTTTTAATATTATTGTGAGAAATTAAATCAAATAAAAAATTATAGAGGATGGATGTTCTAATGTTGTGACATCCATCCTCAAATTTTGCGATCGCACCTCATAAATTTAAATATTTAGTGCCAAAACTTGATGCTTTACAGCCCAAGTGCACACTTATTTTTCTAAGATAAATTAGACCATTTCTTTAAATTCAGGCTACAGATAATTCTCCCCCTGCTCCCTCCCTGCCCCCCTGCTGCCTATGTGTAGCGATATTTTGGAGAATTGGTATTACTTGTTTGCCTACACTTGAATATGAACCAGAATAGCACCGTGATGACCACCACAACGGAGTATGCTTGCTAGCATAGAGCGTTGTGGCTATTTATAGTTAGCTGTGATGAAACAAGGTTTCTAGATAAACACGAGCAGCACGGCGATCGCTATCTCCATTTTGCAGTAAAAACAGTGACAGCGCGGCCGTTAATACTCGGTTTTGATCCCAATCAGGATGTGTTTCTAAGTAGGTTTTTAGGGATTCGTGAAGTGCTTCTGGGATTTCTGTAAAAATGTTAACTGTTGCGTTCATGAGATTTCCTCCTCTGAGGTCAATCAAGAGGGACTAGTTGCTTGCAGTGACTAGCGGAGGGCGAAATACACAACCCTTCGCTTACCCGACAATCTACGCTAACACCTGAGGTAATTTTACCCATATTGATGTTAACGGTTGAACGAACTACAACAGCAAGCCGAATCATTGTGCGCTAAGAGGGGGTGGGTTTGTCAATGCTGCGAAATGTTAAAAACGGTGGTATAAAAAGTAAATTACGACGACGGAATAAGGGTTTGAGCCTATTTTTCATTACAATTCTTAACAAAAACTCAGTCACTGAGACTACCTAAACCAAAAAGCAAACAATCCCCAATAAGATGGCAACAGCCGATGAACTCGTGGAGCATCTGTGGAAAACAGGTAAAATGCCTGTGGAAATCCTGTGGAATCTGTGAGGAAAATCCCTGCTAATAATAAGAATTACAAAAACATAATTTTTCAATGAAATTCCCATCCAGACAACTAGCGCTTGAATCGGAGTTATTCTCGTGGTTACCCCAAATTAATTCCCAAGTAGGAATTTTTGCGATCGCTAGGTTCCTATCGGAGGTAGGGACTGGCTTTACCATGTTTTATGCCCCCATATTTTTCGTCAATCAAGTTGGCTTATCTGCAACCTCTGTTGGTATTGCCTTGGCTAGCGCTTCAGTTTTGGGTGTGGTGGGAAAAATTGTTGGTGGTTCTCTAGCAGATTCTCCCAATTGGGGCCGTCGTCGCACCTTGTTGCTAGCAGCAGCAATTTCGGTAATTGGTTCTCTGGTGTTAGCTGCAACAAACAACTTTACGACTTTGGTAATTGGGAGGCTGATTTGTGGCTTAGGGATGGGTTTCTATTGGCCTGCGAGTGAAGCGATTGTGGCTGATGCCAGTGAAGTTGGTAATCGCCGCGAAACTTTTGCCCTCACGAAAGTAGCAGATCATCTGGGGTTAGCGATTGGTAGTGTGCTAGCAGGATTGTGGGTGGCAACGACTGGCTTTTATCGGGGGCTATTTGTCATTGATGCTATTTCTTTTATGGTGTTTTTGATGATTGTTTATGGGGCAATCAATGAAACTTATCAACCCCAGCTGGATGAGTATCCCAAAAAGCAACATTTCACATCTTGGATGACAGCATTACGCGATCGCCGTCTCCTGATCTACGTGGCTGTCAACATTATTTTCACTACCTACCTGTCGCAAATAAATAGCACCCTGCCGATTTACTTTAAAAACTTTGTCAACGTAGGTGGCGATACCCCAGGATTTGCCGCAACCACCATCAGCACACTATTTTCTGGGTATTTAGCCTTGGCTATTATCTGCCAATTTCCTATTGCTGCTGCCTTAAAGAACTACTCTCATACCCTGGCACTGACAATTTCAGCTATTCTCTGGGCAATAGGCTTCAGCCTCATTTGGGTAACAACTATCACCCCATCTCATCATCTGCTTTGGGTAACTTTAGCCCTAGCAGTATTTGCCCTAGCTATGACTTCTTATACCCCTTTTGCTGCCTCTCTAGTCACCGATTTAGCCCCCGAATCGCAACGAGGGGTGTATTTCTCTGTCAACTCCCTTTGCTGGGCTATGGGCAATTTTATGGGTTCTCTGCTGGGTGGGTGGGCACTCGATCAATCAAGAGTTATCGTCAATAATTATTGGCTCTGTTTTGCTTTGAGCCTCTTCATCACGGTAGGAATTTTGCAGTATCTCAATCGGATTTTGGTTAGGGAATAGGGATTGGGGACTGGGGACTGGGGACTGGGGACTGGGGACTGGGGACAAGGGGAAAGGTAAAAGGGGAAAGGTAAAAGGGGAAAGGTGAATAGCAAGCAACAAACACCAAATACCAAGCACCAAATACCAAGCAACAAACACCAAATACCAAAATTATTTGGACTGACGTTCAAGGTTGGCTTCTATAGTGCTATTTAAAAAATGTCCAGTTAAAACAGCACTACTTAAGTAGTAGTTATCTTCTGATAACTGATGTAAAGTTTCAAAACCACTGCGACGTTGGCGATCGTTTAGTGCCCAGTAACGCTGCACAATTGTCGATACACCAATCAAACCTTCGCCTTCAACCTGTCCTAAAAGATTATGTTGAAGCAAAAAAGTATATTGGCGTTCTCCATCATCTAAGCGTCCTTTGTATTGCAAAGCAATTTCTGCGCGATCGCTACCTGGAAATATTAGCTTTGTCGCCATAGTAAACCAGTTATCCCGATTCCAAGCCACCAAGATCATACCCTTGACATTAATGGGCATACTATTACGTTCTAGCCAACTACCTTGTAATGTCCAGCGCCCGGGTTGCATTAAAAAAGTATGAGCCACTTTGGATGTTCCTTGTCTTGCTCGAATACCACCGAGACTTAAAGATATATTTGAAACGCCAAAATGTCAGGTGGTAAATAAGTTAAAGTATAGCTTTGGAAAATTGGGGAATGGGGAAAAGGTTTTTGTTTCCCTTTCTTTTTTAACCTTTTGCCCTTAACTGATAGGTTATTGAATTTCCTAGCTTGGTTAAATTTATTAACTTGAAACTGAAATATTATAAGCAGGGGAAATTTCTCCTAGAAGGACTTCGTGAGGTGCACCAGTAGCGCTAGGTAAGTTACCAGGAATACCCAACTGTCGCCAATAGGCTAAAACTGCAAAGGCGATCGCTTCTTTAAAATCTGCATTTAAACCAACTTCATCGGTAGTCATAACTGGTACAGATGGCAATAACGACTGTAAGCGTTGTTTTAAATAAAGATTACGACTACCACCACCACATAATAGGATGCGATCGGGCAATTGTGGTAAAAAATTACGGTAACTTTCTGCGATTGTTGCAGCTGTTAGTTCTGTGAGGGTGGCTAGTAAATCTGCTGGGCTAAGTTGATAGGCTTCAGCCTCTTGTAAACACTGTTGCAAATAAGCCACACCAAATAACTCCCTCCCCGTAGATTTTGGGGGAGGTAGATGAAAGTAATCTTGGGTCAACCATTGTTCTACTAAAGGCTGGCAAGTATTACCGCTTGCTGCCCACTGTCCGTTTTCATCGTATGTTTTAGAACCATTTGTAAGATGCTGCACAGCCAAATCTAACAGGCTATTTCCCGGGCCTGTATCCCAGCCGCGAATTTTTTCCAGCCAATTATCTCGGCGAGGGGGAATATAAGCAACATTACCAATACCACCGATATTTTGAATACAGCGTGCTTCCTGGGGATGGCTGAGTAAATAAGCGTCAACTCTAGGAACCAGAGGCGCACCATGTCCCCCAATCGCTATATCCGCAACACGGAAGTTACTCACAGTGCTAATTCCTGTAAGATGGGCAATCAAAGCGCCACGACCAATTTGTAAGGTATAACCTAGAGATTTGGGTTGGGTAATTGGTAATGGGTAATTGGTAATTGGTAATTGGTGTTTTGTGTGATTTTTCTTTGTTCCCTCATCTCCACTCATTTCCCCAGTCCCCAGTCCCCAGTCCCCAGTCCCTAGTCCCCGCTCCACGGGCGGCCGATGGTAAACTGTTTGACCATGAGAACCGATTAAAGTAGCGCTTTGATGACCAATTTGAATATTTTGGGCAGCTTGAGCAAAAGCGAAGGCGATCGCATCATCTATTTCTGCTAATTCTGCCATTGAGATAGCTTCCCCAGCACAAACTGCTAAAATCTTCTCTCTGAGATTTGGGGGGTAAGGATATGTTTCTCCAGCTAATAACTCTACTTTGAGATCTAAATCCTTACCAGTAATATCTACCAAGGCAGCGTCTATACCGTCTACAGACGTGCCACTGATTAGACCAATAACGCGAGTAGGTACAGCAGTTTGTTCAGTGGAATGCATTGGCAGAAATTCAGTTTTGATTTGCAAGGGGTAGTTTAATGGATGCTACTGTCCATGTCAAAACAGTAACGTCTCTATAGCAATCCTATTTCAGTTATGAAAAATGTTGTTTTTGGTTGTTGACCGTTGACAGTCAACGGTTAACAGTCAACAGTCAACAATCTTGCATGTAATATTTCACAAATCATTTAGGATTGCTATAGCAGTGACGAGGGAATTAATTAACAGGTTGTCTTTATCAATGCTTATAAGCTACAGCAATCCTCAATAAATTTTGAATAAAAGATACCCTAGTTCTTTAAAAAGTAGGGTGTCTGAGTATCTATATTTTGTAAATCATAGATAGCTGCTATCAAACTACAGATTATTCTCGTATGGATGAGAATAGTTATTATTCTTATATCACAATTATTATATAAAATTACTCTAATATATTCCAAAATACAAATGATGTCGATATTGATAATAAAAATCATCAGATAATTGTTAGCTGATTTACATAAAAATCTATATTTTTTGGATAAGAGATAAAGAAAATTAAAGCAAAAAATCAGTATAACTACTGACAAAAATATAAGGTAAGCATCGCAAGAAATTGATAAAATAATCAGCATCTCAGAAAAATTAAGGAGCCGATTGGATAAAGCCTATGCACTAAAAAAATAGTGGGAGATAGCTAATATCAGAAAGCTGGCGCAAAATGCAATCATCCAAAATCAGGTAATGTAAAGAAAATATTGATATGCTTTCCTAAGCATACTGAGGTAAACAAGAATATTGTTTAACAAAGGTAATAGCTTTGAAAATATATCTGACTAAGTCGGGAACAGCTATATTTAAGATGAGCCTTTATGCGTCTGCGAAGTGAATATTGTTGAAATTATCCGCAACCCAAACTTAACTAAAGCCTAGCTGTAAGAATCTGTGATTTTGGGAGCAGTTTTTTCAATAAAAATCGCTGAGAGAGAGCCAGATGCAATATATATGGAAGCAAATCGCCATTAGGCAATTATGATTTTAACTGGACAGTATACCGATATAGGAAATAAATCCATCTCTTCCCAGCTACCTCAACAACTGGGGATACTCCAACTGCTAACTAATCTCACAAATCAGCGAATTACACATTTACCCGATCTCTTAGAGGTAATAGCTAGGGAAGCTTGTAATATTGTTGATATTGCTCAGTTTTGTTTGATAGCGTTATATAATGCCCAATCGCAACAATTAGAATTAACTACCTCAACAGGCATTAGCACCGAAAATTTACATATCCTCAAACTCAATAACTCTTTAGATATAGGGACTAAGTTGTGGGGTGAGGAACAAGAATCAATCTCCTGTACTCAGCCTTTCAATACTAAGTCAGGGTTATTAGCTCAAGTATTTGCTACTGGTCTACCCCAGATATATCAAGCAAGTCAGAAGCACAAAGACTGTATGATTGATGGTTTTTCCTCATGTCCATTTTTTCCCTGCACCCCAGTTTTATCATCTGTCACACCAGCATCCATATATGCTGTACCAATTAAATCAGCACAAGCAGGAAAATTGGGAGTGATGGCAATTGGTAATTGGGAAAATCCTCAGGCGTTAAATGCTGCTGCACAACACCTCTTAGATGCAATAGCAGAGGTAGCAGCGATCGCAATCAATAATACGATCATGCTCCAAGTTTTAGAAGAAAGAGAAGAACGCTTAGCCAGACAAAACGAGATTCTCTTAGCGCAAAATCTCGAACTGGAAAAAATTCGCCAGCAAATTCAGCTAAGAAACCAACAACTCGTAGAAACTGGCGAGTTAAAGTCCCAATTTTTAGCTATCACTTCCCATGAACTCCGCACACCTCTCAATGTGATTTTGGGATTATCACAGGTGTTGTTACGTCAGCGTAACTCTACTTTATCTGAGTTACAAACAGAGATGATCCAACGCATTTTCAACAATGGGAACCATCTTTTGTCCATTATTGACGATATGCTTTACTTTGCTCATGCGGAAGCGGGCAATCTCTCATTTCATACAGAAGAATTTAATTTAGAGACTTTGGTGTTGACTACCCTAGCTGAACACAGTTATCTAGCCGAGGAAAAATCATTAAATCTGCAAGTAGAGATTAATCTAAATTGTCCCTTAATCGTCAACGACAGCGATCGCCTCAGACAGATTTTACTCAAGCTGTTGTTAAACGCCATTAAATTCACCGCCGTAGGTAGCATCAAAGTTAAAGTCTGGGAAATCGCTACTGATAAAATTGCGATCGCAGTTGAAGATACAGGTATTGGGATCGCGCCATCTGACATTGAGTATATTTTTGAGCGTTTCCGACAAGTCGATCAAAGTAACACCCGCCTCTATGAAGGTATGGGTTTAGGCTTAGCCATCACCAAATCATTAGTGCAAATGATGCAAGGTACCATCAGCGTTACTAGCACCCTCGGCAAAGGTTCCACATTCCACATTGAGTTACCGAGATATTTTAAAAAGTAGGGCATTGGGCATTGAGTAATGGGTAATTGGTGTTAGGTGTTTGGTATTCGTTATTTGTTCTCCCTTTCCCCTTGTCACCTTGTCACCTCATCCCCCTCATCCCCCTCATCTCCCTCATCTCCCTCATCCCCACTCACTCACTCCCTCCGCTCTGCTATCCTCAATTTAGCGGAACGCGATCGCGGATTTTGATTGATTTCGTCTTCTTGGGCTGTGATGGGTTTTTTGGTCAAAACTCGCAATAATGGTGAATTACGTAGGCTATGCTTCACCAGACGGTCTTCTAAGCTGTGAAAACTGATGATTGCAATCCGTCCGCCAGGGACAAGGGCGTTTGGTGCCTTATCTAAGAAGGTTTCTAGGGATTTCAGCTCGTCGTTGACGACAATTCGCAACGCTTGAAAAACACGGGTAGCTGGGTGAATTCTGCCATAACGATATTTAACAGGAACACAAGAGGCGATCGCATCTGCTAATTCCACAGTAGTATGCAACGGTCGCCTTTCGATAATGCGTCTGGCAATGCGCCGCGATAATCTTTCCTCACCGTATTTAAAGAAAATATCTGCTAATTCTGCTTCATCCCAATCATTAATTACATCTGCCGCAGTTAATGACTGTCTTTGATCCATTCGCATATCTAAGCTAGCAGAGTGACGAAAGCTAAAACCGCGCTCCGGTGTATCTAAATGGTAAGAGCTAACGCCTAAGTCGGCTACTATACCATCAAAGGTACTTTGTGTAAAATCATAAGCCGCAAAGTTGCTGCGGATAAAGTTAACACGGTCTTGATATTCATTTAAATACTTCTGTGCTGCGGCTAAAGCATCCGCATCTTGATCGATTGCTGTTAATTGCACGTTCTCAGCAGCTTCTAGAATTAAGCGGCTATGACCACCACCGCCTAGTGTTGCATCTAAATAATGACCACCAGAACGCACCGCCAAACCCTCAATGATTTCCCGGCTTAATACGGAAATATGTGAAAAAATCGGTTCTTCTGCATCTTTCGGTGTCTGTGAATCTAGGTTCATGTTTAAAAGGGAATGGGGACTGGGGACTGGGGAATGGGGAATGGAGAATGGAGATAAGGTAGACAATACCAAATGACCAATGACCAATGACAAATGACAAAATTTAACAAATTGCAATTTTGAGGATTTGATAAAGTTTTTTCATTACTCCTGTAGCGGGGTAACATATTGCCAATCACGGGATTTGCGGATTTTTATTTGCCTTGATAAGTAGCAGTTTACAATATGTTCATATATACTAGTGAGTATTAGTACTCATTTGAATTACCTGTATCAGGTATTAAACTAGGCTTGAATTAAAGCTCCAGGGTACGGGAAGAGAGTTAAGTTTAATTTTTATCAAGTACTTCCCCTGAGATTTGGCATTTACCACCGTGACTTCACTATTAAGTTCAGTCAAATTGCTGCTGATAAGATTTGCATGACTGAATTTATCCATAGCCATTACACAAAATAGTGTTGACACGGAGACCAAATTCATCAGCTATTTGGAGAAGTAGGTTTTTATGGACATTTGCAGCAAAAAATACCTGGCGATGGGGGATCGCACTTCTACACTTATAATAGTGAACAAAAATTATCATGCAGATGATGTATTGCTTTGCACCCATGACACAACTGGCAACTGTGAATTTACGATAAATCTGGCGATCGCCCATATATGAGATGATAAGTTCTGTATGGCAGACAGATCTGAGGTAAATAATCAATTGGGAAACGAGTCAAATGTCTAAGCACAACGCTCCTCAAAGGGAATTGTTTTTAAGATTAACAAGCAGCATAGTAACAACAGGGACGAAATTCCGAGGGACACTTAGATACTGGTGGCTGATCCTAGTTGAATCAGTACCCTTTTTACTAGCGTGCGCGGTATTTTTAAGTGTTATCAGCCTGAAGAGTCCTATATTACTTTTGAGTTTATTAGTAGGCAGTTTAATTGCCGTAATTACTCACAGAATTGGACAGTATTGTGATTTACCAATTAAATCTTTAATACCACTGCAAATCTTAGCTGTAGTAGTTGTGCTGAGTTTATTCTGGCTAGACTATTTTGCAGCACCAGCGCAAGCACAATTTTTTAAGAAAGCCGAAGACTTTTTTCAAAATACCCTCACCCAAGGTTCTAGTAACGGCGGTGGTACCCAAACCGCAGTGAGTTTAGTATTCAACGTCTTACGCGCACTTTACTTACTTTATATTGCTGTAGCTTTGATTGGAGTGGTGAATGCAGTCCGCAAAGATGAAGATTGGCAAAACATTGCCAGAACTCCTTTGTTAGTAGTGGTTGCTGTCACTATTGCAGATGTATTAACAGGCTTTGTTATTGGCAATTCAAAATAAATAAAGGGACTATAGGCTAGAGGCTAGGGATCAAAAATTACAATTGCAAAATTAAGATTTGACTCTTGACTCTTGTACAGACGCGATTAATCGCGTCTCTCCAAATACCAAATGCTAAAAGTTAGCTTTAATTTTACCAAGTGATGTCTCAAGAGCCAGATAAAGACTTTCGTCCAGTTAATCAAATTTTAGGAAGCCAACCATCATTAGGGCCACTACCAGCAGACCAAATTTTTCCTTGGACAGTAATTGCTCTAGCTGCTTACTTTATTATCAATGGAATTTTTGGTGGACTGTTCCAAGACGAATTTCAAAAATGGTTATGGACAGTGCTAATTGCTGGGTGGGGAATGGCAACTTGGTGGATATTAACTGGTGGTAGGAGTTGGAGTTTTTTAAGTAAATTTGTTGGTGTTCCGGCTTGGACTAGAGGCTTTGCTCGTTATCAAAGCTTGTTAGAAGTGAATCATGAAGCAAAAAATCGGAAAACAAAGCATCGGTATCGCCGAAAACGCAACTCGGTTAACACCATTTGAAGATGCGTTACATCTAGCAACAATGCTGCGCGTCAGTTTCAATAGACGTGATATTGGCGCTTATATTTTAACTAAAGGTACTCAAAAAGACAGGTTTTGCTTTGTTTTTGGGTTTGAATGTCGTGGCATTCATACGACTTTAAGAGCCGAACAAATAGATACCATTTTTGACAATATTGAAGCTGGTTTAAAAGATATTCCTAGTGGTGAAAAAATGACCCTGCACTTAGGGTCGTTTATTAATGACAAACAGCGACAACAAGAATTAGCGAATTTAGCTAAAAAAAGTCCATCAAAAGATATCAAATATTTATTGATGGCAGAACGAGCTAGAACCAAAGAATTAAATAATGCTGGGATTCGCAAGCCTAAATTTCTGCGGATTTATGTCACTTATACCGTAGAACCAAATGCCTCGGAAGCTGATGATTTAATTGAAAAACTGTTAGCGAGATCCGAAGCTTGGTGGCTGAAATTTAAAGGCGATATGGCAGAAGTGCAAAACCAACGCCTAGAAACCCTGATTACCAATGCTTATAAACAAGGTTTTGGGCGTTGGGAACAACTTTTATCTAACAAAATGGGCTTAGATGTAAAGCCATTAAATGCAGAACAACTTTGGGGAGAAGTTTGGCGGAGATTTAATGATACTTCACCGATAGATATTCCGCAGTTGTTGATATTAGATGAAAATGGATTACACGAACAAGTTTATTCAGATTTAGCAAGTACAAAACTTTTAGTAGACAATATTCACAGTACAACCTTATTGATGGAGTCTGGCGTACCTTGTGCAGACCGTCGTTGGGTGAACGTTAATAATAAATATATTGGGGCGCTGACATTTTTAGAAAAACCCGGCGGCTGGCCAAATAAAACCTCGCAATTACGCTATTTATGGGAATTACTTTCTAGAGAAACAGTAGTAGATACTGAGATTTTTTGTCAGTTAACCTCAGCAAATCCGGCGTTAGTAAAAACTACCTTACAACGAGTTTTGAAGCAGTCAAATATGACGGCACTTATGGCTCAAGAAAAGAGTAGAACTATTGATGTTAACGCCCAATTAAAATTAAAGAAATCGGTAGCAGCCCAAGAACAATTGTATGAAGGTGCTGTACCCATATATACGGGGATCGCCATTTTTGTCCATCGTCCGACTGTCGAACAGTTGGATGAAGCTACTAGATATATTGAAAACTGTTTTCAACGTCCCGCCAGAGTAATTCGCGAAACAGAATATGCTTGGAAGATTTGGCTGCAATCTTTACCAATAGTTTGGGAAGGTTTATTAGTTAAACCCTTCAATCGTAGGCAGCTATATTTAACCAGTGAAGTGCCGGGGTTAATGCCTTTGGTACTCACAAGACAAGGAGATAATCAAGGGTTTGAATTAATTGCGGCTGAAGGCGGTACACCTGTACATTTAGATTTATTTACCCAACACAAAAATTTAGCGCTGTTTGCCACCACGAGGGCAGGTAAATCAGTGTTAGTTTCTGGGATTTTAACCCAAGCTTTAGCCCATGACATCCCTGTTGTGGCATTAGACTTTCCGAAACCAGATGGGACATCTACCTTCACAGACTACACCCAGTTTATGGAGGAAAATGGTGCGTATTTCGATATTTCTAAGCAATCAAATAATTTATTTGAGCAACCAGACTTGCGTTTTTTGAGTGCGGAAGAACAGCGAGACCGAATGCTCGATTATACGGGCTTTTTGGAATCGGCCCTGCTCACAATGGTGTTGGGGTCATCTACAGAAAACCAGCTACTCGGACAAACTGTCCGTTCCCTGATTAACTTAGCACTAACTGCCTTCTTTAGCGATCGCACTATTCAACAGCGTTATCGGGAAGCCATGATTGATGGGTTTGGGAGTCCAGCTTGGCAAAGAACTCCTACCCTCAAAGATTTTCTGGCTTTCTGTTCTCCTGAACATCTGCAAATCGATTCTTTGAGTGGGAGGGTTGAGGATGCATTAAGTCAAATTCAACTGCGCTTACGTTTTTGGCTTTCTAGTCGTGTGGGACAATCGATTTCTGCACCCTCTAGCTTCCGCACTGATGCCAAACTCTTAGTATTTGCACTGCGAAATTTATCTGATAGTGAAGATGCGGCTGTACTTTCCTTAAGTGCTTACTCCGCCGCCTTAAGACGCGCACTCAGTAGTCCCGCTTCGATTTTCTTTATTGACGAAGCCCCAATTCTATTTGAATTTGACCAAATTGCTAACTTAGTCGGCAGAATTTGCGCTAACGGTGCAAAAGCGGGGATTAGGGTGATTTTATCGGCACAAGACCCCGATACAATTGCTAAATCCAAAGCTGCATCAAAAATCTTGCAAAACTTGACCACAAGATTAATTGGTCGGATTCAGCCAGTTGCAGTTGATAGTTTTGTCGATATTTTGAAATATCCGCGTGAAATTATTGCGCGTAATGCTTCCGAAAGCTTTTTCCCCCGTAAAGAAGGAATTTATAGCCAATGGTTGTTAGATGATAACGGGATTTATACTTTCTGTCGCTATTATCCAGGTTACGAACAACTAGCAGTTGTGGCTAACAACCCCCATGAACAAACTGCACGTCAACAGGCGATGCAACAAAACCGCGATAAATATGAAGCAATTTCGGCATTTGCACGACAATTAGTAGCTTCATTACGTGGAAGTTAAAGAAATTTACTAGAAAAAACTATGCGAAAAACTCTTTTATTGACTTTGGGTTTAGGATTGTTGGTAACCCTACCAGCAACAGCCCAATTAGGGCAAGTATTAACTGATTTTCAGTCCTACTCAGGAGATTTACAAAGATATCTCCAAAATAATTTAACTGGCACATTAAAGCCTGTAGAAATTCAATCTCAAAGTGCCATAACTAACTCTACAGGACAACTCAATTTACCCAACCCCATTACTGCGGGTGAAAAGGTAAGTGATGATATTATTCTCTACTCAATATCCGATAGATTTGATAATAATCCATCTCTCAAATCTAAGGCAGTTAATAATGAAATCAACCGACTAATTACCCGAAGTTCGATAGCGAGTGTGTTGGGGAAAAATGGGCAAATTAGAAGCAAAGTTAAGTTGCAAAATACAGAAGATACCCTGGAAAATATTGCCAAAATAACCCAGCAAGCAGATGAAACCAATCAAAATTTGATCCAAGATTTTCAGCAAAAAGCTGGCCAAATTGCTGCGGCGGGCATTCCTGGTTTAAGCGCTCTCTTAAGTGCTGGTCAATCTAATTTACAGATGCAAACTATTAGGATTCAAAACGAACAATCGAAAATAGTGGGGGAAACCCTTGCTCAGACAATGCAAGTAAATCATTTCTTGCAATATTCCAATTTGAATTTAGCGAATATTTCCCAGCAAATGGATGAGAATAATCGCTCTCGCCGAGTTGATTCGGCGGTGGAGGCTGCGCGGCTGTTACGCACAACTTCTCAAATGGATTTATCGGGTAGAAAAGAGAAGTAAATACGTTGGTTTGCGTAGCGTTATCCAGAAATAAGTGTGGATGAAGAAGCAAATTAACCGCCGATAAACGCCGATAAACGCCGATTAAGAAATTTATGCAGTTTTATATTTTACAAATCTCTGCGTCAACAGGGATTAATGATATTATCGGCAATGGAGCAACAACTGCCAGAAGTATTGCCGAAAGTTGGGATAAGCAATGGCTAGATTTATTACAAAATAATCCCAATGAAAATATATATGGGGCTTTAACTAATTTAGGTATATTTTTTGCAGTAGGAACTTTATTGTTTTTTCTACTGCAATGGCTAAAGGATGTTTTGGAAAGTGAATTTTCTCGCCCCATTTCATCAATGATTTGGCCGTTTGTGGTGGTGATTTTATTAAATAATTCGGCGAATGGCAGTATCCTTTCTAATTTAACTTTAGGGGTACGCAACTTTATTAATTCAGTTAATCAACAAGTAGTCACCACCGCAGATGCGAACCAAGTTTATCAGCAAGCACTGAATATGAGTGTTGCAGAAGAAGTTGCGGGTGCGTTGCTGCGTCCTTGTCAATCACTGCAGGGTGAACAACAATCGCAATGTTTTGTGAAAGCGACAGAAAAAATTAATAACCTTTGGCAAGAATATAAAAATTTATATGGCAATAAAACCTGGATTGAAAGGTTAGAAAATAAAGTCAATCAGATTGCTTATGGCACAGGAAATGTTTCGGAAACTTCATTTAATACTTTGTTAGGTTCTACAGTTCAAACGAGTATTAAGAACTTTTTAGTTTCTTTACAATATGCCTTCCAAAATTTGATGGAGGCTACCATGTTGCTGATAGCAGCTTTAGGGCCATTAGCGGTAGGTGGTTCCTTACTACCTGTAGCAGGTAAACCAATTTTTGCTTGGCTGACTGGGTTTATTGCTGTAGGAATTGCCAAAATTTCATTTAATATTACTGCTGTTTTAACAGCCGCCGTGATTATCAACGGCCCAGCGCAAGATGCGAATGCTGACCCAGACTTAATGTGGTTCATGATTTTTTTGGGAATTCTGGCACCAATTTTATCTTTATTGGTGGCTGCGGCTGGCGGGTTTGCAGTCTTTAACGCCATTAGTAATGCAACTTCATGGGTAAAGCAGAGGATATAGATGGTTAGGCTATTAGAGAAAAAACAACGTACTGGTGGAAGTATTTTGACAACATTTGCGATCGCAACTTTTGGATTGCATCTGTTTGTTCTACTATTTTTAATCTTGCAAGGGTTGAATATTCAAAAACTCAGCGTCCGTAAACAGCCAAATTTCGTGCAAATGGTTGATGGTAAAGCTGTTACGGCTACTGATGATTTAGCCAGAGATCCAGAAGCGATTAGGCAATTCGTCAGTAAAACGATGATAGCCGTCTTTAACTGGTCGGGAAAATTACCACCACAAAATATTGAAGAAGTTAGTAACCCGCAACTAGACCGAGGAATACTCATTAGAACCCCTTCTGGTGGTAGTCAAAAAGTCACTACTAGTAGTTGGATAGCTAGTTTTGGCTTCTCTGAAGATTTCCGCAAAGGTTTCTTAAGCCAAATTGCGGATATGACACCCCCAGAAGTTTTCGCCAATAATCCTAGACAAATTATTTCCGGTAAATTAGTCATCAAAAGAATTTACCCTCCCAAACAAATTGCACCTGGTAAATGGGAAGTTGGGATGGTAGCTGATTTGATTCAAAATAAAGAATCTGAGAATCAAAGGCTCATTGTACCTTTTAATAAAGATTTATTAGTACGATCTGTTGATTATTTTGAATATCCCCAAACTGAGAGAATGACGGATATGCAAAAAGCAATATACAGTACCAGGACAGATAGATTAGAAATCTATGAAATGCGGAATTTGTGTTTATTAGATGCCTATGATAACGTCAATGGAGCTAAATCTAATGAATGTCTCCAAGCACCAAAGTCTGGTTCATTTACTAGATAAGTAGAACAGTGTGAAAAAATCTCGTTATGCCAAGCTAGAAGAAAAGAGAGCTTTCTTTAAATAGTTCTTTTTTTGTATGTTTATAGTTTAGATGAAAATTATTATTTAATTGAAATTCAGCATCCAATGCAAATACTAAAAACCGAAAATAAAAAAACTAGCATCTTACCATTATTCGCAGTTGCCACTTTGGGATTACATCTGTTAACTTTACTCATATTGATGTTTCACTGGTCAATTCTGCAACAGCTAAATAAGCAAACTACACTGCAAAGTTTAGTGCAACTAATTGATGGTCAGTCGATTACAGTAGACCCCCAAGAAAATATCGAACGTTATCCAGAAACAATCCGGCGCTTTGTGGGTGAAGCCATGACTCTCATGCTGACTTGGTCAGAAAAGCAGCCGCCCAAAACAGTTTGGGATATTACTTCAGAATTAGTAACACCAGAATTTCAACCTAAATTACAAACAGAAATTACTAATTTAAGCCCTAATAACCAATTAGAAAATTTTAATAGAGCAACTGAGCAGATATTAGTCATTCAAAGAATTTCCCAACCTACGCAAATAGCTGAGGGAAAATGGAAAGTCGAGATGCTTGCTAATCAATTAGTTTTTAATGGTTCCGATAGACTTGGCCAGTCAAAAGCAATTAATAAACAAATTTTTGTCCAAGCCACAGATGAAGAAGTCGCTTCCTTACCTAATGCACCTGTGCCATTACAATTGGCAGCTTACCGCATTGGTGAGGCGAGACTGAAAATTTATAAAGTTTGTGACATCCAGGATAAAAGTTGTTCTGAAAAATCGCCCTAAGGTTCCCTATGACTCCCTATTCAAGTTCAGCAAAAAGTTCCACCCATCATCATTACCCACTAGAACTAGAGTCTCTAGATTGGGAATTAAGAATGGCCAAATTAGTTGGCTTGGAAAACGAAGATTTACCATTGACCAGTGATGAAGAAGCAGAAGAATTAGTTATTTTTGAATCGCCAATTGCTCAACCAGAATCAGTAAAAACAGAGCAATCTCTCTCCTCTAATCCCTTTGCCAAGCTAGGGTTAGTAGGTACAACAACCTTGGCTGTAGTTTTGGTTGCTGGTGGCTTTTTAACGCAGATGATGAGTGGTAGTAGTCAAAAAACGAAAAAGAAGAATACCTCTCCAGATGTGAAATCGCCAGTAGTTAGTGAATCTCCGCAGCCAGAATTAGAAATAGAGACTCTCAAAACTAAATTAGCTCTCACAGAACAAGCTGAGGCTGTGAAACTAGCACAACAACAGCTAAGAGGTATACAAATACCACCACAGCCGATCGCATCAAGACCTGCAATCAAAAGCAACGCACCTCGCATAGTCACAGTTGAACGGATTGTTGACGTACCCCAACCACCACAAACAGCCGTCAACTCTCAACCTTTACCACCACCTCAAGTAGTTGCTGCACAGCCAAATATTAAACCTGAGATTAAACCAGCGGTTAACGCTACTCCTAAACCTAAATTAGATCCATATCAAATGTGGGCAAGTTTAGCTAAGTTAGGGAGCTATGGTCAAGTTGGTACCAATGACCAAGCACAAGGGGATGTGAATAATTCGGAAACGGCCAGTAATCCTAATACCAATAATCCTGAGATGGCGCAACAGGCGAATAATTCCCAGCCTGAAGCCACGCCAACACCAGAAACTACGACGGAAAATCCAACAGAACAGTCAACCCTAATTGCTGCTAAAGAAGGAAAGCAGAGTGAAAAATCTATTGCAGTTGGGAGTAGTGTTAAAGGTGTTTTGGCGACGGCTGTATTTGGACAAACCATGAATGCAGGCTCTAACAATGAGGACGAAACACCTCAAAATACATTCGTAGTGCAGTTACAACAACCCTTAAAAAGTGCAGATGGCAAAGTCGCTATACCTGCGGGTACGGAATTATTGACAGAAATTCGCTCTCTTTCTGACCAAGGCTTACTACAACTAGATGTAGTGAAAGCGATCGCTAAAAATGGGAATGAAATGACTGAAAATAGTTTACCGTCCAATGCCATGATTATTCGCGGTGCCCACGGTAGACCTTTGCTAGCTCAACAATTCCCCAATCGTGGGTCATCTATTGCCGGCATGGATTTAGGTATGTTTGTCTTGGGTGGTTTGGGTAAAGCCGCCGAATTAATGAATCGTAGTGAATCTCAAGTGGTGACTACTAATGCTGGCGGTACTGTTGTTAGCAGTACCAATCCTCAAAGTAATCTTTTGGCTGGCGTATTAGAAGGTGGGATGAACACCGTAGTTCCCCAAATTGCCCAACGCAATCAACAAGCTGCTGCTGAGATGATGCAGCGAACTAACGTTTGGTTTTTACCAGCCGGCACAGAAGTAGAAATCTACGTCAATCAACCAATTGAGTTTTAAATGTTAATGATGGGGAATGAAGTATTTTTATACTTCATTCCTTGTCGATATTTAAAGAGACGCGAGTAATTGCCTCTGTACTAAAAATTCAAAAATGAAAGCTAACAGGGCATAATTTTGAATTTTGAATTTTGAATTGTTTTGTCCCCAGTTGAGCCATGAAATTAATCAAACCCCTCAAGAATCCCTATTTCCTTCCTCTGGTTTCTACAAGTTTTGCTGCGGCAGTTTTATTATTAGCAGGACGTGCAGTAGCAGAAAACTCTGTTCTCCGTTCAATTTTTTCTTGTCAAGCGCAAGGTTTAAGTGGAGTAGTACCTACTATTACAGTTTGGTATCAACAAGGTACAAACTTAAGTTTTATTCCATCAGGAGAGAAGATTAAAAAAGTTTGGTTAAATGACCCATCACAGGTAACTGTAGATTTTGATGGGCCAATGTGTATGCAGTTTGGTGAACAAGCTAGTACAGGAGATTGCCAAAACTCTTCGGCAAATGTAATTCAACTCAGACGAATTAAAAAATTAGCAATTCCGGGTTTACCCAATGCTAGTAATACGCTTTTAACAGTGATTACTGAAGGTCAAGGAACTAAGTTATATACTTTCCGTATTTTATATGGAGATAGTAATCCTGAGTATCATACTTTAGCCGTTTATCCTGATACTAATGCTAAAAGTGCTTCACCTTGCGTTAGAGTTTCACAGTGAATAGGGATTTGCAACTATACGAATTATTCAATTACTGACACTGGTGTACCAATACGTACCTGGCTGAATAACTGCTGAACATCATTGCCATACATCCGAATACAACCATGTGAGGCTGCTTTACCAACAGACTCAGGATTTGGGGTACCATGAAAACCAACCCAATTTTTGCCATCTGTCCAAAATCCAATCCAATAACGACCTAGAGGATTTTCGGGATCGCCTCCAGGAATTGACTTACCTGTTAAAGGATTTATCCAAGTAGGATCTTTGAACATTTGTTGTACTTGGAAATTACCAGTTGGAGTTTCCCAACCTTGACGACCTACTGCAATGCGATAACTTTTAATTCGTGTTTTGCCTCGATATAGGCTTACTTGACGGCGACTAACGCTAATTACTAAGTGAGTAGGTTGAGTTCTATTATTATTAGCTCTTTGAATAACTGAATATTCTCGTAGTTTAGATGTGAGTTCTGCTTCGGAGGATAAAGCAACTTTTGGGCTAATGCATAATAACCCAAAACTATAAATTAAAATTCCTAGTATGCCTGTTTTCTTAAACATATTATTGACTTATATTATTTCTCTCAATCCAGGCTACAGATAATTCTCCCTCTGCTGCCTACGTTTAGCTATATTTTGCAGAATTGGTATTAATCTCTAGCCAAGCAATTATTTGAAAGCACAAAAAATTACTAGAAAAAATCCAGACTCATCAATCTGGATTTTCTCTATGGTTCATAAACAAGGGAAGTTATGAGGAGTTACCACAAGGCTCTCACACCTTGACCAGAACTTCCACTGCCTGTGTTATTGTTAACACCTGAACCATTAGTGCCATTATTAAAGTTTGGATCGCTTTGGGAACCGCCGGTGTTATCTAAGTTTTGTCCGTTGGGAGTGACGGTATTATTATTTGGATATCCTTGATTGGTGTTATTGTTCAGGTTTTGTCCGTTGGGAGTGACGGTATTATTATTTGGATATCCTTGATTGGTGTTGTTGTTCAGATTTTGTCCGTTGGGAGTGACGGTATTATTATTTGGATATCCTTGATTGGTGTTGTTGTTCAGGTTTTGTCCGTTGGGAGTGACGGTATTATTGTTTGGATATCCTTGCATTTGAGTACCAAAACCATCACTAGCGCCTCCCGTTTGAGAGTATAAACTATTGTTTATGGGCGCTTCACTAATTTTAGTTTCATTTGATTTGGATGCAGCAGATGCTGGGAGTGTTAGTAAAGCCATAGTTCCGGCAACTCCCATGAGGCTAGCAACTGTGTAAAATAAACTATTTTTTCTGCTCATTTTATGCTCCTTGATTTCCTTTTGGGATGATTTTATGCCACTAATTAATTGGCTAAATTTTAGAGAGCGATTTCTCAACTTCTGGAATTGATTTTTAGGCAGAAGCTTTTGACAATTGCTTTATTTTTTATTGCGATTTCCTTACAAAGTTAGCTTTAATATTTTCTGCTCTCGTCTATCTAAAGTCGAACTTTAATTTAAATAGCTTGTACTAAAGACATATATAATCATGGCTATTAACAGCATTGCTTGTATCACAACTCCTGCTAGGCGTAGCAGGGCAGGGCAGTGCCCATGCCCCTACAGTTGGCGATATAATTTTGTACTGCGTCTAAATGAGAAACGCTATCATACTAATTCTTAACTCGCCCGTTAGTTGGCTCCTGTAAAATTGCAGTTGGGACGGGTTGCGGGTTGGGAGTTTCTACAACTGGCGGAACTGGAGAAGGAGATTTTTTACCTCGTCTGCGGTTAGAACCACCTGCTTTGGAGTACTCGATGCTATTTTTACCGTAGACACTTGCGACTCCACTTAGCATCCGTTCAGAAAGTTCTGAGAGTGCTTTGTCCATTTGGGTTACTGTTTTACGGGATTCGTCAAGGTTGGACAAAAGCGTATTATGGGCTTCCACAACAGCACGGGTATTATCAAGTAAGCGAGTGTAGGCTTCGATACTTAATCCGTTTCCTAGATCCAAATTTTCATCAATAGATTTCAGCAAGGCGAGACGACGTTGCGCTTTATCTACAGCAGCAGAACCACGAGTTGTCACAGACATGGTAAATACTCCTAAAATCTTTCTTTTTCAAGATAATGGGATAGCTTTATGCCTGAGATGGGTAGATTTGTGGATTTAATCAATAGTAAAAAGTAGAATTTAGGTGTTTATCTGGAATTTTACTCATTTAGCTATGGTTTTCTGTGATTTGAAGCTATGCAATTAGCAAATGAGTTCGCAAATATAGTAATTTAGTGGTCAAATACAGTAATTGGGTTCTTAAATAGAGTAATTTAGTGGTCAAATACAGTAATTGGGATCTCAAATACAGTAAATGGGCTCTCAAATACAGTAATTGAATTCTCAAATAGTGTAATTTAGTGGTCAAATACAGTAATTGGGATCTCAAATACAGCAAGTGCGATCGCAAATACAGTAATTGAGATGTTTTGCTTACCCTTAGACCAATAAGGTTCAGTTAAGCTCATTAGGGATGGATTTGTCACTTATTAAAGAAGCCAGCAGAATTGGGGGATTCTCCCCCAAACCCCCGATTGGGTGACGGTTGCGTCCCCCAAACCCCCTCCAAAATTATTGTTCGGTTTTTTTGTTGAGCGTTAATGATGGATTACGCTATCGCTAAGGCATCCTATGTTAATTTTAAAAATCAAATATTAGTGCTAATACTACAATGAGGTTACAAATAAGCGCGATCGCTTCACCGCATTTTGCAAGTTTTCCGACAACCAATGATCAAACTGCGGATAAATCGGCAATCGTGGCACTAACTCCCACCCTGCAGGTTGTAAAATCTCTCTTAAGGTCTGCTGTTGAACATGGGGATAATCGGGATTCACTTCGTCTTTGGGCCCAATTCCCCCTAAATCTCTCGCCCCAGCTTCTACACAAGCAAGTAGCCACTGTTCATCTTTAACTAAATTTGGTGGAATTTGAATTGTAATCTCTGGCGGTAAAATCTGCCGTGCTTGAGCAATTACTTGTGGTAATTCATGGGGGTCAAAAGGTGGCGCATCAAAGCTTTGCTGATGTCCTGGGCTGTGGGGTTGTAAAATCACTTCTTGAATGTGATGATAACGCTGATGAATTTGAGATATGGCAGCTAAAGTCTCCCAGCAATCGGCAGTTGTTTCCCCAATTCCTAACAATAATCCTGTGGTAAATGGTATTTTTAATTCCCCTGCCCATTCTAATTGCTGTAGCCGCACTTGGGGTAATTTGCTGGGCGCGTGTTTGTGGACTGTATTTAATAATCTTGGAGTTAATTGTTCTAACATTAACCCCATTGAAACATTAACAGTCTTCAGCTTTTGCATTTCTGCAAAGCTCAATGGGCCAGCATTAGTGTGAGGTAAAAATCCCATTCCTAATGCTAGATTGCACAAATCATAAATCCTTTGCAACCATTCTTGACGCTGTGGTGAATGAGGATGTACTTCACCACTAAGAATCAAAATTTCACAAACATTTTGGTTTTGCAGCTGTTGAAGAATATTTTCGGCTGCTGCTAAAGTCATCCAAGGACTTTTACCTGGGTCGGTACGAAAGTTACAGTATGTACAGCGATTAAAGCATTCGTAAGTAGGGACAATTGTATAAGCTGGGCTATAGGTGACAACACAAGAATTATTTATTGCCATAAGGTTAACAAAAGAAAGCGCTGACACCGCTACCATTAAAGCAAAAGTGCGCCTGTATCTATAAAGCCTACTAACCCCGGCTTTATAGTCCGTAACATTTTATTACTACAGTTAAGCCGGAATCATAACTAGCTCAATTGTATAAGGTACTCATGATAAGTTAAGTATTAACCACAATCAGGAGTCTAAAATGTCTATTACATCCAATGACCCAATTACCATCACTCTTAAAGATACTGATTTTAGATGAAGAGAAACTGCAACCGTCAAAAGATGAAAACACCAATTGAAGCCCCATAGAAATTTGTAACAGGATAAAAAATCACAGATGGTTAAGGTAGCATTGCTAATTGGGGTTAGTGAATACGAACCTGGGTTAAATCCATTACCAGCTGCGGTGAAAGATGTTGATGCAATACAGCAAGTGCTAGTACACCCAGAAATTGGTGGCTTCGCTACAGCAGATATTGAGGTGCTTAAAAATCCTCAACGTCAGGAGATGGAAGAAGCCATTGAGAATCTGTTTACAAGTCGTCAGAGGGATGACCTTTTACTGTTATTCTTTTCAGGTCATGGTATTAAAGATGATACTGGCAGACTTTACCTAGCAACACGCTCGACTCGCAAAAATCCAAAAGGAGATTTGATTCGCTCATCCGCAGTTGCAGCCAGTTTTGTGCATGACAGCATGAGCCGTAGCCGTTCTAAGCGACAAGTAGTAATTCTTGATAGTTGTTTTAGTGGCGCTTTTGCTGAGGGTCTATCAGCAAAGGATGATGGGACTGTCAATATTCGTGAGCAGTTAGGAGGAGAAGGACGAGCTGTTCTTACTTCATCTAGTTCAACACAATATTCTTTTGAGCAAGAAGGGTCAGACCTCTCAATTTATACACGTTACTTAATTGAAGGAATTACCACTGGGGTTGCAGACTTAGATGATGATGGAGTGATCTCTATAGACGAGTTGCACGAATACGCCAGTACCAAAGTCAGAGAAATACAGCCTGCAATGAAGCCTGAGATTTACGCAATTAGAGAAGGCTTTAAGATTCGGCTGACAAAAGTTCCTCCAGGTGATCCCATAAAGAGATATCGCAAAGAGGTAGCGCGATATATGAAACGGGGCGAAATTTCTTTTATTGGTCGCCAAACTCTAGATGTACTAAGAATTCGCTTAGGGCTTTCTGAGATGGAAGCTGCTGCAATTGAAGATGAAACTTTAGCAGTGGCTCGTCAGGAATTTCAAGAAAAGCTACAGCAATATCAGCTGACTTTTACCAATGCACTTCAGCAAGAAGTAGTTCCTAGTGAAGAAGAATTAAATGAACTCAGGCAAAATCTTCAGCAAATTTTGGGGCTGAGGAATGAAGATACAATGCTGATTGAGTCTAAGATTAAGGCACAAATTGCAACTTACAAGCAACACTTGCAACAATACGAGCAGGTACTGACTGAAGCAATGCGAAAGGAGTATCCTCTAAGTCAAACCACTCGTAATAAATTGCAACAGATTCAGCAACAATGGCAACTCACCAATGAAGATTTAGCCAAAATAGCAAGGAGCGTTGCTGCTGAGGTAGAAGCATATCGACAAAAGTTGCAGCAATATGAGCAAGTATTTACAAAAGCAACGCAGCAACAATACCCATTGACTGCTATGCAGCGTAACGAACTCCGACAGGAACAGCAAAACTTAGGTCTAAATGATACAGATATTGCTCCAATTGAAACCCGAATTAATGCTGAAATAGAAGCACATCAGCAAAAATTGCAGCAGTATGAGCAAGTATTTAATCAAGAAATTCAGCATGAGTATCCGCTCAGGGAAGAAGCACGGGAGGATTTAAGAAGATTTCAAAACGTTTTGGAACTGAGCAACGAGGAAGTCGCACGAATTGAAGAACAAGTTGTACGACAAAAAGAGGCAAAACAAGCTTATATTGAAGAATTTATTACTAGTTCTCATACTGCTCAAAGTGCAATTATAGGACACCACAATCCGAAAACGAGAATAATTCCAGACAAACCACGAACCAAAATTCTTCAACTACCTCTACAGTGGATTGTGCCGTTAATATTAGTTACATCATCAAGTCTATTTGGCTACTTCTTGATGCGATTGCGATCGCCATTAATTACTCAGCCAGTTGCATCTAATCCCGATACTACTGTGCAGCCTACTCCAGAACCATCATCAGTAGAGCGCACCCTTAATAACCTTTCACAAGGATGGGTAATCGAAACCACTCGTGAAATAGCCAATAGTAAACAAAAGTTTCCCAATGGGACTTATTTTCAAGTTATTGATCAAAAACCAATTCCTAATTCTGCTAATAAAGACTCTTTGGTGACTCTCCAAGAATGTCCTAATCCGGACACAACCCCTCCCCCAAAAGACGCGACTGCATCACAACCACCCAAGAAAACCTTACGCATTGAACTCTCCAAACTCCAAAATAGCGCCACTGTGTTACAACCAGGCGAAACTAATCTATGTGAGGACACAGCACCAGCAGCACCAGTGAACCAACCGCCAGTAACTACGCCGCAATAAAGATGTGAATCCAACTTAGTTTAATATTCTGTAAAAATACTCTTAAGTTTGAATTCTTTCATAGGAGCTTGTCCACAAAATATCTTGCTGTTTAGCATGAATATTTTTTAGGTGCTTTTTGACTGTATTGATTGTAATGTATAGCTGATTGGCAATTTCTTTATAAGAAAGGTTCGCACGACGTAAGAGCCAAACTTGTGCCTCACGGTCTGTTAACTTATATTTTTTAGCATCTGCGATCGCAACACTCTGGTTATACTGATTGCAATCTTCTAAAGTCACTAATAAAAAATTGTGTTTATTTACACATAATTCTAACCATCTAGCCCGCAACCGTAATTTAATTTCAGGAGTGGGTTCAATTTCTGATTCGATAATTATCTTTTCCCCTGGAAAGAACTCTTGACTATCAATTAAAGATTGGCAAATCCGCCATATTTCCTCGGGGATGGGATGACCTACAGTTTCTTTTAGGGCTAATTGGCGACAAATTGAACGTGCATACTCATTAGCATGAACTAACTTACCTTCAGTTGTGGCGATTAAAATGCCATCAACAAAGCTTTCAACCATCGCTTGTAGTAAATCAATTTTAGAAACAGACTCTAAATTTTCATCTTTTATCAGTTTTTTAAAAAAATTATGTCCTGAGATAGATGTAAAATTAAAGTTAGTTTCTTCATAGGGAAAAAACATTGTCAATCTCCTCAAAACTCAGCACGAAAGTCAACTTAAAGTTGTTGACTGTTGAGCGTTAACTGTTAATAGCCAACAGTCAACAGTGAACAAAAAGGGAATCTCTTTGACTCGGAAGCCCCTATACTTGAGACTTCAGCCTTCTTTAATAGGTGTTGTAGTAAATTGTGCGGTTTGAGCTTCTGTCCCTACAATGAGTAAGTTGTAAGCTAGACAATGCTGCTGAACTAAAAACCTGTGGGATGAAGTTTGCGTAATTTAGCTGAAGCAAGGTGAAGTTTTTATTAAGTTGATTAGTGCAGCAGTAGCAGTTAGTGCAAAACAATTTTGACTGACGTACACTCTGGCGAAGATAATTCGCACGCCAGTTGCTACCCTCGAGGCGGCTACTAGTCTGGCGACCCGGCTATATAAATAAGTCTGATGGAGACTAATGAATTTTAACTGCTTTGCTGCTGTACAAGCTGGGAAAAGTCAGGAGTCTAGTTATATGCAACCACATACTATTGATCAATGGTTTCCAATTGAGCAACAGCGTAAGTACGTTACTCTATTGCAGGGGCGGATTGGGATTACACGCCGTCGTGCAGAATATTTCGTCAAGCTGTGGGCTTATTTGCTAATTAAACAACAGCAAGAATCAGGTCGGCATTTACAGCAACCTTTAACAGAACTAGATTTACCAACTGGGTTTATTCCTTGTACCCATCGCGAAGCCCAAGAAGTGTTTTATGGCGAACAAGAGCGAGGGAGCGATCGCTCTGCGGGTATGATGCTTGATAAGCTGGTGGCTTTAGGGCTGATTGAAAAAGATTTTGATGGTAGTACTACTTGTATTCGGATTCGGTCTTTGATTAGTAATCAGCAAGACTCTACCTTAGACAAAGCTGAGATACAACTTATACCAGATTATTTCAATCCCCGAACGGATGCTATCCCTGTGGCTACGTTTCTTGCCCGTAACTACAATTGGATGAATAAAAAAGCTACAGCGCTTCCCCATAGAATAGCTAGAATTATTCGGGGTTGGGCAGAACAATATCCTACCGGAATGCGGGTACTACGCCGCAGTGATACCCAAGATGCTGTAGGGTTTTATGTCATGTATCCTGTAGCACCTGAATCAGAAGCAAACTTCTTTCTTCCGCCACGCCAAAGCCTGCACCTGAGTGCAACTTGGGACACTGACCCATTTCAAGTTGCAACTCCAGGCGATCGCAATTGTACTTCGATTTTTGTTCGTAGCTGGCAAATCGATGTCCCATACAAACAGCTCAATAATGTCAGCGAATTTTTAAAAGATGTGCAACAAACATTTGTGCGGATGCAAGCTGATTTTCCTGAGCTATGCGATATATATTGTTTAGTTATCCATCCCACTGATGAGCAACTAGTATCATCATTAGGCTTTCAAAAGACCAATTCAGACCCACAAATTTATCTTAATTGGATGTATTTACCATTAGATAAATATTTAAGTTTGGATATCGATCAAGCAATTTCCAATTTAAAATTTGATTGATTGTAAGTAAATACAGTTCAGTTAAGAAAATTAATTGATAACAAAACCAAAAACTAGTTACTCAACAGAAAAACAGAAGAATAATTTTGGAGGGGGTTTGGGGGACGCAACCGTCACCCAATCGGGGGTTTGGGGGAGAATCCCCCAATTCTTAAAGCTTTGTTCATTCCCTTTACCTTTGCAGTATTCAACCTGAACGCCCAATTGAAAAGTGCAACAACCTAGTATTGAAGGTTTTATTCAACTAGTCAGCCTTTATCGCCCGAACTTTCCGCAAGAAATTCGCGGGGCTTCTGCTTCACAAGTTGATGCTTTTGCTGAACTTGTATATCAAGTTTCAGGGCTAAGTTTACCATCAGACTATCGTGATTTTTTGTTGCGAATGGGCGTAGCTGCGCCTGGGTTCATTGTAGATACTTCTCAACCAAATTGGGGCGATCGCGTACCTTGGTGTGCTTTTGTCAGAGATGCTTCACCTGAACTAGAGAGTTTGCACGAGTACTATGGTTATTTCTTAGAAGAAGGGAAAAGTCCACCACCGCAATGTTTAGTTGTGGGGGTTTTTGGGATGCATTACGATGAGGTTTTAGTCGAATGTCATGAGGGAATAGCGGGTAGAGTATTCCATGAAAGCATGAACTCTAGAGTTTTTTGGTCAGAAACTTGGCTGGGACATCTTTACAAGCAAGCATTCCGCCACATGATCATCGAGCATTTAGATATCAAAGCCTACAATGGCATAACCAAAGAAGCAGCATCACAGCTAGTTAATTTAGCGATCGCTTATGGCTTAGAAGTTCTCTGGTTTAGTGATGCATTCGATTTCTGCGCTGTCAGTTCCGACTGGGAGATATTGTTCCACATTTCTAATTACGCCATCTCCCCATTTTTTTATATAGCAGGGAAAAAACAAAAACAATCTTGGTCGTGGATAGGAGGCGATCGCCCTAATTCCCCTACTGCTGATTTTTTAGAGTTTCTTAAGCGTTCATGGGGGAGCAATTAAATCAAATCTGGGTGTAAACATCACTGAAATTCTGATGCTTACACCCAGCAAATGTAACTTCAAAACTGTTAAGTACTTGATGCTTTGGCTGAAGTAAAAAATACTAGCCTCTAGCCTCTAGCCCTTTTTTATCGATCAACAGAACCCATAATTACGTCAATGCTACCGAGAATTACCACAATATCTGCTACTTTCATACCTCGGAGTAAGTGAGGCAGAATTTGCAGGTTGTTGAAATCGGCGGCGCGAATTTTCCAACGTGCAGGGAACACGTTATCATCGCCTACCATATAAATTCCCAGTTCACCTTTACCGCTTTCAACACGGGCGTAAATTTCACCCTTGGGAATCTTAAAGGATGGAGAAACCTTTTTACCAATGTACTGATAATCAAAAGCATCCCATTCAGATTTTTTCCCAGCCGCTAAACGCTTGGCTTCTAGGTTTTCATAAGGGCCACCAGGAAGTCCTTTAATAGCTTGGCGAATAATCTTCACAGATTCGCGCATTTCCCGCATCCGCACCACGTAACGGGCAAAGCAATCGCCTGCTGTTTCCCATTGGACATCCCAATCAAAATCGTCGTAGCATTCATAGTGGTCTACTTTCCGTAAGTCCCACTTCACGCCAGAAGCACGTAACATAGGGCCAGAAAGTCCCCAGTTAATCGCTTCTTCACGGGTGATAGTCCCAATTCCCTCAATCCGACGGCGGAAGATGGGGTTATTGGTAACTAACTTTTCATATTCATCAACTTTGGGGATAAAGTAGTCGCAGAATTCTAAGCACTTATCAACCCAACCATAAGGTAAATCAACTGCTACACCACCAACGCGGAAATAATTGTTATTTACCATCCGATAACCGGTGGCTGCTTCCCATAAATCATAAATCATCTCCCGTTCGCGGAATTGATAGAAGAAGGGAGTTTGAGCGCCTACGTCAGCTAGAAATGGGCCAAACCACAGTAAGTGGTTAGCAATGCGGTTCAATTCCAGCATAATGACGCGAATGTAGCTGGCGCGTTTGGGTACAGCGACACCTGCCAATTTTTCTGGGGCGTTGACGGTAACTGCTTCGTTAAACATCCCCGCTGCGTAGTCCCAACGACTCACATAGGGGACGTACATAATAGTGGTGCGGTTTTCCGCAATTTTTTCCATTCCCCGGTGCAGGTAGCCAATCACTGGTTCACAATCAATGACATCCTCGCCATCCAAGGTAACAATTAACCGCAAAACACCGTGCATTGAGGGATGGTGCGGCCCCATATTCAGCACCATTGGTTCAGTGCGGGTTTCTATTCTTGCCATAGCTTACAGTGTTCTCCCGTTCATGAAAATTTAGAATTGGACCGCGTAGATGCCAACCAGACCCAATTTATCGTGTCTGCCAAAATAAGGCTCTTCCGGGCAATACAAGAATTGCGCTGACTGGGTTAGGTTGGAGAGAAGATGGCAGCAGAGGGATTTTGGTTGATGTTTATTTTTGTTGCACTTCTTCAATTATTATATGGACGTTGAGATGCATAGAATTGAAGTGCAAGAATTTTTTCACCAGGGTCAGGAGCTAAGAGAAGGCTGAGGGTTGTATCACTAGTGGCGTGTTACGGCTATGAAAGGATTTGGGGCTGAGAGACAATGAAATTTAGCTGCAGGGCACCGCTGCATCGATGGTGCGTTAGAAACTAGGATAGTTCTCAATACGGTTCAGTTAGTGCCGAAAACCAACATTCTCGCGCCCTTGTTGGGTTTCGCTATCGCTCTACCCAACCTACAGTTTTCGTGTAGCGCAACGCACCTTAGAGACCATTTATAAAGTAAATCTTAAGTAGGGTGTGTTACGGCTATGAAAGGATTTGGGACAAAGAGACAATGGAATTTAGCCGTAACGCACCGCCGCGTGGATGATGCGTTAGGCGCTAGAATGTTTCTTTCGTGACAAATCATATTGGAAACCAGCGCCTAACACATCCTACGATAATTTTATTTTTACTTTATAAATAACCTCTTATACATACTTTATAAATTAATACGCTTGGGTTAAGCTCATTTGCTATTGATTTGTCACTTATTAAAGAAGCCAGAAGAATTGGGGGATTCTCCCCCAAACCCCCGATTGGGGGACGGTTGCGTCCC
>NZ_JACJQJ010000020.1 GCF_014696615.1 Nostoc linckia FACHB-104 | reverse complement strand
AATGTCAACTATATCAAGCTGTTAAGTCATATTTTTATACATTTATTGATTAGTTTTAACTTAAATAACTAATTATTTAGCATAACAAGTCCTGAAGAACCAAATATTTAGCAATCGCCTATAATCCAATCAAATCAGTAAAATGGCAATCAATCAGCGAGAAATTAAAAACTTCTCCATTGCATAATTCACAAAAATTTCTCCCCTACGTTCTACCTGTTGTTCAGTGATGGTGGAAAAACCCATACTTAAGAAAAAAGGTTGGGCGGTAATACTAGCTTCCAAGTATAAGCGATTAATTCCTAATTCATAAGCTTTGGCTTCAATTGTCGCATAAATTTTACTACCGACACCCATCCTTTGGTAATTTTTATGGCAGTAAAAGCAATCTATATGTCCGTTGGTTTCTAACTCGCCAAAACCTGCAATCACACCTTGGTCATCAGCAACGTAGGTGAATCTTTCTGCACAGATTTTTGCCCAGTTTCTAAAATTAATATTATCTGGTGCCCAAGCTTTAACTTGACTCTCTGAGTAGTCACCAATATTAACTTCACGTACTGTTTCGTGAAATAATTGTGCTATTTGTTCGGCATCTTGCTGTTGAAATAATCGTATTTCCATAAAACGATAATTGAGGGCTTACCAATTTCTAAATTAGAAGCGATCGCCTGTTTCTACCAATCCTATTTTACAGAAAAGTAATACCGCGATAAATTTCTGCCATTGGTAACTCAATACCAACTGAATCAAGAGAAATTGATACCTCTAAACCTTTAAATTCACTGAGCAACCAACCTTGAGTTTGCTTACTATAACGTTCAACAAATGGTTCATCTTGCTCGACTAATAAATATTCGCTAAAACTCACAATTGAGCGATATATACGGAATTTGTTTTGGTGGTCGTAATCTGCGGTGTAAGGAGATAGTACTTCAACAATTACCAAAGGATTCAAGACTTCATCTAAGCGACCATCATTTAATTGCGGTTCACCATCAAAAACCATTACGTCTGGATATACCCCACGTCTATATTCTGGAATCCACAGCCGCAAATCGCTGTTTATTGGCTCGAATTGAGTATCACGCAGTAGGAACTTGAGAAAAGCAAAAATGTTACCACTGATGTGGCTGTGTTTGAGCGTTCCTCCAGGCATGGGTATAATTTCTCCATCTCGATATTCGCTGCGTCCTTCTGCTTTTTCTTCGATGGCGCGATATTCATCCAAAGTGTAGCGGCGCTCGGTAGAAATCATAAGTCGTAGGCGATCGCATTCCTTGTAGGACAACAAGATTATTCTGTCACAGATTTATTGGTGAGGTGATGTGAGCGATTACCCCTCGCAAAAAGCGATCGCTCATTACACTGGTAAGAAGAGTCATTATTCTCGCGATCCCCTTTTTTTCCCCAATCCCCAAACCCTAATCTCAAGATTGCTACCATTTATTTTTACTCTCAGTTAAATTGAGAATTTCCATTTTGAATTGTTTATGAAGTTACGCTCATACATGCTTATAGGTTTATTACTGAGTTTGCTACTAAGTACTGCGCCGATTTCTGGAAATCTTACTAACGCCGCAACACCTACAGCAGTTACACCTGTATCGGGTCTTTCTCTCTCCCAAGGGGTGCAAAAAACCGTATTGGAAAACGGCTTAACAGTACTTACTAAAGAAGTGCATACTGCACCTGTGGTCAGCGTGCAAGTATGGTATGAAGTCGGCTCTCGCAATGAAGGTAAAGGCGAAAGTGGTATTTCCCACCAATTAGAGCATTTGATGTTTAAAGGTACTAAAGAACGTCCAGTGCAGTTTGGACGGTTATTTAGTGCCTTAGGTAGTCAGTTCAATGCTTTTACTAGCTACGACGAAACAGTATATTTTGGCACAGTGCGGCGAGACAAGCTGGAAGCACTGCTGACTTTAGAAGCCGATCGCATGGAAAATTCCTTAATTGGGCCTGAGCAACTAACGAGTGAGAAACGGGTGGTAATATCCGAGTTGCAAGGATATGAAAATTCCCCTGGCTATCGTTTGAGTAAAGCAGTGATGCAAGCTGCATTTCCCAATCGTGCTTATGGTTTACCTGTGGGAGGAACAAAAGCCGATGTGGAGCAATTTAGTGTAGAGCAAGTACGTAATTATTACCAAAGATATTACAGCCCAGAAAATGCCACCTTGGTGATTACAGGGGATTTTGCCACAGAACCGACGCTTAAGGCTGTAAAAGAAACTTTTGGCAAAGTTACGCCACGCCCAAAACAAGCTACAAGTTTACCAGAACAAAAGCAAGTAGCCAATCCTGCTAATACTCCAGTAGCGAAAAAAGCACCGATTGTTTTGAAGCAACCTGGAAGTGCAGCATTACTACAAGCTGTGTATCCCTTACCAGATATCAAACATCCTGATGTCCCAGCAATTGATGTGATGGATATGATCCTCACAGGTGGACGTAGTTCTCGGCTTTATCAGGCTTTAGTAGAATCTGGACTTGCTAGTTCAGCTAGTGGTAGCGCCGCCGAACTGATAGAACCGGGATGGTATGAAATTAATGCTACAGCGGCTCCTGGTAAAGAGTTAACGAAAATTTCCCAAGTACTGCAACAATCTTTGGCAAAACTGCAACAGCAGCCAGTTACCACGGAAGAATTGAACCGCGCTAAAACTCAACTACAAGCTTCATTTATTCTGAGTAACCAAGACATCACCAGCCAAGCCAACCAACTGGGATATAACCAAACTATTGCTGGAGACTACCATTTTGTTGAAAAATATTTAGCTGCGATCGCTAAAGTTACGCCACAAGATGTCCAACGGGTAGCAAAAACTTACCTCAGTCCGGCGAAACAAACTATTGGTTTCTTTGAACCAACTCAAGCAGATGGTCAACAAGCCACTGCTGGTGGTTCTGGCCGCACCGTGGAAAACTTTAGTCCTGGTCAACCTGTAGATCCAGCAGAACTGGCGAAATACTTACCTCCTGCTACCTCAGCTACCAGTTCTAGCAAACAAGCTTTACCCGAACAGTTTACCTTGGCAAATGGGTTGCGGGTTCTGCTGTTACCCGACCACAGTGTTCCCACAATTAATCTCAGCGGACAAGTTGATGCTGGTACTGTGTTTGATGGTAATCAAAAATCCGGACTAGCGAATTTAACTGCTAGAAACTTAATGAATGGCACAAAAACTCAAAATGCTCTGACTTTGGCAAAAACCTTAGAAGATAGAGGAGCCGATCTAGATTTTAGCGCTAGTCGTGAAGGAGTTAGTATTAATGGTCAAGGGTTGTCAGCAAATCTGCCCACATTAATTCAAACTTTGGGTGATGTGATCCAAAATGCTACCTTCCCCGCCGATCAGTTAGAACTGACACGACAACGGGCGCTAACAAATCTGAAAGTGCAACTTGATGACCCCCAAAGTTTAGCAAGAAGAGTATTTCAGCAGGCAATTTACCCAGATAATCATCCCTTCCACAGCTTCCCCACGGCTGATACTTTAAAGGGTATTACTCGTGATGATGTAGTTCGCTTCTACCAAGAACACTACCGACCAGATACTACAACGATCGCACTGGTGGGTGACTTTAACCCTACTCAAGTGAAAGCCTTACTCAATCAGACTTTTGGCAAATGGCAAGTCAAAGGTAAGCCGCCAACTCTCAATCTACCCAAAGTAGATTTACCTGCGACTTTGACACGTTTAAACAAGGTAATTCCTGGCAAAGCCGAAGCCATTACTTATATCGGTTACAACAGCATCTCGCGCAAAGACAAGCGTTTCTACGCAGCAATGGTGCTGAATCAAATTTTAGGTGGCGATACCTTATCTAGCCGCTTGGGTACAGAAGTGCGCGATCGCCAAGGTTTAACCTACGGTATTTATAGCTTCTTTACTGCGGGAATTAATCCTGGCCCCTTCTTTATCCAGATGCAGACAGCTCCGCAAGATGCTGACAAAGCGATCGCCAGTACCTTGGCGTTACTCAAACAGGTACGCGAACAAGGCGTGACTGAAGCAGAATTTAACACTGCTAAACGTTCTCTTGCCAACAGCTACCCTGTAGAGCTAGCTAATCCCAGCGATTTAGCATATATGATTTTGAGTAATGCTGTATCCGGACTTTCAGCGAGAGAAATGCGCGAGTATCCTCAGCGCATTGAGTCAGTAAAAATGTCAGATGTGCAGAAGGTAATTCAGGATTTAATTAACCCAGAGAATGTAGTCATAGTCACAGCTGGTTCACCTGCCACTGTATCCAAAGGCAACTAATTTTTTGAGATTTAGGGTGTGTTGTCGCGCAGCGCAACGCACCAACTCACTAGTCAGGGCTGTCCTTTGCCTTTTATCCCAATACTGCTCGGTTAAGGATTTTCAACTTGGAATTTGGTTTTGAGAACAGGTGAAGGGGTAAGGGTTAAAGGTTTTTTCTTGCCCTTTTCCCTTTCCACTTGTGCCCTTAACCGACAAGTATTCAAAATAGGTTTTTTGGACTCTTGACATTTGACCCTGGACAAACCTAAACGAAAAAAATATGACCTTGCATAAGTCCTATTTTGATTCACTTGCTTTTTGTGACAAATTGCCTTGAAAATAAGGAATAAGCTCTAAGAATTAGAGAATAGCAGTAAAACGATTAATAACAATTAAAAATAGTAAATCTATCTTCGATCAAACATAAGTGAGACAAGTAGTTAATCAGGGTTTGCTGGGAGTAGTGATTGCGATGACTACTGTTACAGCAATCAACATACCAGGTGTATTTGCCCAAGATAAGCCCAAATGCATCAGCCAGATTACCGGGAAAGCAGGTAATCTCTTCTCTGGAGAATGTATACCTAATGGGCTTTGGATCAACCCCAGCTATGGTAAGGAGTATGCACGGTTAATGCGTATTGCTATCAAAGCTGCTGCTAATAAGGATGATTACGATACAGCATTTATTAATTTTTCTAGGGCACAAGCAATCTCAGGCGTAACAGATTCAGAAGTACGCCGGGGGCTGTTAGGTGCAATTTTGGCGAAATCACTCCAAAAAAATCCTGTGCAGGGCTATTTTCCATCAAGAATTTGGCTATTAGTTACTGGTGAATTTAGCGAGGGAGGCTAAGGGACTTATAAATAAAAAAATAATCAATTGCTTTTGCGAGCAGGGGGAGCCAGTGCGTTGCGGGGGTTCCCCCCGTTATAGCAACTGGTGTTAGAACGTAGTGAAACCCAACATAGACAAGGTTTTGAAGCGTTCTTAATCTATGTTAGCCCTCATCATGCCAACCAATTTCTCTTTCTATAATTTCCTTGATGAATTCAGGAATTTCTTGATTTCGTGCAACAGCCTGTTGTTTTAATCTTTCATATATAGCAATATCGTCTCCCTGCCACATTAAATCTATTCTTCTGATTTGTCGCATGGCAATATGTGTATAGTTTTCTGGATAAGCCCAGTAACAGGATAAACAGATAGACTTATCCTTGAGATGATTCCAGTTTTGGCAATGCTCACAAGACCAAGATTTTGCTCGGTTGGCAGAGCCACAAAGCAGCATAAAGTTATCAGCTAAAAGTTCAGGTTCCCCGTCAACTTCAAAGGGAATACGGTGATCAATCTGCAATTCACGTTCATCTAATTCTTCCAAATAAATGAAGCATTTACAGCCATATCTTTTAATTAACTCATCTTTCAATTGTTTTGATAAACCAGTTCTACCAGAAAATTTAGAAAATCTAGCCTCACTAATATCACCAAATCTATAAGCAGCTATCCTTCTACCATCGCTACCTGTAACACGGAAAGTTTCTAAAGGAATTCCATGTTCTCTAACATCTCTAGCTGCTCTGGGAGGATGATTATAACCGTATGTGTTCTTGATTTCTTCTGTAGTTACGAAACCATGTTGCAAAATGTGATCGATAACAGCTTTTGGTCTTTTGGCAGTAACGGACTGACAAAGTTTGATGAAATCATCGGGGAGTTGCTGAGAACTGTCCATGCTTCTACAACACAATAAGCTGCTTTTGTGACTGGCTAATATAGCTCTCTATCTCTGAAGTTTGATGACAAAGTAAAGATGGTGACAAGTACAAAAACTCTATTGTTACTTCATCTTTACCTAAGAGTGTTGCTTGGGATGAGCGCCCAACTTCGATTTCTATTTTTTTCAGCCCTAGTGCTTCTGGTAAGGACTGACCGAAAGTTTTATTTCCTCGTTTGCCATCATAACTAACTGCAAACGCTACTTCCTTACTATTTAAAGCCTCCAGAGCTTGAACAAAATCATCAAAATTTATTCCCGAAAAATATCTTTTATCTCTATTACCACATACACCTTGATAAGGCGGATCTAGATATATAAAATCGGTTTGTCTAACTGTAGATAAAACTTCTCTATAATCTAAACAGGTGAATTTACACTTATTTTTCAACATATGAGAAATCCCTTCTATATTTTTTCTCATTTTGTCAGGCTGAGTTCCCTTTCGCCTTTTATCCGGGCTTTGATTGAAAAGACCTTCAGAGTTATACCTAACAGAACCTTTAACACATCTAGCTAGTAAATAAAGAAAAATTTGAGGGTCATTATTTCTATTAAACTTATCTCTAGCTTGATAGTAATGTTCTAAGGAATTACTATGCTGCTCATTCCAAATATTTGCATAAGCGGTTGCTATTATTTCAGGTTTCTCTACGATTAATTCTAATAACTCAATTAATGGTTTGTTTAAATCATTGAGCCAAAAACTTTGGGATATTTCTTGAGCAGAGGCAGCAATACTAATTGCCGCAGTTCCCGCAAATGGTTCTACCAATCTCTCCACGTTTCTAGGGAGAAATCTGAGAATATCTGAAGCTAGGTTTCTTTTACTGCCTTGGTATTGAACCAAATGCGGAAGACTTGCCATCTTAGCCAAGAACAAATTATCTAATTCAGCTTATCATAGGGGTTAAGACAGCTATATAGATGAAAGTCCCTCAACCGAATTCCTTTTTACTCATACTCATGCAACGCCCCTAACTTCCGCATCTCTGGCCAAATCATCGCTGTTGCAATCACTACAAGAATTGTGCCAATTCCACCGCCAACAACGGAAACTATGGGGCCGAATAAAGCCGCCGCTAAACCTGACTCAAAGCCCCCCAATTCATTAGAAGCACTGATAAATACGCTGTTAATTGCTGCAACTCGACCGCGTAAATGGTTGGGTGTGCGAATCTGAACTAAGGTGTGGCGAATCACGACGCTAATACTATCTAATGCGCCACTTAACGCCAGCATTAGCAACGACAGCCAAAACCACCGCGATAAGCCAAAGATAATTGTGACTACACCAAAACCTACCACAGACCAGAGTAATGCTGGCCCAGCTTTACGCATAGGTGGCAGATGCGCTAAAGTCACCGCCATAATCAGCGCGCCTATGGAAGGAGCAGCTTGCAAATACCCCAACTCTACAGGGCCGACGTGCAAAATATCCTTGGCAAAGATGGGTAATAAAGCTACTGCACCCCCTAGTAAGACTGCAAACATATCTAGGGTAATTGCTGCGAAAATTATCTGGTTTTTCCAGACAAATTCAGCACCCCCAGCTAAGGCTTTGAGTGAGATTGGTTCTTTAGAAAGAGTGGTGTTTTGCTGTTTAATTGGCAATGTTAAGGCGAAACATAAAAATGCTGCCACAGCCGCTAATATATATACGCTTGTAGCATTTCCGAAAGCTGCGATCGCAAATCCTCCAAAGGCTGGGCCGATGACTGTCGCTAGCTGAAAGCTGGTACTATTCCAAGTCGCAGCATTGGTAAAAGCACTTGTAGGTATTAATTGCCACATCATGGCATCGCTGGCAGGCTTTAAAAACGCCTTGGCTACACCTGTTAAAACTAAGCAGGTATAAAAAAGACTAATTGCGCCTTGGGTATAGGAAACTACTGCCAAAGCCAAGGAGCAAAGAGCTAGTAGCAGAATAGATAGTAATGTGGTGAGTTTGCGATCGCGTCTATCTGCTACATGTCCAGCAATTAATGTCAGGGCGATCATTGGGACAACTTGCGCTAGTCCTACCCCACCTAATACCATCGCTGAGTTGGTGCGTTCATAGAGTTCCCAACCGATAGCTACTGTTTGCATTTGTGAGCCTGTAAACAGTACTACCCGCCCAATAGTAAATAATCGATAATCGCGAAACCTTAATGCTGCAAAGGAGTCGTGTTGTTTTCCTTCTAGATTAAGGAGCTTTTTTAACTTCTGTTTGCTCAAAGACATTTTTTAGTAGAGTCAACCCTGCTTCAATTTGTGATATTTGTTCTGGTGTCAGAGCATCAAGAATATCGACAATATGAGCGCGAGTAGTTGCTTGGGATTGCAGTAACAGAAATTTTCCTGATTCTGTTAAATTCAAAACTATTCGCCGCCGTTCTTGAGGATGATCTGTACGCTGTACTAAATCGCGTTGTACTAAGCGTTCAATTGTTGTTGATGCTGTAGCGCAGGTAACTCCTAAATGCTCTGCGACCTCAGATAATGATGCACCAGGATTGCGGTTGAGAAAAGCTAGCGATCGCAACTGAGGTATCGATAGAGATTCAGCATTGTGACTACGCATATCTGCTCGGATAAACCGCATCAGCAAGGGAACTGTTTCCATTACTCTCGCAGCACATTCTTCCGTGGGTTTTCCGAGCTTGGGCATCTTTTTCTCCTAATTACATAGCCACCCGTGGGTACAGTCTTCCACAGATGATAGTCAAGCCTATTAATGTTAGCAAGAGAATTGTACAGTCCAGACCAAACCCATAGATACTGGAGCCATGAGCGATCATTGCACCGCGTAAGGCATCAACTTCATAAGTTAAGGGATTGATACTAGAAATTAGATGCAACCAACCTGGCATGAGTGATAAGGGATAGATGGCATTACTCGCAAAAAATAAGGGCATGGTAATTAATTGCCCTATACCTGTAAACCTTTCTCTACTTCTTACCAAACAGCCAATAATTAATGAAAAAACACAAAAACAGGCTGCACCTAACAGCACAATTATCACTACTTCGAGAATAGCCCAGGGATGCAGGTTGAGCTTGACACCCAACAGCAGGGCTAATCCATAGATAATTACTATTTGTGATAAGCTCCTGACTCCACAGGCTACAGCTTTACCCAACACCATTGCCGCACGGGGTACAGGGCTAGCGAGGAATTTATGCACAATTCCTAAATCTCGCTCCCAAATCAGCGTCATCCCACCCGTAAATATGGCTACAAAAAGTACGCTTTGAGCCAAAATCCCCGGAGCCATAAATTCTAAATAAGATAAGTCTCCTGTAGGAATCGCGCGAGTGCGGGTGAAAACTTGCCCAAACACTAACAGCCACAATGCAGGTTGTACGCCCCGAATTAGTAAATCATAGGGATCGTGGCGGAGTTTGCGTATTTCTAGTTCAGCGATGACAAGAGTTTTGCTGAATAATTGTGATACTGCAGATATAAAATTGGCTCTATGTGTAGGCTGAGGATCAACCCAACCGCTGAGCATTACGTCTGGTTCTTGCTGTGTCATGATAACTAACTCCTGATGCTAGTTCGGCCCCTGTATAGTGAATAAACACATCATCCAAAGTGGCGTTTGGTTTATCTAAAGCAGCTTTTAAATCTGTGGGTGAGCCAGTTGTAATCACCTTACCCCGATTCATAATCGCTACTCGATTACACAAGCTGTCTGCTTCTTCTAAAAAGTGAGTAGTTAAAAATATAGTTGTGCCGTAATCTGCACGGAGTTCCTGTACTAAATTCCAGACTTGGTTGCGCGCCACTGGATCGAGTCCCACTGTTGGCTCATCCAAGAACATGATTTGCGGCCGATGCAAGATGGATTGGGCAATTTCTAATTTGCGAATCATCCCCCCAGAATAATTTCTCACTAAGCGATGGGCGACTTCTGCTAAACCCATAAATTCCAGCACATCATGGATTCGCTGTTGGCGACGCTGAGACGGAATGTCATACAGCTTGGCAAAGATTAAGAGATTTTCATAGCCTGTGAGACTCCCATCAGCAGAGAGCGCTTGTGGTACGTAACCAATGGCTCTTCTTACAGCCTGAGGTTGATGAGTTACATCATAACCAGCTATGTTTGCTCTACCAGCACTTGGCGGTAGTAGCGTTGTCAACATCTTAATTACTGTGCTTTTCCCTGCTCCATTGGGGCCAAGCAAGCCGAACACTTCACCTGCTGCTACAGATAAATTCAAGCCATCGACAGCAATGAAGTTGTCAAAACGGCGTGTGAGTTCGTGAGTTTCTAATATAAAAGATTTCGGAAAGTTAGTAGGACTTTCCAATCGGTCTGCTCTTCCTGTCAGTTTTGTCACAAGTCAGATGCACTTCCTTGAGAATTAATTTAGATAATCTAACTATTAGCTTCTCATATATTTACTGGAAGTCAAGAGTCTGGTTGTAGAAAAAGTTATCAATACTGGAATATTTAAGAAACACGGGGGAAAGGTAAAAGGGGAAAGGAATTGAATTACCAATGTTTCGTTATGATCGGTAAAAGGGTGTTTAAACTCAAAGTAGCGCAAAGGGGCGCTGAGGGGCTTTGAAGTTAATTTAGGTGGCAGTAATATTAGCTATGGAAGAGTATTACAAAGAAGACCTCGCATTTATTCATGATGTCGGTTTTAATGATTATGCTCTCAAGTCTGCTCCTGGGATATTGGAAATTCTGACACAACACAATATCCGAGAAGGTTTGATCGTAGATTTAGGTTGTGGTAGCGGTTTATCAGCCCAGGAGTTTACCAGAGCTGGGTATGATGTTTTGGGAATTGATATCTCTGAGTCGATGATTGCGATCGCACGCGCCAAAGTCCCAAATGCTGAGTTTAGGATTGGTTCATTGTTTGAGGCTGAGATTCCACCTTGTAATGCTGTGACATCAATAGGTGAATGCCTTAACTACCAGTTTGATGCAAAAAGTGATCGCCAAACTCTCATTCATCTCTTCCATCGCATATATAACGCCTTAAATCCTGGGGGTGTATTCATCTTCGACATTGCAGAACCGGGACAGCTTACCCAAGGAATCACTAAGGGATTTACTGAAGGTGAAAATTGGATAGTACTGGTTGAAAAACAAGAAAATCAACAGCAAAACATTTTAACCCGCCGAATTATCAGCTTTCGCAAGGTGGGAGAACACTACAGACGGGATGACGAAATCCACTACCAGCAGTTATATACAGCAGAAGATATCGCTAGCGAACTGAGTCGAGTTGGTTTTCAGGTGCAGATGATGCGTAATTATGGACAATATACCCTACCAAAAGCCCATGTAGCTTTTGTTGCCCATAAGTTCAGTTAGCTTGTAACCAATGAACTCTGGCTATTCAAAGTAGCATTTTATTTATCTTATAATTGACAATTTATTTATTTAGATATCTTAGATTTTACTGTGGAAATAATAAAGGTAAGTTAAAGAATCAATCAAAATAATTCTTCTTATAAAGAATTAAATATGACTTATAAGCTAGGGGGATTTATTTGAATTATTCTTTGTTGTGTGTTATCGAAGATTTCTTTAATCGGTGTACAGTTAATTATTTGTATTGAATATTGTTATAAAGTTCTGAAATTATAATTTGGACTGTAAATTAAACATTTAATAATCTTTTCTTAACCATCGTAAAATAGCTTTAAAAGTAGCAAAAACGTCATTTTTTTACTATGGGAGACACAAAAAAGTCTCAAGACAATTCTTATTTATTTGTAATTACTTATGTCACACACAAGAGATAAATAAGTAATTTTGCAGTTTTCGCAAATACTTAATACTTTCAACTTATTCAAGTCATTGTGGCATTGAAAAATGAATTGAATAGGAAATTTGTCATCTTTACATGGAGATTTTAAAGAATGAAAGGTTCATTGCACCCCAAAAATAATATTACTCTCAACCCATCTGGTAACGAGTCAATTTATGACGTGATCAATCGCGTCAGTATGAAGCGTAGGCGCTTTATCATGACGGCTGTGGGTGCGTCAGCCCTAACTGTTCTAGGCGATGTTGCTATCGGTGGTTTGCTCCAAACGGTTGAAGCCACACCAGTCCCCAAAGGGAAAGGTTTTGGTGGTATTGGCTTCAAGAGCGTACCGCCAAATCTACTCAATAAAGCTACAGGACTTCTAGAAAAGGATCTTGTGAGTGTCCCTGAAGGTTATACAGCCAAAGTACTGGTTGCTTGGGGAGATCCAGTTGTCTCCGGTGGCCCTACTTGGCTAGTGGATGCTTCCCAAGACGCAGCCGCACAGGAAAAGCAGTTTGGGATGCACGCAGATGGTATGCACTACTTCCCTTTATCACCAGGAAATTATTTTAGTAGAACAGTAAGTTCACAAATTGACTTTTTAAAGGGCTTTTTCAACAGGTCAAGAAATCATGGTTTGTTGTGCGTCAACCATGAGTATACTCAAGAATCAATTTTGCACTCTGATGGTCTAGATCAAGTGACAATTGCGAAAGTGCGGAAGTCTCAGGCTGCTCATGGTGTGTCTGTTGTAGAAATTTTCACTAAAGGCAATAACTGGAAATATAATCCCAATTCACGTTATGGTCGCCGCATCACTGCTAACACCGAGATGCAAATTTCTGGGCCTGCTGCAGGCGATGCCTTGTTGAAGTCTAAGAAGTTTGATATTACACCTACTGGCTCTGTTGATACAGGTAGGCTAAATGATGGCTACACCGCATACGGTACAATCAACAACTGTGCTAACGGCTATACACCTTGGGGTACTTACTTAACTTGTGAAGAGAACTGGAATGGCTACTTTGGAAACCTTGCTGAGCCTCTAGTTCCAACTCCAGGAATACCAGACTCCGAGATTCTCGCAGGTCAAAATCGCTACGGACTTTCACGTACAGGAGCTAACTATCGTTGGCACGAGGTTGATCCACGCTTCAATAATCGCACAAACCCACTTGAACCCCATTTATTCGGTTGGGTCGTGGAGATTGACCCCTACGATCCTTACAGCAAACCAGTGAAGCGTACAGCTCTTGGCAGATTCAAGCACGAGAGCGCTCAGGTCGTTGTCGATGACAATAATCGTGTTGCTTTCTATATGGGTGATGATGAGCGCAATGAGTACATCTATAAGTTTGTTTGCTCCCGGCGCTTGAATCCTAGACATCGTGATGCTAACCGCAATTTACTTGATGATGGCGTTTTATATGTTGCCAAATTGAATGATAACGGTACTGGTGAGTGGATTCCTTTGGTTTATGGTCAACGTGGTCTAACACCTGAAAATGGTTTCAGAAGCCAAGCTGAAGTACTCATCAAGACACGTCAAGCGGCAGATCGAGTTGGTGCAACTATGATGGATAGGCCTGAGTGGACAGCAGTACGCCCTCAGATTCGTGGCTATAAAGAGATTGAAGTCTACTGCACATTAACCAACAATACCCGTCGTGGTACAACTCCAGCCTCCATCAATAATTCAGATGGCTCAACAGCAGCAGGTAATGCACGTCCCCCTATAGATGCTGGTAACCCCCGTCCTGACAACCGTTACGGTCACATCATTCGTTGGCGTGAAGATGGTCGCACTGTGACAACAACAACCTTCCAATGGGATATTTTTGTTCTGGCTGGTGACAAAACTAGGACAGAATCAAACCTTCAGGGTAATACTAACGGTGATGACTTCAGTTCACCAGATGGTCTCTGGTTTGATGAATTTGGTCGCCTTTGGATTCAGACCGATCATGCAGGCGATGGTAACGGTGACTTGGCAAATATTGGTAGCAATACCATGTTGTGTGCTGACCCCAACACGAAACAAGTTAAACGCTTCTTAACTAGCCCTACAGATTGTGAGGTAACAGGCATAACAACTACCCCTGATGGTAAAACGATTTTTATTAATATTCAGCATCCAGGTGATAGTGGGACGACCTTGGAACCGACTAAATCTAGCAACTGGCCTCATACTCAAGGTTATGGCCCATCCGGTCGCCCACGTTCTTCAACTGTAGTAATTACCCGCGATAATGGTGGCATTATCGGTGAATAACAAAAATCACCCAAATTCCTCATCTTATGAGTAGAACAGAATAGTATTTCGGTTTAAGAACTGAATTGTATGTATACTATAAAGCTACAAAATTTGTAGCTTTTTTTGCGTTTTGTAGATTAGTGTTTATATCCCAGCAGTTATAACTGGATAGCCGCCAAGCTATCATGCGATCGCATCAAGGGACTAATCAATCGCTTTGGCAAGCAGAGGAGACATCCCTATGACCAATTATGCCCGCGAAATCCCACTCCCCTTTAAGGTGGAATGAGCTTAACTATTATTTATTACCTATTACTCAATATAAATCTCTCTTTTTGAGGAGGAATTAAATAATCTGAAAAAATAAGCTTTTTTAAGCACAAATAAGCGCTGAGAATTTTGACTATGTCAAAAGATATATTTGATTTAGCCGCACCACCAATTAACTCTATCGTGGGGCACTTGCTTGAATTGGGGCAAGATCCATTAGATTTTTTAACTCGTTGTCGTGATTATGGTGACATTGTTCCTTTACGTTTAGGATTAACACCAACTTGTTTATTAACTAATCCTGAATATATTGAAGAAGTTCTCAAAAATCGCGAGAGTTTCATTAAAAGTCCTGGATTTCGTGTTTTAAAAACTCTGTTAGGTGAAGGTTTATTAACCGCAGAAGGAGAATCTTGGTTATGGCAACGTCGCCTAGCGCAACCTGTATTTCACCAAAAGCGAATTAATGACTATGGCGACATCATGGTGAAATACACTGATCGGATGTTGCAAACTTGGCAAGATGGCGAAGTTCATGACATCCACGCAGATATGATGAGCCTCACCTTGGCAATTGTGATGAAATGTATTTTTAATACTGATGTTGATGCTGGGGAAGCCAAAGTAGTTGCCAATGCTTTAGATGTAACCATGCACTGGTTTGAAAGCAAGCGACGGCAGAATTTTTTGGCATGGGAATGGTTTCCCAGACCGGAAAATATTCGCTATCGTCAAGCTGTAGCGGCAATGGATGAGGCTATCTATAAGTTAATTCGCGATCGCCGTAATAGTAGCGAGAAAAGTAACGATTTACTTTCGATGCTGATGGAAGCGCGGGACGAGGAAACTCAGCAGCAAATGGATGATAAGCTTCTGCGAGACGAAGTAGCCACTTTGATGCTGGCAGGTCATGAAACCACTGCCAACGCTTTATCGTGGACATGGATGCTGATCGCCCAACATCCGGAAGTACAAGAGAAACTCTCTGCCGAATTAACAGAAGTGCTGCAAGGGAAATTAGCCACAATCGCAGATCTACCGCGCTTAACCTACACCCAACAAGTGATTAAAGAATCAATGCGGTTGTATCCTCCGGTAGCGCTATTAGGGAGAGAAGCGGCGGAAGATACGACAATTGGCGAGTACGAAATCTCCAAAGGCACAGTAATCATGATTAGTCAGTGGGTAATGCATCGCCATCCCAAATATTTTGATCGTGCTGAAGAGTTTTTACCAGAACGCTGGACGGAAGAATTTGAAAAGCAATTAACTAAAGGTGTATATATTCCCTTTGGTGATGGGCCGCGGATTTGTATTGGCAAAGGCTTTGCAATGATGGAAGCAGCTTTATTATTGGCTACCATTGCCCAACGCTTCCAAATAGAAATAGAGCCTGGGTTCCCCATTGTACCTCAGCCTTCAATTACCCTCCGCCCTGAATATGGAATTAAAGTGCAGCTGAAGGGGATTGGGGATTAGGGATTGGGGATTGGGGACTGGGGAGTGGGAGATGAGGGAGATGAGGGAGACAATACCAAAAGACAAAAGACAAACACCTATTACCCATTACCCATTACCCATTACCCATTACCCATTACCCATTACCCCATGACCAAACCCCAAAATCAAAAGGCTTTTACAGGCAGCTTAATTGTAAACTCTGTGCCTTCTCCGAGAATAGAATCTACATTGATTGTGCCTTCGTGTCGTTCTACAACAATTTGGCGGGCGATCGCTAATCCTAAACCTGTGCCTTTACCAACGGGTTTGGTAGTAAATAGATGATCGAAGACTTTGGCTTTGACTTCTGGTGTCATTCCTGTACCGTTGTCTTTGATGCGAATTACAACATAGGGTGTAGAGTCACTATCGCTTTCAGGAATATATGCAGTTTTAATGGTGATTTGGTGAGAATGGGGGCGAAATTCACCTTGAGTGCGTTGCTGATTAAATTCTTCTAAACTATCGATAGCGTTTGCCAAGATGTTCATAAAAACTTGGTTGAGTTGTCCGGGAAAACATTCTACTTCGGGTAAATTACCGTAATTGGTGGTTACGTCAATTGCGGGACGGCTTTCGTTGGCTTTGAGGCGATGTTTAAGAATTAAAATTGTACTGTTGATACCTTCGTGAAGATTAAAGGGAATTTTGTAATCTTTATCGGCGCGAGAAAAGTTTCGCAGGCTGATACTAATATTGCGGATGCGATCAACACCAAGTTTCATGGAGTCAATGAGCTTGGGTAAATCTTCACGAATATATTCCAAATCAATCGCTTCTATTTCATCGGTAATGACTGCACCAGGATTGGGAAATTGCTGCTGATACAAATCGAGTATTCCTAACACATCGTTAATGTAATCTCTGGCAGGTTGCAAGTTACCAACGATAAATCCCACCGGATTATTAATTTCATGAGCAACACCCGCTATAAGATTACCCAAAGCAGACATTTTCTCACTTTGCACCATTTGTAATTGGGTTTGTTGCAAGTCTTGCATGGCTGTTTCTAATTCTTGTGCTTTTTGCTGCGCTTGGGCTTCAGCTCGTTTGCGATCGCTAATATTCATCGCTGTGCCAATTAATTGATGAATTCTCCCAGTGCGATCGCGCAGGGGATTAAAGGTTGTCAGCCACCAAGTTAGCTCACGATCAAAGGTAAGACACTGTTCAACGGCGATGCTAGTTCCTGCGTTAATGCAACTGATAAATTGTTGTCTCACCGCAGCGCCTTCTACTTCTCCATGAATCTCTTCGGGAGTTTTGCCAATTACTTCTTCTGCTAATACACCTGCAACCCTGGCGGCGGCTGGGTTCCAACTAGCATAGAGAACGTCTTGCTCTGGCGTGACATTGATGACAAAAATAGGATGATCGACACCATCGTAGATACTGCGGAGAAATTGTTCTTGGGCGCGGATTTTTTCTTCAGCTAAATGGCGATCGCTCACATCGATGACAATCCCATCCCACATAATTGAGCCATCAGCTTGCTGCTGGGGTTGCGCTGCAGATTGAATCCATTTGATTATGCCTGAAGGTGTGATAATGCGCCATTCATGTTGAAATGAGGTTAAATGTTGAGCAGAATAGGTAATTAGTTCAGCAACCTGTGCTACATCGTCAGGATGATTCATCTCATACAGGTTTTCTCTTCCTAGCATCACATCTTCTGCTGATACCTCATAGATTTCGTAGCAGCCAGAACTGACGTAGGGTGTAGATGTGGAACCATCAGTAGCTAAATGAAACTGGTAAATCATCCCCGGAATGTTATTTGCAAGGTTCTGGAAGCGGGTATCACTTGCTCTAAGTTCGTCGAGGGATTGCTCTAACTGCTGGCTGTAAATTTGAGCTTGTTGATAAAGGTGGGCATTTTCTAAAGAAATCGCCGCTTGAGTGCAGAGCAAATTTAGGAGTTCCACGCGATCGCTAGTAAAGGCTGCTGTGGCTTCTTTATTTTCTAAATATAAAATCCCTAAAAGTTTGCCCTGATACATAATTGGTGTACATAATATGCTTTTGGGCTGGTAACGGAAAATATAGGGGTCGGCTGTTAATAAAGGATGGGTAATAGCATCGATTAATACTGCAGCTGTCAAGGTTCTTTTGACAGTATTAATTAAGCACACGGGTACTTCTTGACTATTTTCTAAGGGAACTGATTGCAGAACTGCTGATTGTTGTCCTAGTGCAATCGTCGCTTCAATAGTTAGCTTGCCCTGTTTTTGTAGCAATAAAACACATTTATCCGCACCTGCATTTTCTAATACTACTTGCAATAATGTAGAGAGTAATTTGTCCAGATGAATTTCGCTGGCTAACATCTGAAAAGATTTCAGTACAGTTGCTAAATCTAAAGCAGCAGATACGCCATTGCTACTATAATTTGTAGTTTGGCTACTGTCATTTGATTTAGATACCATTTCGGCTAATGGGATAGTGACATCAGATGAAAAACTGATGCTATCTGGTTGTAAAATGGGAATCAAAAACTGCGGATAGTTTTGTTCTAGTTGTTTAACTTTGGCAGTTGCACCCCAACGCGCATAACCATAGTAAGCACTTAATAAATATTCTTGAACAATATTATTTTTGCCCCATGCTAAATAGAATTTAGCTGCGAGTTCGTTGGCTAGGGCTTCTTCGTGGGGATAATTATTGGCTTTGGCTGTGGAAATTGCCAAATCATATAATTCAATAGCTGCAGCTTTATTATGTAAAATGCGATAGCGTTCTGCTTCCACTAAATAAAATTTGTGCAGATGATTTCCTGGGGCAGAATTAGCCCACTTCTGCATTTTTTCCTGGTTGCTGCTAACTCGCTGTTCAATGCGCTGTTGTTCGGCTGAAGAAACTTGCGGATAAATTGCCAGATGTGCCAGGGAATCGTAGGTATAGAAGCTGGGAACGATAAACAATCCGGTAGCTGCACCAAAGTAATTTTCTGTGGCGATCGCGGCGTTTACTGCTGACTGAAACTCCTCAAATAAATAATATAGAAAAAGTTTTTGGTAATGGAAATAGCACAGGGCTGTTTGATCGCCTCCCTGTTCCAGAATGGGCAACATTTGGGCTTCATTACAAGCATCACCCTCAAATCGCCAAACTTCCGTATTATCTCCCAATAAATTGACAACTGTTTGCTGAAAAATCGCAATTTGATTTACTAGGGCAAATTGCTTAAGTTGAGTTAATTGGGTGCAAAAATTAGTAGCATCTCGGCTGACATCGTTCAACTCTTGCCCTGCCAGCCAAGAATGCATAATGTAAATAATGCCGCAAATACCAGTCCATACTAAATCGCCATTGTCTAAGCCACTTTGGTAGCCTGCTTTCAGCAATGGTAAAGTCTGGATTACAGGTTCTTGCCAATGCAATGTACCAAGACAAACTTCTCCATAAGTTCTTGCTTGTTGTTCTTTGATATTAAATTTTTCGAGTAACTTCAGCGCTAGTTTGCCAAATTGATAGCCTAGCTCAATCTCTCCTTGGACTCCACATAATAATTGCCCATAACAGCCATAGCTATAGTTAGAAAATGGCGTATTACCATAGACAATTGATAAGTTAACTTGCTCTAAAATTATTAACGGAAATAGTTGCGGCACTGCAATATAAACAGAAGAAGAAACAGCCGCCATAATTTTCATTGCGGCTAATTTCTCCGGATCATTCATTTGGGGCAGATTGACTAACTGTAGTGGTTTTCTGCCAGCTAAAATTGCTGTAGTTTTATTCAGTGCTTGTGCAATATCTAATTCACTCGGTTGCTGCGGAAAATTTATGCCCAAAATTTGCAGAATTTTTAGGGAAATTTTGACTGCTGCTAAGGGTTGATTCTGAGCTTGCAGCGATTGGATTTGAATTTCATAGGCTTTTATCTTATCTAATAAACTGTTAGCGCTTTCTAAAATCACAGATGCCAAATTTGTCATTTGCTCTAAGTTACTACTTAGATAGGCGGCTTCAGTGGCTGCCGTATACAGCGCTAAAGTTAATTCATACTGCGTTTGCCATTGATTTTTGGGCAATAAGTTAATGCCTGTAGTGAAATATTCTAAAGCTGCTGTATGGGCAGTGGCAATTCTCGCTTTTTTGCCAGCTTTTAAATTAAGTTGAGCTAGTTGAGTATAGTGAATATCTTGCCCAATCCAATTTTTACCAATATTAAATTGGTTAACAATCTCAAATAATTTTTCCTCTTGTTCTGCAACATTAGTTTTATGCAGCAGTAGTTTGCCAATGTTCAGGTGAGTAAGCTGTTTTTGATGTTCGGGAATTAGAGAATAAGCTGCCTGCTGGACACGATCATGCAAAAATTTGTAATGGGCTAATGGATTGCCGCTCATGGGTAATGGACATGATGGGTTTTGGCAATCGCAGTCTTGAAAAAATTTATAAACTTCATTAGTTGGTAAAATTAACCCTGCTTGCAATGCTTCCCATAAATCTGCTGCTGTTTCTGACTGGGATTTTTCGTAAACAATTGCGAGGGTAGATAAATCGAAATTATTACCAATGCAAGCAGCTAATTTCAACACAGTTTGGGTGGCTGTAGGTAATTTCTGAATTTGCTGTGCCATGAACTCAACAACATCATCAGTCAGAGCTAATTCTCTAATTTCAGCAATATTACCTTGCCAGCAACCAGTATTAGTATTAAAGGTAATCAATTTATCTACATATAATGCTTTGAGAAATTCTTTGACAAAAAAAGGATTGCCTTGGGTTTTTTGGTACACTAAATCTGCTAGAGGCGCGGCAATTTCATCTGGACAACTGAGGGTATCAGCAATCAAATGGTTTAAATCGCATAGTTGCAAGGGTGACAGGGTAATGGTGTTAACAATTGCCGGAGAGTTGTGAATCTCATCTAATACCAACATCAGTGGATGAGCTATTGAGACTTCGTTATTGCGGTAAGCACCAATTAATAGCAGATAACCTGTTTCTGCTTCACCAATTAACAATCGCATCAGTCTGAGAGATGCTGAGTCTGCCCATTGCAAATCATCTAAGAAAATTACTAAGGGATGCTTGGGAGTGGTAAAAACTCTAATAAACTTTTGAAACAGCAAATTGAAACGAACTTGTGCTGCATCTCCCGATAATTCTACAACCGGAGGTTGTTTGCCAATGATTCGTTCTAGTTCTGGAATCACTTCAATGATTACCTGTCCATTATCGCCTAAAGCCGAGAAAATTTTATGTTGCCATTTCTCTAATTGGCTATCTGTTTCTGTCAGCAATTGTGCCATTAAATCGCGTAATGCTTGCACAAATGCCGAAAACGGAATATTGCGCTGGAACTGGTCAAATTTACCTTTAATGAAATAACCCCGTTGCCTGACAATCGGTTTGTGGACTTCATTGACGATCGCAGTTTTGCCAATACCCGAAAAGCCTGCAACTAACATCAGTTCGCTTCTCGCATTGGTTGTGCTGGCTACTCTCTCAAATGCATCTAGCAACTGCTGAACTTCGGCTTCCCGACCATAGAGTTTTTCCGGGATGAGAAAGCGATCGCACACATCCCGGCTACCAATGGCAAAGTCTACAATCTTACCCGTTGTTTGCAGTTGTTCTAAGCAATTTTCTAAATCAAATTTTAACCCTAAAGCACTCTGATAGCGGTCTTCGGGGTTTTTCGCCATCAGCTTACTCACAATATCGTAAATTACCTGCGCTCTTTGTTCCCTTTTCCCGTTCCCCGTTCCCCGTGCCCCGTTCCCCAATACTATAGGCATTTTCGCAATATGAGAGTGAATCAACTCCATTGGGTCATGAGACTGAAACGGAAGTTCACCTGTCAGGAGTTCAAACAAAGTAATTCCCAAAGAATAGAAATCACTGCGATAGTCAATCCCCCGATTCATCCGTCCAGTTTGCTCCGGAGAAATATAATTGAGGGTTCCTTCTAAAACATTGGGATTTTTAATTTCCTGGGTTTCTCTTGGTAGCAAAGAGGCAATACTAAAATCAATCAGCTTCACTTCTCTGGAGGAAGGATTGATCAAAATATTGTCAGGTTTGAGGTCTTTGTGAATGACTCGATACTGATGTAAATTATGTAAAATCTCAACTATCTGCAAGGCGATCGCTAAAAATTCACCTACTTCTAGGGGCTGTTTTTTGGTATAATCTTGCAGCGGGATTCCACCAAAATCTTCCATTACTAATATATAGCTATTGCGATATGCTTCTAGGTTGTAGTGGCGTACTACCCCAGGGAAGTCAAGATTTTTGGCGATCGTATATTGGTTGCGAAACTGCAACAATTCATGAAAACTTGGGTAATCAGATTTCAGGTATTTGATGATTACAGGTTGCTGATTAGTAACTTGAATACCTCGATAGACAATAGTCCTGGAACTAAAGTGCAGTTGTTCTAACACTCGATATCCTAAAATTCTGCATTCTAAATCCAGCCCTGCAATCATGCGTATTTACCTCATCTGCAAAGTTGTAATTTTTTATAGCTTTGATAATCCCAGTATTCCCATGAGCTAGCTTTTTCTAACTAGCATGAACCGTGTAAACTTATCATGCATAAAAATGACAATACAGGGTGGGGGCTAACACCACTAATCAGAATGCAAAAGCATTGAATTCCAAGCTTTTACACTGTTTTAAATTGTAGTTTTATTTATCCCTCTCTGTAGTGATCTGTATACTTAATTTGTATGATTTGGTTGCGCTGGACTCTATGCCATAATCCCTAGTCAGTAGTTTTTTGGCGCTGGATGATACCAGATATGTGGCTCAAACACTGAATAATAACGAGTACCAACCCTACTCTTGGCTCGCCCCTAGATCTGAAGTCAGGAAAAATCAGAAAAAATCAGGTAAATCTCAATAAAGGCAGTGAAAAAAGTAAATAGGCTTAAAATCAGCTTTATAAATTAAATCCCATCGCCAATAACTGGGGTTATTTATTTCTTGCAGCCTTTGGGAGCCATAGATTTGACTTTTGAACAAGCAATGCTAGTTTTAGATCTAGTATTACAGCACAAGCATTTAAGTGATATTCAAGAGTTAGTCCTCCGCCAGTCTTGGGAAGGTTACACTTATGCAGAGATGGCTCAAAGCTCTGGTTATGACGATGATTACATCAGAGATGTGGGCTTTAGGTTGTGGCAGACTCTCTCTAAAGCACTAGGAGAAAATGTCAATAAAAGTAATATCAAATCTGTTCTGAGACGGCGTTATGCTAGTATTCCGCCAAGTGAATTACAAATGTCTCCCGCAGTCATGGAACAAACACCTACAACTGGCCCGCAACAAGATTGGGGAGAAGCTATTGATGTTTCTATCTTCTATGGACGCATAGCAGAGCAAGCTCAGCTACAACAATGGATTGTACAGGAAAAATGCCGTTTAGTAGCTTTGCTTGGTATGGGAGGAATGGGTAAAACAGCCTTATCTGTGAAATTAGCAGAACAGGTACAGAATGATTTTGATTATGTTATTTGGCGCAGTTTGCGGAATGCACCACCAATTATGTCTCTGCTAAAAAATATTATTTTATTCCTTTCTCAACAACAAGAAATAAATATTCCCGAAACTGTAGAAGGGCATATTTCTTGTTTAATGAAATATCTCCGTTCTCAACGTTGCCTGATAGTCTTAGATAATGCTGAATCAATTTTAGAAAGTGGCAAAGCTTCTGGTTGCTATCGTTCGGGATATGAAGGATACGGGCAGCTTTTACGCAGGGTAGGTGATGAACGCCATCAAAGTTGTCTCATATTTACTAGTCGCGAGAAACCAATTGGTTTTACAGCCAGGGAAGGAGTAAATTTACCTGTGCGATCGCTGCAATTAACTGGTTTATCTTTAACAGAATCCCAGCAAATTCTCAGCATCAAAGGATTAGTAAATGCAACTGATGCACGTGATAACTTAATTCAGCGCTATACAGGTAATCCTCTAGCTTTAAAAATTGTTGCTACAACAATTCAGTATTTATTTGATGGTAATATTCTACAATTTCTTGGGCAAGCTCCAGTTGTTTTTGGCGATATTAGAGAAATATTAGAGCAACAGTTTAATCGCTTGTCAGTTAACGAAAAGCAAGTGATGTACTGGCTAGCAGTGAAACGAGAATGGGTCACTATCACCGAATTACAAGAGGATATCGTTCCGAAAATCTCTAAGCGAGAATTGCTAGAAGTATTGTTATCTTTGCAAGGGCGATCGCTCATAGAAATGCATTCAGGTAGCTACACTCAACAACCTGTAGTCATGGAATATGTCACAGCCCAACTCATTAAAAAGGTATGTAGTGAAATTTACTCAGGGGAAATCCAACTATTGAATTCCTACGCCTTAATGGAAGCAACTGCTAAAGATTATGTCCGCGAAAGTCAAAGGCGGGTAATTTTAGAACCGCTATTGAATCGCTTAAAAACTCGTTTGGCAAATCCCTTGGCAATTGAAAGGAGATTAACAGAAATTATTGCTATTTTACAAGAAAAATTTTCTTCAACACCTGGATATGCTGGCGGCAATATTATTAATCTTTTGCGGCAGCTAAATGTTGATTTTACTAACTACAATTTTTCGGGTTTAACAATTTGGCAAGCTTACCTACAGGGTATTAATTTGCATCAAGTAAATTTGAGTAATACTAATGTGAAAAACTCAACTTTTAGTGATGCTCTCGTCAATATTTTAGTAGTAGAATTTAGCCCTGATGGTAAGCATTTAGTCACAGGTGATGCTAATGGTGGTGTGCGCCTGTGGAATATAGAAGATAGTGAACAAATGCGGAGCTTTGAAGGCCATACTGGCTGGGTTTGGCTAGTTAACTTCAGCAGAGATGGCAAAACTCTAGCAAGTTGTTGTGGAAATGGCATCATCAAACGTTGGGATGTCAACACTGGGCAATGTCTACATACTTTACAAGAAGATACAGTCCGTGGTTGGTTATCGCGCTTCAGTCCGGATGGAACGCTTCTCGCTAGCAGTAGCCGAGATAACACAATTAAACTCTGGGATATCCACAGTGGCGAATACTTAAAATCCTTACAAGGACACACAAACACTGTTGGCCCAGTAGACTTTAGCCCAGATGGAACACTTCTGGCTAGCGGTAGTGAAGATAAAACAGTGAAAATTTGGGATGTGAGGACAGGTGAATGTCTGTATACTCTGGCTGAACACACTCAAGCAGTATGGTCAGTTAGCTTCAGTCCCAATGGACGTATTCTAGCCACTGGTAGTGAAGATAACACTGTAAAGTTGTGGGATGTCCGCACGGGGCGATGCCGGAAAACATTGCAGGGAAAGGTTATTGAGTTAATTTGGTCAATTGCCTTTAGTCCCGATGGTCAAACGTTAGCGATCGCAGGTGAAGCCTCAGTTATTAGTTTATGGGATATTAAAACTGGACAGTGCATTAAAACTCTCTCAGGTCATACCACTCGTGTATGGTCAGTAGCCTTTAGTCCTGATGGGCAACTGCTTGCTAGCGGTGCTGAAGACCAAAGTATTAGGTTATGGCAGGTGGCTACAGGAGAATGCATGAAAACCTTACAGGGTTATCCCAGTTTTATTGATTCCGTAGCTTTCAGCCCTGATGGTGAGTTATTAGCAGGAAACACAGGCTTTACACTCAGATTGTGGGATGTTGCCACAGGAAATTCCCTCAAAAGCTTTTATGGTCATAGTCGCGAAGTCATGAGCATTGTTTACGGTGCCGATGGTCATATATTAGCTAGTGGTAGCCTTGATCGCACAATTCGTATCTGGAATGTGACTACAGGGAAATGTTTGAGAACTTTAACAGGACATACAAGTTTCATCTTTTCCTTAGCCTTTAGTCCCAATGGAAGTACTCTTGTTAGTGGCAGTGCAGACAAGACAATCAAACTTTGGGATGTCAAAACTGGAGAATGTCTCAGAACTTTAGCAGGGCATACAGATTGGGTATTTTCTGTTACCTGGAGTCCTAATGGTAAATATTTAGCCAGTAGCAGCGACAATAGCATTCGTCTCTGGGATGTAGCTACAGGGGAATGTTTGAAAATATTAGAAGAAAAACAAAGTTGGTTTAGTTCTATTGCTTTCAGTCCAGACAGCAGAGTTTTAGCTGTTGGCGATATCAGCTATAAAATCAAATTTTGGGATATTAGTACAGATAATAGTTGGCAAACATTGCAGGGACATACAACCACTGTCACCGAAGTCAAATTTCACCCCCAAGGAGATTTAGTTGCTAGTGTCAGCCACGACCAAACAATCATACTTTGGCATAAGGAAACTGGGGAATGTCTGAAGAGACTGCAAGGACATAGTAATTGGATTTGGGCGATCGCATTTCATCCTCACAGACCAATTTTAGCCAGTGGTTCCCAAGATGAGACAATTCGCCTATGGGATATCGCCACAGGGGAATGCTTGCAAATTTTGCGATCGCCTCGTCCTTATGAAGGAATGAACATTCAAGGTGTCACGGGTTTAAGCGCTACTCAAAAAGCAACTTTAAAAATCCTCGGTGCAGTTGAAATGTCTTGAAAATCGGGTTGACTGTTGACTGTTGACTGTTGACTGTTGACAGGAAATAGAGATTTTCATATTTAATTGTAGTTTTCTGATAACGGTCTCAATACTTCTCAGTTAAGGATTTTCAACTCGGAATTTAGTTTGGGTAAAAGGTGTTCGCGTAGCGTCTCCGCAGGAGAAAGGGTAAGGGTTAAAGGTTTTTTATTGCCCCTTTTCTCCTTTCCCTTAACCGACAAGTATTGCATTCCACCCTATAGTAATTTTATTTTTACTTTATCAATAATCACTAACTACGAATTACGAATTACGAATTACGAATTATTAAAAACATCTATATTAAAAAAAATAACCTAAATAAAAATCTTTACAAATGCTCATAACAACTCTTGTAATTTAATTTAACTTTACTTGTACAATCCCAAATCCTATGCAATACCTGATTACTATTTATCTAGAACCGCCAAACAATTCGATGGATTATGTCAAACAACTTTCTGGAATTCGGGATTTAGAGATTGATGATAATTATGGTCTGGTTCCGATTAGTCCAAAGCGTAACCTCTATGTAATTCGTGTTCAAGGAGACATAGATCCTACCCACCTCATGTCTATTCAACCCGCAGTTAAGGGAGTTCATGGTGACATGAAAGTGGAACCATTTAAAACCTAAAAAACACTGGTTATTTTCATAACTAATAGTTGTTTTAAGGTTGTAGAGGAAAGCATATTTAAGTCGTGCATCAAGAAATGCAAGGGCATTTTTTCATGCATGACTTAAACACCTGACTTGGCTGTCGGTTCAGCAATAGGTTGAAATTTTTAGGAGTTAACTAACAATGCGCGTATTAATTCAAATGCGTTATGCACCTACTGCGATCGCAAATTCTAGAAGTTTAGCTGCAACGGCTACATCCTTATCACTTCCTGGTGTGAACATTGATGAAAGCTATACACCTGTTTTAGTTCCTGACAAACAGCCACGCACAGCGATTGGAGAACGAGAAGTAGGAAGATTATTTACATTTACAGCAATTTTCAGGTAAATAGACCACAGTGATTGAACCAACCGAAGGCATCATCTTCGGTAATGTAATTGACAACTTCAGTCATTGCAAGGCCATCGTGATTCTAGTGTTCGTGCTTCACAGGAACGGAGAAATTGCTTGAGTTTAGACCAACACAGTTCTATGGGAGATAAATCTGGAGAGTAAGGGGGCAAAAACTTGACTTTTGCTCCAACAGACAAGGGTCGCAACTCTGACTCGTTCGGCGTGATGAACCCGGAGATTATCCATGACCACGATCGCTCCTTTCCATAACTGAGGTACTAAGACCTCAGTTACATAAGTGAGGAAGACATCTGTATTTGTACTACCTGGTACAGTCATTGCTGCAACCAGCCCATCAAGGCTGAAAGCTCCAATCAAAGAAACGTTCCCACCCTTACTTCCAGGTATACTACCAACTGCTCTTTCGCCATTGACTGCTCTCTTCAACAAGCGTGACATTGATAAATTCAATCCAGCAACATCTCCAAATATCAGATTTCTGACATCAATTTTATCTAACCAACGGCGATAGTCATGTCTTAACTCTTGTACTCTTGGGGTGTCTTGCTCGTTAGCTAACGACGCTTTTTTTTTACACCGTAAGTTTAATTTTTCTACCGCACGATGCATTGTAGTGATACTTACACTTATCCCTGTGCGTTCTGCATAGCGATGCCTGCGGCGGGCTACGCCTACGCATAATTCTCTGAGTAGCAAATCATTTTTCCCCTCAACTAAAGACTGGATCAGTCCCAGATGCTCGTTTTGAATCGTTGGCTTTTGATATCCTCCACGTCGTTTTGCCTCGATTTGTCCATTTGTCCGATACTGACGCAGTAGGTTTCTAACAAATGACAAGCTGACCTTAAATCTTTGGGCCAACTGGCGTTGAGAGCCTTCTTTCCCTTCCCACGCCATAATCACACGCTCACGCAAATCTTTTGAGTAAGATACTGGCATCTATTCTTACAATATTATCTCTTCATTCTAGTTGAGTTTGTGGTTCAATTACCTGAAAATTGCTGTAATGCGCGACCAGATGTTTCCAGTTACTTAGTTAGAGGTGAAGTTGCAGACGAGAGTGCTTTAGCTGATTTAACCGCATCTGTCGAGTCAGATCCAAATGTTATTGGTGTTTTTTCAGACCCAAAGATTAGTACTTTTGCTGTCTGTCCATCCAGTGCTGTAGGTACTCATATAGATGTGGAAAATGTATTAAATGTCTCACAATTGCGCGCTAGAGGTATGGATGGCTCTAACGTTTTAGTTGCCATTGTTGATACCGGAGTGAACGTAGCGCATCTAACAAGAAAAGGCAAAAATCCGCCGTTGAATGCTGAAAAAAGCTGGACACCAATACCAGGAATTACAGCAGGGAAAGGTACTATCGATCATGGGACAATGTGTGCCTTTGATGTGGCGATCGCAGCACCAAACTACACCTTGTTAGACTATGCTCTCCTCCAGTCACAGGCTACAGGTGGCTCAGTTATGGAAGGTTTTTTGAGCGATGCTGTGAAAGCTTTCAGTAATTTGTTGCAAATGCTCACACAAGCTCCCGACCCCAAACCCGCACTAGTAGTAAATAACAGTTGGGGCATGTACAATCCTTCTTGGGATTTTCCTGTAGGTCATTCTGGTAACTACAGCGACAATCCCAACCATCCTTTTAACATCATTGTGGAAAGTTTAGAGGATGCTGGTGCTGATATCCTCTTTGCAGCGGGGAATTGCGGTGCAGACTGTCCTTCAATGCAATGTGCAGGAATTACTGACAGAGCAATTTATGGCGCAAATTCGCACCCCAGTGTTTTAAGCGTCGCTGGTGTAACATACAAAAAAGAGCGTGTAGGTTATTCCAGCCAAGGGCCAGGCAGGCTTTCTCCAGAGAAGCCAGATATTTGCGCCTATACTCACTTCGTTGGTTCCGGCGTTTACTCAGAAGACAACGGTACTTCCGCAGCTTGTCCTGTAGCAGCTGGTGTCATAGCAGCTATTCGCACCGTTTATTCTCCCACCGAACTTCCACCAGCGCAGCTGCGCCAAATCGTGCGGCGCACTGCAGAAGATTTAGGTGGAATTGGGTTTGATTATGGTCATGGTTTTGGTGTTATTAATGTTCCTGCTATCCTCAACGCTTTGGAAACTCCAGAACCCCCACAAGTACCCGAACTACCAATAGGTAAAATCGTTTCTGGAACTTTGAAAGATACTGGTGATACCAAAACATATCGAGTACAGGTAGAAAATAAATTATTGATAGAACTCGATGGCCCTTCTGGAGTAGATTTTGATCTTTATGCGCGGAAGGACAAACAGCCTACTATCAACGAATATGATTACCGGGGATATACCAGTTCACCTGATGAGCGAATTACTATACAACCAAGCTTTCCCGGTGAATATTTTGTGATGGTTCGTGCTTACCGAGGATCTGGTGATTTTCAGATTAAAGCCAGTGTAGAGTAGTTGCAAAACATGAATATTTAACCGCAGATAAACGCAGATGAACGCCGATAAATAATCTGCGTTTATCTGCATTTCTCTATACTTCATCGATGGTTAAAATAATTTGCCTTGTAATTACGAATTAATAATTACTAAGAGCGTTTCACGGGATTCATCCATGCTTCTAAACGACTAAATGCTTGGGAAGAAAGCAGTGTTAAGCATAGATAAACGACAGCAACAGCTGCATAAATTTCAAAGGCGCGATAGTTATTTGCTACAATCAATTGTCCTTTGCGGAACAATTCTTCAAATCCGATTACTGCAACTAAGCTAGTATCTTTCAATAAACTAATAAATTCATTACCTAAGGGTGGAATCATTCGCCGTAAAGCTTGGGGAAAAATTACATAGCGCATGGTTTGTATAGCACTTAATCCGAGGGATTGGGAGGCTTCTGCTTGTCCTGGTTCAATTGATTGAATCCCAGCGCGGACAATTTCTGCAATATAGGCGGCGCTATTCAATGTTAATGCAACTACTCCAGCAGCTAAGCGATCAAATGAGAAAGTAATACCCAATTCTTGTGTTAGCGCAGGTATGCCAAAATAAATCATAAAAATTTGCACGAGTAAAGGCGTTCCGCGAAAGAAATCCACGTAAGCACGTGCTAGCCAACGCACCAGTTTAATGCGGGAAAGGCGGACAATACCAATAAGGGAACCACCTACTAAACCCAGCACAACAGAAAGTATTGTCAGTTGCAGCGTGACCAATACTCCTTGTAAAAGAGTTGGTAAAGCCCGCAATATTACGCCAAATGGGGCAAATATACCCTTTATTTCGCTATTTTGGTTTTCAAAGGGTGTTGTTGCTGGTAAAGTTGGAGGCTCTGCTTTAAACCATTTTTGGTAAATTTGAGCATAAGCGCCATTTTTCAGGATTTTATCAATCCCATCGTTGATGAGTGCAAGGTTGGGTGAGTTCTTTGGTGCTGCAATACCGTAATATTCTTCTGTAAGCAATTGTTCTACTACTTTCAGTCCCTTGAGATTGCCTGTATTAATTGCGTATAAAGTAACTGGAGCATCGTTAATCACTGCATCAACATTACCATTAGCTAACTCTTGCAGGGCAAAAGGTGCAGAATCAAAACTGCGAATTTTGGCTCCAGGAATCTCCTGGGCTTTTTTCGCTCCTGTAGTGCCGATTTGAACAGCGATTCTCTGATCTTTGAGACTCTCAAAGTTAGTAATATCTTGATTGTCGGTGCTAATAGCGATCGCTAATCCAGCTTTAAAATAAGGACGGGAAAAGGAAACTGTCTTTGCTCTTTCCTCAGTAATCGTGATTGAACTAATCGCCGCATCTACTGTATTGGCTTGCAAAGCGGGGATAATGCCATCAAAAGGTATACTCTGAAAATTAATTTTAAAATTAGCCGCAGTTGCGATCGCATTCATCAAATCAAGAGAAAAGCCTTGTGATTTACCGTCAGTTCCCAGAAACTCAAAAGGTGGAAATGCTGGTTCGTTAGCTATCCGCAGTGTTTTTCCTACACTAGGATTAACACTACAGCCTACAAGTAACAATAAACTCAAAGCTGTAGCCACAAATGAATTTAACCAACGCCACCAAGCAAATCCAGCCATATTTATTTTCCTTGACTTTTGATGACAGACGCGATTAATCGCGTCTCTACAATTTTTGACTTTTTATCTTTAACTTTTATGAATAATTCCACCCCTGCAATTATTTTTGAAAATCTCGAAAAAAGCTTTGGTTCTCTGAAAGTCCTCAAAGGTATCTCAGGAGAAATTAACCGGGGAGAAGTGGTTGCGGTGATTGGTTCTTCTGGCTGTGGTAAAAGCACTTTACTACGATGTTTCAATCGTTTAGAAAGTATAAATCATGGGCGGTTAGTCGTTAATGGTATCGACTTGTCTCACCCTGAAATTAACTATGGTCAATTGCGGGAACTCAGAACCCAAGTAGGGATGGTTTTCCAGCAATTTAATCTCTTTCCTCATCTCAGTGTACTGGAGAATTTGACACTCTCCCCCCGCAAAGTTTTAGGGAAAACATCCAAAGAAAGCGCCCAATTAGCAGGATTGTATCTTGAAAAAGTCGGTCTTTTTGATAAAGCATCTGCTTATCCTGAGCAACTTTCTGGGGGACAAAAACAACGAGTAGCGATCGCCCGTAGTTTATGTATGAATCCTCAGATTATGCTATTTGATGAACCTACCAGCGCTTTAGATCCAGAATTGGTAGGTGAAGTTTTGCAAGTCATGCAACAATTAGCTGCAGAAGGCATGACAATGGTGGTTGTTACCCATGAAATGCAATTTGCTAAAGAAGTAGCACATCGGGTGATATTTTTAGACCAAGGACTGGTGGTAGAAGAAGGTGTAGCCCATGAAGTTTTGACTCATCCGCAAAGCGATCGCCTGCGTACTTTCCTCAGCCGTCTCAGCGCAGGTAAGTAGTAAATTACTGAGTAATAAGCCTACAGCCAAAAATAAATCGTCAAGATATGCTGGGATTTTTTGATTTTATTTATCATTACTAAACACTTTATTAAGAATTAAAATAACTAGTACTGTATTGCAGCGATCGCACACCGTACAAATAGATTTTGATTTGATGTTTATTAATTACTCAGAACTCAGTAATACTTAAAGATATTCACGTAGGAAGTCAAATGGATCGTCTCCCCAACAAGGTTCAGGTATCATGAAGAGCAAGCTTTTCAGGATATCCGCTTCAATTTCCTCACTATCTTCCCTGTCAAACAATTCTGTCATTGCTTTCCAGTCCCGTTCTTCCAAAGAAGCAATAGCTGGGGCATATATATGTACAGTTCCTGGATAATTCACACGCTAAATTTAGAGTAGAATAAAGCGAAAATAATTAGTATATTTTGTTGATAAACAATCATATTCTAACTTGGACATTGAGCCTTAAACGGAAATCATAGCAATCCTCATATCTTCATCCTCCAATATTTTTGGAAAATTAATAATTTTCTAGCAATACCCACTAAAACACAAATATGTGAGTATTGCCCAGGTGGGGATGAGGGAGATGAGGGGGATTGGGGATTGGGAGAAAGCAAGGGAGCAGGGGGCAGGGAGCAAGGGGGAGAAATCCCAATTACCCATTACCAAACCCCACACTGCTACTGATAGAGAAATTCCTTGTCTACGGATTCAACCAATTCCACTGCAAAAACTTCCGCAAAGGACTTTGCTATCTGGGGACGTACTTGTTCACAGGTAATGCCAGGAATCCATGCGGCTAAACTGGCTACAGGTTTATCGGCTATACCACAGGGGACAATTTGGCTAAAGCCTGTCATATCAGGACAGACATTGAAAGCAAAGCCGTGCATTGTCATCCAACGGCTGACTTTAATACCAATCGCCGCCACTTTACGTCCTTCTACCCAAACACCTGTAAAACCGGGAATTCTTTCGCCTTGCAAGTTGTAAACGGCTAATACCCGAATTAAAACTTCTTCTAGTTGGCGCAAGTACCAATGCAAGTCTTTTTGATGGCGTTGCAGATTTAAAATTGGATACCCTACAAGTTGACCGGGACAATGGTAAGTAACTTCGCCGCCACGTTCGATTCTATGGACTTCAAATTTAGTTTGATCAGGGTCAAATTTGAGAAATTCTGGTTTAGCACCTTGTCCCAAAGTATAGACAGGGGGATGCTCTAGCAAAATTAGCACGTCATCGAGATGGGGATTTTGAATGCGATCGCGCATCAGTGATCGCTGCCATTCTAGCGCTTCAAGATAAGGCAGCAATCCCTGGTTATATAACAAACAGCGATGACGATACATTTGCTTACTACGTATTAGACCAAAAATCAACTGGTTTTGGGACGAAATATATTTCAAGTAGACGAGTTTGAGTCAACAATTGTCAAGCTATGCAAAGGATCTTAAAGGAACATCAAGGGAATTGGCGTTAGAAAATACAAAGTGCTAGTTTGAATATATAACCTGAATGGTTCTAGGAGGAATTTTCTGCAATAAGCATCACGCCAAACAAGAGGAAGAAATGCACTGGCTGATGACGTCTAAATAAATAAATTGTTTGCATCGACAACAAGAGTATTCTCTATCCCCCGTGAGCAAACCACCTGTAATATTAGCGGAACAACTACTCCTATTTATGTAAAGATTGTTCCAAAATCCCTAGCAGGTAAGGGACAAGCTGCTTAGACTACCTCAATCAGGTATCTCGCCTTGGTTCATCAATTGCCTGACAACCAGTTGTAAACCTATGCAGAGATAGAGAAAATCATCAATAGAACGCGCAGTCATAAAGATACAACAATGATGATGGTAGGCGTATCGGTAGTACATAAAAATGCTTCAAATATTGTTTTGGCGACAGTGATAGACCTTACCGCAATTTCGTTACAAACCCAAACCAATTCATATTAAATATTGAGCGGGAGAGTTTACATGAAGCTTGTCATCCACGGCAAAAATATTGAAATCACCGATGCGATTCGGGATTATGTGCATCAAAAAATCGAAAAGGCAGTTAGTCACTTTCAGAACATCACCAATGAAGTGGATGTGCATTTAAGCGTAGCTCGCAATCCCCGAATTAACCCCAGACAGGCGGCTGAAGTGACTATTTATGCCAATGGTAACGTCATCCGTGCCGAGGAAAGCAGCGAAAATCTATATGCCAGTATTGACTTGGTAGCAGATAAAATTGCTCGTCAACTGCGTAAATATAAAGAAAGACGACACGATAAGAAAACTCAAAGTCAACCAACTAATGAGGTAGTAGTTCCCCAACCAGTAGTTGCAGATTTAATTGGCGATCGCACTCCAGAATTACCCAACGAGATTGTCCGCACCAAGTACTTCTCAATGCCTCCAATGACGGTTACAGAAGCTTTGGAACAGCTGCAAATGGTTGGGCATGACTTTTATATGTTCCTCAATTCTGAGACAGGTGAAATCAACGTAATTTATGAACGTAACCACGGTGGTTACGGTGTAATTCAACCACGTCACAACAATGGCCATACTAACGGTCATAGCAATGGTAAAAATGGCAAGACAGCTAATGCTAATTTTGTCATTTCGGAAAAACCGTTTTTGGCTAAATGAGAAACCAGGGATTGGTTATTAAGAAATATAACAGCAACGTCAGGCACGGAGGATAAAAAGACAAGCAATATAAGAAGGACAAGGGAGAGTTTCCCCTTGTCCTTCTCTCTTTTTAAGAATTGTTGACTGCTGACAGTTCACAGTTAACCGTCAACAGTCAACAGTCAACAGTCAACAACTTCAAACTGAATAATTTATGGGAGTCGCTTAGACAGCTTGCAGCTGTTGCAGCTTTTTCAAAGCCTCTTCAACATGACCCTGAAAGTTAAACATTGAATCAAAAACATATTGCACAACTCCCTGTTGGTCAATTACATAGGTGACTCGTCCAGGTAATAAACCAAAGGCTGCTGTTGCGCCGTATTCCTTGCGAACTTTGTCGCCTTTGTCACTCAAAAGAATAAAAGGTAAATTGTACTTAGCAGCAAATTGCTGATGCGATTGATTAGAATCACCACTCACACCAACCACCTCAGCGCCGACGTTTTTAAACACTTCATAGCGATCGCGAAAAGCGCAAGATTCAGCAGTACATCCTGGTGTATCATCCTTGGGATAAAAGTACAGCACAACAGCACTTTTACCGCGAAAATCTCTCAGGCTAACGGTTTCACCATTTTGAGCAGGTAAGCTGAAATCAGGAGCAGTATCTCCAACTTTAACTGGCATAGTCTTAAAAAAAATTAATACTCAAGTTTCAAACACTATTAGGGATTCTAATTGATTGCAGAGAAATTTGTTTAGTTTTGTAACTTGAGTACTGCTAGATATTTCATGCAAAGCCTTATGGGAGGTAGACTCTAGCAAACATACTGTGATCTTGGCTTGACGCTCAATGTTTGCTTGAGAGTGCCTTGGTTGAGTAAAAAATGGGATGCGATCGCAACTTTTACCTGGATGACAAAATCAGGTTGACTGTATCTGTGCAAAAATCGCGGTATAGCTGAATTTGAGTTTAAAAAATTTTAACTTCTGTGTTTGTCTGAATATTTTCCTTGCTCGTCAGCACTAGCAGGAGTAATGTTAGATCTCTAAAGACAAATTTCTCTTTATGCGCCTGACCTCACTAGATGTTTTTCGAGGCATTACTATCGCTGGTATGATTCTCGTCAATATGGCGGGAGTTGCTGATGATAAATATCCTCCCTTAGACCATGCCGCATGGAACGGCTGCACGCCAACGGATTTGGTTTTTCCCTTCTTCTTATTCATTATTGGTGTGGCGATGACTTTCTCGCTGTCAAAGTACACCGAAGGGGACAAACCGCAATCGGCTGTTTACTGGCGGATTTTGCGCCGTGCGGCAATTCTCTTCGCTTTGGGTTTGCTGCTCAATGGTTTCTGGAATAAAGGGATTTGGACTTTTGATTTCAGCAGCATCCGGTTGATGGGAGTGTTACAACGCATCGGTCTGGCTTATCTATTTGCTTCCTTAATAGTCCTGAAGTTACCGCGTAAAGGTCAATGGATATTAGCCGCCGCCATACTCATTGGCTATTGGCTGGCGATGATGTATCTACCCGTACCTGGTTATGGTGCTGGCGTTCTCACCAGGGAAGGCAACCTTGGCGCATATATTGACCGCTTAATTATACCGAAAGCCCATCTGTACAAAGGTGATGGCTTCAACTTCATGGGCGACCCAGAGGGATTTTTTAGTACGATTCCCGCAATTGTTAGTGTCCTAGCTGGGTACTTTGCAGGTAATTGGATACGCTCTCAAACAGTACAATCGCGTATAAGTATTGGCTTAGCTTTATTTGGAATTGGTTGCTTAATTGTGGGTTGGGCGTGGGGGTGGACATTTCCCATCAACAAAAAAATCTGGACGAGTTCCTATGTTGTCTTTACTAGCGGTTGGGCGTTACTGTTGTTAGCTGCTTGTTACGAGCTGATCGAAGTCAGACAGATACGTCGCTGGAGTAAACCATTTGAGATTATGGGATTAAATGCGATCGCGCTTTTTGTTGCTTCTGTCTTACTCATTAAAATCTTAGTTAGAACCAACATCGGCACTGGTGAAACAGCCCCCAGCACCTACAATTGGATTTACCAAAATGTCTTCGCTTCCTGGGCCGGAACCTTCAACGGTTCACTATTATTTGCCCTTGTCACAGTTTTATTTTGGTGGGTCGTCGCTGCAATCATGTATCGCCAACGCTGGTTTTTTAAAGTCTAAAATTAATTTGTCAAGATGTAGCGTGTGTTGTCTCGTAGTGCAACACACCAATCCATGATAAACAATTCAAGATGCGTTAGCTTAAGGCTGAATTTTTGAATTTTGAATTGTTATTACTATTCCTCAGAATTAAAATCAACTTTGTCATAAATATCAGCCAGCGTCATCTGAAAAGAAACAGCAGCAAGGGATAAAATTACATCCCCATCCTCATATTCAGAAAATATCCATTTATTGTTTTCTGTTTTAAAATACTGCTCAACGTGCATCCTATATTGGTCAATCAACACATACTCTTGAAAGCTAGGAATAGTCCGATAAGCAGCAAATTTTTCATCCCTGTCATAGCTTTTAGTAGATTTTGACAAAACCTCAGCAATAAATATTGGATTGACCAGAGTATCACGTCTTCCTTCTTGATATTCCAAAGGTGTTTTTACTATCATCACATCAGGGTAAGTATGAATTCTCTTATTAGGAATCCATAAACGTTGGTCAGTTACAAAAGCTTGATAAGGTTGGCGCTTGAGCGCAAAATTGAGCGCACCGCTAAAGTTTAAAGCAATTTGATTATGATTTGGTGTTCCGCCTGTCATAGGGATAATTTGACCATCAATATATTCATGGCGTTCCTCAGAATTAACCTCTAATTCGAGATACTCTTCAGGTGAATAATATTGTTGTGTCTGTGCAATAGTCATAGGATTTCACCTAACCCAATACTTCTGCTTCTTCAATAGCATTAATTTGGTCAAGAATTCCCCAAAGCTCTTGTAACATTGGTTCTAACCCAGTACGGGTAACAGCTGAAATTAAGAAAACTGGGGCATAAGAGAGGTGATTTAGTTGAGTCGCCAATGCATCTAAATCTACAGTTTCTAGATCTACAGCATCAATTTTATTCAGCGCCAAAATTTGAGGACGTTCTGCTAAACCCCGTCCGTATGCTTTTAACTCTTGCTGAATTGTGTTGAAATCACCTAATACATCTTCGCTTGTCGCATCAATTAAATGTAGCAACACTCTTGTTCGTTCAATGTGGCGCAAAAAGTCATACCCCAGCCCCGCACCATGCGAAGCCCCTTCAATTAATCCAGGGATATCGGCAAAAACTGTACCATCACCAGAAGGTTTACGTACTACACCCAAATTTGGAATCAAGGTAGTAAAAGGATAATCAGCAATCTTAGGACGTGCTGCTGACAAAGATGAAATTAAGGTGGATTTACCAGCATTTGGTAACCCAATAATTCCTACCTCAGCTAACAGTTTCAATTCCAAACGTAATACCTTCATTTCCCCAGGTAACCCGGGAAGTGCATATTCTGGGGCGCGGTTGCGGTTACTCAAAAAATGTTGATTTCCTAATCCACCTTTACCACCTTCCGCAGCCCGAAATTTTTGTCCAGGTTCGATTAAATCTCCTAATAAAGCACCTGTTGCTGCATCATAAATAGCGGTACCACAAGGAACTTCGATAATTAAATCTTTGCCAGCAGCCCCAGTACAATTATTTGGGCCGCCTCGACCCCCATTTTCTGCCTGGAAACGGTGATTATAGCGAAAATCCAGCAAAGTTTGCAGGTTCTCTACAGCTACGAAAATTATTGAACCACCACGCCCACCATTTCCTCCAGAAGGGCCGCCTGCTGGTACATACTTCTCTCGCCGGAAAGCGACAATACCATCGCCACCTTTACCAGCTTCTACTTCGATAACTGCTTGATCAATAAATTGCATATTTTTAAAGTGCTGAGTCCTGAGTCCTGAGTTAGAGTTCTAAATTATAAGTTTTCTTGAGACCACAATCTTGCTTGCGTTCTGATTTGCGCTCAACAAAATACAGCGGCTAAGGAGGTTAGGGGGTAAAGGGACAAAGGGAAAGATATTTTCTTTCCCCAAGCCAAACTATGAGTTCAAAATACTTAACCGAGTAGTATTGCCTTTACTCTTTACTCTATCGTTTTAACTCAGCACTCAGCGAGAAGTTGGAGCAGCTGCTAGCCGCAAGTATCTGAACTTCGGTGACTCAGCACTCAGCACTTAAATATATGGCGAAATATCCTCACCACAATCATCTGCTAGATAAGAGAGGGCACGAAAACGTAAGCCTACCATTTGTTCATAAAGCGGATTAATTTTACATAATGGCGGAATATGTACAATTTTACGACCAAACAACTTCACATCCCGTTCAAAAGGGCATTGTGAAGGAATCATTTTACATAAGAAGCGAGCAACTCTAGGATCTTGAATATCTAATCCATCCATCCAATGGCGCAGGGGGGTGAGTGCATCATGGGTAGGTGCATAGGGCGCAATTGTTAAGGAAGGGTTTTTAGATGCTTCTCGCTGTAGAAAACTATCTACAGGATCTACATCATCTATATGTTCTATGGTATGACGTAGGGCTTCGATTAAATCCTTTGGCTGTCCTAGGGCGTGACACAACTCTTGCAGAACTTGGTCTTCGCTGGGAGAATATGTCCCATCTGCGATCGCTACCATCACTGCAGTACGCAAAAAGTTTTCTGCTGCTGTTGTACCTTTGCCCAAAATTGCGGCTAATTCCGCTGGTGTGATAACCTCCAGCGAATCAAATTGAATCCCAGGGGCCAATTCTTCCTCTGTGATACTAGCAATCAACTGCTGTTCATGAGGGTCAAAGTTACCATCGGCCCAAGCTATAGTCAGCAATCCACGTAGCCATGCTGCAACTTGTTCACTACTGTAGGGGGATTGAACGACACTTTTCATAAACTATGCCTCAAGCTGTCCTCAGTCCATACACTAAATACTAAGCTACGTTCAAGGTAATTAAACTGTTACACATTTAACTTTAGAGACTGTAAAAATTGGTTTTTTGTTAGTCCCAAGAATAAATTGACCTTCATTCATACCTTAGAGACGCATGAAGGAGCAGGAGAAAGCTTTTTTGCATTTTTGCACCAAACAGGAGAATTATAACTAAATTGCTGCAACTGGATATGACTTGCCAAAGAAGGGAATAGTGTTTCTCTCAGCCCTTCTCTCTTTAGCATTGTTCAAACATATTTATCAAAAAATATTGATAATTTTTATATTTAAACTAGCTGCATCTCAAATCATCTTTTTCACTTTTGAGCCTCGTAGTGCAGAGTAATCATAGGATTTTCTCAATCGGTTTGAGATTTTTGCAGCAATTAATTACAGATTTGTTACACTATCTATTGCAAAAGTATCTCACTTAGCTAGGGGAGATGAGAATTTCAAAACTCTATCCTCATAAAAAATAGGAGTAGAGACCAGTTTCCAACAATCTCTCAGCATTCAAGTTTAACTGAACGACTAAATCTTTAAGGAATATCATGATGTTTTTTTTCGGGATTGAACATGAAGTTGCTTTTCTGAATCAAGCAGGAAAGTTTGCTGATTTTTCTCAAACAAAATATGCTGAATTCAATGAAATTGTGGAAAGGCTACCTACATATCCTAATGATTATTCTCAGCTACGTGTTGGTGATGCTGGTATTAAAAAGAAGAGATGGTATATTGAGGGATTTGAAAGATTCGCTGACTCAGATAAAGTAATCGATTGCTTACCAAAAGGTATTGAAATTAGAACAACAATACATTCTCATATTCAAGGTGCTATTGATGAATTAACAGAAAGTTTTTGCTTATTGCGGGAAGTTGCTGCGGATTATGGCTTCTCACCTGTTTTAACTAGTTTTAATCCTTATAAGACAATTTTTGAACCAAACCCACCATTAAATGATTATGAACTGCAGCTGCTGCAGTCTTACCCTGACGAACACACTGCCAATATTTACATGGTGACTTACGGGCCAGATTTAAATATTTCTGTAGCGAACTTGTCTGTAGAAAAACTAATTGATATTGGTAGAAAGTTAACTTTTTACAGCCCCTATATAGTTCCTTTTAGCTATAGTGCGCCTTTTTATCAGGGTAATTTATGGGAAGGACTTTCGGTAAGAACTTTTGTGAGAACTGGACAAAGACCAGCGACACTAGTATTTGTAGAGAAAGCAGAACAATTAATTGCCAGTATCCCTTCATTAACAAAAGTAGCACGTATACCTGCTGAAGTCGGACGGATTGAGTTTAAGGCTTTTGATAGTTGCGATGATTTTTCACTTTATGCAGCCTTATTAGCTTTGTTAAAAGGTTTAGTTTTGGATGAATCTCTAACAGGTAGGGCAACTATTCCAGATGCAAGTTTACATCAACTTTCGGCAAGAAAGGGCTTTGAGAATGAAGAGATTTTTATCAATGCCGAAAAAATTTTACAAGCAGCGGAATTAGCACTCAAAGATGACCCTGATATTAATTTTTTATCACCACTGAAAATTATTTTAGAGCAGGGAGAAACAAAATCTCATGCACTCATCAAACAATATAATTGCTTAAATTCTATAGAAGCAGTTTTAAAACAAACTTACTCACAATTTTAATTAAATTAAAGGTAAAAAGTTAGCTTTTTATCGCCATCTAATTCTAATGAGGAGAAAATACTTGCTTAACAAGAGAGATGCAAATACGGAAAATCAATAAACGTATAGTCAGCCTTACAATTTAAGTAAAACTTAGGATAGGCACTAGCTCTTATTAAGGCTTCAACCAAATATTTAACAGTGCCTACCCTGATGACTTAAATACCAATTCGGTTACTTTATTGCACTCCCCGCAACTTGCGAGTGTTGTCAACTAGACTTTGAGCAAATTGATCAAAGCGTTGGGAGAGTTTTTCATCTAACAGCTTACCTTCAGCATTAAACGCGCCCCAAGCTTGTCCAATAGCAATTTGTTCTGGAATTACCCAACCATGTACCCAGCGCAAAATCAAACGCAGTTCATTAAGGGCGTTGCTATTGGATTGTCCACCTAATACGCTAACTACGCCTGCCACTTTACCAGACAGTTCATCAAAACTGAGCAAATCTAGAGTATTTTTCAGTACACCACTAACGCCACCATGATACTCAGGTGTAGCCAAAATTAACCCGTCAGTATTAGTTACTGTATCTCGCAAACGCTGAACATCTGGGTACTCGGAATAATCTTTACCACCATTGCAAAATGGTAGCTGCATCTGCCGCAAATCAAGAATTTCTACTTCTGCACCTAATGCTTCTACCCTTTGCGCTGCAACTTGTAAAGCAATTTGGGTATAAGAGTTAGGTCTTAAACTACCACCAATGCCAACAATTTTTACCATAAAATCCACCCACAGGCTAAATAAATTTACTAATTAGAGGACTGGGAATTTGGGAACTAGGGATAACCAAGCAGTGGAAGCAGGGGAGAAAAACAAACGCCAAATGCTAAACCCCAAATGCCAAGGATGAAATGCCAAAAACCCTTACCCATCCTGCTATAAGCAGTAATGGCTAGCATTAACAAACTTTTGAAAAGCGGAATCATTACGATTATGTTTATCTTAGCGATTTGTTGCGTAATATGTCAAATTACATCTCCAAGAAAATTTGATGTTAAGCGAGTAAAAGCCCCAGCTAAGACATAATTTTGTCAGAATAGTTACTATGTACGCAGCCTTAAGAGGAATGTAAGGACTTAGCACCCCAGGAAACTCAAAGCCAGTTTTCCGGTTCATTCCCCTAATAGGTGAATTTCCCCTTGTAGATAGGAGCGTATTCCTGAAAGCTGATAGAGAGTTTGGGAAATGGTTTTATGTGGAAGTTAAACTAGATAAGAATTCAATTATTTCCAGTTATTTCAATTTCTTCTAGAAGAATAGGCATAAAATCAGCGCTCAGCTTTTGCCAGCAGGAAAAGGGTAATTATTATGACAAATTTAGGGAAAAAGGCATTGAACAAACAGCGAACGGCAAAGCGTGTTCCTTGGACTGGTGCAGTAGCAGCCAGCTTAATATTATTGCCAGGCATTTTAGGTGGAAACCCGGCCTTGGCGCAAAAAGCCGAGCGTAACTCTTTGACTTATGGGGAGTTGATTAAAAAAACCGAAAGGGGAGAAGTTGCAAAAGTCGAGCTGGATGAAACTGAACAGATAGCCAAGGTTTATTTGGTGGGACAAAAATCAGATTCACCCATCCAGGTAAAACTGTTAGAGCAAAACCCAGAGTTAATTAATAAACTCAAAGAGAAAAATGTGGATTTTGCGGAAGTTTCCTCTGCTAACAGTAGAGCGGCTGTTGGGTTATTGATTAACCTGATGTGGATTTTGCCACTTGTGGCTTTAATGCTCTTGTTCCTCAGACGCTCAACTAATGCTTCTAGCCAAGCAATGAACTTTGGCAAATCTCGCGCTCGCTTCCAAATGGAGGCGAAAACAGGCGTAAAATTTGACGATGTAGCCGGTGTAGAAGAAGCCAAAGAAGAATTGCAAGAAGTTGTTACTTTCCTCAAACAACCAGAAAGATTTACAGCTGTAGGCGCAAGAATTCCTAAAGGTGTACTGTTAATTGGCCCTCCTGGTACAGGTAAAACTTTACTGGCAAAAGCGATCGCAGGGGAAGCGGGTGTTCCATTCTTTAGCATTTCTGGCTCAGAATTTGTGGAAATGTTTGTGGGTGTAGGTGCATCCCGCGTCCGTGACTTATTTAAGAAAGCTAAAGAAAATGCCCCTTGTCTCATATTTATTGATGAAATTGACGCTGTAGGTAGACAAAGGGGTGCAGGAATTGGTGGTGGTAACGATGAAAGGGAGCAAACCCTCAATCAACTGCTCACCGAAATGGATGGTTTTGAAGGTAACACTGGCATCATTATTATTGCTGCTACTAACCGTCCCGATGTGCTTGATGCAGCGTTACTCCGTCCCGGACGCTTTGACCGCCAAGTGATGGTTGATGCACCGGATTTAAAAGGTCGCTTGGACATTTTGAAAGTTCATGCCCGGAATAAGAAAATAGATCCTAGTGTATCCTTAGATGCGATCGCTCGCCGCACACCCGGATTTACAGGCGCAGATTTAGCTAACTTACTCAACGAAGCTGCAATTCTCACCGCCAGACGTAGAAAAGAAGCAGTTACCATCCTAGAAATTGATGATGCGGTAGATCGAGTAGTTGCAGGGATGGAAGGCACAGCTTTGGTTGACAGCAAGAGCAAACGCCTGATAGCCTACCACGAAGTTGGACACGCTTTAGTCGGTACCTTAATTAAAGACCACGACCCAGTCCAAAAAGTCACACTCATTCCCCGCGGACAAGCATTAGGATTAACTTGGTTCACTCCCAACGAAGAACAAGGTTTAATCTCTCGCGCCCAAATTATTGGCAAAATTACTTCAATTTTAGGTGGTCGCGCCGCCGAAGAAATTGTTTTTGGTAAGCCAGAAGTTACCACAGGTGCAGGAGATGACTTGCAAAAAGTGACGAACTTAGCACGCCAAATGGTAACAAGATTTGGGATGTCCAGCTTAGGCCCATTGTCCCTAGAAAATCAGGCTGGAGAAGTCTTTTTAGGACGCGATTGGATGAATAAATCAGAATATTCTGAAGAAATAGCTGCCAAAATAGATGTCCAAGTCCGGGAAATTATTAGCCAAAGCTATCAAACAGCAAAAACAATTTTGACCGAAAACCGCATAGCCTTAGAACGTCTTGTTGATTTGTTATCAGATCAAGAAACAATTGAAGGTGAACTATTCCGTCAAATTGTTGCTGAATATAATCAGGTAACTGATGAAAAAATAGCTGTATCTCATTAAGTAATTACTAATTAGTAGTTGCTACATTTTGAGTTTAATTCTGCTACCCTACAGTAACGCCAAAGTGCAGGTTACTGTAGGGTATTATGCATAAAAGATTTACAATTTCTGGTAAATACAGCAAATCTAGGTGTAATTTCTATGCAATCAATTTTCTGGACTGTAGAAGAAGTAGCCCGAAGAGCTAAGGAATTTTATGAAAACGATATTCGTCAAAAAGTTGAGTATGGTGACAATATCGGCAAGATGATTGTAATTGATGCAGAAAGTGGTGAATATGAAATTGATCAAACTGGTATAGAAGCAGCATTAAAGCTAAAACAGAAAAACCCAAATGCTAGGTTATTTACTATACGAATTGGTTATGATGTAGCCGTAAGTTTTGGTGGTGCAATGGAGCGGACTGCTGGATGATTTATGGAAAAGTAATTGATGGTAAAGCAATCATTCCAGTAGTTTTTCGCTTACCTTTGCAGCCAGAATTTTCTTTAGATTTTGTGATTGATACCGGATTTAATGACCATCTGACTTTACCACCACAGGCAGTCAGTGCAATGAATCTTCCCCTATATTCAACTACATCTGCAAGGTTAGCCGATGGTAGTGAAGCTTTATTATCTATACATTTTGCAACAATTTTATGGGATAGTATAGAAAAATTAGTACCAGTTTTAGCTGCTGGTTATAAACCTTTGCTAGGAACTGCTCTGATGGCAGGATATCATTTAGAAGTAAATTTTCAAGAGAATGGTTTAGTGTCATTAGAAAAAATTTAATCAATTATTTATTGTTGGGGTAGGTTTATTCATTATTAAAATCCCATCCAATGTTATGAAAAATAACCTACTCCCGCCAGAGTCTTTAACCACAATAAAATCCTATGCTTGATCTGACAAAACTAGCGCGACAAATGCAAGGTTTAAGTCAGCATCTTACCGTAGAAGCTGCTGCTAGCCGTCAGCGTTTAGAATTAGCACAAAAACATCTGCAACAAGCTTACGAATTTCAAAAAGATTTAATTGATCGACAGGAAAAATGGCGCGATCGCATTCTCTTTGCTAATGCTACTCCCATTGAGCCATTAGAAACCTGCATTGATATTCCAGTTCCCCCAAAAATTCATACTGTCATTGCTACTGATGGTTCGCAAATTGCGCCTAACCATCACGAAATTGCTTACTGTTATTTGCTCAATATTGGCAGAGTCGTCTTACACTACGGACAAAATCGTCATCCTATATTAGATAGCTTGCCAGAGGTATTTTACCGCCCAGAAGATTTATATATGTCGCGGCAGTGGGGAATTAGAACTGAAGAATGGATGGGTTATCGCCGCACGGCTAGTGAAGCAACAGTGTTAGCAGAACTGGCTTGTGCTGTGAAGGGAGAAGCACCAACCCTCGCAATGGTAGATGGTTCCTTAATTTATTGGTTTTTAGAACAGTTACCTATTGATGCACGCGATCGCATCTTACCCCCGATTATCGAAGCTTGGCAAAGACTGCGCGATGCTCAAATTCCGCTTATGGGCTATCTTAGTGCCTCACGCAATGTTGAAGGTATGAACTTTCTGCGCCTGTTAGCTTGTCCCCATCCCGTACCAGACTGTATAAGTTATTGCCCCAACCAGTTAGAAAAAATACCTTGTAAAATCTTTGAACCTTTACGAGATACATCACTCTGGTCAACTCAACTCAAACCAGGACAGCGCGGCCCTTTATGGCGCAGTAATGCCAGAATTTTAGATTTATATGAAGACCAAAAAATTTACTTTTGCTATATCCATGTAGGCACCGAGATTGCACGGATAGAGATTCCGCAATGGGTAGCACAGAATACAGAAATGTTTGACCAAGCTTTAGGATTGATGCTAGCACAGGTACAAAAAGGCTATGGTTACCCAGTAGCGATCGCTGAAGCACACAATCAGGCTGTAGTCCGAGGTGGTGATAAAGCGCGTTTCTTTGCTCTCCTAGAAAAACAAATGATTAAAGCCGGCTTGAAAAATGTTGGCACTTCCTACAAAGAAGCTCGCAAGCGTGGAAGTATCGCCTAATCATTTCACTCAATTGCTAAATGTTGAGAAATACCAAAAAAAGGAGCCTAATTTAGGCTCCTCATTCAAACACAGTAATGAAAAATTAATTACTTCACTGTTACTGTACCACCAGCTTCTTCGATGCGCTTCTTAGCATCTTCAGCAGCTTCCTTAGCAATACCTTCCTTAACAGGCTTGGGCGCAGCTTCTACCAAATCTTTGGCTTCTTTCAGACCCAAACCAGTGATTTCCCGGACAATCTTCAGTACAGCAATCTTCTTGTCAGCAGGAACTGATTCAAGAATCACGTCGAATTCGGTCTTCTCTTCTACTGCTTCAGCCACAGGAGCAGCACCAGGAGCTGCTATAGCTACGCCAACAGGAGCAGCTGCACTTACGCCAAAAGCTTCTTCAATTTGCTTAACTAATTCAGCAGCTTCTAGCAAGGTTAAGGATTTCAATTGTTCCAGAATGTTATCGGTTGTAGCAGACATTGATATAACTCCTGTAATGTTTGATTTAGTTATTAGTCATTAGTCATTAACTATTGACTGTTGACCGTTGACTGTTTGACTTTTTTCTATTCGCCAGCACTATCAGCGCTACCGCCTTTTTCTGCATCAGCCACTGCTTGCAAAGCACGCGCCAGTGAACCAGGAACTTCGTTGATACCAACAGCAATCTTGGTAGCCAAAGCGTTGATTGCTCCAGCAATTTGACCCATGAGTTGTTCCTTAGATGGCAAGTCTCCTAGAGCCTTGACATCGGGTTCCTTCAGCAAGCGACCTTCCATAACGCCGCCGCGAAGTTCTGTCTTCTTGGTAGCTTTTTGGAAATCTTGGTAAGCCTTAATTGCAGAAGAAAAATCGTCTTTAACTAACAAAAAGGCAGAAGACCCTTTTAGCAGTTCTGACAGTGGTTGCCATTGTTCTTGATCTTGAATGGCAATGCCCATTAAGGTATTCTTTGTTACCTTACAAACAGTGCCACTCGGGCGTAACCGCCGCCGTAGGTCACTGATTTCAGCAACAGTTAAACCCTGGTAATCAATTACCAGTGCCAATGTTGACTGACTCAAAGTTTCTTTGAGATCGGCTACTATCTCTTGTTTGTTTTCTAGCGTTCTTCCCATCTTTATTTCACCTCCTAGGGCAAAATCATTAATTTCCCCTACCTGTGCGTTTTGTTATGACTTACCCAAACAATAAACCCCAGCTTTTAGGGCCGGGGTTTAGTAGCAAGACTCTTGCTGCCATAGTAATTACACCATTAAAGGTTCTACTTCAGGCAATTTAGAGCTTCAACCTCGGCAGGATATTAAGCTATTAGCTCCTGCTGTCTCCGGCTTTATCTATTCGATTAGGATTGGGTATTGGTCATTGGGTATGGTGGCTTAATCTTCTTGCCCATACCCTCTAGCCTCTATTATGCAGCTTCGTTCAGTTTCAAATCCCGTAGAGCACTGATATCGACTTTAATCGATGGGCCCATTGTGGAAGATACGTATACTGTGCGCCAATAACGGCCTTTAGCTCCTGAAGGACGGTTACGATCAATTGTCTCTTGTAACGCCTTCAGGTTAATTAACAAATCTTCTGGCGAGAAGGATGCCTTACCAAACATAACATGGACGATGCCTGTTCTGTCAGCACGGAATTCTAATTTACCAGCTTTGAATTCTGCGATCGCACTGGCGATGTCAAATGTAACTGTTCCACCTTTAGGTGATGGCATTAAACCACGGGGCCCAAGCAATTTACCTAGCTTTGCTACCTGAGGCATGACATCTGGTGTGGCAATTAGCTTGTCGAAATCCATTCTACCTTTTTGGATTTCGTCAATTAGCTCTTCTGAACCTACAACATCCGCACCAGCATTGCTTGCTTCGTTGACCTTTTCACCTCTAGCAATTACTGCCACACGTACTTCTTGGCCTGTACCTTTGGGCAGTGCTACAGTTGTCCGCAATTGTTGGTCTGTATACTTAGGGTCAATTCCCAAGCGAATATGCGCTTCAACTGCTTCTGGAAATTTTGCTGTTGCTGTTTCTTTTAGGAGGTTTAGCGCCTCTAAGGGTGCATAATCTCTATCTTCTACTTTTGCTTGCAATGCCTGCAAGCGACGTGATATTTTTTTTCCCATCTTTCTCTCCTGGGGTAATTCCGAAGCTTTGCCTCTCCCCCGATAAATTTTTGTCACTTGTCATTTGTCTTTTGTCCTTCGTCATTTGTAATTTGTTCTTTTACTAATGACTAATGACTAATGACTAATGACTAATCTGCTATAGTTACGCCCATGTTCTTGGCAGTACCTTCCACAATCTTCATCGCTGCTTCTATATCGTTGGCGTTGAGATCAGGTAGTTTGGTTTGAGCAATTTCTTGTAATTGCGCTCTGGTGATTTTACCAACTTTCTTTTTGTTGGGTTCATTGGAGCCGCGCTCAATCTTCGCTGCCTTGCGAATCAATACTGATGCTGGCGGGGTCTTGAGTACAAATGTAAAACTCCGGTCTTCAAATACCGAAATTTCTACAGGAATTACCATTCCAGCTTGGTCTGCTGTTTTGGCGTTGTACTCTTTGCAGAACATCATGATGTTAACGCCATGTTGACCCAAAGCAGGCCCAACTGGCGGTGCTGGGTTGGCTTTTCCAGCATTCAGGGCCAGTTTAATGACCGCTACTACTTTCTTTGCCATTTTTATTTAGCTCTGTTTTTCTACCTGATTAAATTCCAACTCTACTGGTGTATCTCGTCCAAAAATAGATAGCAAGGCTTTGAGCTTACTCCGCTCTGGAGAAACTTCAATTACCTCACCTTCAAAGTCTTTAAACGGCCCAGAAAGCACAACTATCTTATCACCAGTCGCCATGTCAATTTTGACTACTGGCTCTTGTTCGCTAGTCTGTTTGAATATACGTTCAACTTCTGAATGACCTAGAGGTACTGGCTTAACGTGACCGCGGCCTTTACCGCTGCCACGTTTTTGCTCTGCTCCCACAAAATTAATTACATGGGATGTATTGCGTACTACCTGCCAGGTATCATCATTCATGACCATCCGCACCAGCACATAACCGGGGAAAACTTTTTCCTCTGTATGCTGACGGCTGCCATCTTTACGGATTTTTACCGCTGGCGTGTGTGGAATTTCGACTTGGATAATTTTATCAGCCACATCAAAGGTTTGGATGCGCTGTTCCAAGTTGGTTTTAACGCGCTTTTCACAGCCTGAGGCTACTTGCACCGCATACCACCGTGCTTCTTTGAGCGCAGCTTCTGCAGCTTCCTCTGACTGCAACGTTGAGTCGCGTGGTTCGTCTGTTGCAAATGTCATCAGAACACCTGTTTTGCTGCCCACCCAAATAATCCATCAACCAAATATATCAAAGATGCGGAGAGCGTCACCATTAACAAAACAGCTGCTGATTCGCTCACCAGTTGTTTGCGACTCGGCCAGACTACTTTCTCAAGTTCTTCTTTAGTTCCTTGAAAAAAGTTATTTAAGGCTGACCCATTAGTGTTTTCTGGGATTTCCGCTTCATTTTTTTTGGCCACAGCCGTTAATACCCCCGTTTTTTGATTCAGGTTTACAGCTTGACTCAATCCCAACTTAGATCTGGAAGCAAAAAAGCTGCAAACATAATTATACCCGAAAATATCAATACTAACTGCTAATAATTGTAGCAGCTGTGTTGTTATTTCGGGCTTTGTTTTGTGCTTTTGAGCGCGCCCTGGAGGACTTGAACCCCCGACATCAGGTTTTGGAGACCTGCGTTCTACCAACTGAACTAAGAGCGCACAAGCTGTCTTCGATTCAGTGATTGCGCTGAACTTATTTTAGTCTAACGCAATTCCGAATCTTATCTTACCTTAAATATTTCTAGAGGGCAAGTGAGCGGCAGATGCCGCTTTTTATTTAACAGATCTCCCATACCTGTAATTGTAAATTACAGAGCGCGATCGAAGCGTTGCTTGATCCGGGTTGCTTTACCCACACGTTGACGCAGATAGTAGAGCTTAGCACGACGTACCTTACCACGACGCATAACTTTGATGCTTTCAATCCGAGGCGAATGCAGGAGAAATACCCGCTCAACGCCAACACCTTGAAATACCCGACGCACTGTAATTGTTTCGTTAATACCGCCGTTGCGTCTAGCAATCACTACACCTTCATAGGGTTGAACGCGGTATTTATCGCCTTCTTTAATTTTCACACCGACTTTAACTGTGTCGCCCACATAAATTTCGGGCAGATTGGATTTTAATTGTTCCGCTTCAATGGAACGGATGATCTCTTGAGCGTTCATTGCCTGTCCGGTTTAAAAAACTCACGATCATTAATCATAAATCTATTCCAGCCTGACAGTCCAGTAATTTTCAGTTGATGATTTTTCTGATGTGTAAGTTCTGTTAGAGAAAAAATGTTACATAACAATGTGAAAAATTTTATGTAAAACGTGAACTATAAAGCTGAGACTTGTTGTTTTCAATCACTTTTAGCAGTAAATGCACCTGATAGCGGAGTTATAACTAGTGTAATTGGCAACATATTACTAATTTAGGCAGTTAATTAATAATCTATTTTCAAAATTGGATTTATTAAATTTTGCTCAAGAGCCAAAACAAAAGAGTCATGGGGTATTGCGTATATCTTCTTTCGCACTTAAACTTTTCCTCTCTTTTGCTAATCCAGCCCTAAATCAGGGTTCCACCGTAAACCTTAATTGGTTTCAATTATGAAATTTAGTATCGTCATCACAACCTATAACCGCTTAAACTTATTGCAACGAGCAATTATGTCAGCTCTTCACCAAACGCTTCCCTGTGAAGTCGTGGTGGCTGATGACTGTTCTTCTGATGGAACTGAAGCTTATGTCAAAAGCTTAGGTAACTCCGTTATTTATCATCGCAATGAGATAAACAAAGGCCATGCGGCTACAGTAAATGTCGGAGTTGCAAAAGCAAGTGGCGACTGGATTAAATTTTTGGATGATGACGACTATCTTGCCCCCAATTGTCTAGAAGAGATGGCAAAAGCAATTTCACTTCATCCTAGTGGTGTTATATGTTCTTGTATTGCTTCTCAAGTAGATAGTAATGAAGTAGAACTCAGCCGCACAGCAAAAATTGGGCCTGGATTAGCTTTTTATATTCCCCAAGCTGATATTCATTACGGTATGCTGTTAGAGCTTGTACCTTTTGGCACACCTGTTCAGGTAGCTTGCTGCCGTGATACCTTCTTGAAAACTGGTGGTTGGAACCCCCAGCTAGATGCCAATTGTGATGATATTGATTCTTGGATTCGCATTGCTCAGTTTGGCGATGCTATTTTCTTAAATCAACGCCTAGCTTACCGCACGATTTGGCCCGGCGCTTATAATCAAAAATTTTCGCTATTTAAGCGGTTAGATACAAATATTTTGATGAAAGAGAAGATTTACGCCTTAGTTGAGCAAAAACACTACGCTCATGTACCAAGCCTGGAAAATACGATAAATTATGTAAAATTACACTGGTTTTTTGTAGCAATTAAGCACGGCAATTTAAAAGAACTTTTCACTATGATAGATGCTGCATTTTTATCTCCCATTGCTTGGTGTGTTTTAGTAACTGCTGCTTTATCACGCCGTCTTAATTACCGCAATTCCCATCTCCACAAATTTGTATTGATTGATTATCAGGAAGCCAATATGGTGAGGAAGGTGTGGGGTAAGAGTGGATGAAATAGGCCGCTGGCATGAAATCAGATTATGCTGAAAAAACAGATAAATTTTCGATAATTATGGGCTAGAGGCTCAAAATTCTTGCTTTTGCTTTCATAGCTTTTGCTTTCATAATTTATGTAATCGGCACTTAGAAAGATTTAAGAAAAGTGTTTCTTTAATAAACGCAGCCGCATAAAAATTGGTTTAGCCCAGCGCCAACCCAGTAGATCATGCAGCAAAATATAAAAACAAGGGATGATAAATAGCGTCAACATTGTTGCGATCGCCATCCCAAAGAAAACTACAATCCCTAAGGGTTGCAAAAACTCTGAACCTTCACCAATACCCAACGCTAGGGGAAAAAGTCCCAAAATAGTGGTGACTGTGGTCATCATAATCGGGCGGAGACGCTGCGGAGCTGCTTTGAGGATGGCAATTTGGCGACTACAACCTTCTTCTTCGCGAATTTGGTTTGCCAGTTCTACCATCAAAATCCCTGCATTCACCACAATACCCACTAGCAGCACTACGCCGACGATGACAGTTGCACCAATTGCGGTTTGAGTAATGTAAAGTCCGAAAATTCCTCCAGCTAAAGCGAGTGGGACGGTAAACATAATTACCAACGGGTCAATCAGCGAGTTGTATTGCACCGCCATGACGACAAAGATTAAGAAAACCGCTAAGGCTCCCAAAGTTTTTAAAGCATTTTGCAACTGCTGATTAGTTGCTTCGGCAGAACTAGGGACAATGGAAACGCCTTCTGGTAACTCTACACTTTTGAGTACCTCATTCACTTCTGCTATGGCTTCACCAAGGCTAGCTCCTTCGCTAAGGTTACCTGCAACCACAAAAGCTTGGCGTTGATTAATCCGCTGCACTTCACCAGGTGCTTGTCCTTCTTCAATCTTTGCTACATCTGAAAGCCGAACTAGTTGATTGTTTTCTGTAAATAGCGGTAATTGCTCTAGCTGAGAAGGACGCTGAATAGCTTGTTTATTTAGCTGTACTCGTACATCAACTAAACGGTTACCGCGTTGAATTTGTGTGGGGATTGAACCTTCAATTGCTGTTTGAATAGTGGCACCAATTTCTTGAGCAGTTAGCCCTAAAGTCGAAACCCTTTCCCAGTCTGGGCGAATTTGGATTTCTGGTTGGCGTGCATCAGCATCTGGTCGGAATGTAGCTAATTTTGCTCTGTCCTGCAATGCTTCAAGGACTTGGGCCCCTGCTTGGGTTAATGTTTCTTCATTCTCACCTTGCAGAATTACGTCAATTTCTGACCCTTGTGCTGGAGAATTACTCAAAATCAAACCCCGCACCTGACCAGGATTGAGGCGTAACAGTATTCCTGCTAAGTTGAGTTTGTTAAATTCTTGAGTTACTTTTTTGACGTAGGTTTCAACATCTGTGCCTGGTTTCAGGTTAATAGTACTGCTAGCACGTAGGGGATTCTCTGTAGTATTACTGCCAAAAAGATTACCACCAACTGTAGTGAAAGCCGACTCAGTTTCTGGTTGTTTCAGCACAATCTCATCGACAATTTCCATGACTTTCTGAGAAGTTGCTAAAGGCGTACCAGGGGGAAACTGCGCTCTTAAGGTGGCTTGGCCTGTACTAATCCGGGGTAGGATTTCTTGAGGAATTTGACCAAACATAAACACACTGCTGCCACCTAAAATGACTAAAGCAGTAATTACTACAAAAAATCGATAGCGTACAACCTTGGCTAAGAAGTTACCATAACCGCGTGTAGCATCTTCAAAGCGATGATTAAATTGTCTCAGCAACCAAAATTCGCTAACTCGACTAGACCAACGAATTCCTAAGAGTCGAGAAGTCAGCATTGGCACTACTGTAATTGCAACCACAAGAGAAGCTGCAACTGCAAAGCTAATTGTCAGAATTAGTTCATTAAATAGCAGCGCGATAAAGCCACCAATTAACAAAAATGGCGCTACGGAAACTAAATTGGCAGCAGTAGCCGCAACTAAGGCAGATTCTACTTCTTGGGAAGAAGCGATCGCACTTTCAATAAAAAATTTTGAATTATGCTGCTGATTATGGTCTTGCTGCTCCCCTCTCTCTCGCTGATTGGGAGTCATACCTGTTTTTTCAGAAATGTTCTCTAAAATTACCACCGATGTATCAATTGCTTGACCAATCCCTAATGTCAGTCCTGCCAAACTGAAGACATTTAAAGTCAAGCCAAAGATTCTCATCAAGGCGATCGCAGCCAGAGTACATAGGGGTATGGTCAAACTAATAATTAATGTTTGCCGGAATGACCCTAAAAATAACAATACTGCTGCTGCGGCTAACAATGCTCCCGAAATCGCCGAGAAAATCACATCATTTAAAGAATTACGAATAAAGCGCGATTCATCTGTAGTCGCACTCAATGTCATGTCGGTGGGAATGAGACCTGATTGCCGTAATTGCTCAATTCGCTGCTTGACAGCATCAACTACTGTAATTGTATTGGCATCAGGCTGCTTTTGAATTGATACCTTCACCGCAGGTTGACGGTTGAGGTAGACAAATAGTCGCTGTTCTTCTGTGTCGTCAATTACTTCTGCAAAGTCTCGCAGATAGACGCGGCGGGTGGAAGATGAGGAGGATGAGGGGGATGATACTTCTAAGGAGATATTTTCAATTTCGCTAGCTTCTCGGAAGCGTCCAACTGTACGAGTTAACGGCTCGGAATTCTCCCCCAGAATCCGACCTCCAGAAGTATCTTGGTTACGGGCTGTTAATTCATCTAGGACATCATTTAACCCTACGCCCAAAGCTTGCAATCTGTTTAAGTCAACCAGCACTCTCACTTCTTCTTCAGCACCGCCAGAGACATCTACTGAGGCGACACCTGGTATAACACCGAGTTCTCGTGATAATTCTTCATCTGCAAATACACGTAAATCTTTACCTGCCAGGGAGGAGGATGTTAAAGCCAATTCATAAATTGGTAATTGCGATGGATCGACTTTGAATAGGCGTGGCGCTTCTATCGTATCTGGCAGTTGTCCTCGCCCTCGGTTGAAGGCAGCAGTAGCATCGTTGAGGGCTTGGTCAATATCACCGCCTGGCTGAAAATATAAATCGAGGCTCACCTGTCCTTCACGGGTACGTGAAAATACTTGCACTACATTTTCTGTTGCTGATAAAGCTTCTTCCAGCGGTCTGGTGATTTCATCTACTGCAACTTCTGGAGAAATACCAGGCGCTTCTAGCCTTACACCAATTCTGGGATAAGTAATTGCTGGGAGGAGATCTACTTGGATAGTAGAGAGAAAAAACACCCCAACGACAATTACTGCCAGGGTGAGCATGAGGGTACCAATATGTTGGCGAATAGCGATCGCACTAATACTAAATCCGCTGCCGTTTTTTAACTGCTGCATCTTTCTAATTTATTTTTCAAAAATTACTGTTGATTCCCCATAGGGGGTGATTAAGATTTTTCTGAAATAATCGAAAGACGTACAGCTTGCCCTTCTTTTAACGGTCTACCACTGCGAACAACATAGCGGTCTCCAGGCTGCAAGCCAGATAAAATTTCGACTTTACCATCAGCCTTTTTTCCCAGATTGACAGTACGTGCTGTGACTTTTGCTTGTCCTTCGGTATCATTAACTATAAATATTGTTCCATTTCTCTCTTCTGTTTTTCCTCCCTCCCCTGCTCCTTTGCTCCTTTGTCTGCCTTGCTGAGTCTGAAGAGCTGTTTGCGGCACCACTACTCGCTGTGCTGCTTGGGTGGCGAAATTGACGCGTGCTAAAAGTCCGCTACCAATTTTGCCATCTCTGTTGGAAATTACTACTTCTACTGGGATTAAACGAGCGGTAGCATCGGCGGTTGGAGAAATGCGTGTGACTCTCCCAGTTAATGTTTGGTTAGGAAAGGCATCTAAACGGACTTGCACAGATTGCCCCACGCGAATTTGTGCTAGTTCTAATTCGGAAACTTGGACTACGACTTTTATTTGGTTAAAATCGGCAATTTTTAAAACTTCACCGCCTGCTTGCAGCAAATTGCCCGGTTCTGTGACCTTTTCGGTAACGACACCAGTGATGGGAGATGTCAATCGGGTGTAAGATCTGCGTTCTTTGGCTTGGGCGACTACTGCTTGTTGGGCAACTACTCTACCCTGGGCAGCGGCGACGGCTTGCTGTTCTGTACGCACTTGCTCGGTAGCGGCTCGAAGGGCTTGGGCGGCTGTTTGGGCTTCCGTGCGGGCTTGTTGGGCAGTTTGCTCAGCGATCGCACCTTGCTTGACTAATTGCTGCTGGCGTTGTGAATCTGCTTGGGCTTGCAGCAATTCTAAGCGTGCCCTTTCGACTTCGGCCCGGGCATTACTTACCTGAGTTGTTGCCCTTGCTACTTCTGATCTGAGGGATGCTAATTCTGCTTCTGCTTGCTTTAAGTCTGTGAGTAAGAGGACATCATCTAACTGGCCAATGTTTTGCCCTTGCTTAACTCTATCTCCCACATCCAAATTTAAACCCAACAGTCTTCCTTCGACCTGCGATCGCAGTGATACTGTCCGGAAGGGTGTGGTAGTACCTGTATACTCTGGTGCTGTCTGCAAGTTCTCTGTGCGGGCGATCGCCACATCTACAGGTGTTGCACCACCTCCTTGTCTTGCAGCATTCGGGCCTTGAGATTGGGCACCGGCTGATTCTTTGGGAGATGAACCACAACCTGCTGTCAGCAAGCTCAAGCCTAGGAAGCAAGCAATAACTAAACTAGACTGCGATCCACAGAAATAGGGAAACTTCCGCCTATGTTCTTGATTACTTGTGTGATGTAACTGAGAGTTGATTAACTGAGATGCTGCTATAGTATTTGGCATTTTTTAGAATTTGTGCGGGTGATTTCCGTCCAAAATCATTAGTTTCCCTCGTCATCAGGCGGCTTTGAGTGACAGCCGTCTACTGTCGAGTAGTTTGAAATTATTCTTCAAAGAAATAAAGCAGAAAAAGTCCCTATGCTGTGCTGCTGATGCAGGGCCAGAGAATTTGATAGTACTGAATCCAATTGTAAATTTAGTATACGTATTTTTAGTATTTCTAAGATCTGTCGCAAGATATATGACCGATCTAGATTACAAAAATACTTTTTTATTTTTTTGCTTCTATCTCAAGAAAGAAACAATTTGAAATTCCGATGTTTAGCATTGTAGCCAAACTATCAGTAATGCTTTTAATATCTAGTTTAGATTAAAAATAGTAAAGAAATTTGGTATTTGGTACAAACGTCATGTATCGAGTGTCAACACCCAACAATCTCTATCATTGTGCATGAGGAAGGCAGCTAGTGACATTACCACTAAAAATTGCAAAAACCGTTGAAAAATCCCAGATTGTGGAATTTTTTCAGGAATCTGTAGGCAATTGGCAATCACAAAGGCGTTATTACACTCTTTCATCGGGAACTACCAAAGAAATTGCCAGTGCGATCGCAATTAGGTATTTAGAACAGGGATGCGAAGAATTACAACAGCTAGCTAAGTTGCACGAATTACCAGATTTAAAAAGTTTAGTATGTGGTACTGAAGTAATCTGGGAAAGTACAGATTCAGTTACAGGCAAAAAAGAATCTCAAGGTTCAACTTTATTTGGTGCTTTAGGAAACATTTTGTATCGCGATCGCGGTTTTGCCACATCAAAACCAATTACCGCAGAATACTATTTTCCCAATCCCAAAACACTTTGTTTGCGAACAGAGTACAATAACTCGGTTTTTGAAGAAGAGTTAAAGCTAATTGGGAGTAAATACCGTACTCGCCAGACAATCATCTCTCGTGCTGGTGAACAGTTGATGATTGGTCAGTATTTAGAAACTAGAGTAGAGAGTTTAAGTGTGATTCCATAGGGGTAGTAGAAAGGGCAAGGGGGACAAAAAATTCAAAATTCCCAATAAAAAAGAGACTTTTGGCCCTAGTCCCTGAAATCTTGACGATCCTTCACGACTTTCATAATTTAACTTTAATTTGTAACGGGTTACTTAAAAGTTTTTTTTAACCGTTCCTCTTAAACAGAGAGTTGCTATATCATTAATTAAAGATGAGAATTAATTCGGTGATAGTGGTTTTTGTTAGTATTGACAGGCTTTTTCCTTTTGGTATTTGCAGACTCTCTCCGAAATCTAAATCTCTACACGTTTATGATTTTGGAGACATTTTATGTCAATTTATGTAGGTAACCTTTCTTACCAAGTTACAGAAGACGCACTGACTGCGGTTTTTGCAGAGTATGGTTCTGTAAAGCGAGTTCAAATACCTACTGATCGTGAAACAGGCCGTGTACGCGGTTTTGCTTTTGTCGAGATGGGGTCAGATGATGAAGAAACAGCTGCTATTGAAGCACTTGATGGCGCTGAATGGATGGGCCGTGACTTAAAAGTCAATAAGGCTAGACCAAAGGAAAATAAAGGCTCCTTTGGTGGTGGTGGTGGTGGCCGCGGTGGCTACGGCGGTGGCGGCGGTTCTCGTAACCGTTACTAAGCTGTTTTATTAATGTTGGAAGCTATGGGGTGTTTTTCATCCCATTGGCACCATCAACTTAATACAATCTTGCAAAAGCTCAAGCAGTAATGCTTGAGCTTTTTTAATGCAATGGATAGTAGAGCAATCAGCTAATACACTTTTAAATTGCATAACTACTCGTGGTGATTGTTGACTGTTAACTGTTGACAGTCAACGGTCAACGGTCAACGGTTATCTAGTCAATGTGCAAGTTAAATGTGGAACGGTTAAGCGTTTTGAACTCAAAATAGCTTTTGGGAAAAAGGTTAAAGGTGAAAGGTTGTTTCTTTCCCTTTTACCATTCCCCTTTTCCCCTTAACCGAAAAGTATTGGATAGTGGAGGGTCAATCCGTCAAAGGGAATTCAAATTCATCAATAATGGGTTCCCGACTTACGATGATGAACTGCTGTGACACCATCTTGATTTAAGACTTTCCCACTCTCGACCGTCGCATAAACCAGCCAGTGATCGCCAGATTCGAGCCGATTTTGCACGGAACACTCTAAATATGCCAAAGCATCATTGAGCAGAGGAGTACCGTTTTCAGTTTCTTCAAAGGAAACACCTGCAAATCGGTCTTGTGCTGGGCCAAAGGGTTTGAGGAAGTGTTTCATCAAACCTAAATGATTACCTTCTTTGAGGATATTCAGGACAAATTTATTTCCTGTGTGGGTCAAAGTTTCGACAGCGCGGTCTTTCGCAACAGCTATAGTTAAACCTGGGGGATTAAAGCTGGCTTGGGCTACCCAAGAGGCTAACATAGCACTGGATATATCATCTTGCTTGGCTGTGACTACGCACAAAGAACCAATTATTCTGCCTACAGCTTGTTCGACATTTGTAGCGGGGACACTTTGCGATCGCACTTTTTTGGCTTTCTTCAATGCTTGTGCAAAGTCTGTTCCCGCTTCTTCACACAGTTGCAAGGTAGCAGCGTCGGGTTTGAATTTCACGCGGATGGTGTCAAAACCGAAGCGATAACCAGCATCTTTGAGTTTCCCTTCAATTAAATCGACTGCTTCACCACTCCAGCCAAAGGAGCCAAATACCCCAGCCAGTTTATTAGTGGTAGCAGTGGAGAGTACAATCCCCAAAGCTGTTTGTACTGGTGTGGGTGCATGACCGCCAAGAGTAGGCGAACCGATGACAAAGCCAGCAGATTTCTCTACAGCAGCACGGATATCTTCTGGATCTGTGAATTCGCAATTAATTGATTCGACAGCGACACCTGCTTTGGTAATCCCGCGCGCGATCGCTTGGGCTAAGGTAGCTGTATTACCATAGGCGGACGCATAAATTAAGGCTACTGTCAAGTCTGCGGTGGTTTGTTGCTGACTCCATTCGCGGTAAGCTTTGGTAAGTTCAATCAGTGCATAACGCACCAAAGGCCCATGTCCAGTGGCGTAAATTCTCGCTGGGAAATCAGCAAGTTTATCTAATGCTGTTTCCACTTGGCGCGCATGGGGAGCCATTAAGCAATCAAAATAATAGCGGCGGTCTTCGTTAATCGATTCCCACCCTTCATCAAAGACTTGATCGCCACAAATATGCGCCCCAAAGAACTTATCTGTGTAGAGAATCTCCGTTTGGGGGTCATAGGTGCAGAGGAGGTCTGCATAGCGGGGGTTGGGGGTAGGAATAAATTGCAAATCGTGACCCTTACCTAAATTCAGGGTTTCTTCTCCCCGCATCACCAGAATTTTTAGGTCTTGGTTTTCCAGCGCCCCACGTAAATTAATCGCTCCTGGATTAGAACAGACAAAGGTAATCTGCGGTGCGACTGCCAGCAAAGCCTTTAAAGTAGCGGCGCGGTTGGGATTAATATGACCCAAAATTACATAATCAATAGCTTCTACATCAAATCTTTGCTGCAAAGCCTTGAGATAGATTTCTGTAAAAGTTTCTCCAGGCGGGTCAATCAGGGCAAGTTTATCGCCTTGAATCACATAAGAATTAGCAGTAGTACCCTTAGCCAAAGCATATTCAATTTCAAACCTTAACCTTGACCAACTGCGCGATCGCATTACGGTTGTATCTGTAGCTATGGGTAAAACTTGAACGTCACGAGGTTTATTTGTAGGCATAATTGGGGATTGGGCATTGGGCATGGGGCATGGGGTATGGGGCAATTGAATTTTGGATTTGCAATTTTGCATTGGTTTTCAATCTAAAATCCTTCTTGAAAAGTTTGCTACGGAGGGAAACCCTCCTTGCAACTTTTCGCAAAATCTAAAATCTAAAATTCCTAGTCCCCAGTCCCTAATAATGGTTACCAACTTTACGGTGATGTACGGCAGTTAAGGATTCTGGTTTTGACACTCGTCCGGCGTAAACGGTGCTGTAGACTGCCCAGTGATCGCCGCAATCCATGCGGCTTTTGACTTCGCACTCTATATATGCCAAAGCATCGGTGAGGATGGGTGCGCCGTTTTCGGCTGGCTGAGTTTTGACACCTTCAAAACGATCTGCACCAGGGGCGAATCGTTTTAAAAAGTGCTTCATAAGTGGTTGATAATTGCCTTCTTCTAGGATGTTAAGCACAAAGCGATCGCCTACTTGCATGAGTGATTCAATCGCCCGGTCTTTGGCGACTGCAATGGAAAAGCCCAAGGGTTTGAAGCTGGCTTGGGCTACCCAAGAGGCTAACATCGCGCTGGAAACATCGCCTTTTTTGGCGGTGATGATATATAAGCCACCGCTAAGTCTACCGAGTGCTTTATCTAAATCAGCACCCAAAGATTTCATCGCTTTAATACTGCGATCGCGTGTTACCCATTGGGCTAAGTCTGTACCCGCTTCTTCACACTGTTTGTAGGTGATTTCGGTAGGGGTTTGTTTGATGCGAATTTCTGGGAAAACTGTTGTCAGCCCTAAGTTACGGAATTTACTTAATAACGGATCTATTGGTTCATCATCGCCACCGCCAGTTTCAAATACGCCGATACCTTGTTTTTCTTTGACAGATCCTAAAACGGTACTCAGGGCTGCTTGGATATTAGGACTGCTAGAAACTGGCGGTACACCTAAAACTAATCCCGCACAACGACCTGCCAATTCTCGCAATTCTTGTAAATCAATACCTGAACCCAAGTCTACCCATTCTACAGCTACCCCTACTTTGGCAATACCATTAGCAATTGCTTGTGCTAGGCGATCGCTATAACCATATTCAGAAACGTAAAATATTCCAATTACCGTTTCTGGCTTGGCTTGGGTTTGACTCCAAGTGCGGTAGCGTCGAGTCAATTCCTCAACATGATGAGATAGTAACGGCCCGTGACCAGTCGCAATCATACCAACACTTGGCAGTTCACCCATGCGCTTTAAAGCTGACAGCACTGACCGCGCATTCGGCCCCATTAAGCATTCGTAGTAATATTTAAAATCCGGTTCAATCGCTGTTAAATCATCATCAAAGGTGCTTTCGGTGCAATAGTGCATCCCAAAAGCATCGCAGGTGTAGAGAATTTGGGTTTTGTGGTCAAAACTGAAGATAGTATCGGGCCAGTGAAGATTTGGCGCAATCACAAATTCAAATTCATGACCATTACCAATATCTAAGCGATCGCCATTTTTCACAATCCGGCGTTTAAATGGCTGATGTACCAAATCTTCTAAAAACTGAATCGCCACTTTCGAGGCGACGACAGTAATATCAGGAGCCATTTGTAGCAAATCTTTGACCAAGCCGCTATGGTCTGGCTCGGTGTGGCTCACAATTAAATAATCAATCTCTTTAGGATTAATTAGCCCCGTCAGCGTGTCAAAATACAGCTGCCGAAACTTTTCGTGGGAAGTATCTACTAAAGCAGTCTGCTCACCGCGAATCAGAAATGAGTTATAGGTCGTACCATTTTGCAGACCAAATTCAATATCGAAGCGATCGCGATCCCAATCCAAAGAGCGAATTGCTGTAGTATCTTGAGCAATCTCCACAGTTTGTATGGTGAGCCTTTTTTCAGTTCTTTCGGTGAGCGCTACCATAACTCCCTTCCTTAGCACAATGAGTATATTTTCCTCTGACTTTATTGTTACACGTCTTGAATGTTAATTTTTATTAAAAAATCTATAGACAACTTAAGAAATTTAAATTGGAAATGGGGCATGGGTATTAGGCATTGGGCATTGGGAATTGGACATTGGGACGTATATGTTTTTATGAATATTGGTTTAATAAGTGATTAAAAAAAATAATATTTGGCTAGCCTTGGAGATTGGTAATTCCCGGCTACATTGGTCATTATTTTTCGGTGCAAAGCTTGACTGTACTTGGGATACTAACTATTTACCTGAGTCAGTCATTCAGCAGTTAGCACAATGCCAAACCCTAAATGATTTACCACCAGAAGTTCTTCCCCCCATTTACAAACAAGCAAACCAGGAAAAATACACATCTCCCTCATCCCCCTGCCCCCTGCCCCCTGCCCCCTGCCCTCTCCCCCTCGCCATCGCCTCCGTAGTTCCCAGTCAAACAGCACTTTGGCAAACTTACCCTAATGTTCAGGTAATCACTTTAGATAAAATACCTCTCAAAGGACTTTATCCCACATTAGGAATTGATCGCGCCTTAGCTTTGTGGGGTGCTGGTAAAAATTGGGGATTTCCCATGCTGGTAATTGATGCGGGAACAGCACTAACTTTTACAGCTGCGGATGCTGAAGAATGTCTAGTTGGGGGTGCGATTTTACCAGGATTAGGCTTGCAATTTACTTCCCTTGGTCAAAAAACCGGACAATTACCTTTAATAGAAACACAAGCAATTGCATCTCTCCCGCCACGGTTTGCATTAAATACACAAGAAGCGATACAAAGTGGTGTAATTTACACAATTTTGGCGGGAATAAAAGATTTTATAGACAATTGGTGGCAATTATTTCCGGAGGGCAAGATAGCGATTAAAGGAGGCGATCGCACCATACTATTAAATTACCTTCAAGCCTTGTATCCGGCGATCGCATCACGTTTGACTGTAGAACCAAATTTGATTTTTTGGGGCATCGAAAAAATAGTAACAAAGGCAGCACAGTAGACTGGGGAAATAAAGCTTCAAACTTCTGATTTCTGATTGCTCAGACGCATCTGGTAAATTAACCTCAATTCTTCTTGGTGCTGCCAAGCCCACTCTGCTAAACCTGCAATCGGTTCAATCAGCTTTTCACCAAAGGAAGTCAGGTTATATTCTACCTTGGGCGGCACAATTGGGTATACAGTCCGGTTAACCACACCTGCTGACTCTAAACGTCTGAGAGTTTGTGTCAGCATTTTTTTCGAGATTCCAGGAATTTGGCGTTGAAAATCAGTATATCGCTGAGTACCAGAAGAGAGGAGATACAGTATTGGCGGTGTCCATTTATCTCCTACCAAATCGAGCATATGCCGCATCGGACAGTCTGCGCTGAGAATTATTCGCTCATTTTGGGGAACCATGAGGTAACTATATCACCTGAAAGTTCCTTCTTGTAAAGAAGAATCCAAATCAGGCACACTGCTTTAGTTAGTGAAAACGGAGAGATTTGGATGAAACCGTTAGAAAACAAAGTTGCCCTTGTGACTGGTGGAACTTCTGGGATTGGACGGACGACAGCGATCGCTTTTGCTCAGGCTGGAGCCAAAGTTGTTGTTGTTGGGCGACGGGAAGAAGAAGGTAGTGAAACCGTCAGCTTGATTCATGAAGTGGGAAGTGAAGGTTTATTTGTGAAAGCTGATGTCTCTCAAGAAGCAGACATCAAAGCAACTATTGCCGCCGTTGTCAATAAGTTTGGCAGGCTGGATATCGCCTTTAATAATGCGGGGATGTTGGGTCAAAATGCCTTACTGGCAGAGCAAACAGAGCAAACTTATGACCGGGTTTTTGGAGTCAATGTCAAGGGAGTTTTTCTCTGTATGAAGCACGAAATTACCCAAATGTTGGCTCAAGGTAATGGTGGTGCAATTGTCAATACATCTTCCATCAATGGTTTTCGTCCTTTAGCACCTGGCTTATCGATTTATGATGCCTCTAAAACTGCTGTGGTGATGTTAACAAAAGCCGCCGCATTAGAGTATGCAGGGCAAAAAATTCGCATAAATGCGATCGCACCAGGGCCAATTGAAACTGAAATGCTCTCTCAAGCAACTGGTGGTAATACCAAAGCGTTTGAAAATTTTGTTCCCGCCGGACGTTTAGGTAAACCCGATGACATTGCTAATGCTGTGATCTGGTTGTGTTCTGATACTAGCGATTTTGTTAACGGACATACCCTTGCTGTCGATGGAGGATTACTGGCTGCGTGATCACATCTTTACGGAGTCAAGAGTCAAAGTTTTTTGATTTTTGACTTTCGCAACTTGGGTTTTCGTCAAAAACACATGAGAAAGTAATCATGAGCAGTGCTAAACCCAAAAAGCACCGACCTATTGACTCACGTTAAATTAAAAGTCGAACATTATCAAAAAGCAGCCATGTACATACTAATTGGTGGATCTGGTTTAGTAGGATTAACCTTGGCGCAGAAATTAGTAGAACTAGGACACACCGTAGCTGTAATTGATATTGATCCTAATGCTTGTCGCTACGCACGGGAACAAGTGGGAGCAATGGCTTTTGAAGGTAGCGCCGTCAGTACGCAAATTTTATTAGAAGCGGGAATACGTAAAGCCAACGCCTTAGTCGCTGTGCTGCGAAGTGATGCATTAAACCTAGCAATGGTAACTCTTGCCAAACATTATGGTGTTCCCCACATTGTGACTCGGATGCGACATTCCGATTTTGCTGAACCTTTTCGATTAGCTGGAGCTAATCATATTATCGGTACTATTGAACTAGCTGTTTCCACAATGGTAAATGCCATTGAATACCCACAAGTAGAATCAATGATGCATTTTGAGCAAGGACAAATTGAAGTTTTAAAACTTTCAATTCCCAAAAATTGCTATGTTGTGAATCGTAGCGTTGCCGAAATTGCTCAAGATTCTCGCTTTCCTACAGGTTCTTTAATTATTGGCTATCAAGCCCATCCCCACGAAGATTTAACAATTCCTAACGGTAGTACAGTTTTAGAACCCGGTTCAACTGTTCTAGTTGTCACTAAACCAGGCTCATTACGTCAAATGATTGATTTTATTGAAGGATGTAAGTAGCTCACTGTTAAAAATTATCTTTATCCTCTCTCTCATTCATCCTTCATGGTGCCAATGAAGCTATACTCACGCTTTTATTTAGTAGTTGCTTTAATTCTTTTAGTATCTTGCACATCACCAGCAAGTCAGCTGAAGTCCCAATCTGCAACTAATCCAGCGCAAAAATCTCAACAATTAGTTACTCTAGATAAAAATTTTAAAATAGCAATGGGACAAACTATTTATGTCCCTATCTATTCCCATATTTATCATAATGATGAACGAAAAATTTTAGATTTAGCAGCAACCCTAAGTATTAGGAATACAGATTTAGCAAATCCTATGATTGTTACTGCTGTTCGCTACTATGATTCAGATGGAAAGTTAATTAAGCAGTATTTAGAGAAACCCATACAACTTAATGCCTTAGGTTCAACAGATTTTTTTGTAAATAGAACAGATACCAGTGGCGGTTTAGGAGCAAACTTCATTGTAGAGTGGGTATCCCCAAAAGTAATTTCTGAGCCGATAGTTGAAGCAGTCATGATTGCAACTGAATTTCAGCAAGGAATTTCTTTTGTCAGTCCTGGTAAAGTAATAAAAACTCAAAAAAGCTCTCAAGCTACATCTTCAAAATGAACGAATCTCTTCTAAGAGTGAAATGTTCATGAAATACTAGTGATGAAAATAGTTAATTTTATAATTACCCATTACCACTATTAATCATCTTCTAATTGCAGTAATTGCTCATCAAGTTTTTTTAGCCGTTCATAAACAATTTCTTCTGAAAGAATTCGCTGACGTATAGCTTGACTTAGCGCTGCTTTCTCCGCTAGTAGCAATCGCCGACGAATAGCATCTAGTTTACTTGATTCTCCTTTTTTCTTATCCAACTCATCCGAACGGCGATTATATAATTCTCGTAATATCTTTTCTGCACCTGCTATTTGTACTTGATAAGCTGCACGCATTTCTTCATAAACAGCTTTTGGTAATACACCTGTTTTTAATAGAGTATCTAATTCATCCTGTGCTGCTTTACCCGTAATTAATTGCGCTTGCAATTCTTCAACCTGTTGACGAGTTGCTGATACTTGAGATAATTGCAACCGCTTCACTAACCACGGTAAACTCACTCCTTGCCCTACTACAGATAGCAATACTGTGCCAAATACTATAGCAATCAGCTGATCTCGTTCTGTTATTGATGCAGGTATACTCAAAGCCAACGCCATTGACAGAGAACCTTTAATATTGCCAAAAAACAGAACATGTTGCCAGCGCCAAGGAACTGGACGGTCAAACCAACGTACGATAGCTAATAATGGATAGACAGAGACTATGCGTGCTATTTGATAAGCTGCGATCGCTAACAGCACAGCAGGTAAGGTTTGCCAAAGAGTTATGAGGTCAACTTCTATACCAATCAAAAGAAAGATAAAGCTATTAACACCAAAAGATATAGATTCCCAAAAGCTCAGTAAGGTCAACCTTGTAGAAGCCGATACTTTACCGGAAATTCCTACACTACCGACAATTAAGCCAGCAACAACCACCGCTACAACACCAGAAACACTAAACGATTGCCCAATTTGAAAAGCTCCCAAAGCCACAGCAACCGTGAGTAAAATACTGCTAAGTGGTTCATCTGCACGTACAAATAAGACGGTACTCAAATACCCTACTGCTAACCCTACCAAACTGCCACCGACAACCACCACAAATAGTTCTTGTAGTCCTGCGAGAAATGTCAGTGAGCCAGCCTCATGCGCTTTTACAATTAGGCTAAATAAAACTAGCGCCACACCATCATTAAATAAACTCTCTCCCTCAACAATGGTTGACAATCGAGAAGGAACAAGCACCTCCTTAAATACAGCAATCACAGAAACAGTATCGGTGATTGCCAAAATTACCCCAGCTAGTAGTGCAGCTGTCCAATTGAGACCTAATCCCCAATGCAAAAGTGCTGCTGTAACTCCAGAAGAAATCACAATTCCTGGCCCAGCTAATAAGCCAATTGGTTTTATAGTGCTACGAAGGCGGCTAATATCAGTATTAATAGCTGCCTCAAACACCAAAATTGGCATAAATAGATTCAAAATTAAAGAATCATTGAGACCAATATTTTGTGGCAAAAGTTCTGTAACTACTAAACCAGCTAAAACTAAACCTGCAACATAAGAAACTCGTAACCAACGACATAGCAGCGCTACAACAGTGGCTACAAGCAGGAGAATAATTGAAACAGTGACTAATTGAGCAACATTCACTTATAAATGCGGAATAAAAGATATAAATGTCAAACAAGACAAATTTGCAGTAATTTTGTACTTGATGTTATATACCAGTAAATGTGTCTGTAAAAAATCTACATTTTGCAGGAAGATTATTTTTTGATATATTCCCGAATATCTTCAACCATTACCCCAACACAAGATTCTGGTAAATCATTACCAGCATGAGCAATAATTTTAAACTCAGATTTAGGGAGAAATTGAGCGTAAGTTTGACTTTTAGCAATAGCATCTGCCGTATCTTTACCACCCTGTAAGATTAATACTGGAAATTCAATTACGGACAATTGATTTTGCAGTAATTCTGCTTCAATCTCTGGGGGCTTTCTATAAAATAATAATTGGCAACCTATAGGATATTGCAACATTAAATTACGTAGCTGCAAATATTGTTGAATTTTTTCTTGCAAGCCCACAATTTTAATTAATGGACTGAGCATTTTTAATAGTTTAAATACTAAGGGTGGGCATTTAGCTAATCGTTGCATCCTCTGCCATCGCTTTTCTTGTCTTTCTATCTTTACCCCTTCTGGTGATAGCAGCACTAAACCATTAACTTGTTCTGGATATTTCAGCGCATAGCTAGCAGCAATCCAACCCCCAAGAGAATGTCCTACTAAATATACTTTTTCTAGCTTCAATGCTTGCAAAAATTCAGCTAAACATTCTACTTCTAAATCTATTGAGTAATGAATATTCGGATTGTCTGATTCTCCAAATCCTAATAAATCTGGTGCAAAGCAATGGAAATTGTCAGATAAAGAATCTATCAAGGGTACCCATTGACTACTATCGTTCCATGCACCATGTAATAAAATTACCGGAATACCTTGACCAGCTTCTCGCCAAAATAATAGTCCTTGTGACAGTTTGCGCCGGGAGTTACGAAATAGCGTATCCATCTTAAATTTTAAGAGTTATAGCAATTATCACTTAATGATGTAAATGAATTTTGTCATGAAGAAATGGAGAACAGAGAACTGTTCCCTCAACACCAAAATTCTAATTACACTCAAGTGTAAACCGCTTTAAGTTGTAGCATAGTTTGGCCAATATTTGATAGTCATTAGTTGTAGGAAACACAAATAGAGCCAAAAGCCAATAACTATGACTAACGACTAACAACAAACCAAATTTTGTTATGCCACTATTGTCAAGCCATTTAAATAGTCTTGCAACTGTTGATAATGGTCATGTGACATCGGTTCTAAAGGCAGAGAGTCAGGAGAGAATGCTTGAATATCTGTGACTTCCAAAGTATCCTGAACCTCCATTTTTCCTTGTACTTCTGCTTCCACAGCAATACAAATTGAATGAATTCTCGGATCTCGGGTTGGTGAAGAATAAACCCCTACCAAACGCCGAATTTGTACCAATTCCAATCCAGTTTCCTCTTGCAATTCTCGGCGAACTGTACTGGGAATATCTTCTCCCCAGTCCACCATACCTCCAGGCAAACCCCATCGGCCATTGTCACTTCTCCGAATCAGCACAATCCGACCATCAGGTAAAATCGGGATGATGCTGGTGCCAGTAATGGGATGACGGAATATAATACCCAATACTGTTTGTCCAAAGCGCCATAAGCTACGTGTGGACTTGATAGCTATCGTAAACAAAGCAAGAACGTTCAATCTGCAAATGTTTTTATTTTATGCTATTTAGTTCTCACCACTTAACATAGATGTTTAAATCTCAATTTATTTAAGTTATTTATTATACAGCTATGTTCAGGGCAAGAAATTTCATTCTAGCATTTCCTGAAAATAACTCTATCCTCTGATCCGACTTTAATCTTCTAGCGTGTACCTTTATACAAGATAATCATTAAAAGGATGTTTTAAATTTTTATTTTTATCTGTATTTATCATTGAAAATCACAGATAAAAACCCCTTGACAATGATAAATATATATGTTTTATCTTCTAATTTTAGAAAATCGACTTTTGCAAAAGGTGCAGATGAAATATAGTTCATAAATACTAAGAATATTTATTCTTTAAAGATAAATATTCCTGATTATGCTTTGAACTCAGCCGTTCTGGAGTTCAATCAAATGTAATTTTGAAATAGCAGAAACCCTGAACTAGAAAAAATATATTTTGAAGTTTTACCTTAGTAAAGGTAATTAGCCATATCTCTAGAGAAAGATTTAATCACAACTACTAGTTCATCAGAAAGCTATTCAAAATTTAAGTTGACTTAAACAAATCAAATAGGCTATAATAGTATGCTGTTCAAACTGTGTGAATAGCTAGACTGGGCTAAAATTATATCAATAACAATGGTAGCTGATATTGCCTAGTAGCTTTTTTTTGTTGTTTATTTAATGAGGTGAACATGGCTAAGCGCCGTAACCCGAAAAAAGAAAAGGCGCTACGGAACCAGGCATATGCCAGAAAGTTTCGTAAACGAACTACTACAGGAAGAATGCAGAGAAGGTTCCAGCAAAGACCACCTAAGAGTGAGGAAGATGAGGGCGCAGCAGCAATTGATGCTGAGTAAGTCATCTAAATCATATTCTTGCTCTTTGAATGTTTAAATTTTGGGCGTACAGAGTTATGTACGCCCTTATTTATTGGTATTTGGCAAGGGGCATGGGGCATGGGGCATGGGGCATGGGGCATGGGGCATAGGGATTTGTGAAAGGGAACGGGAAACAGTGTATTCTTTTGAATTTTGAATTGATTTGTTCCCCTTGTCTCTCTCATGCACCAATTTCCACTCCCTGCAGTCGTGGGGCCAGAATTCTGCAGTTCCCCCCTATTCAGCCATTTGCACGCGGGCGGCTTGAATGGCTTTGCGGACTTGGGTAAAGCCAGTACCACCGTAACTGTTACGTGCTGCGACTACTTGACGAGGGGATATTGCCTCATAAATATCGGCTGCAAACGCTGGATGGATTTGTTGCCATTCTTCTAAGGTCAAATCTTTGAGGAGTTTACCTGCGGCAATGCTGGTTTTTACCACTTTACCCACCATATTATAGGCTTCTCGGAAGGGCACACCTCTTGCAGCTAAGTAATCTGCTACGTCTGTGGCGTTAGAAAAGTCTTCTTCAACTGCTTGTGCTAAACGTTGAGGACGGAATTCTAAACCCTCCCGCAACAAAATTGTCATCGCTTCTAGGCAAGCTTTGACTGTGTGAACGCTGTCAAATATACCTTCTTTGTCTTCCTGTAAATCTTTGTTATATGCCAAGGGTAGCCCCTTCATAATCACCAGCATTGCTTGCAGATGACCAAATACACGCCCTGTTTTCCCCCTGACAAGTTCTGGTACATCAGGGTTTTTCTTTTGGGGCATGATGCTGGAACCTGTAGCACAAGTATCTTTGAGAGTAACAAAGCGAAATTCCTCTGATGACCAAAGAATCACCTCTTCTGAGAGGCGGCTGAGGTGAACCATAATTAAACTGGCAGCACAGAGAAACTCGATCGCAAAATCGCGATCGCTCACACCATCGAGGCTATTAGCATAAATCTGCTCAAAATTCAATAGTTCCGCTGTGTAGTGGCGATCAATAGGGAAAGTAGTTCCTGCTAAAGCACCACACCCTAAAGGTGAAATATTCACCCGGCGAGATACATCTCCTAAACGTTCCCAATCACGTTGCGCCATCTGAAAGTATGCCAAGAGATGATGCGCTAAACTCAGGGGTTGGGCGCGTTGGAGGTGGGTATAGCCAGGAATTAGGGTTTCAACGTTTCTTTCGGCTATATTTAGCAAAACTGCTTGAAATTCCCGTAATTGGCTCTTGATTTGTTGGATTTGGTCGCGGAGATAGAGTCTAGTATCAGTACCAACTTGGTCATTACGCGATCGCGCAGTATGTAATTTTTTACCCACATCGCCAACAATTTCTGTTAATCGCCGTTCCACAGCAAAGTGGACATCTTCAGCATCAATACCTGGCTGAAACTTTCCTTGGCGATATTCTTGGCGAACCTGTTCTAAACCTGCAACTAGCTGCTCTCCTTCTGCTGGGGAAATGATACCAGTATGAGCCAGCATTTTGGCATGAGCTTGAGAGCCAGTAATATCGTATTCGATTAACTCTATATCGAAACTTATACTGGCATTAAAACGTGCGATCGCTGGATGTAATGCTGATTCAAATCGCTGGCTCCAAGTTTGTTGTTCGGTCATAAACGTAAAGGGTGGGAATGTACCACTTACGTGCTAATTAAAACCACAAAAGTCCTACCCTGAAATAATCCTAGCTTCAGTGCTGAGATTAATTGAGGTACGGACTTGAGGATTAATCAACCGTAACTAGTTAGATTCCGAATCATATAGCCAATGACCAAACCAATCAACAGCGCCCAAATTTGCCCTGTCTTGACAAAGTGATTCCAACCATGCTGCATCTGTCCCAAAACATTTGGATCGGTAACGTTTTGGGCTAGCGTAGAACTCACAGGCAAACGCCAAAATAACTCAGAGAGTAAATCGCTGAAGTAATTCATACTGTGTGATCGAGAAGACTTTTATGTCATAACCTCTAGTTACATTAATGTCCAGTGAAGGGGATTGGGGACTGGGGACTGGGGATGAGGGGACAAGGGGAAAGGGGGAAGAGGGAAAAGGGGAACAAATAACGGACACCAAACACCAATTACCAATTACCAATTACCCATGCCCAATGCCCAATGCCCCATAAATTGCAATTTACCCCTCAAATTTCAACTTTTTGGCTGTTCGCAAAATTTGCCCTGCTAAAACTGCTGCACCAAAGCCATTATCAATATTGACTACGCCGATTCCTGGCGCACAAGAGTTTAGCATTGTTAAAAGTGGTGCTAGTCCACCAAAACTTGCACCGTAGCCGATGCTGGTGGGAACAGCGATTACAGGACAATCTGCCAAACCTGCAACCACACTGGGTAATGCACCTTCCATACCTGCGACAACAATTAAGACTGATGCTGACTCAATGAGGTGGCGATTACTTAGCAAACGGTGAATTCCTGCAACGCCGACATCCCAAAGGCGCAATACCCGAAAACCAGCAAGTTCGGCGGTGACTGCAGCTTCTTCTGCAATGGGTAAATCAGCAGTTCCCGCCGACAAAATACCAATGACACCCTCAAACTGTGGTTCGATTTCATTGGGGGTAATAGCAGCAATCTTTGCCATTTCGTAATACCGCAAACCTCTCACTTTCGATTGCAGTACAGCATAAACTGCTGGTTCAATCCGAGTAGCCATCACTACCGGATTGCGGTGACGCATCACCTCCATAATTTGAACAATCTGATCGGGAGTTTTGCCTAGTCCCCAAATTACTTCTGGGAACCCAGTTCTTAAGCTGCGATGGTGATCGATTTTGGCAAAATCGCCTACTTGTTCATAGGCTAAGTCTTTGAGAGAGTCTAATGCTATATCTGGGGTAACGTTACCATGCGCCACTGCTTCTAAGAGCGATCGCAAAGCTTTCTCATTAGCCATTTGTGATGTTCTCCTTTGTCCTTTGTTATTTATCATTTGCCATTAGGTAGGGTGCGCTGTATAACAACGCACCCTAATAAGAGCGATGGCTACGCCCACCGCAGGCATCGCAAAGCTTTTTTATTGGTCATTTACATGAGTTTGAAACAAATCACAAAAGACCAATAACCAATGACTAATCTACAATTTTGATTTCATGAATGTTCCAGAATGCACCACCAAGTCCAGAGTATTTGATACCTTCAAAGCGATTACGCACTGCTGACATTGAATAGGCATTCACCAAGTAAATAAATGGCAAATTCTCCTGAGTAATTCGTTGAGTCTCAGCGTAAATTGCTTTACGTTTGGGTTCGTCTAATTCTCTGGCTGCTTTGATGTAAAGTTCACCAATTTCTGCTTCCCAAGGCGCTACTTCCCAACCTGTAATTGGTTTTTGTCCAGCTTGGGGTTTTTGATTAAACATATGTAATCCCCCTTCCGGAGACCAAACGTTAGCACCATCATTCGGTTCTAAACCACCTGTTAAACCTAATAAAGAAGCTTCCCAATCTAATGTATTAGAAAGTTTATCTGTGTAGGTATTCCATGCCAGTGGCGTGAAGTCTACTGTAATCCCGATTTTGCTCAAATCTCGTTTAATTTGCGACCCCACTGCTTCGCGAATCTTATTACCTGCATTCGTCAGCAAAGTGAAGCGTACATTGTTACCTTGAGAATCGATTAGCTGATTTTTTTCGTTGTATTTAAAGCCAGCTTTGAGTAACAATTGCTTGGCTTTATCTATATTGTAATTATAGACTTTTAGACCCTCTTGCGGTGAGAGATAATAAGGACTTTGTACAGAAATAGGTGAATCTTGAGGTTGACCTAAGCCACGAAATGTATTGTTGATCATTGTTTGTCGATCAATGGCATAGGCTACTGCTTGCCGAAACTCTACAGTATTAAACCAGCGTGATTTGATAGGATCTATGAGAGGTTTGCCATCTCTAGAACCCTTATTTAAGTTGAAGAGTACAAAAGTTGTACCAGAACCAGGCCCACCATTATATATCTTGAAATTCCCCTGGTCTTCTTGCACTTTTAACAAAGAAAAGTATTCTGGTGACACACCGACAGTATCTAACCCTCCAGAACGAAATTGCAGTAAAGATGTATCTGTGGATTCAACAATTTGCCAAATAATTCTTTCAATATAAGGTTGAGATTTGCCTTGAGCATCCTTGCGCCAATAATAGGGATTACGTCTAAAAACTATCCGTTGGCTAGTATCATATCTTTCTAGCTTAAAAGGCCCGTTCACAATTAATTGATCTGGAGGTGTATCTACACTCCACTTTGACAGAAACTTGGGTTTACCTTCTTGGTCTTTTGTAGTTACTGATTCTCGCAATGCATGGGCGGGTAAAATTGGGTAACCTGTAGCGCTTCGTAAAAAAGGTGCAAATGGTTCTGGAACAGAAAATTCCACCCGGCGATTATCAATTTTTCTGACAGTTGGTAGCTTACGACTTTCGCCAATTCTCATACCATCTCTGGCATCTGTAGGAATGGCTTCATTCAGATAAATGTCATTATAGGTAAACACTACATCATCTACTGTTAGTGGTTGCCCATCTGACCATTTAAGATTATCGCGCAGGGTAAAAACAATTTTTAATTTATCCTCAGAAATTTGCCAGGATTCTGCTAGAGCAGGCTCTACTTTACCTGTCTCATAACTTTCAGTAATTAAACCTTCATAAGTGAGTCCAAAAATATTCGGTGACTCGGAACTTAAAGCAAAGTTAAATGTTTTAGGGTCGCTTAGAATACTAGTTACTAATTGGGGAACTTGAGCCGCATTTGTTTTAAAATTAGATGGGTTACAAGCAGCTACTGTAAGTCCTGTTATTAAGGCGATTATTATTAGTAACCATAACCGCTTTATTTGAGAACATATATTAGCGAATAGCATAATTTTAGTAATTGAATATTCAAGTATAAAAATATTGGCACTGACAACAATAAAAAATTGAGTTTGATGGAAATACCGGATACCAGCGTCTCCTCAAACCTCTACAATTTCCTACTTACCGAATTTATGAGAATTGGCAGTTAAAAATAACTGTGTTTCACTAGAGTCATAGATTTGCATGGTGAAATATAGACTGCAAGATTAACTAAGCTATTAAAAATTGTGTTACTCTACAGCTACTAATAACACAACAGCATAAGCGCATATACCTTCTTCACGCCCTACCGGGCCTAATTTTTCGTTGGTAGTAGCTTTGATACCAACTTGATTTGGTTGCAATTCTAAAATAGCTGCCAACTTGTCGCGCATTGTCTCAATATGAGGTTTCAATTTTGGACGTTCTGCGACTACTACAGAATCAATATTGCCGATTTGCCAACCGCGATCGCGAATGAGCTGGTGTACTTGATTTAATAGCTCTAAACTATCTGCTCCTGCCCATTTGGCATCTGTAGGCGGAAAATAATGCCCAATATCCCCTAAAGATAGTGCCCCCAACATGGCATCCATAATCGCATGGGTGAGGACATCAGCATCACTATGTCCCAGTAAACCGAGTTCATGGGGAATTTTCACTCCTCCCAAAATTAAAGCGCGATCGCTCACTAGTCGATGAATATCGTAGCCGTTACCAATACGAATGTTTGTCATTTGTCGTTTGTCATTTGGAGTTTGGTATTAGTTATTTCCCCTTGTCCCCTTGTCCCCTTGTCTCCTTGTCCCCTTGTCCCCCTGTATCCTTGTCGCCATTCCCCCGCTGTTGCTGCCATTTTTCCAATAAATCTGGACGGCGATCGCCTGTGCGTTTAATTTGTTGTTCATAACGCCACTTAGCAATTGCAGCATGATTTCCCGAGAGTAAGACATCTGGTACTTTCCAGCCGCGAAAATTTGCTGGGCGGGTGTATTGGGGATAGTCTAATAAACCTTCCTCAAAACTCTCTGCTGTCAATGACTCTACCTTGCCGACAGTTCCGGGTAAAAGTCGGACAACGCCATTGAGCAAAGCCATTGCAGGAATTTCGCCACCTGTGAGAATAAAATCTCCTAAAGAGACTTCCCGGGTAACTAAATTGAGAACGCGATCGTCAACTCCTTCGTAATGTCCGCAAATTACAATTAATTGGTTATAATTTGTGGCTAATTCGCGCAAAAGTGGTTGATTGATAGTTTGTCCTTGAGGACTCATCAAAATTACCTCTCTTTGCGGTAGAATCGGCAGCGACTCTACAGCAGCAAAAATGGGTTCTGGCTTCATTAGCATCCCCACACCGCCGCCATAGGGCTCATCATCTACTTTTCGGTGTTTGTCAGTGGCGAAATCCCTAGGATTAATCAGATTAACTTGGGCAATCTGTTTGGCTAAGGCTTTAGCCAGCAATCCGGAACTTAAAACAGAGGTAAAACAGTCAGGAAAAAGCGTAACTATATCAAAGCGCACAGTTATTCGTATTCAAGAACACTAATCTTAAATTTGAATGTTGAGGAAAAACAAGAAGCTAATGTCTGCTAAAGCTACAGATAAGGTTTGTCAATAGTAACTAAAAGTACCAGAAAACTAAGCTCTTTCGTGAGATCAAAAGTTTTTCTAATTACTTAATTTATGTTTAAATATTGTCACAACTACATTTAAATTAATAATCTGTCCAAGTTAACAACTTCCAGGATGCATCGAGCCAGCCTCAGAAAACAGCTTGTCAAAACCTGCTCGCCCGACTCTAGGGCGCAGCGTAGCCCCCACTTAGCCCTACTTGCACTATTTTGCCAAACCAGCAAAAGTGGACAGGTGAACAACAAGGCGCTGGCTTTAGAAGATAAGGGACATCGGAGAACTGAGGCATTGTTTGGATCAAGCGAGAAGTTGGCACGACGGCTTTTGCCAATCCAAATTTCAAAAAAGTGTCCTCCCCAAGAAGCAAAGCGCAAAAATCATCAGGCTACTGAACCTTGTTATATTCACACGCCATTCGCCACAAGCCGGAGAACCCGATTAAGGCAATGGCTCCTGAAGTTGTTGACAGGAGAAACACAATGCCGCAATTAAAAGCTAAATCGCTGGAAATGAGGACACCCCAAGCAACTAAAACCGCTGTTCTGGTTATCGGAGGCGCAGAAGACAAAGTTCATGGCCGCGATATCCTAAGAACTTTTTTTGGCCGTGCTGGTGCTAGCAAGGCATATATTACAATTATTCCATCTGCCTCCCGCGAACCTGCCATCATTGGTGGTCGGTATATTCGTATATTTGAAGAAATGGGTGCTGATAAGGTTGAGATTTTAGATATTCGCGAACGGGAACAGTGCGAAGCATCTCATATTAAAGCATCCTTAGAAGCCTGTAGTGGAGTATTTTTAACAGGAGGGGATCAATTACGTCTCTGTGGTGTATTGGCAGATACCCCGGTGATGGACATTGTCCGGCAGCGAGTCAGATCAGGGCAGCTTACCTTAGCAGGCACAAGTGCAGGGGCCGCAGTGATGGGGCATCACATGATTGCTGGCGGCGGTAGTGGGGAAACCCCAAACCGTTCTTTGGTCGATATGGCAACTGGTTTAGGATTTATTCCCGAAGTGATTGTAGACCAACACTTTCACAACCGTAATCGCATGGGGCGCTTAATTAGCGCGATCGCTGCTCACCCCGATCGCCTAGGTATTGGTATTGATGAAGACACTTGTGCGGTGTTTGAACGTGATGGTTGGTTACAAGTTATGGGTAAAGGTAGTGTGACAATAGTTGATCCAACGGAGGTAACTCATACCAATGAACCCCATGTAGGTGCTAACGAACCCTTAACAATACATAATTTACGTTTACATATCCTCAGCTATGGCGATCGTTTTCACCTGTACCAGCGGACTGTATTGCCTGCTGTACACCGGATCTCCAGCTGACGGAATAGAGTATCTGAGGTTACACTGAGTTGATCGCTGATTTATTTATTACTGTAGAAAAATCAGAGTAATACTATGTAAAAAGAAAAAACTGTTCACCATAAACAGTTTAGCGATCAAATTCAGTAAGAAACTAGAATTTTGGTTCCGAATCTCCATCTACCTATTCCCATGAGAATCCTCAAGATCCAGACCTTACGCGGCCCAAACTACTGGAGCATTCGACGCCACAAGTTGATCGTCATGCGACTCGATTTAGAAAACCTAGCCGAGAAGCCCTCGAATGAAATCCCTGGTTTTTACGAAGGATTAGTTGAGGCGCTGCCAAGTCTGGAGGGCCACTATTGCTCCCCTGGCTGTCGTGGTGGTTTTTTAATGCGGGTGCGAGAAGGCACCATGATGGGCCATATCGTCGAACATGTAGCTTTAGAACTGCAAGAACTAGCTGGAATGCATGTAGGCTTTGGTCGCACCCGCGAAACTGCTACACCAGGCATTTACCAGGTAGTAATTGAGTACCTCAATGAGGAAGCGGGACGCTACGCGGGACGAGCGGCTGTGCGCTTGTGCCAAAGTATTGTAGATCGCGGTCGCTATCCCAAAGCAGAGCTAGAGCAAGATATCCAAGACTTAAAAGACTTTTGGCGAGATGCATCCTTGGGCCCCTCTACAGAAGCGATCGTCAAAGAAGCAGAAAAACGAGGTATTCCCTGGATGCCTCTGGGGGCGCGCTTTTTGATTCAGCTAGGCTATGGCGTGAACCAAAAGCGGATGCAAGCAACCATGACCGATAACACGGGCATTTTGGGAGTAGAACTAGCTTGCGATAAAGAAGCTACTAAACGCATCCTCGCTGCGGCTGGTGTACCAGTGCCTAAAGGTACAGTCATAAACTTCTTGGACGATTTGGAAGAAGCTATTGAATATGTTGGTGGTTATCCCATAGTCATCAAACCTTTAGATGGTAATCACGGACGGGGTATCACCATTGATATTAGAACCTGGGAAGAAGCAGAGGCAGCTTATGAAGCCGCCAGACAGGTTTCCCGCTCAATTATTGTCGAGAGGTATTACGTCGGACGCGATCATCGGGTATTAGTGGTAGATGGCAAGGTCGTCGCAGTCGCCGAACGTGTACCAGCTCATGTAGTGGGTAATGGTAGATCTAGCATTGCGGAACTGATTGAGGAAACAAACCAAGACCCAAATCGCGGCGAGGGACATGATAATGTTCTCACCAAGATTGAACTTGACCGAACTAGCTACCAGCTTCTAGAAAGGCAAGGTTACACCCTAAATAGCGTACTTCCCAAAGGTACAGTTTGTTATCTGAGGGCAACGGCTAACTTAAGTACAGGAGGCTGTGCCGTAGATCGTACCGATGAAATCCACCCAGAAAATGTTTGGCTAGCACAAAGAGTAGTAAAAACTATTGGGTTGGATATCGCCGGACTAGATATTGTCACCACTGATATTAGTCGCCCCTTGAGAGACGTTGATGGCGTAATTGTGGAAGTTAACGCCGCTCCGGGATTTAGAATGCATGTTGCCCCAAGCCAAGGCATTCCCCGCAACGTTGCTGGCGCAGTCATGGATATGCTGTTTCCTAACGAACAATCCAGCCGCATTCCTATTCTTAGCGTTACGGGCACTAATGGTAAAACCACTACTACAAGACTGCTAGCACATATCTATAAGCAAACAGGAAAAGTAGTAGGTTATACAACTACAGATGGAACTTATATTGGTGATTATTTAGTAGAAGCAGGTGATAATACTGGCCCGCAAAGTGCTCATTTAATATTGCAAGACCCCACCGTAGAGGTTGCAGTGTTAGAGAGCGCTCGTGGTGGTATTCTTCGTTCTGGCTTGGGTTTTGAAGCTGCAAATGTTGGCGTGGTATTAAATGTTGCCGCCGATCATTTAGGCATAGGTGATATAGATACCATCGATCAGTTAGCTAACCTCAAGAGTGTAGTCGCAGAAGCCGTATTCCCTGATGGTTATGCCGTACTTAATGCCGATGATCACCGTGTAGCGGCGATGGCAGAAAAAACCAAAGCGAATATTGCTTACTTCACCATGAACCCCGATTCCGAATTGGTGCGGAAGCACATTCAAAAGGGTGGAGTCGCGGCTGTTTATGAAAATGGTTATCTTTCAATAGTTAAAGGCGATTGGACACATCGCATCGAAAGAGCAGAAGCTATCCCCTTGACAATGGGTGGACGTGCGCCATTTATGATTGCTAACGCCTTAGCAGCTAGTTTGGCAGCCTTTGTGCAAAACGTCACCATTGAACAGATTCGCGCTGGTTTAAAGACATTCCGTGCTTCCGTGAGTCAAACCCCGGGACGGATGAATTTATTTAATTTGGGCAACTATCACGCTTTGGTAGACTATGCTCACAACCCAGCTAGTTACGAAGCTGTGGGTGCTTTTGTCCGCAATTGGACTTCTGGACAGCGAATTGGTGTAGTTGGGGGCCCTGGCGATCGCCGTGACGAAGATTTTGTCACCTTGGGCAGATTAGCCGCCGATATTTTTGATTACATCATTGTCAAAGAAGACGATGACACTAGGGGTCGTCCCAGAGGTTCCGCCTCAGATTTGATTACCAAAGGCATTACGCAAGTGAAGCCTAATTGCCGTTTTGAATCAATTCTGGATGAAACCCAAGCCATTAATAAAGCCTTAGATATGGCTCCAGAAAATAGTCTGGTTGTAGTTTTGCCAGAAAGCGTCAGCCGCGCTATTCGGTTAATTCGCGCACGTGGCGTAGTCAAAGAAGAAACACAGCAATCAAATACACCCGCAACTGTTGTAGATTCTCAAAATGGTGTGGCTTCTTCTATCATCAATACGCTGCTTTAGTCAATAGTAGAGATGCGATCGCTCGTATCTCTACCATTGACCTTTGCTATGCTGCCAATTTTGAATCTTACTGTTCTTGGTCTGAGTTCTTATCTGCACTAGAATCTTTAATTCCCTCTTTAAAACCCCGTAGAGTTTTACCAAGTGCACTTCCCAATTCGGGAATTTTTTTTGGCCCAAAAATTACAACAGCGACTATCACAATAATGGCAACTTCTGGCCATCCCAATCCAAACATAAGCCTCTCCTGTGAGGGATATGTAGTCAAATATATATCAATCAGCTCAAGAATTTCGTCGTTAGTTATTCTCGCCTAATTGCCACACCTAACCAATCGCTTAATTCATGGGCTAACCATTCCAGTTCCGCATCAGATTTGATGGTACCGTTACCGCCAATTTGATATTTTTGGACACCAGCCCAAATATCTAATTGAGCAGGGACTTGAGTGCGGGTGCCTTCAGAATCTTTAGTAAAATGCTGCGGCGTATAAACTAACTTAGTAATATTTTCTCTGGGCGATGGCTGAGGGCGATGGGATTTAAATCCTAATAAATTGTATGTTAAAGCAATTTTTTGCCGATCAAGACGTAACCGGACGCTTCCCCAGATACTAAATAAAAAACCATACATCATAAAGCCGCCCGCACCCCAAAAAGGTAGAGAGAACAAAGCAAAGGGGAGGTTCACAGGAAAAGGGGCGGAGAGTGCGCCAATTGTCCAAAAGAGAATAAATGAATTCCAGGCGATCGCAAACGCACCTAAAAATATCATCGAAGGTTGCCAGCCAGTGGGCGGAATGATAATTTCTAAAGCATCCCGATGTTTAGTTAGTTGAATTTTGCTCCCAGGTGGTTTAGCCGTAGTTAAAGCTAAAGCATGGGGAATTTCAGGTTTCTCTATGGCTTGGAGTGCTTCTAAGGCAGAACTAGCACGCTTTTCTAAGTTAGGTTCAATTAACCACCGCAACCAATTAGTGAAGCTGGGACTAAGATTTGCTGCTTGCTCAAACTGGATACGAAAATCTTTTTGGGGTAAATCTGCTGGCTGGATACCCGTTACCAAATAAATTAATGTCGCCCCTAAACTATAAAGATCCGAAGCTGGGACAGTACGCCCGCCAAATTGTTCTGGTGGCATATAACCGTAAGTTCCAACTATAGTACGAGTTGAGCCTTCAGTCGCCAAGACAGTCTGTACTGAGCCAAAATCTACCAAATAAACTTGACCAACGCTATTCCCAGAGCGATCGCCTAATAAAATATTGCTAGGCTTAATATCACGGTGAATTACGGGTGGATGTAACCCATGCAAGTAACAGAGAATTTCTAAAAGCGCTTTGGCTATCTGCTTAACTTCTGCTTCTGTAAATATCTGCCCAGCTTTTAAATATTGCTCTAAAGTTTGTGCTGAAATATAAGTTTGTACTAGAGCAAATCCATTAATAGTAGGTGTATTTAGCTCAAAATAGTCTAAATAGCGAGGAATAAAGGGATGTGATAAAGATTTTAAAGTTTCAGCTTCTCGCTCAAACAGCTTGAGATCATCCCATTCAAAGTCACCACCAAAGGAAAGTAACTTCACAACGACAAGTTCCTGAGTTACTAAGTCATGGGCTAATAGCGTCCGCCGCCCGGACTTCTTTCCCAATTGCTGTTGAACTTCGTAGCGACTGCTTAATATTTCCTTAGTCATTATGATTACTGATAAAGCTATGCCTAAAGCTTGTTAAAGCCTACGACCACTTAAAACAGACAAGCTGATATCTTTAGTATAAATATCTAACTTTATGTCCTCCCAAATATGGCCTTATATTACCCCTGGCATTCCCGATGAGTTGTTCGAGTACTTACCTGGAATACCTTTAAGCCAACGAGAAGTTAGGCTATTGCTCATTGCTCAACTACGACTGCAACCAGATTCAGTGTTATGGGATATTGGTGCAGGTACAGGTACAATTCCTGTAGAGGTAGGACTTTTATGCCCTAGTGGCAAGATTATCGCTGTCGAACGAGATGAAGAAGTAGCTAACCTCATCCGCCGCAATTGCGATCGCTTTGAAGTTAAAAATGTTGAAGTTATTGAAGGTAGTGCGCCGGATTGTTTGCAGGATATCAAAGTTACCCCTCACCGTGTTTGCATTGAAGGGGGAAGGGCCATTCAAGAAATTTTGCAAGCTGTCTGGGATTATCTACCAGCAACAGGTAGAGTGGTTGCCACAGCTGCTAATCTAGAAAATCTATATGCTATTTCTCAGAGTTTTTCCCAATTAAGAGCTCGCAATATTGAAGTTGTGCAATCTGCGGTGAATCGCTTAGAAATGCGTGGCTTTTCTCAAACCTTTACCGCCGTTGATCCTATATTTATCCTTAGTGGTGAGAAACTAGACTAAATCCGAAGGATGAAGGCTAAAGGCTAAAGTATGAAAAATCAAGGTAAACAAATAAATTACTGAAAATGCTGCAATTCATACATCAAACCTGATATTTACAACTTCATCCATCTCCTGCGGAGACGCTACGCGTAGCTTGCTTCCCCGGAGGGGTACATCCTTATTCTTTCATCCTTTATTGCTATGCCTTGGTCTCGGATTATTAGTGGAATTGTGGCGATCGCACTGGCTCTGTTTGCAACCCTGTTGGGGGGTTGGTACTTTACCATCGTGATTGCCGTTGTGGTCTTTTTAGGACAACAGGAATATTTTAATTTGGTGCGAGCCAGAGGCATAGCTCCCGCAGCTAAAACCACCATGTCTGTCAGCCTGATTTTACTGGCAATTTGTACCTTGGATGGGAGTTTAGCTGATGCGGTGATGCCAATAGCTGGGACATTTATTTGTTTTTATCTATTGTTTCAACCCAAAATGGCGACGATCGCTGATATCTCAGCGTCAATTATGGGGCTATTTTATGTAGGTTATTTACCAAGTTACTGGGTGCGGTTGCGATCGCTTGGTAGTGCTGCCCTGAGTAATATACCTTTAGGGGGTTATTGGCCTACAGGTTGGACAGATATCCTAGATCAAAGAAATCTTGCATTACTACCGCAAGGTTTGACAGCAACAGTGCTAACCTTTCTTTGTATTTGGGCAGCTGATATTGGTGCTTATACTATTGGTAAATTCTTCGGTAAAACCCGTTTATCAGATATTAGCCCCAAAAAAACAGTTGAAGGAGCCGTCTTTGGGATCAGTGCTAGCCTTGCAATCGGTCTTGCTGGTGCTTATTATCTTCACTTACCCAGAGCGCTCTATACAGGTCTAGCATTGGGTCTATTAATTGGTGTCGCTAGTTTGTTAGGTGATCTCATTGAATCTGCCTTGAAGCGTGATGCTGGAGTCAAGGATTCAGGACAGTTGATCCCAGGACATGGCGGCATTTTGGATCGTACAGATAGTTATATTTTTACTGCTCCCCTAGTTTATTATTTCCTCACTTTGTTGTTACCCCTAATTACGGATAGTTAATCAAGGGCATTGGGTAATGGGGAGTAGTGATTTTTCTGCTTTTCGTCTGCCCTGTGCTTCCTGATTCTCCTTCTCTCCTCTAATACTTAGCACTCAGCATTATCTCGTAGATGAGAACTAATGCCAATTTCAGTGATTTCCACGAACTTTGGCCTTGGAATTATAAATTATTATAAATACTAAGTCTCTTGAGTTTTTGATTTTTAATCATCAGGGGTTAACGTTAATTCGCCCGCGACATAACAACTTACCGGGGATCAGCGTGAGTTCTTGGATATCTACCTCTGGGCCAAGATCAAAATTGTGTTCTTGATTACTTTCTTTTTGCACTACCATGTCGTACTGGATTTGGATTGGTGTTAGTTGCAACTCCTGAGCGTTGATCAACTTTAAGCCCAGACAAATCTTCACGGGCGTAGGTTCCCCTTCGGATGATAGAATGCCACTCAGTATAATTTGATTGGTATCCAGGATAATTTTTTGCCAAGCAGTAGACTTGGTTTTTGTGCAGTGTTCTGGTAAAAGTTTAACCAGTACATCATTTAAAGCTGTTGCTAATAACTCCGAAGACAGAGATTGATTGAGATCCTGTTCTTCCATACTCAGTTCACCAAATACTGGTACTGTCTCTAACAATCGTAGCGGCTTACCTTTGATGACTGAGCCGATGTTGACTTGTATGTTTTCTGCCACCAGTTGAATTTTTCCTATATGGAGACCTCGGTAAACGGCATGACTAGCAAAAATCGATACCCAAGGAATCTTTCCCGAGAGAAGTTGGCGATCGCTTGCTCTAATTTCTACTTCGATTTGCGATACTTGAGTTACCTGTGCTTTCAACCACAGCTTAAGTGCGGTTTTCAGCATATTGGTAATTACTCGGATTTTGCCGTTACTTTTGGTGTCTAAATTCTGCTCTGGCATTCAACTCCTGTATTTATGGGTAAAAACTCTACAATTGGCTGAAGTTAAACAAGCCTTAAATGTAACATTTATGGCTATTAACAACAAAATGCAAATATTATGATTTAAATGTTAGCGAGAGAATAAGCAAATTCCACATGGAGGTACGGTTACAAAAAATTCTTGCCCAATGGGGCATTGCCTCACGTCGTGAAGCTGAAGAAATGATTCGGCGATCGCGTGTGCGGATAAATGGGGTATTGGCTCATTTAGGTCAAAAAGTTAACCCTCAAACTGATCAGATTACAGTCGATGGCAAGCCCGTAGTTACTAAGCAACGTCCGGCTCTAACATATTTATTGCTGCACAAACCTGCTGGAGTAGTATCAACTTGCTACGATCCTCAGGGAAGAAAAACTGTCTTAGATTTACTACCAAAAGAATTACGCCAGGGATCAGGTATTCACCCCGTGGGGCGTTTAGATACAGATTCTACAGGAGCATTATTACTTACTAACGATGGCGACCTGACATTTTCTCTCACCCATCCTAGCCATAGTGTCCCGAAAACTTATAGTGTATTGGTTAAAGGACATCCATCGGAAGTAGTTTTACAGATATGGCGACAAGGTGTGTTGTTAGAAGGGAGAAAAACACGGCCAGCAGAGGTACGCCTAATAGAAAGTTTTTCTACTAACAGTAGATTGGAAATTGTGTTAAAGGAGGGACGCAACCGCCAGATTCGCCGTATAGCCGAACAATTAGGCTACCCGGTGATTGAACTACATCGGACTGCTATTGGGCCGATTCAATTACAAAGACCAAAACAACCCTATTTAAAACCGGGTAACTATCGTTCCCTAAAAGATGATGAGATGCGCTTTTTGCAACAGCAAATTAAGCACACACCTATTAAGGATTCAGCTGAGTTAAGGAGTGTAATCAACCATGACATGGTTCAGAAGAAAGAATAATCAGCCGCAAACCCTTTCAGTAGAGCAACAAAGAGCTGAAAAGTTAGCAGAAATTGGCGCTCAACTTTGGGCTTCTCGTCAAGAACAGGGTTTATCGCTAGAGGAAGTAGTTGTTATGACTAGAATCCCTAAGCGGCTGTTACAGGCTATTGAAGAAGGTAATTTAAACGAGCTGCCAGAACCAATTTATATTCAAGGATTGATTAGGCAATTTGCTGATGCATTAGGCTTTAATGGGGTGGAATTTTCTAGCACTTTCCCTATTGTTTATCAACAGGTAAGTTCTACTTCTACTTGGACAAATAAGCCCATTAATCAATTGCGTCCTCTGCATCTTTACTTACTTTATATATTTGTGATTGTTTGCTCTGTGAGTGGCTTATCTCAAATACTGAATAACGCAGCCTTACAAGCAAGTACTACCCCAACTAACCAAATAAACTCACAAAAAGAGTCTTTTGCACAACCGGTTCAATCAACAAAGCCACTGGAGGTTAAACCATTTAGCAATACTCTCCTGAGTGCCAAAGATGGTCAACCGGTGCAGATTGGTGTAATTTTGAAGTCCTCATCCTGGATTCGTGTAGTAGCTGATGGCAAAACACAATTTGAAGGTACTCTACCAGAGGGAACTCATCGCACTTGGAAAGCTCAAGAGCAATTAACAGTGAAAACTGATAATGCTGGTGGTGTACTGATGAGTGTTAATCAGGAACAACCTAAGGAAATGGGAGAACCTGGAAAGGTAGAGGAAATTAAAATTGCTGCTAAAACTAGGTTTTGAAGAGTACTAACCCAAGTTGTTAGTTACGTAGATAAAACCTTTGGATTTGGTAATTGGTAATTGGTAATTGGTAATTGCAAAACTCTTACCTATTACAAATTAAATATTACTAGTCTGAAAAATGATAATTAGCAACTTAATTCAAATCTATTTTTGGGGCGCAAGCAATGCTTGTGCCCCTTTGGTTTATGCACTCACCACACATTATCTAACACTAGATTCTTTGGGCGCACGGCCATATAAAGTGGTTAGGCGTTTGAGTTTGTGGCTTAATTCCTTGGTTAAAGCGTTTTCTTGGTAGCGCCACTCCCAGTTACCCTCAGCAACACTAGGGAAATTCATCCGTGCTTCTCCTCCTAATCCCAAAATATCTTGTAAGGGAAGAATTGCTTGATTGGCGATGGAACTCAAAGCGAGTCTAATTAAATCCCAGTGGATACCTTCAGGACTGACACAACCTAAATAAAGCAATAAGTTTTCCTTTTCCCAGTCGCCAGCTTGATTGAACCAGCCGATAGTGGTGTCATTATCATGGGTTCCGGTATAAACTACAGCATTACGCGGGTAGTTGAAGGGTAAAAATGGATTACCAGGATCGGAACCAAAGGCAAACTGTAAAACTTTCATTCCTGGAAATTCAAATTTGTCTCTTAATGCTTCTACCTCTGGCGTAATCACGCCTAAATCTTCTGCTAAAACTGGCAGTTTGCCTAATTTTTGGCGAATAGTTTCAAAAAAAGCTTCTCCTGGTGCTTCTACCCATTCACCATTAATAGCAGTTTCTTCACCTTGGGGTACAGACCAATAAGCTTCAAATCCTCGGAAGTGGTCAATACGAATAATATCTACATAATCTAGCATCGCTTCAAAGCGCTGTAACCACCACTTAAAGTCTTGCTTTTGTAATTCTTCCCAGTTGTACACTGGGTTACCCCACAATTGACCTGTGGCGCTAAAGTAATCTGGTGGAACACCTGCCATTTGTGCAGCTTCGCCAGTTTCTTCATCTAGGCAAAAGATATTAGGATTGGCCCAGACATCAGCACTATCATGAGCAACGTAAATCGGAATATCACCAATAATATCTATACCGTGTTTATTTGCATAGGTTTTGAGTTCTGACCACTGCTGGAAGAACTCATATTGGATGAATTTATAATAAAAAATCTCCTGAGTCAGTTGTCGCCTTACCCGATCCAGTGCTTCTGGTTGACGCTTGGCAACTTCAGGTTCCCAAGTATGCCAGCTAGCACCATTTTGAGTATCTTTGATTGCCATAAATAAGGCATAATCATCTAGCCAATAAGCTTTGCGATCGCAAAAATCTGCAAATTTTTTCTGTTGAATTGATGTTGATTTGGTGTGAAAGTTCTCGCAAGCTTTTTGCAGTAAGGCATTTTTAATTGGTACAATCGGCTCGAAATCTACCTTGTGTAGGGGAAATGCTGGTAAATTAGCAAAGTCTTCCTCTGTGAGTAGGTCATCCTTAAGCAGTTTTTCTGGGCTAATCAGCAAGGGATTCCCCGCCATTGCTGAGTAAGACATATAGGGCGAATTGCCATACCCAGTAGGGCCCAAAGGTAGAACTTGCCAGTATTGTTGGTAGCTATCTTTGAGAAAATCTATAAATCGGTAAGCTTCTAAGCCTAAATCCCCAATGCCAAATCGGCTGGGAAAGGAAGTTGGATGCAGCAAAATGCCGCTGGATCTGGGAAAAGGCATATTTAACCTGATGATGTTTGAGGAGGGGATGGCATCGAATCTATCACGGTGGGGACTGGTTTAGAAGCTACCAATAGTGGGATAAGTACAGAATGTAATAAATCCCTATAAAAGCTCATAATTACTACTTAATACTTAATATTGCCTATGAATTACCGTAATCCCGCTCCGACTGTGGATGTAATTATTGAATTAATCGATCAACCTCATCTACCTATAGTGTTAATTGAAAGACATAATCCGCCTCTAGGGTGGGCTCTTCCTGGCGGTTTTGTAGATTACGGTGAATCGGTGGAAGCAGCGGCGCGACGAGAAGCTGAAGAGGAAACGGGTTTAAAAGTAGAGTTAGTTGAGCAATTTTTAGTCTATTCTGACCCCAGCCGCGACCCGCGTCAGCATACTATTAGCATTGTATTTTTGGCGACAGCGAAGGGACAGCCCAAAGCTGGGGATGATGCTAAGAATATCGGTATTTTTGAGTCTTGGCGCGCACCTGGTAATTTATGTTTTGACCACGATCGCATTTTGCGGGATTACTGGCAATATCGACATTATGGGTTACGTCCGAGGTTGGGTTAAGGGAACGAACCGCAGAGGACGCAGAGGGCGCGAAGAAGGGGAAAGAGAAGATACCTTTGATGCAAAAATATCGAGATTATACTGTGTCAGAGGTATTTAAAGGTGCATTATGGATGCTGAAGAATTTTTGGAGAAATACGCACAAGGTCAACGGAAATTTCATTCAGTTAATCTTCAAGGAGTAGACCTCAAAGGCAAAAATTTGAGTGAGGTAGACCTATACAAAGCAAATTTGAATGGAGCAGACTTAAGCGAGACAACACTAACAAAAGCGAATCTTTGGGAAACAAGTCTCTCTAGAGCATCTCTAAGAGGTGCAAATTTGATGAGGGTGCAAGGTGGTTTACTTGATCTAAGCTGGACAGACCTTAGCGGTGCAAACCTAAGCTGTGCGAACTTGAAAGATGCAAATCTCACTGGGGCAGACCTGACTCAAGTAAACTTAACCCAAGTTGACCTAACTGGAGTGAATCTTAAAGGTGTAAATTTCCAAAAAGCTAAACTCCGAGGCGTGAACTTTGAAAAATTTGATTTGTCGGATTTGAACCTGACTTATACAGATTTGTGTGGAGCCTATCTTAGACGCACTCAGCTTGGGAAAGCTTTGTTACAAGAAGCAAATCTAGAAAGAGCATGTCTTTCAGAAGCTAACTTGATAATGGCAAACTTTGATGGTGCAAACTTGAAGAAGGCGAATTTAAGCGGAGCAAATATCTACGGAGCGAGCTTTAAAGATGCTGACCTAACTGGTGCGATAATGCCTGATGGAGAAGTTTACAAACCGATCGCCTGTGAGGTGGAAGTCGGTGAGCAAAAAGCATCTTGGGAAAAAGTAGTATCTATGACACGTCAAGTTATTCGTACTGATAATGCACCGGAACCAGTGGGGCCATATAATCAAGCGATCGCAGCTTCTGGTCAAATGGTGTTTGTGGCTGGACAAATTGCGATCGATCCTCGCATCGGTCAGGTTGTCTATACTGATGATGTGAAAAAGCAAACTGAGCAGGTAATGGCTAATTTAGAAGCTATTTTGACCGCAGCAGGGGCAAAATTTGACAATGTGGTAAAAACCACTGTCTTTCTCGCAGATATGAATGATTTTGCGGCAGTAAATGCAATTTACGCAAAATATTTTCCCGAAGATACAGCGCCAGCCCGTGCTTGTGTAGAGGTATCGCGGTTACCAAAAGATGTGTTGGTAGAGATTGATTGTATCGCAGTCATTTGAGGTTGATTGCTCAGGTTGTGCGATCGCTTGATACATACATTTAATATCAAGTTCACGTAGGATGCGTTAGCGATAGCGTAACGCATCTGAGCCAAAGCTTTTTGTGCTGAGATTTTTTCAGAAATCAAATCGGATTCCTATATCAAGTTGCAAACAGAATGTAAAAAATGACCTAAGGGCGCACAGTTGTGCGCCCTTATTAATAATTGATGTGTGGCAAATATTATTTGAATTAGTAGGAATTTTAGCCGTAATAGCCCATTTATTTCATTACGTTAGGCTTTGCCACAACGTAGCCTGAAATTTAACTATATTTAATCTAACTCATGCCAACGTTTCTTTGTTGCAAAGTACGTATTTTTTGCAGATAAATATACATAATAAACACCGAAAAATACCACAGAAACTGAACCTTATTCACTCCTTAATGCTACAAAAACATAAATTTTTATTAACTTTAATTCATTGAAATTCTATTTTTGTTGTCTAAAATCAAGATTTTGTATAATTGATAACTTTTTATGGGTTAAAAATGGAACTAATATCACAATTTAATGATATTTACAGCTAGCTAAAAAGTTAGCTAAATCCTTGTGAGGAGAAGTAAAAAAGATAATGAGTAGACGATTTAACAGACGCAGGTTTTTAATATACGGTTCCGCAACTCTCGGTAGCACAATTTTTCTCAAGGCTTGTACAACTGAAACCCCAACTGCTACTAATACTCCAGCTACATCTACTACTGCTGTGCCGGCTGCGGCTACTAGCGGTAACACGATCAAAGTTGGGATTTTGCATTCTCTCAGTGGCACAATGGCTATTAGTGAAAAAAGCGTTGTTGATGCTGAGAAATTAGCAATTAAGGAAATCAATGCAGCTGGTGGTGTTTTAGGAAAACAGATTGAAGCTGTCGTAGAAGACGGTGCTTCTAACTGGGATACCTTTAGAGAAAAAGCTACTAAGCTGATCGATCAAGATAAGGTAGCGGTAGTTTTTGGCTGTTGGACTTCTGCTAGCCGCAAGAATGTCAAGCCAGTTTTTGAAAGTAAAGACCATATGCTGTGGTATCCTGTGCAGTATGAAGGTCAAGAGTGTTCTAAAAACATCTTTTACACAGGCGCAGCACCCAATCAACAAATTGAACCTTCTGTTGATTGGCTGTTAAAAAATAAGGGTAAAGAATTCTTTTTAGTCGGTTCAGATTACGTCTTTCCTCGCACTGCTAACACCATTATTAAAGCTCAATTAGAAGCGCTAGGTGGCAAAACAGTTGGTGAAGATTATTTACCGTTAGGTAACACAGAAGTTACACCAATTATCACCAAAATTAAGCAAGCTTTGCCTAATGGAGGCGTGATTTACAACACCTTAAATGGTGATAGTAATGTGGCTTTCTTTAAGCAATTAAAAGGTGCAGGATTAACGCCAGATAAATATCCTTCGATGTCGGTAAGTATTGCCGAAGAAGAAGTTAAAGCCATTGGTGTGGAATATCTGAAAGGTCACTATGCAGCTTGGAATTACTTCCAAACAGTAGACACACCTGCTAATAAGAAATTTGTGGAAGCTTTCAAGAAAGAATATGGCGCAGAACGGGTAACAAATGACCCGATGGAAGCTGCATATATTGCTGTTTATTTGTGGAAGCAAGCAGTACAAAAAGCAGGTAGTCCTGACTTAGCGAAAGTACGTGCTGCGGCTTATGGACAAACCATAGATGCACCAGAAGGTAAAGTCACAGTCAACGCCAATCATCACATATCTAAAATTGTGCGAATTGGTGAAGTGAGAGACGATGGTTTGTTTAATATTGTCTATGCTACACCTGCGCCTGTTGAGCCAGTTCCTTGGAATCAATTTGTGAAAGAAACTAAGGGATATGCTTGTGATTGGTCAGATCCGGCTAAGGGTGGTAAGTACAAAAAAGCCTAAAGGCTAGGTAATGAGTAATTGGTAATTACCGATTACCAATTATGAGTAGCTTAGGCATTGGTTACCCTACTTTCAATACTTAGGGAACATCAAAATTTCAATTATGCTTTATTCCCTGTTCCCTGTTTACTCTTTCAAATACCAAACAAAATCCTCATCATTAGGTTAAAAAAGTGTTAACAGGTTTTTTAGATGCGGTATTTAATGGAATTAGTATTGGTTCTGTATTGTTAATTGCGGCATTGGGATTAGCCATTATATTTGGCTTGATGGGCGTAATTAATATGGCGCATGGCGAATTGATGATGTTTGGCGCTTATACCACATTCGTTGTGCAAAATGGCTGTAAACAATTAGGTGGATTTTGGTTTGAAATTTATATCTTTTTGGCGTTAATTATCGCTTTCATTTTCACAGCTTTTATCGGATTAATTCTAGAGAAAGGTGTGATTCGTTATCTTTATGGACGACCGCTAGAAACTCTGTTGGCAACTTGGGGAGTGAGTTTAATATTTCAACAGTTTGTCCGCAGTGTGAACTGGGTGTTGTTGATTTGCTTGGTCTTGTTTTCTCTATTATTTTTTGGGGGTTTATGGTTTTTAAATTCCCGCAATAATTTAGAGAGAGTGCGTAACTGGGTTGTGGCAGTAATTTTATTGCTATCTTTAGCAATCACCATCACCACAGGTAATTTATTAAGTCAAACTTACAAACTAGCAGTAACACAGCCTTGGTTTGGGGCGCAAAATGTGGATGTAACCGCACCAAGATGGTTGCAAGCTGGCATATCTGTAGCTGGTGTGCAATTACCTTTTGCGAGGTTATTTATTATTGCTTTAACAATCATCTGCGTAGCAGGAATTTATCTCTTCTTACAACGTTCTAAGTGGGGATTAAGAATTAGGTCGGTGACTCAAAACCGCAGTATGAGTGCTTGTTTAGGTATCCCAACTCAAACAGTTGATGCAATCACTTTTGCCTTAGGTTCTGGTTTAGCGGGTGTGGCTGGTTGTGCGATTAGTTTACTCGGTTCTGTAGGGCCAAATACGGGACAAAATTACATTATCGACACTTTTATGGTTGTGGTTGTCGGTGGTGTGGGTAACTTAGCAGGTACTATTGTTGCTGCTTTAGGAATTGGTACAGCTAACTTTTTAATTGGTTCGGGAACTCTGGCTTTGTTATTAACTCCTGTGAAGCCTTTGGCAGAATTTCTTAATTTTTTTGCCACTACAAGTATGGCAAAGGTGATGGTATTTGTCCTGATTATTCTGTTTTTGCAGTGGAAACCTGCGGGGATTTTTCCTCAAAAAGGGCGTACTGTTGATGCTTAAGATTTTTGGGGAAGAAACCGCTAAGGATGCAAAGTAAGAAATGAAAAGAAAGGCAGGAAGGTTAATATTAATTGAAGTTGGGGTAGTAGTGGCGATCGCACTCATCCTGATTTTGATTATGCCAGTGGTGTTGTCTGAGTTTCGCTTAAATTTGTTGGGGCGATTTTTATCCCTGGCGATTGTGGCTTTAGCTATTGATTTGATTTGGGGTTATACTGGCTTACTCAGTTTGGGACATGGGATTTTCTTTGGCTTGGGTGGATACGCGATCGCTATGTACCTGAAGTTGCAAGTTCCATCTGGTGAGTTACCGGATTTCATGGGATTGTATGGTGTTACCGAACTTCCCTGGTTTTGGAAGCCTTTTTATTCTTTTCCCATAGCAGCCGTGTCGGTGGTGCTAATTCCCGGTGTGCTGGCGGGACTTTTAGGATATTTAGTATTTCGCAATCGCATTAAAGGCGTTTATTTTTCGATTTTGACCCAAGCCGCAATTATTGTCTTTTTTAATTTCTTTAACGGTCAACAACAATTTTTTAACGGTACCAACGGGCTGATAGATTTTACAACTTTGTTTGGTGCCACAGTTAGCGACCCAAAAACCAAATTTATTTTCTACACGCTTACGGTAATCTTTCTCGCCGCTACCTACGCACTTTGTCGCTGGTTGACAAGCGGACGTTTTGGGAAATTATTAATCGCCATTCGCGATGATGAAAGCCGAGTGAGATTTTCTGGCTATGACCCGACAGAATATAAAACACTAGTGTTTGCAGTTTCCGGTGCGATCGCAGGGATTGCAGGAGCATTTTACACTTTACAAAGTGGTTCTGTCTCACCCAGGGCAATGGATATTGCTTTTTCCATTGAAATGGTAATTTGGGTAGCTGTAGGAGGAAGGGCTACTTTAATTGGGGCGATTGTTGGTACTTTATTAGTTAATTATGCCCGTGCTTTTTTAAGCGAACAATTTGCTGAAATCTGGCTATTTTTCCAAGGCGCACTATTTTTAATAGTCGTTACGGTGCTTCCTGATGGACTAGTCGGATGGTTGCGTCAGCAAAAGATTCCTTTTATCAAACCTCCTCAAGAAATTTCCACATATCCCAGCTTAGAAGAAGACCCGGAAGTGCAACATGAACGCCAAAATTTTGGAAACTGAAAACGTAACTGTAAGTTTTGATGGCTTTAAAGCACTCAACCAGTTAAATTTTAGTATGGATGTAGGGGAATTGCGAGTAGTAATTGGCCCCAATGGCGCTGGTAAGACCACATTTTTGGATGTAATTACAGGGAAAGTCCAACCCACTATCGGAAGGGTTTTATTTAAAGGTAAAAATATTCGTTCTTTACCCGAACATGAAATTGCGCGCCGAGGAATTGGGCGCAAATTTCAAACGCCAAGAATATATCTCAATTTAACCCCAAGAGAAAATTTAGAAATTACCAGCAACCGCAATAAAAATGTTTTCTCTACCTTATTCGGTCGTGCTGAAAGTTCAGAAAAAAATAGTATCAAAGGTTTATTAGAAACAATTGGTTTAACTGTCAAAGCAGACATCCCCGCAGCTTTACTATCTCACGGAGAAAAGCAACGTCTAGAAATTGGAATGTTAGTAGCCCAGTCTCCTGACTTATTGCTAGTTGATGAACCAGTCGCAGGTTTAACAGATGAAGAAACCTACAATATTGGCGAATTACTGTTAACACTTGCCCAGGATCATTCAATTTTAGTTATTGAACATGATATGGAATTTGTACGTCAAATTGCCCGCAGAGTCACAGTATTACATGAAGGTTCAGTCTTGTGTGAAGGCAATTTTGAAGAAGTGCAGAATGATCCAAAGGTAATTGAAGTTTATTTAGGACAGCAAGAGTAAGTTGGGGACTGGGTATTGGGGACTGGGTATTGGGGACTGGGTATTGGGGACTGGGGACTGGGTATTGGGGAAAGATAAATAATTTTTGACTCTTGTACAGACGCGATGAATCGCGTCTCTTCAATTAAAATTCTATGCTAAACATCTCTAACCTTAACGTTTACTACGGTGAAAGCCATATTCTTCGCAACGTAGATTTGCATGTACCATCTGGGCAAATGATCTGCCTAATTGGACGCAATGGAGTTGGTAAAACAACTCTACTTAAAAGTATCATGGGTTTACTCAAACCCCGCAGTGGCACAATTAATTTAGAAGGAAATTTAATCAATTCTAAATCCCCCGATCAAAGGGCGAAATTGGGAATTGGTTATGTTCCCCAAGGACGAGAAATTATTCCCCGGTTAACAGTTAAAGAAAATTTGCTGCTGGGGTTAGAAGCTAGACAGAAACCAGTAAAAAAAGCTGAGATTCCCGAGGAAATTTTTAGCTTATTTCCAGTTTTAAAAACCATGCTGTCGCGGATGGGTGGTGATTTAAGTGGAGGACAGCAACAACAACTGGCGATCGCACGTGCTTTAATGGGACAGCCTCGATTACTCGTCTTAGATGAACCCACAGAAGGTATTCAACCCTCAATCATCCTAGAAATTGAAGCTGCAGTTCGCCGCATTGTTGAAACCACAGGAATTTCTGTTTTATTGGTAGAACAACACTTACATTTTGTCCGCCAGGCTGATTACTATTACGCCATGCAAAAAGGCGGTATTGTGGCTTCTGGTTCCACCAATGAACTCAGCCAAGATGTAATTCAACGTTTTTTGGCAGTTTAGTCATTAATTTCGTAATAGGACTTACGCAAAAGTCACGGAATTACGTCATTACGAGCCTAGCAACGTAATCGCCTAAAATTATGGGATTACTTCCCTTCACTGTGTTCCAGTCGCAATGACAGATACTCTGTTTGATTGCAACTTGGTATGAAATGGCATTACACAACCAAAGACACTACACCATAATTCATGAAATTGTGGGTTTGGTCGATGCTGTCTCTAAAAGATTGGCTGCTGGGCTAAAAAGTCCCAATGTTGACTTTTACTCCTAAAAGCCCTAGATTTTTATATTGAATTAGTTGCAAGTTATTTGCAAAAATACTGAGAATACTTCCTAATGGAGAGTGATCAATGAGTGTGAGCAATAAGGGCTTGTTGATTGCTGGATCTGCATTGGTCTCATTGGCAGGTCTAGCAATCAGCACGTTCGGGGTAATGCAAGCGACGAGCGCTAATTTAACTTTTAATCAACAAGCACCAACTTTAGTAGCCCAAAAACTAAAAACTTTGACAGTAGTTTTTCCTAGCAGATCTGATTCTACAGATTTGCAAAATAAGGCGAATGCAGTTGGAGCATTTTTATCAAAAGAATTGGGAATACCAGTCAAAGCCCAAGTAGGCGATGATACAGCGGCGGTAGAAGCTTTGAGAGCAAATCGGGCTGATGTTGCTTTCTTGAGTAGCCGTCCAGCGTTGAAGGCTGAACAGTTAGCAAATTCTCGTTTGTACTTAGCTGAAGTCCGTGATAATTATTCTGGAAGACACACTTATAGTTCAGTATTTGTTGTCCCCAGCAATAGCCCTTTAAAAAGCAGAAATAACGCAAAGGCTACTCTAGAACAGTTGCGTGGTAAAAGAATGGCGTTTACTTCGCCTACTTCTGGTTCTGGGTTTATTTTCCCTGTAGGTGAATTGGTCAAACAAGGATTTGTCCAAAGTAGCGATCGCTTAGATGGTTTCTTTGGTCAAGTTAGCTACGGTGGTAATTACAGCAAAGCCTTGCAAGCCGTGGTACGCGGTCAAGCTGATGTAGCCGCAGTATCAGAATACGCGCTCAACAGCCCGTATATCACACCAGAAGAAAAGAGCAAGTTACGCGTACTGCATCGCATTCCTGGTGTACCAGCCCACGGTATCGCTATTGATGACGACATTTCCGCACCAGATCGCGAAAAAATTATAAACGCCCTTCTCAAGTTAAATCAATCACAAAATAACGCGTTATTACGCAATTTGTATAACTCTACAGAGTTGGTAAGAGTCGATCACAATCGTCACCTAGCACCCGTCCGGGATGCACTAACACGTGTTGGGATTGCACCTTAATTCAGTTGTCAGTAAGTGATGCAGGGGAAAGGTGAAAGGGTAAAGGTTTTTTCCTTTTCTCCTTTCGTACCTCACCAATGTGAAAATCGTTATAACTGCTAGCTGAAAACTATCAATTAACTGTTTAGTGGAATTGAACTAGGGATGAACGACCATATCATTGAGTGCCACAATTTAGAGACAGCTTATGCTGCATCTCTCCATCGCCCTATCTTAAATGGGATTAATTGCCAAATTAAGCGGGGTGAATTTGTGGTGTTGTTGGGACTTAATGGTGCAGGTAAGTCTACCCTATTGCGATCGCTTGTTGGGTTGGTTCCCCTAGCCAAGGGAGAAATTCAAATCAATGGTGTCACACTGAGTAAGCGTACATTAACTGCAATTCGCCGGGATGTAGGGATGTTGTTTCAAGGCGGCGGATTGATTAGGCAATTATCAGCAGTAGAAAATGTTCTATGCGGACGGCTGGGTAATCGCACCACTTGGCAAACCTTATGGGGATTTCCCCACCGCGATCGCCTTTTTGCATTAGAGTTATTAGATCAGTTGGGTTTAAGAGAGTTAGCCGCCCAAAAAACCAGTCAACTTAGTGGTGGACAACAACAACGAGTGGCGATCGCCCGGGCTTTAATCCAATCACCACAAATATTATTAGCTGACGAACCGATTACTGGCTTAGATGTCTTAGCCTGTCAGCAGGTAATGCAGACTTTATCAGAATTGCACGCCCAAGGGATGACCATTGTCACAGTTTTGCATGATTTGGGCATCGCTGCCGAATATGCCCAACGCGCGATCGTTGTAGAAGCAGGACGAATTATTTATGACGGCCCTTGCGACAACTTGCAAGCCAAATTTTCCCAAGTTTAAGCACAAATCATGAATTACTTATTTCAGTCTCCTCTTTTCCGGCGCTATTCTTGGGTAAGTTGGTTCATCGTCCCAATAATAGCCATTTTCCTTTATATTTGGGCGTTGCAAGGACTAAAAGTCGATTATGCAGTACTGAGTACCAGCTGGCCATATATCACAGATTTTATCTCTAGGTTATTTCCCCCAGATTGGGCGGTTTTAGACATAGCGATTAAAGCGCTAATTGAAACTGTACAGATGTCACTTTGGGGAACTACCATTGGTGCAATTATTTCCTTACCAATTGCAATAGCCAGCGCCAGTAATGTTGCACCCCAATGGTTGCAATGGCTAGCAAATTTACTCCAAAACACTGTACGTTCCGTCCCGTCAATTATTCTCGGTCTAATTTTTGTCGCCGCCACAGGATTAGGCGCACCAGCTGGGACATTGGCTTTAGGAATTTACACCATTGGCTACCTTGCTAAATTTTATCAACAAGCGATTGAAGCCGTTGATGCTCGTTCTTTAGAATCTTTAGAAGTGATTGGTGCATCCAAATTGCAAATTGCCCAATATGGAATTTTGCCCCAAGTGTTGCCATTAGCATTAGGTTATACATTCTGGATGTTTGAGTACAATATCCGTGCTGCTTCTGTCTTGGGTGTCGTGGGTGCAGGTGGAATTGGTTTTCAGTTGAAGAGTTACATTGACGGTTTTGAATACAACAAAGCTACAACCATGATGTTGGTATTGCTGGTAGTAGTAACAGTAATTGATGCTTTTAGCAGTCAATTACGCCGTCGCTTAGATTCGATGTAGTCAAGCAAATATACAGTTAAATTTTTGATTCCAGCAGATAATGTCACGTATTATGCGGTTCACATAAACTGGTAAGCTGAAAATCATCATTTATGATTGATATTCAGCTTATATGCCTGATTCCTCTCAAACTATTCAGCAAAAAAATAATAATTTATTCTTAAATAGTTTCAAGCTGCTCACTATAGTTTTGATAGCCATAGGAATATTTATCAGATTTTTTCATATTGATGGCAAGATATCTTGGGCAGATGAAATATTTACTTATTTAAGAATTTATGGACACACTAAATCGGATTTAATGCAAGAAGTAGTCAAGAGTCAAATCTTAACTGCTGGAACATTATTAGAGAGATATCAAAGTCCAGGTGTCGGCAAAACTATAATTGATACTGTCAAAGGTTTAGCGATAGAAGATCCAAAACACCCACCCCTATATTTTGTTCTCACAACTTTGTGGGTACAGCTATTTGGCAGTACAGTTGCAGTTACAAGAAGTTTTTCTGCTGTTATCAGTTTATTGGTTTTTCCGGCATTATATTGGCTCTGCCAAGAATTATTTCAATCAAAAACTGTGGCATTAGTAGCAATTGCCATTCTAGCTGTATCACCATTCCATTTTGTGTATGCTCAAGAAGCCAGAATGTACAGTTTATATACACTGGTTATTTTGCTATCTAGTGCTGCATTGCTCAGAGCAATGAGGTTAAACACAAAACTCAGCTGGGGTATTTATGCTGTAAGTTTATCTCTAGGATTATATACGCATTTATTGTTTAGTTTCGTAGCTATTGGACAAGGAATTTATGTAGCTTTCAATCAAGGAATCCGCGCCAATAAGATAGTCATAGCGTATGTGATTGCATTATTAGTTGCCATATTAGCTTTCTCACCTTGGTTATTTCTCATTATTAATCAATCAGATAAAGTTCAAGAGACAATAGAATGGGCAAAATATAGTCTGCCACTCAATGATTTAGTAGATGCATGGCAAATTCACTGGGCACGAATCTTTTTTGATATCACACCTGAGTATGCTTACCCCAATAAATTACAAAATAATCTTTGGTTTACAGTAATTAGGCTATTAGTAATTTTATTATTTTATGCAGTTTATTTATTATGTCGTAAAACTCCCAAGGCTATTTGGTCTTTTGTTTTAATCCTAATTTTATCTACAGCATTACCTCAAGCTATACCCGATATCCTTTTTGGTGGCATTCGTTCTATTAATGCTAGATACTCAATTCCTGTTTATTTAGGATGTCATTTAGCGATTGCTTATCTGTTAGCTCAAAAGGTTATCGTATCTCCAAATATCACGCTAAGTAAGCATTTATGGAGGCTATTGCTTTTAATATTAATTAGTTTACAACTAATATCATGCGCGATTATTTTACCGAAAAAAGCTTGGTGGAATAAGGCTTATAATACAGACAATGTTGCTATGGTAAATATTATTCATCAATCTCCCTACCCCTTAATTATTTGTACAGAATGCGGTCAAGATTGGGGTTGGGGTAATGTATTGTCTCTCAGCTATCTTGTAGCACCACAAACCAAATTTCAATTATTCCCTGGTACAGATATCAAAAGTATTCCTGATACTTTTAGCGATGTATTTTTCCTCAATGCCTCTGAAGAATTACAAAAGTCTCTCAAAAAAGAACACAATTGGCAAATAACTGAAGTTTTTAAGAAAAATCAATCTTTATGGAAGTTAAAACAATAATCTCTCCGATCACAGACGCTACGCTAACACTAGTCAGATAGGAATCTAATTTGATTTCTGAAAAAATCTTAGCGGATGCGTTACGCTATCGCTAACGCATCCTACACATAATTTCCAACTACTAATGCACACAATAAATTACTTGTGTGCATTAGTAGTTATCTGTAGTTTCAAAGTTGACAAAGGCAATCTTACACATTAAGTAGCAAGCAGTGAACTGCTAAAAAAGCAATAAAACACCTACTACATAGGCTGTAACATCTGAATTTATGAGACACTGATTTTGCAAAAATCTTGCAAAACCTCACAGTCGATCAAGAAAAGGGAACACTAAAAATTTCTTAATTATATTTTCACATGAAATAGTCACTATTTAACTAACTATTGCTGACAACAGGTATAACTATTTCTTTTTGAGGCTCTGGCTGCTGTTTTTCGCTATTATTGGCAAAATGCTTATCCATGAGTGCAGGAACTTGTGCGGCTTGAATGCGGCTGTAGCGAGTTTTATCGGGCATAACTAGATTAGGCCCGGCTTTGCAGTTTTTCATACAGCCAGTACCTTTAATCGTAACTTCGTCTTCCAAACCGCGATCGCTTAACGCTGCTTCTAACGCTTGGCAAAGTCCTTTACCACCGCGTTTCATGCAATCAGATTTTTGACAAACCAAAATAGTGCTTTTAGTTTTTGGAGCTTTCTCTTTAGGTTTATTAATAGATGGAGCTGCTGTTAATGTCGTAATGTCATGAATTCGGGATACTTCGGGGATTGCTGCCATTACACGTTCAGCTTTCAACGTGATTTTGCCACTTTTGACTTCATGCTTTTTTGTCCCAACAATTTGCAGCCAAGTACCAGGGGCTAAGCGCAAATCAAAAGCATATTTTAAATGTTTAGCAAGTTTCACATAAGATTCGCCTTCAGCAGTCCCGATGAGCAAGCCTTTGAGCTTATAGCCATCTTTAATCACAAAATCGAGAAATCTTCCTTCAAGGCAAAAATCTGATACTTCGGTAGCGTGCGATCCACTCATGTTGGTTTTACCTGTTATTTATAAGACAACCTTGTTAGCGAGATAGCTTTAGCGATTGAAACGTAGCCAGCTTTTCTCCAAACTCGAAATTATGTCTTGACGGGAAACACTGAACTGGCGCATTACACTCCAAAGTTGAATTATTGCTAATGGATTAGTAATTTCAACTTGCAATGGCTGGTTAGACTCACACCAACAGGGAATCTCTAATTCCTGTAAGCGTTGATAAACTTGCCAACGATCTGCCCAATTCACTTCTAAGGTGTGCTTGCTTTCTACTTCTGAACTAAACGATTTCAAGAGATGTACCTTCAAAATGCAATTATTTTGCAGTAATTATGCTGCTTTGGCTCCCTGAGGTTTCCCATCTTGGTTAGCCCAGCTTTATAAATAAGCATAGCGTAACTGCAAACAATTCTCATTTATTTTAGATAAAAATCTCTAATATTTGCAATGCTCTCTTATTAATGGGGGTTGGAGGATGAGGGAGATGAGGGGGATGAGGAAGATAAGGGAGATGAGGGGGATAAATTATTTTGACCCTTGACCTTTGACCTTTGACTCTTGTACAGACGCGATTAATCACGTCTCTGTGACCCTATTCACCAAAGCAATCCTTCAGTATAAGAATGAAATTGAATAATTTTAGTAATGAAAAAATTAAAAGTCTATGAAATAAATTGGAATTGCTTTTAATTTTTAGAATGTTAATATGTAGAAACTCAGAAGTTCAAAACCCTAACTGATCGCAAGCGAGGAGAACAATGTCTGATACCACTACTGTGTTAAGAAATTTTGGTCATGTTTATGACAATCCTGTTTTATTGGATCACAGCGTAACTGCACCTGTTACTGAAGGATTCAACGTTGTCCTAGCTAGTTTTCAAGCACTTTCCTTGCAATACCAAAAACATCATTTTGTGGTTGAGGGTGCAGAATTTTACTCTTTACATGAGTTTTTTAATGACAGCTATAAAGAAATACAAGAGCATATCCATGACATTGGGGAGCGCTTAGATGGATTAGGTGGTGTGCCAGTAGCTACATTTAGTAAGTTGGCAGAATTAACCTGTTTTACACAAGAGGCAGATGGGGTATTTTCTTCTCGCCAAATGGTAGAAAATGACCTAGCAGCAGAGCAAGCTATTATTGGCTTGATTCGCCGCCAAGCTGCTCAGGCAGAGAGCTTGGGAGACCGTGGTACACGCTATCTCTATGAAAAAATCTTATTAAAAACTGAGGAACGTGCTTATCACTTATCTCACTTTTTGGCAAAAGACAGTTTAACCTTGGGTTTTGTTCAACCAGCTCAGAACTAAAACTTGATAAATCTAGATAACTCTGTTTAAGCCTTTGAAGACTCAATAAAAATTAGTCAGAAGTGACTCTTAAAAAAATATAAATTTTGCAGAGATTAGTATTTCTACATCTCTGCATTTTTTACTTCAATATATAAGTTAATAACTATATAAACTATGATGATAAATGACAATAATAATTCTCTTGTATACTCTAATTAAGAATGATTTTTATTTAGAAAAGATCTATCTAAAGATAGATGTATTTTATTGGTGATTAAAAAATTAGGGCATTATTCCATGAAACATTACTACTAATAAAAAATATTACCAATTAACTGCAAGATTTTCTAATGCCAAATACAAATAATTTCAACATACAAAAAACCGGAGATTAACAAAGTAAGAGCAATATAAATACCCCGTCCCCAATACCCAATACCCAATCCCCAACCCCCAGTCCCCAATCCCCTCCCTGTCATCAAACTTAGAAAACTTGCTAATAAACAGCGTGACCAGGGAGAAAGAATCTTAAAATAATCAGGATTTGTATTCTCTTACTCCATCCCTAAAGACTATGCCCCGCCGTCAAGACCTCCGGAAGATACTGCTGTTAGGCTCTGGCCCAATTGTGATTGGACAAGCCTGTGAGTTCGACTACTCTGGTACTCAAGCCTGTAAAGCTTTGCGAGAAGAAGGTTATGAAGTGGTGTTAGTGAACTCTAACCCAGCGACAATCATGACCGATCCAGAGACAGCCGAGCGTACTTATATTGAGCCGCTGACACCGGAAATGGTCGCAAAAGTCATTGCCAAAGAGCGTCCCGATGCTTTATTGCCAACTATGGGAGGACAAACTGCCCTGAATATCGCCGTAGCTTTGGCGAAAAATGGTGTTCTAGAAGAGTATGGCGTTGAGTTAATTGGTGCGAAACTCCCGGCTATTGAAAAAGCTGAAGATAGAAAGCTGTTCAACGATGCAATGGATAAGATTGGGGTGCAGGTTTGCCCCAGTGGTACCGCCTCATCTTTAGAAGAAGCAAAAGCGATCGCTCGCCGCATCGGTACTTATCCTCTAATTATTCGTCCTGCTTTCACTATGGGTGGTACGGGCGGCGGTATTGCTTACAACCAGGAAGAATTTGAGGAAATGGCACAGGTGGGTATTGATGCTAGCCCCGTGTCGCAAATTCTCATCGACCAGTCCCTACTTGGTTGGAAAGAGTACGAACTAGAAGTGATGCGAGACTTGGCAGATAACGTGGTAATTATCTGCTCCATTGAAAACCTCGACCCGATGGGTATCCACACTGGAGACTCAATTACCGTTGCGCCAGCCCAAACCCTCACCGATAAGGAATATCAAAGGCTGCGGGATATGGCAATTAAAATCATCCGCGAAATTGGCGTAGAAACTGGGGGTTCCAATATTCAATTTGCGGTGAATCCGGTAACTGGAGATGTGGTGGTGATTGAAATGAACCCCCGTGTGTCCCGCAGTTCCGCCTTGGCTTCCAAAGCTACTGGTTTCCCTATCGCCAAAATAGCAGCGAAGTTAGCTGTCGGCTATACCTTGGATGAAATTAAAAACGACATCACCAAGAAAACTCCCGCTTCCTTTGAACCCACAATTGACTATGTAGTGACCAAAGTTCCCCGCTTTGCCTTTGAAAAGTTCCCTGGCTCAGAACCAGTCTTGACAACACAAATGAAATCTGTCGGGGAAGCAATGTCAATTGCTCGAACATTTAACGAATCCTTCCAAAAAGCCCTACGTTCCCTAGAAACTGGACGTGCAGGCTGGGGTTGCGACAAAGCTGAGAAATTACCTAGTGGCGAGCAAATTCGCGCCCAGTTGCGGACACCTAACCCAGAGCGCATTTTCGCTGTGCGTCATGCTTTGCAAGCAGGGCTAACTATTGAAGAAATCTACGAACTTACAGGTATTGACCCCTGGTTCCTAGATAAATTGCAACAACTGCTGGAAGTCGAGAAATTCCTCAAACGGACTCCTTTAAAGCAGTTGACAAAAGAGCAGATGTATGAGGTTAAACGTGATGGATATAGCGATCGCCAAATTGCCTTTGCTACCAAAACTCACGAAGATGAGGTACGGGCATACCGCAAACAATTAGGAGTCGTTCCAGTTTACAAAACTGTAGATACCTGTGCCGCTGAGTTTGAGGCCTTTACTCCTTACTACTACTCCACCTACGAAGGCGAAACCGAAGTCTTACCCACCGACAAACCCAAAGTGATGATTTTGGGTGGTGGCCCTAACCGGATTGGGCAAGGAATTGAGTTTGATTACTGCTGTTGTCATGCAGCCTATGCTTTGAAAAAAGCAGGCTATGAGACAATTATGGTCAACTCTAACCCAGAAACAGTCTCCACAGATTATGACACCAGCGATCGCCTGTACTTTGAGCCATTAACTAAAGAAGATGTGCTCAACATCATCGAAGCTGAGAACCCTGTTGGCATCATTGTGCAGTTTGGTGGACAAACACCATTGAAGTTAGCAGTACCTTTGCAAGAAATACTCAGCAATCCCAACTCAGGACTTAGTACAAAAATTTGGGGGACATCGCCAGATTCTATCGATATGGCAGAAGACCGGGAACGGTTTGAGAAAATTCTGCAATTGTTGAGTATTGCTCAACCGCCCAATGGTACAGCCCGCAGTTACGAAGACGCGCTGATTGTCGCCAAACGTATTGGTTATCCCGTGGTAGTACGTCCTAGCTATGTGTTGGGGGGAAGAGCAATGGAAATCGTCTACTCCGATGCGGAACTAGAACGCTACATGACCTTTGCGGTACAGGTAGAACCCGATCACCCAATTTTGATTGATAAATTTTTGGAAAATGCCATCGAAGTTGATGTAGATGCGATCGCAGACCACACAGGCCGAGTCGTAATTGGTGGTATTATGGAACACATCGAACAAGCAGGGATTCACTCTGGTGATTCAGCTTGCTCTTTACCTTCCATTTCCCTGCCGCCAGCAGTGCTAAATCAAATTCGCACCTGGACAGTGCAGCTAGCACAGGCGCTTTCAGTAGTTGGGCTAATGAATATTCAGTTTGCTGTTGTGGGTGCTAGTAGCTATTCACCGCAAATTTACATTCTAGAAGCCAACCCCCGAGCCTCTCGGACTGTGCCCTTTGTTTCTAAAGCAACCGGTGTGCAATTGGCAAAACTCGCATCATTAATTATGTCAGGCAAAACCTTAGAGGAGCTAAACTTCACTCAGGAAGTCATCCCCTCCCATATTGCGGTTAAAGAAGCAGTATTGCCATTCAATAAATTCCCCGGTACCGATACGATTTTGGGCCCCGAAATGCGCTCCACTGGTGAAGTCATGGGAATTGACACCGATTTTGGCCGCGCCTTTGCCAAAGCCGAAATCGCTGCGGGTGAGCGTCTACCATTGTCGGGAACTGTATTTGTGTCCATGAGCGATCGCGATAAAGCCCCAGCAGTAAACGTCGTCAAAGAATTTATTGATTTGGGCTTTACAGTAATGGCAACATTTGGCACGCGTAAAGTTCTTCAGGAACATGGGCTACCTGTTGAGTTAGTCCTGAAACTTCATGAAGGTCGTCCTCACGTCCTTGATGCCATCAAAAACCAAAAAATTCAACTAATTATCAACACCCCATCGGGAGAAGAAGCCCATACTGATGCGCGGTTAATCCGCCGCACAGCCTTGGCTTACAAAATCCCCATCATCACCACCATTGCAGGAGCAAAAGCCACCGTTGCCGCTATTCGTTCGCTGCAAACTACCACTTTAGACGTAAAAGTCATCCAAGAATACTGCCCGATGCAATAGGAATGTTGATCATCATCTCTTGCAAAAGGTACTTTTACCAAATCTGAGGAAACGGTAAAAGTTAAAGGAAAGGGCATGGGTAATGGGTAATGGGTAATGGGTAATGGTAATGGGTAATAGGGAGTTAGCATTTGTGTTTCTCCCTCATCCCCCTCATCTCCCTCATCTCCCCCTGCACCCTTCCCAATCCCCAATCCCCAATCCCCCAACAAAAGCAAAAGTTAATTAATTGTTATAGAACATTATTTATACTTATCATTGATTTATTTTAAGAATTATGAGAAACCTATTTCTTTCTACAGAGACATTTATTAAGTCAACCAATAAGCGTTATTCCAAAATATGAGAGCGTTACAGTCATGGGTAAGTCCTTTAAAATTCCGACTGCAAGAGTATGAGATTTTTATCATAAATGTTACAATTATTAATCATGAGAAAATCCAAAAAATGTTCTACTCAATACCTTTTATCTAACTCTAGATACTTGTGAAACTGGGTCAATAACTGTAACGTCTAGAGCAGTTAAGAACCTAAATAGATTAATATGAGCAGCCGAATTTTTCGGACAGTGACATTGCCAACCATAGTGTGGGTTTCCATTCAAACTGGTTAGCACCCTGGCAAAGCATCTATCACTACATGACCATACCGTCAAATCCAACATTACCAATGAGTAGCGCCATGAAGACCGCTCAGACAGCCACGGACCTCGTGCGGACTTACCTGCGTGAGATTGGCCGTGTGCCACTCTTAACCCACGAGGAAGAGATTTTTTATGGCAAACAGGTGCAGCGTTCAACTGCTTTGCATGAAATAAGGGATGAGCTTGTCACCCAATTAGGTCGTCAACCAACTTTAGAAGAGTGGGCCAAAGCAACAAATCTAGAATTGGCAGAGTTGAACGAAGTGATCGCCGACGGCGAATATGCTAAGCGCAAGATGGTAGAAGCTAACTTGCGATTGGTTGTATCTGTTGCCAAAAAATATATTAAGCGCAATGTCGATCTACTAGATTTAATCCAAGAAGGTAGCATCGGGATGCAACGGGGTGTAGAAAAGTTTGACCCCACAAAAGGTTATAGATTTTCTACCTATGCCTATTGGTGGATACGCCAAGCTATCACCAGAGCGATCGCTGAAAAAGCACGTACTATTCGGTTGCCAATCCATATTACAGAGAAACTGAATAAGATTAAAAAAGCACAGCGGCAATTATCCCAAAGGTTAGGACGCGCTCCTTCTGCATCTGAGTTAGCTAAAGAATTGGAATTGACACCTAAACAGGTGAGGGAGTACCTGGAAAAGGCCCGTCTACCTTTATCTCTGGATTTGCGGTTGGGAGATAATTACGACACAGAACTGGGAGAGATGTTAGAAGATCCTGGCGCTTCTCCAGAAGATTTTGTCATGCAATCTTCATTGTCTAATGACTTAGAGCGCCTAATGGGGGATCTCACTCCACAGCAAAAGGAAGTAATCACCCTGCGCTTTGGGTTAATGGATGGTCAAGCACTGACTTTAGCCAGAATCGGTGAAATCCTTAACATTAGTCGTGAACGAGTACGGCAAATTGAGCGGGAAGCACTCACTAAACTACGTAAGTCGAAAGCCAACATGGATGAATATTTGGCCAGCTAGTCATTTGTCTTTTGTCCTTTCTGACAAAGTTCTGAGCACCTCAAACAGGCGCTCAGGCTTTGTGCTTTGTTATGAACTATTTACAAAGGACGAAAGACAATTGGTTGGAAATCAAGGTGGCGCTAGCCGCTAATTTTGCACATGGAATTACCAATATTGGCAAATCCCAGAGATTAAATTACCTAATTTTGAGCGCGAAGACCATAATTCATAGGTTTCCTCCTCTGCTCCCTCTGCTTCCTCTGCTTACATAGCAATAGGAGAATTTATTTATTGCTACTCCTTTAGGTGAGAAAACACGCCGGGTTTGGTACGGTTACACCCACTCACTAATCAAATTGAACTTGTTACATTAATTGACAGGAACAGCAAAGTACTAGCTGGGGTCAATACGAGATAAGCACTTATTTTTAAACTTTATAAAAACCATAGCTAGTAGTATTAATCAAGGAGATGCAACGTGAGTAACCCATCCAATCGAGTTTCAGAATTTTTTGACAGTGAATCAGAAACTACCGATGTACTCTGGCAATATGTTAAATCCTTGAGTCCAGAGACAGTTTCTCAGTTATCCAAACCCACTTCTCCGGAAGTTCTGCAAGTAATGGAACGCAATATTATTGGTCTTTTGGGTAACCTACCTTCAGAACACTTTGGCGTGAGCATTACTACTAGCCGCGAAAGTTTAGGACGGCTTCTTGCCTCAGCAATGATTAGTGGTTACTTCTTACGTAACGCTGAACAAAGAATGAACTTTGAAATGGTTCTCCAAGGTACTGAAACCAACAATTATGAAATTGAATAACAATGTTGTTGGGTTTATCTATAAACTCATACAAGCCGACATCAGCAAAAAACATTACTCTGCGAAATCTAGATAGTATGCTGATAATTTACCCCTTATTCATAGATTTAAATAATAGCTATGATTAGGGGTAGCATACATAAAATGGAAAATTTAGACAGCAAGAATAGGTAATCAAATCTAGGCAAATAAATTCAAAACGTTGTGAATGCGTAATACAATATAAACTCGGCAAACATTAAAAAAGCTTGCCGAGTTCTATGTTTGCTGATTAATTTTAAATTCGGCCTTTTTTTGCTAGTTTATTCTGTACCCATCAACCATGAGTGAAACGATTTCTCTCCTTCCTCATAAAATTATTGGTGTCGCTGTAATTTGGAATGACCAAGACCAAATATTAATTGATCGTCGCCGTGCGGGGGGAGCGATGGGTGGTTTGTGGGAATTTCCTGGCGGCAAAATTGAGCCTGGCGAAACAGTTGAAGAGTGCATTCAACGCGAAATTTACGAAGAACTGGGAATAGAAATTGCAGTAGGAGAACATCTCATTACTATTGACCACACTTATACAGAGTTGCGCGTTACTCTAACTGTGCATCACTGTCGCCATCTAGTAGGTGTGCCGCAAGCCATAGAATGCGATGAAATCCGCTGGGTAAATTTAGCAGATTTAGAACAGTTTGCTTTTCCCAAGGCAAATGTGCAAATTATCGCCGCGCTAAAGCAGGGAGTAGGGATTGGGGATTAGGGACTGGGGACTGGGGACTGGGAAAAAGCAGGGGGGCAGGGGGCAGGGAGCAGGGGGGAAAATAAAAAACACCAATTACCAATTACCAATTACCAATTACCTATGCCCAATGCCCAATGCCCAATGCCCAATGCCCCATTCCCATTCATATTACAAGTAACGATGTATGAACTGCATCAGGTTACGACCCGCAATTTTTTAAAATAAACCCAGAGACTTTGATAAAAGGTGTTAGCAGACAAATGCCTAAAACCGTTGCCGACGTGATGAGCCGTGAACCGGTGGTTGTCCGATCTGAAACTCCGCTGAAGGAAGCCATACAAATTCTTGCAGAAAGACGCATCAGCGGACTACCTGTAGTGGATGATGTTGGTAAATTGGTGGGCATTATCTCAGAAACTGATTTGATGTGGCAAGAAACAGGTGTGACTCCTCCGGCTTACATCATGTTTCTCGATAGTGTCATCTATTTACAAAATCCCGCTAATTATGAGCGTGACTTGCATAAAGCTCTGGGACAAACTGTTGGGGAAGTGATGAGCAATAATCCCATCACTATTAGCCCTGATAAAACTTTACAAGAAGCAGCCAGAATTATGCACGATCGCAGTGTACATAGATTGCCAGTGTTAGACAGCGCAGGTCAAGTAATTGGTATCCTCACCCGAGGTGATATTATCCGCGCTATGGCTGCCGAGCAAGATTAGTTAATAGTTAAATGTCAACAGTCCAATGTCAAAAGTCAAAAGTTATTAGTCATTTGACTTTTGAGTACAGACGCGATTAATCGCCTCTCTTTGACTCTTGACCCTTTTTGAAAATTTAGGATAAATAAATGAGTATTACTCCTGAGTCGGTGCAGCAATTGCTCGGTTCCGAAAATTTGGGTGATCGCTTGCGAGGTGTGAATCAAATCCGCGATTTAGAACCTGCGATCGCTTTTGAATTAATTCAAACTGCAGTTAGTGACAGCAATGCTCGTGTCCGTTACTCAGCAGTGAGTCAACTGGATACATTCGGCACACAAGATTCAGAATTATCATTGAGTATATTGCGTGAACTACTGAAAGATCCTGAACCTGATGTGCAAGCAGCAGCTGCAGATTGTTTGGGTGCGCTGAAACTCACATCAGCTTTTGATGATTTGCAGCAGCTTTACAATGCTAGTCCTGAATGGCTAGTCAAATTTAGTATCATCGCTACATTAGGAGAGTTAGGCGATCCACGAGGCTTTGAACTCCTTCAGCAAGCACTCACTTCTGACAATGAGTTAATTCAAACTGCTGCTATTAGTTCCTTTGGCGAGTTGGGAAATACAGGTGCAATTCCACTCTTAGCACCTTATGCACAAAATCCCGATTGGCAAGTCCGCTATAGAGTAGCGCAAGCTATGAGTCGCTTGGGTGGCGCAGATGCTAAAGCTGTATTAGAGACTCTGGCTAACGACGAAGTAGAAGCGATCGCCAATGAAGCCAAAAAATCTTTGCAGTCAGTTTAATGTTGAATAAACTTGTCTGAATCTTGAAATAACAATCTTTAAGGGTACAAAAATTTTGTGCCCTTATTCCATATATAAATTTATATCCATTCCTAGAAAAGCCCTACAAAAGAAAATTCGTAGTAACTTCTTCAGTGATTACTACGAACACAAAGCTATAACACTTAATGAAACCCAAAATTGAAAATATTTTTACATATTTCTATTAATAATGATACTCCTTTTCTGTCTGTAATTTAATTTTTATCTTGTGGGTAATGCTCAAGAACTAGCTTGAGTTTTGCGACGACGAGACATAGCCATGACTGCACCTACAGCACCTAAGCCAATTAATGTAGCTGGTTCAGGAACAGTAGCGAAAGCACCACCAGAAAAACTCAAGTTATTTAGTGAAGCACCACTATTAAGAATTGAATTTACCTGAGTAACAGTCTGATTATTTACTTGGAAAGTTAAATTTCCGGCTCCCTTAGATATCTCTCCAGTCGCACTGGTAAATAAACCCCAAAGTTGAACATCTATTGCAACGTTGGCACCACTTTGTGCTATGGAATAATCAGCAGATGTCAATGAAAAGGTATTTTTCCCATCTGTTATGGAATTAGTGTCATCTGTAGACTGAATTACACCAGGAATGGCAAGATTTCCGAAGTCAATAAATGGATTATCAGCAATATCTGATGTAAATGAAATAATGTTACCTATATTGCCTGTATTGAAAGTGGTAAAAGTACCTGTATTAGCAGCTAGACCAATTGGGGTGATAGGCTGAGGATTGAAGGTTAAAGCATCTTTTGTTAATGATACTTGGCTAGTAGCAAATGGATTAACAGTTATACCACCTTGAAACTGAAACTCTCCATATAATGCAGCCGCTTGAGCAGAACCAATTGAGCCAGAAATAGCTAAGGGAATTGCAGCAGTAGCAGCTAAAGTTGCATTTATTACTTTAGATTTAATAGCAAACATTGTGATTTACGGCTCCTGTAAAAAGGAATTAATTTATTAATTAGATGTAATTCCAAAACTAGTTATGAATGCAAGAAACTGTTAAGAAAAGAGCATTAATGCATCCTGTCTTTATCTAGATTAGAATTATTGTCTTAAAGAATGAGGTAGAATCATGACCCTGGTTGCTGTTAGCGAGTGATTTATTTATCACTCTTACAGAATTACATAGCTGTTTACTAATACGCAAGAGCTACCTATTTATCTTGATATAAACTTTATTGATTACATAGTGGCATTTACTAGATACCTCATTTGGGAGTGTCTAAAATTACGTAATTTTCCTGGAATAGCAAATGTTTGCCTTCAGTATGTTTAACAAAATGCTAGTTTTCATTTTTAAAGATTTCTATACAAATTCTGTGGATGATACGCACTTAAATAACTAAGTAAGAATTGTGTTTTCCGGATGAACTATTTTTGTCTTTTATATAAGCTGAGTACAAAAAACTTATAAACTATAAATGAAGAATTTGTTATGGTGGCAAACGCTGGTATTTCTAGAAAATGCACAATGTTATTAATCGAATTTTCACCACAAATAAAATAGGGTAGACAATGAATGCCTACCCTCAGAAAGTCTTATTCACTTCATCTATGGGAAATCTTAACTACCAAATACTTGCGGCCAAGTGTTCACTATAAAAACTACCACTGCGGCGATCGCTAATATTCCTTGGAGTAAATTTCCCACGACTGTACCAACGACAATACCGATACCAGCCTTGATTGCTACTCCTAATTGACGCTGGTAAATATATTCACCAATAATTGCGCCCAATAATGGCCCCATTAAAATGCCTAATAGCGGCCCGCCAAAGGGTAAAGCTGGTAATAATCCAAAGAATCCCAAAAGCAAACCAACAAATGCGCCTATTTGTCCCCACTTACTAGCGCCAGCTTGTTTTGCGCCTATATAGCCTGCTAAAAAATCTACGCCAATACTCAGGAGCAAGACGATAACCGTGACAATTAGCGGTATTTTAATCGCTACAAAGGAACTGCTAACAACTCCCCAGATAATAATTGCAACTAATATTAAACTGGTTCCAGGGATGGCAGGAACTACAGCGCCGATAACACCCACCACCATCACTGCAATCAGTAACCAATAGATAATTTGCATACAGTTTTAACTTTCTGACTCAACTTGCAAATAGGAACTGAGAGTTACAGCTAATTTATCAGCAATTCCAGATATCCAATTTTCATCTTGTTTGGTGTAACTGCGAGGTGCATTTGCTCCTAAAATTAATACACCTTGATTACCAATAGGTTGACAAATTACCCCTTGAGTATTTTCGGGCAAATAATCAAATTCTATTTTGCCTGGATAGACTTTTAATGCAACTAAATAAACTGGTTTTTTGGTTTCCAATACCCTTTTTAAAATTGGGCCTGGTACAACTTCAGATTTGGGAGACAGAATACCGCGACGTAACAAAACCTTACCTTGGTAAAAAACTAAGAGCGATCGCGTGACGGTGTTAGTTAATAATAGATGGGATGCCCAAGCTAGTTCTGTTTTCACGGCTTCTGGTAAATCCGCAGCCAACACAAAACCTTCCTCCCCAATCAGTTGTACAATATCAGGCGATCGCGGTTGTACTTGCTGCCAAATTAATCCAGTTAAAATTAACACCGCACTCAGAATCACGCCCAGCACATCCCCACGGGCTTGGGATTCTGTTAGTTCCGGTGTTAACAAGCGGTTAATGAGTAAAAGTACAGCGCCTAAACAGCCAACTACTATGGGTAGACGGCGTAAAACTAGATTGGGATCAGGTTTATTCATTAGCCATTAGTCATTAGTCTTTTGTCCTTTGTTATTAGTCTCCCCTATCTCCCTGATCTACCCTATTCCTCGCCAGGTTCAATTATCCGTTGGAATAAATAACCAGTGCCGCGGGCGGTGAGAATCAATTCTGGGTTGCTGGGATCGTCTTCTAATTTGGCGCGCAACCGAGAGATATGCACATCCACCACGCGGGTATCTACATGGCGTTCTGGCGTGTAACCCCATACTTCTTGCAAAATTTCCGAACGGGAAAAAGCTTCTCCAGAGCGGCTAACGAGTAACTCTAGTAAGCTAAATTCCATACCAGTTAAGCGAATGCGCTCATCGCCTTTGTAAACTTGTCGCTTATTCGTATCAATTTTGATATTAGCAACGTGAATGACTCCAGAACTAGGTATTCCCGAAGCACTGGTTTTGTCTACCCGTCTGAGTACTGAGCGAATCCGGGCTTCTAGCTCCTTCGGGGAAAATGGCTTAACTACATAGTCATCAGCGCCTAACTCTAATCCGGTGATGCGATCGGCTACGTCCCCTAAGGCTGTTAGCATAATAATAGGGACATCTGACTCCTTACGTAGTTCTTGACAAACACCGTAGCCATCAAGTTTTGGCATCATCACATCCAAAACTACTAGATCGGGGTCAGCTTTGCGAAAAGTTTCCAAAGCTTCTTCTCCATCACCAGCAGTCACTACATCGTAGCCAATCATGGAAAGGCGCGTTTCCAAAATCCGGCGAATGCTGGCTTCGTCGTCTACCACCAGGATTTTTTCTTTATGACTTTCCAAGTTTCTCAACGCTCCTTAACTAAAATTTTTCATGATTAATTTTTAATACCATAATATTAAGATATCATTCCATGAATTAGATGAAAAAAAGCTGTAACTACTACTATTATTGAACTTTTCTTTTCGCCAAGAATTAAGGAAAAATTAAGATTATTTAATAAGATTTAAGAATGGCAAAGTCCAAAACCTTTTACATTTGTAACGATTGTGGTGCAGAATCTTCTCAATGGTTTGGTAAGTGTCCCGCTTGCGGCACTTACAATTCTTTAGAAGAACAAATTTCTATCCAATCATCGGTGGATATACCCAGCCGAGGAGGAGTCAGTGGTTGGCAATCAGCGTCCACTAATGGCAAATCTCATAATAAACCAGCAAAACCACGCTCTTCTCTTACATTCGATCAAATTAGCGATCGCCAAATTGCTCGTTGGGAATCTGGCTATGGTGAATTAGATCGGGTGTTGGGTGGTGGCGTTGTCCCTGGTTCGATGGTGCTGATTGGAGGTGACCCAGGAATTGGGAAATCAACTTTGCTGCTTCAAGTCTCTAATCAATTGGCGCAGAGATACCGCATTCTTTATGTCACAGGGGAAGAATCAGGTCAACAGGTAAAGTTAAGAGCTTCGCGTTTAGGAGTATCTAAAAGCGTCAATGTTGTAGGCGATGAAAATACAGTTGTAGAGGAAGTAACACCTGTTCCCATAGAATCTAAAAGTGAAGTCATACCTGTTCCTATAGACCCTAAAAGTATAAACCCTGACAATATAGGTGCAGATTTATATATATTGCCAGAAACAGATTTAGAAGAAATTCTCCGGGAAATAGACTCTCTTAAACCGAATGTGGCAGTAATTGATAGTATTCAAACAGTGTTCTTTCCGGCACTCACATCTGCACCTGGCTCAGTAGCCCAAGTACGGGAATGTACAGCCGCACTGATGAAAGTGGCAAAGCACGAAGACGTGACGATGTTAATTGTGGGACACGTCACCAAAGAAGGCGCGATCGCCGGGCCGAAAGTTTTAGAACACTTAGTAGATACAGTATTATATTTTGAAGGCGATCGCTTTGCCTCCCATCGGTTATTACGGACAGTAAAAAACCGCTTCGGTGCAACTCACGAAATCGGTATTTTTGAGATGGTATCTCACGGATTACGTGAAGTTCCTAACCCTTCAGAGCTATTTTTAGGTAATCGTGACGATCCTGCACCTGGTACGGCGATTGTTGTGGCTTGCGAAGGTACTCGCCCGATTGTTGTGGAATTGCAAGCTTTGGTAAGCCCTACTAGCTACCCCTCTCCCCGACGTGCAGCCACCGGGATAGACTATAACCGCCTAGTGCAAATTTTAGCAGTGTTAGAAAAACGCGTAGGCATTCCCATGTCGAAGCTAGATTCCTACGTCGCTTCTGCTGGGGGTTTGAACGTGGAAGAACCAGCCGTAGATTTAGGAATTGCGATCGCCATTGTTGCGAGTTTCCGCGATCGCATTGTCGATCCAGGTACAGTCTTAATTGGTGAAGTCGGTTTAGGGGGGCAAGTGCGATCGGTTTCCCAGATGGAACTACGGTTAAAAGAAGCAGCCAAACTCGGATTTAAAAGAGCGATCGTCCCTAAAGGAACAAAATTCCCTGATCTTAATATCGAGATTTTACCAGTTTCCAAGGTAATAGATGCAATTATCGCCGCTATTCCCCATCAAGAACTCACAGAAGACGATTTAATTCCCGATGAAGATGAGTAACCCCACCCCAACCCCTCCCCCGAAGTTCCGATCGGAGGAAGCCTCCGCTCGGACTTCTCTCCGCAAGCGAGGAGGGGCTAAATTTCCCCAACCAAACCTGTTACCACAGCAAAGGTTGGAAAATTACTCCCCCCTCTGCTTGCGGAGAGGGGGGTAGGGGGGTGAGGTTCTTTCCAACTTTGACACCACGCCAAAGGAAAACCTACCATGACAGCCCTCACCCAAAACTATCAAATCACTTGGGAAAAACTACCCGACGATTACAAACTTCCAGACGATCCAGTGGACAACATCAACCAACCAGCCTTAGCTGCTGCACTAACACAAAGTTTAGAACTTGCTGGTAAACTTCCACCTAACGCCCTCACACCAACAAATTACGGTATCTGCGCCACATTAAATGGCAAAATTGTCGTCAAAGCTCCAGACTGGGCTTATATTCCCAAAATTAGTGTTAATCGAGAAGATGTAACCCGTAGTTATACACCACAGCTACAGGGAGACATTCCCGTAATTGTCATAGAATTTCTTTCTGATACAGAAGGTGGAGAATACTCCATCAAACCCACCTACCCCCCAGGTAAATGGTTTTTTTACGAATGCGTCTTAAAAGTACCAAATTATGCACTCTTTGAACCTGATAGCGGAGATTTAGAAGTTTATGGCTTAGATAATAATACTGGTAGATACGTTGTCCAAACCCCCAACGAAAACCAGCGTTACTGGATAGCAGAAATGAATATTTATTTGGGTGTATGGCAAGGTACTCGTGAAAATCGTACAGGAAATTGGTTGCGTTGGTGGGATGAACAAGGAAATCTACTACTTTGGGGTTCAGAATTGGCTGAACAAGAAAGACAACGTGCTGAACAAGAAAGTCAACGCGCTGAACAGGAAAGACAACGCGCTGAACGACTAGCAGCACAATTGCGGGCGGCGGGAATTGAACCGCAAGATTAGAATTTTGGCAAATAATTTAGCTTTTGTGTATTTACTATATTGATGTCGAGGAAGATTGTAATAACTGGCGCATAGATTGAGCTTGTGTATGATTAGGGAAAATTGTTAAAAAGTCGTTGAGGTCTTGAATAGCATCACGTTTACTCTGTAAGGAAGCACCTTGAGATAGGGCAGAATGATATAAATCTTCTGCTGGTTTTGGATAATCAACGGCTAAGTAGTAGATGGCTAGATTAAAGGTATTAAGCCAGTTTTTAGGATCTTTTTCATAACTTTGTTTAGCAAGCTTAATGGCAAGTGCTAAGTCAGCTTGTGCTTTGTCTTTTTGCTGAAGAGCTTTATATGCTAAAGCACGGTTATACAAATGCCAGTCATTATTAATATCTAAATTGATGGGGATATCAAAATCTTGCAGTGCTTCCTGATAACACTGCATTAACAGATAAGTTTCACCGCGACTGGCGATCGCCCAATCATATTTGGGGTCAAGTTCAATAGCACGGTCGAAATCCAGCAGTGCTTCCTGATATCGCTTCATTAAGCGGTAAGTTTGACCGCGACATACGATCGCCCAATCATAGTTGGGATTCAGTTCAATAGCGCGATCAAAATCCAGCAGTGCTTCCTGATATCGCTGCATTAAGCGGTAAGTTTCACCGCGACTGGCGATCGCCCAATCATATTTGGGGTCAAGTTCAATAGCACGGTCGAAATCCAGCAGTGCTTCCTGATATCGCTGCATTAAGCGGTAAGTTTCACCGCGACTGGCGATCGCCCAATCATAGTTGGGATTCAGTTCAATAGCGCGGTCGAAATTTAGCAATGCTTCTTGATATCGCTGCATTAAGCGGTAAGTTCGACCTCGATTTGCGATCGCCCAATCATAGTTGGGATTCAGTTCAATAGCACGGTCGAAATCCAGCAGTGCTTCTTGATATCGCTGCATTAAGCGGTAAGTTTCACCGCGACTGGCGATCACCCAATCAGATTTGGGATTCAGTTCAATAGCACGGTCAAAATCAACTAGTGCTTCTTCATAACGCTCCATTGCTCTGTAAGTTCGACCTCGGTTTGTGATCGCCCAATCATATTTGGGGTCAAGTTCAATAGCACGGTTGAAATCAAGTAGTGCTTGTTGATATCGCACCATTAAACGGTAAGTTTCACCTCGATGTGACAAATACTCAGGTTCGTTCTGATCTAAATTTATAGCTTCAGTTAAATCTTCTAAAGCTTTTAAGTATTGATTAGACCGAACATAAAAGGAACTACGACCGTCTAAAACTAATGCACGTAACTTAACCTCAAGAAAAGTATCATTCAATAATGCTGTGAACATTTCAACCGTTACTTCATATTGTTTTTCCTCATAGGCTCTTAAACCTTTGGCTAACTGTTCACCCCAACACTGAATTTCAGCTACATCTGTATCTTTACCTGCCTGTATCATTCTTTCTGCCCAGCGTTGGGCAAATGCAAACTCACTTTTCGTTACAGCCAGGAATTCATTTAAAGCAGCAGGTAAGCTTCTCTGTGGTGACTGACATAAACCGTGATACAAAACATTGAGGGTGTAGTTTTGCCAAACAGGATCGCGCTGTTTTTTGTCTTCTTCCAGGTGTAAATTATTTCGTAAGGTGTCGTAGTAGTCGGCTAACTTACCATGTAAATCAGCCCAACTTTGCGGTGATGAAAGCCGCTTGTAACGTAACATTTGCGTTTTGACGACATCATGATAAGCCCAACCATCAGTTCTTTCGTCAATAAATGGCATTTCTTTCAGCCAGCTAAATAAACTATCCGCCTCTTCTTCGCCGCGCAATTTAGCCAAAACATCCCGATTTAAAGACAAGGGAAGTGCAGCATCTACAGCTAATTGTCGCCGCTTGGGGTCATCAATCCATTTTAAGAAGCGTTCTACTGCTGTACCGCTAGGATCGCCTACTTGATTAGGATCGCTAGGAGTTTCTGCTGCCAAGGTTGCGACTAACAAGGGTAAATTTCCAGAAAGACGTAAAATTACTTCAATAACCCGACTGTTAGTAATTCCTTTCCGGGTGAGATATTGTTGGGCTTCTGCTTCTGTAAATGGTTCTAAAGGGAAACGAACTATTAACCCCTCATAAAGCGCCCAATGGTTTTTATCTAATTCTTGGCGACCAGCAATAATGATCAATATATTGAGAGGTACTTCACCGTGGCGACCATCGAGAATCTCTCTGAGCCAGCTATCGAGAAATTCAGCGCTGCGTTCATAAGTATCGAAGAACAATCCCAGACCAGATTTTTGGGCAATTTTAGCAATATCTTCTAAAAATAAAGGAGTTAAAACTTCTATAGGTTCTTGAACTAAGAGAATTTCGTCTTTGTTCGTTAATTTTTTCGCCACATAAGCCGCCCATTCCCCAGCTTGGCTAGTAATAGCATCTTCATTAATTAAGCCAAATACAGCACCAGCACCGGGAACTTGTTTAGCCATACCCATTCCGGCTTTCGCTACAGTTTTACCCACAAAAGCCGAGAAACCTTGCGGTGCTTCGGGATCTGTTTCTAATTCCTGGCGCTTCTGGCGATAAACTTTGTAGCGTTCAGTAAACTGTGGTAGCTTATGACCTTCCTGTTCTAACTGTTCCGCCAAACGACCCATGACTTCTGGTACACTTTTTTCACCTTCATCAGTAAGAGCCGTGATGATTTTTGCTGCTGACGCAATTTGGCGAAACTGACGCAGTAATGTACTTTTACCTACTCCCCCTTGACCCCAAACATTAAATAAAAAGTGTCGGCGAGAGTCGTCTAAAGGTAATTCGAGATTGTGGCGAAATAGATTAACTTGTTCCTCTCGACCTACAAAGCTTGATTGCTGACGTTGTTTGAGAATATCCTGTAAACTCTTGGGCTTATTCTGAGGATTCATGAAAAGATTCAGGTGTAAGCTCTAATACATATAAGATAACTACTCAGTCAGCATTATACATTTCGGATTTAGAAAGATTTAATTCTCTGTTTTTGCAAAAATATGAGGATTCAGAACCCCAACCTTTCTAAAAATTCGGGGTTCTATTCGCTCATTAGCTCCGTAATAACCGATATTATTCCCGGTGTTCTCTTGTCAAACCTTTACGGTAGTCAATTCAACGAAAAGCTTTTAACTGAAAACGAAACTATTCTGATTTCAAACCAGAATATTCTTACTGAAAACAAAAATGTTCTCGTTTGAAACTGGAACATCCCCACTTGAAACGAAAACGTTCTCGTTTGAAACCAAAACATTCTTACTGAAAACCGCAAGATGTAAGCTTCTGACTCGGAGTTTTTCACTTAAAACTGAAATACCCAAGTTCAGAAGCTCAAAGTTGATGTTTTTATCTAGAAACGTCGAGTTAATTTCTCAAATTACGAGGTTTGTGGTTGCAATTTTTTCGCTTTGCGGGCAAATCTTCGCCCTAAATCATCAACCATTGAATCTAAACCAGCGCCTTTACCACTAGCTTTGGCATAGTTATATACCAACAAACCCGCCGCATAAGCTTCACTGCCAACAGCCACAGAAGTATCATCCACCAGTTCTTGCAATTGTGTCAACGACAGCAAAATCGGATACAAAGCTTCAAATAATTCAATATCTCGCCGCATTTCATCCACATCAAAAGAACGCGGTAAAAAATCAGGATTTTGTGCAGCTATTTCCAACGCCTTACTCACAAACGCCCGACTCTTATCCCCCAGCTTCGGTAAAGCTTTACGTTCCTCAGTAGACAAATCAATCAAGAACGGTAACTTTTGCCGAATCGTACTAATAGCTTCCATCACCGCTTCTCTATCTGCTGCGGTAAGTTTTGCACTGACTTGAGTATCTGCCATCTTTCATACACCTTGATTAGGACTAAATTTCAGTATTCCCCAAGATATTTAGGCAAAAATAGTTGTTTATCACCAATTAAGACAAAAATTTTTATACCATTACATCAGTGATATCTCATGATCACCAGTCTGGGAAAAGCCAGTACCCGAATTTCTCACCAGATTAGTAGGTTGAGTGAAGTGCAGCGCAACCCAATATGGATCTTGAAAGATTAACCGATATTTCGGTGTTGGGTTTCCTTCCGTCAACCTAACCTACATCTGCTAAATCTGCTGTTTGTGATAAATGCAGGAGTAGGGTGCGTACGCTATGCTAACGCACCATCCAAAAGCCACGGTGAGTTATTCAAACTCTACAAAAAGTTTGTTTCTGCCAAAAACTCCACAATCGCTGCATTGACTTCCTTTGCAGAACCAATTGCGGCATCATGACAGCAGTTACGCAAAATTTTTAATTTCCCATTAGGGAGACATCTATACAATTTCTCTCCATGACTAGCAGGAAACCAATTATCTTGCTCACCCCATAAAACTAGGCTAGGACATTCAATTTTACTTAAGTTACTTTGAATTTTACTGAGCATATTTGGCTTCTGAGTTTGCCAATGCTCAATTTCTCTAGCTGCTATTTGTAATTCTTCCGCAACTTTTACGAGTGTCCCAGGAATTTCAATAAATGGGTAAGCTATCCAATAAATATCTTCTTGGGTTAAAACTGATGGATCAAATAGCACTTGTCGCCTCTCTATTGCCATAATTTCTCTAAATAGAGGTGCGAAGAGATATGCTAGGCGTAAGCTGTCAATTGTTTGGATAACTTCTAACGGTGTTTGTGACAATATCCACATAGCCCAATGAGGTAACCTTTCAGCAAATATTGGGACATTGACAACTACTAACCGCCCTACAAATTCAGGATATTCTTGAGCCAGAGAAAGAGCAACTAACCCACCCAAAGATTCTGCCACAATCACTGGTGGTTCTTCACATAATTCCTGAATTATCCGTGCTAATTCCGTAACTTGGTGACCGTTATCTTCTCTTCTAAATACAGGTTTCTCAGAAAAACCAAAGCCTTTAGCATCAAAGCAAATTACACGGAAATATTTAGACAAGGGGTCAATACTGTAACGCCAATTATAGCTCCAGTTGCCCATCCCATGTAATAAAATTAGCGGTTTACCTGTACCTTTTTCACCATAAGCAATTTGTACAGGATAACCTTTAGTATCAGTAATAATTAAACTTTGTTGCCCTTGAGGAAAAGTAGCCTGCCACCAATCTTTCATTACTGTAAATAATACCTAAATTAGCCACCAGTGATGGCTTGCCACAGCAATCTAATTAGTATCACAGGTAAGATAACTAAGACAATGGTAACAAGCAATAATCCCAGCACTAAAGCAAAGATAAATAATCTGTCTGCTTTTTGAGTTTGGCTAGAAAACTTTAAGTTATCTTCTAAAAGCTGAATATTAAGAGTATTTGCTTTCCAAGCAAAATCAAACAAGTCTCCCAACATTGGAAAAGAGCCTACTAAACCATCTACAATGATATTGAAAACCATTCTGCCAATGGTAGCTCTTGGTAAACCTAAGCGCGCTGCTTCGACAACAATGTAGGAAGAGAGCATAATACCTAAAAAATCACCGCCAACAGGTAATAATCCTAAAATTGGATCTAAACCAACACCAACCTGTGTACCAGGAATAGTAATAGCATTATCTAACAGTCTACTTAGCTGACGTAGTCGCCGTACTGTAGGAGCTTTAGCATCAGGTTCAATAATAGGATAACGAGAAGGTGAATCAGGCATGAGTGCGATCGCTTGGTTAAATTTGAATAGTTAAGTATTTTACTGCTGTCTATTAAATAATTAATTTTGTTTAATTAATTTTGACGATTTGCGGAACTGCATATCTTCACCAACTGTAACGTTTAATTGGTCGCCCACTAGCAGCACAACCGCACTCATCCATAACCAAAGCATTAAGACAACCACAGCTCCAACAGCACCATATACTTTATTGTAGTTACCAAAATTAGCTACATAAAGTCGAAACAAAGCGGATAAAATTGCCCAAAAAACAGCAGCTAAACTAGCTCCAGGCATCATTGGTGTACCGGGATTCCATATACTTGGCCCATAGCGATAGACAAAGCCAAAGGTAAAAGCAACAATACTTAAAGCTAAAGGCCAGCGTAAAAGTTGCCAAATATCAAATAAGAAGATTAAAGAATTATTTTCGTTAATTACCATCGCCAAAATTAGGTCGCTGATAAAAACCAAAAATGAAGCCAATACTAAAAGCAACATAGTACCGACTGTTAGCCCCAGAGAAACCAGCTTAGCTTTCCAAAAAGGACGCATTTTTTCTGGCGGAATTTGATGAATTTGATCTAAAGCTGTCATCGCCGTACTTACCGCACCCGAAGCAGTCCAAATTGCGATCGCAAAACTGATAGAAAACAAACTCCCATTTTTAGAATGGGCAATTTCTCGAGAAGCAAAATCCCGAATTAGCACCAGCGCTTCTTCCGGTGCAATTTGACTTACCAGCGCCGCCAGTTGTTTAAAGGTATCCTGTAAGGATTCTGCAAATAAGCCAATAGCTGTAAAAAAAGCCAGTATTGCTGGAAACAGCGATAACATGGCGTTAAAAGCAATTTCTGAAGAAAGTCCTAAAAGCCGTCTTTCTAATGTCCTAGCAAAAGTTTTTTTGAGGTTACGCCAGGTAAGGTGGCGAAAGAAACGAATAAACCGAGGCTGGTACATGATTGTTGGGGACGGGGGAGTGGGGATGAGGAGGCAGGGGGGCAGGGAGCAGGTGAGCAGGGAGCAGGTGAGCCAGCGCGGTCTTCTCCCAAGGGGAGAGGCTAGCGCCAAGGGGGTTTCCCCCATGAGCGACTGGCGAATCCGAAGGAGAGCAGGAGGAGAATAGATTACCTATGCCCCATGCCCCATGCCCTATGCCCTATTCCTTTTTATTTTGGTTCTTCAGGACTTGTTATGCTAAATAATTAGTTATTTAAGTTAAAACTAATCAATAAATGTATAAAAATATGACTTAACAGCTTGATATAGTTGACATT
>NZ_JACJQJ010000002.1 GCF_014696615.1 Nostoc linckia FACHB-104 | reverse complement strand
AACTAAAACGCCCAAGTATTCTTATGTGCTTGGTTTGATTTGAATTGTCACGGGGTAAGGCGCAGCCCTACCCGCTCTTTGTGCCAGTTGCGTAAGTCCTGACATCCTACAAAATACTTAATCGCGACGCATAGCTAGTAACTCTTGGGGAGAGGCTAAGAGTTTAATTTTAGCTTCTACAATTTGGCGTTGTTGATTGAGAATAAATAACCAAGTAACATTAACACCACACCAGGATGTGAAGGCTTTTCCTGCTACCTGGACTTGAATTTGCTCGTTTGGCAAAATCTCAATAATTCCTTGCTGCGGTTCGGCTTTAATACCTTGAGCTTCTTGTTCTAGATAAGATGCGATCGCATCTGGCCCCACAAAACCAGATTCAAAGGGTGGATACATAGTACCATCTTCAGCAAACAACGCAGCTGTTGCCGCAAAATCTCCAGCGTTCAAAGCCTGAAAGTAATTGAGAATACTGGGTTCTGTAATTCCCTCTATTGTAAATTCGTTGGTTTCTGTTGTCCCTGTAAATTGAGCAGCTGTCATAAAATTACCTTTGTTAGGCTAGCTGAACATCAATATTCATGGCAAAAGCAGCTAAAAAAAAGCTGCTTTTGGTATATATTTCTAGCTTGTACTAAAGTCTTTCTCTAGATGGAATTGAATAATTAGTAATTACGACAGCCTTAGTCAGCAAAAGGGTCAACACCCATATCAGAAACTACCTTGCGGAGAACTGTGATTTGTTGACCAAAATCTAAATCTTTGAGTGTTTGCAATACTTGTGAACCATCACGAGAGATTTGATAGCCAGCAGGTACAGGTACAACTATTCCTTTAACCATTAATTCTGATAATTCATACCAGAAAGCCAACTTAGTATTAATACCCAGAACGCCATAAGAGCGAGAAAATTGAGTATTTCTTTTAGCAGCGAGGTCGCGCATTACCTCTAACTGCTGTGGGTGAGACATTTGTTTGATTTGTTGCAATAGACCTTCTGCGAATTGCAGACGCGCAGCGCCGGTAGCGGCTGGTGTAATGGAACGTCCCATTTCGGTGTAAGCATACCACAGCACTGCTAACTGGTCGTCAACACTGAGGCTTTGAAATACAGTAATGCTGGAACTAACGACATCACCCGCTTGGGTGCTGTAATTGAAAGCTTGAGAAAAACGGGTTGAGGCTGAATCAGAAGTGAATGTCATGATTGCACCGCAGTCAATTTAATAAGTTTTCTGCAAAATAGAGAGGAGGCGTGCATCACTCTGGGTTGCTTGACCTCTTGATGTACATCTTGCAGTATTTCTTAATAAAACGCAAATAAAAGTTACAAATGATATGGATAGTAAATTAAATACCAATGTATTGACTGTGTAGAGTAGGATTAGAGTGCCGCTAATTGGCAAAATTTAGATAAGATAAATGAATAACTCTGGCATAACCACGAGTGATGTGGTAAAGAAAAAAGCACAGGAGTTGGGATTTCACAAAGTAGGAATTGCGGCTGTAGATGGGGTAGATGAAACAGCAGCACAGCGTTTACAAGCATGGCTAGCACTGGGTTATCACGCCGAGATGGAATGGATGGCTAACCCCAAGCGTCAGGATATCCGCTTGATAATGCCAGAAGCGCGATCGCTGATTTGTGTGGCGCTAAATTACTACACACCACATCAACGTCCCCCAGGAGAGGAGTATGCCAAGATTTCCCGCTATGGTTGGGGAAGAGATTATCACAAGGTAATGCATAAAAAACTTAAGGCACTAAGTGCTTGGGTACAATCACTTAGTGAAAATATCCAGGCGCGTTATTATGCGGATACAGGCCCGGTACAAGATAAATTATGGGCGCAAAAATCTGGTATAGGGTGGATTGCCAAAAACGGCAATGTAATTACCAGGGAATATGGTTCTTGGGTATTTTTGGGAGAGATGATCACCAATCTGGAACTAGAGAGCGATCGCCCAGCTACAGAACATTGTGGCACCTGTACGCGCTGTCTGGAAGCTTGCCCTACTGGTGCAATTACTCAACCCTATGTAGTAGATGCTAATCGCTGCATTGCGTATCATACAATTGAAAATCGGGCAGAACAATTACCAGTAACGGTTAAACCCCACTTACAAGGCTGGGTTGCAGGGTGTGATATCTGCCAAGATGTTTGTCCGTGGAATCAACGTTTTGCCAAAAGCACAGATGTGGAAGAATTTAATCCTTATCCTGGGAATCTGGCACCGAAGCTGATAGAATTAGCAGAAATCTCAGAGGAGGAGTGGGAGCGACAATTTACAGCCTCAGCCTTGCGAAGGATTAAACCAGAAATGTTGAGACGTAATGCCCGTGCTAATCTAGACGCATCTAGGCAACAGAATGACGCAGACAGTGATTATTTTTGATTTTGATGGCACGATTGCAGATACAGTAGACGCTCTCGTAAGCATTGCTAATCGTTTGGCTGTAGAATTTGGCTATGTCCAAATCAGTCAGCAGGAGCTAGCTCTCCTGAAAAACTTAACTTCTAGGGAAATTATTAAATACTCAGGTATTTCTGTATTTAAAATACCTTTTTTGGTCAAGAAAGTTAAAGGAGAATTAAAAAATAAAATTCACGAATTTAAACCGATTCCCGGAATTAAAGAAGCTTTAATACAATTAAAATCTCAAGGTTATCACCTAGGAATCATTACTTCTAATTCTAAAGATAATGTGACCGAATTCCTGAAAATTAATGAGCTAGACAATTTATTTGATTTTATCTACTCAGGGGTCACGATTTTTGGCAAAAAAACTATTATTAATAATGTCTTAAAGCAAAGGCAACTAAAACCGCAACAAGTGATTTATGTTGGTGACGAAACTAGAGATATAGAAGCTTCAAAAAAAGCAAATATTCAAGTAATTGCTGTCACTTGGGGGTTTAATTCCCCAGAAATTTTAGCAAAACAAAAACCGGATTTTTTAATTCACCATCCTAGTGAATTATTGACGGTAGTAAATAGGAAAAATTCGTAATTCGTAGTGCGTAATTCGTAGTTAAAGCTGTTACCCGCTGGATAGAAACATCACACAGCAGATTGCAAAGTGTGATGCTCAGGTAATTGTAAGTAACATTGCTGTACCCTACCAAAATACACTGTATATTCGTAATTACATTCTGGAAATAACACCAACCAGCATGGTGCAACCTCTATAGGTCTAGTGTTTTAATATTTGTAATTACGAATTACGAATTACGAATTACGAATTATCAACTTTTTCCTTGACCCTTTTCAAAAGCTTTTTGCATTAGATCATCATCGATGCTAGCAACACCTTCGTTCCTAGAACCTGCAACATCCTTAGCCATATCTGCAAAATCATCAGGATTACCAGTTGCTTGGGTTTCGAGTCTAGTTTCTTCTGGTTTGGAAACTTCATATTTAGGCGCTGTTGCTGCTTCAGCGGCTTTCGCACCTTCACCTGTACGATCGATTTCACTGACACTGAGTTTTTGTGCAGCAGCGTAATCAGCTTCAAAATCTACTTGAGGCGCTTTTTCTTCACCAGCAGCTATGTTTTCCGCTGCTAACTGTGCGTCATGGGTAGGTGCTTCGCTGACATTGGGCTTGATTTCATCAGGCATAATTGACTCCTAGGTATTTTTTCGCTTGCTGTGGTCATCGTATCAAAGCAATCTGTAAAATCATTGGCACCTTAGGAGATATTCTTACCTCTATTAAAAGATAGATAAAAACTGCAAATTGCTATAAATAAATCTCTTTCTTGTGGAAGTCGATTCTGATTATTAAATTCTGTTAACCCTTAGTTTGATATGTCAAATTGCCTTGGAGATAAATAATGACTGCTAGCCAAGATAAAAGCGTACCCCAAGCTTTAACTAATGAAACTCAAAAAGTTGTAGAAGCATTTAATAAATTAGATACCGATGCTAAATTAGCATGGTTTTATTTTGTTTATGAAAAGATGGGAGATTCAATTACTCCAGCCGCACCTGCTGCTGCAGAACCAAATTTAGCACCAATTTTACTAGGAGATTATTTAGATTTATCTGATGAAGAACAATTGGCAATTATGCGCCAAATTGTTAATGGCGAAGCTAGCGATTATTCTCGTGCCTATGGTGCTTTAAAAGAAAATAATCAGCTGTTAGTTTGGTATGCTTGGGCTGTAGCAATGGGGGATAAAGTAGTTGATCTACCCGACGATTACGAAACTACAGATACAATTGATAATTTACTTTCTCAACTCGAGGGATTAGAGTTTGAGCAACAAATGTCTGTGTTGCGAACAATCGTAGGCAATATGGGCTACAGTGATGTGCAACCTGTGGAAACTCAAGCACAAACTGGTAAAACCTCAAGTTTGTAAGCTTAATTTAATTTGGGGAAAAGGTGAAAGGGTAAGGGGAAAAGGTTTTTTATTACCCCCTTTTCCCCTTAACCGACAAGTATTAATTCCCTAAGACATCGCCATTTGGTTTAAATTCGCTGGGGTGAGGTGAGAGTGAATAACTTCACCATCGCGGAACCAAACTATACGCGCTGTTTGACGCGCTACATCTGGTTCATGGGTAACCATGACGACTGTAATCCCACTGGCGTTTAATTCGCTAAAGATATCCAAGACTTCTTGGGTAGTGCGAGAATCGAGTGCGCCGGTGGGTTCATCTGCTAACAGAACAACGGGACGGTTGACAATAGCACGAGCGATCGCTACTCTTTGTTGTTGTCCACCTGATAGTTGTGTGGGTTTATTATTGAGGCGTTTTTCCAAGCCTACTTTAATCAAAGCTTCCGTAGCGCGATCGTGTCTTTCTTTCGCATTGATTCCTGCATAAGCCATTGGTAACATCACATTTTCTAGGGCTGTCAGTTGGGGTAATAAGTGGAATTGTTGGAAGACAAACCCTAGTTTAATATTGCGAATATGCGCCAATGCTTTATCGTCCATTTGTGCTACATCGACGTTATCTAAATAATAGCTACCAGAAGTAGGGCGATCCAGACAGCCGATAATATTCATCGCTGTAGATTTACCAGAACCAGAAGGGCCCATAATTGAACAATATTCACCTTCATCAATAGCTAAATTCACATTATTAAGTGCTTTGACTTCTGTTTCACCGCTACCGTAGATTTTAAATATATTTTCTAATCTAATAATTGAGGATTTGTTATTTGCCATTTGTTATTTCTTCTGTGCTTCTTATCCTTCTTCTAGGATAGTATTTGCATTTACTGATTAACCAAGCAAGACAGTAAATACCTTTTTTTAGTAACTTAGGTAACTTGCTGTTGTGTTCTTTAGAGAGTGACTCAAAATACATCTCACTACATATTAAATTTTATCAATCCCTTGTGGCATAAGCATCTTAGCTGCTACGATCATGCAACTTAAGTGTTGCTTAACTTATCTTCATCTGTCTGACAGCGTAAGTATTGTTTCTACCTTTTGTGGGATTATGCCTCTGGAATCATTCGTTAAGTTATGTGGAGTAAGTAAAAGAAATTTTTCTTAGTGACTGTGAAAATTAAGAAAAATTCGCCCAATTTGGAGTTTTTATGACCTATACAGTTGACGAAAGCACAAGACCAGCTTTAGAAACATTTCAAAGCTTTGATGTCGATACTCAACTCGCTTTACTCTGGTACGGTTACCTGGATTTAAAACCACAGCTAAAGCCAGCACCTCCTAACAGCGTGGAAGCGCCTGGTAGAGCAGTGTTCGATCATATCCAGAATTTGTCTCAAGAAGAGCAACTCCAAGCACAACGCGAATTGATTAATGGCGGTAATAGTCAGATTGACCGTGCTTACAAAGCGTTAAGTCCCAATGCCAAACTAGAGGTTTGGTTGCTGTTAGCACAAGGAATTGAGGATGGAACTATCATTGCAGTACCTTCTGACTATCAGCTTCCTAATGGGACAGACGAATTTACAGCACAAGTTAAAAAGCTAGAGTTTGATCAAAGATTGAATTTCATGCTTACTGCTGTGCAAGCAATGGGTTAAGCTGTTTCCTAATTAGGAACTTAGGTGCGTTATTACGAGTGTAATGTACCCAAGTTCTTAATTAATGAAAGTTGAAAACGTGATTAAAACATCGCTAAGAAGTTTGCATTGCGATCGCAATTTAAATCATGTTTGCGACAGTATATTATTCTGCAGGGCACGGCATTGCCATGCCCTGTAGAATATATTGATGTGTCGCTCTAACAATTACTTAGACTTATTTAAAACAGTGTGAATTGTTTCTAGTAAATTATTCAGGGTGTAAGGCTTGAGTAAAAATGCTTGCACATCAATACCATTAACTTCTAAAAGTTGATGATCTGAGGTAAATCCGCTCATCGCAATAATGTTCACAGCAGGATTCATTTTTTTGATGACTTTAGTTGCCATTAAACCATCTATTGATGGCATATGTATATCCATCAAAACTATGCTGATTTCGTCTTGATTTTGAGTGTAGATTGAGAGTGCTTCTACACCATCACTAGCAGTCATAGTTTTGTAATTGTAGTCTGCTAGCAAATTTTGAGTAACCTCTTGAATAGATACTTCATCATCTACTATCAAAATTAATTCACCGTTACCTTCAGGTATATCGCAATCATCAGCTTCTTGTGTTGGTGATTGGTTAATAGCTGGTAAGTAAATATAAAATTTAGTGCCTTTGCCGACTTCGCTATCTACTTTGATAAAACCACCATGATTTTGGATAATACCCAAAACAGTGGAAAGGCCTAAACCTGTACCTTTACCTAATTCTTTAGTTGTGAAAAATGGTTCAAAAATTCGCTCTAAGATATCTTTTGGTATGCCCAATCCTGTATCCGCTACTGTGATTTGTACATAAGAGCCTACTTTTGTATCTAAATTCATCCTACTATAGGTTTCATCTACAAAAAAGTTTGTGGCAGAAATGCTTAAGGTTCCACCATCAGGCATGGCATCACAAGCATTGACACAAAGATTCATCAATACCTGATGTATTTGATTAGGATCTGCCCAAACTGTTGATAGATTATGAGTGTAAATATCGGTACAAACTTCTATGGATTTGGGAAATGTACTAATGATAATTCGCTCAATTTCTTTGAGTAAATGTTTGATTTGTAAAGGAACTTGCTTACCTTCTGATCCTCGTGCAAATGATGTAATTTGCTTGACTAATTCGGCACCACGTTTAGAATTATTTTCTAAAATCTTCAGGAGTTGGCGATTCTTTTCATCGAGATGAGGAAGTTTACAAAGTAGCAGTTGCGAAACTGTCAATACAGGTGAGAGAATATTATTCAAATCGTGAGCAATACCACTGGATAACGTGCCTAGGCTTTCTAAACGTTGTGCCCGATAAAACTGTTGCTCTAATAATTTTTTTTCAGTAATATCAGTATCAACTGTGAGAATAGATTGTGGTTCTCCCGTTTCGGAATATATGAGAGTCCAGCGGCTAGAAACTATCAATTCTTGTTCGGATTTTGTAAATTTATTTAGTTCACCACACCATTCACCTTTAGTCATAACATTTGTCATCGCCTCTTGGATTTGTGGTGATATTTGCTTATATAAAAAATCGTGACAATCTTGTCCAATAATTTCTGATTCTTGCCAACCATACAAACGTTCAGCGCCTTTACTCCAAAACAAGATTTGATAATTCAAATTACGCACAAAAATTGCGTCTGGCGAAATATCAATTAAGGCTGCTTGTTCTTGGAGTTTCTGTTCAGCTTGTTTGCGCTCAGTGACATCTCTACCAACTGCTTGTAGCTCAATAACTTGTCCTTCCTCATTGCGGATAGCAGCAACTTCCCACTGAAACCAGCGGATACCATTGACTGTAAATGCACGTTGCTCTTTTGTAGTTAAACGATAAGGTGGTAAAGTCAAAGCTTGGATATTTTCCATCACATCAGGTAAATCTTCTGGATGGACAAACTGAATTATCGATTGTCCAATAAACTCCTCTGCTTTAAAGCCGAGGATTTCACTCGTAACTGCATTGGCGAAGGTTAATCCACCATTTAGATCCATGCGGACAATCAAATCTGTTTGGCTTTCAACTAAGCTGCGATAGAGTTTTTCACTTTCCTTTAGCTGTTGAATTAGGCGAGTTTTTTCTAATACTTTTTGGATAGTAATTCGCAAACTGATTGCTGTGATATTTTTCTTAACTAAGTAATCAGCAGCACCATTTTTCATTGCCTGTAATGCTATTTGCTCATTGCAATGATTTGTCAGCATAATAACTGGCAGGTTGGTTAAATCTAATTGAATTTTTAAGTCGCTTAAAAATTCCAAACCATCCATATCTGGCAATAGAGAATCGATAATAATCACATCAGGTAATTGCTGCTGACATAATAACAGTGCTTGTTTGCCAGTCTCCGCTGCTAAAATTTTATAGCTGCATTGTTCATCCCACAGCAGATAGCGACGATAGGCTTCTCGTTCTTCCCAAGACTCATCAACGAGCAAAATTACTGGAAAATTTTCAGCCATTCCTCCCCCTTTGGGGATCTACCCCAAAATCCAGTTATCCAGTTTTATGTAAATGCGATCGCCTAACTTAAAAGTGCTGAGTGCTGAGTGCTGAGTAAAATCCCATAGAGACTGCTTTCCTTACTCCCCCAGCCTCCCTACTTACCAAAGCGATGTATATTTTTTGATTGGAAGTCCCTTCTCATCGCCCAAAATAAGTAGAGATACTGCTTTTTTTCTGCTTACCTGTATTGAAATCACGTACGTATTCAGGGAGTGCAAAATCTAAAAATTGGCACGAGTATTCTATTGAGAACACTCATCTAGGTAATCTGAATATGTATGTTGTTAATTAAGCTCGCAATTAGCAATGAACCGAGGTAATTTCAGCCGCGTAGCTATTGCTCAAGTGACTATACAATGCCTAGCTTTGATGATTGTGACTGCGTCTGATATTATTTTTACTTGGTATCGCAATTGACATCACCGCAAAATAACAACAATCTCTCACTCAATCTTCTGATATGCTTTCTGAAATAGATCACTTGCTTCAACAAAGAGTGTTGAGCAGAAAATTTTATGATATTAAAGCCTCCTGAATTAAATTCCAATTTAAATATAAGAAAAGATTTTGAGTAACTTGTGAAGATAGGTTTTTTGTTAAGTTTTTCGCTGTCATATCACAAGAAGAACTCTATATTACGAAACATTAGAAAAACTAATTTAAAATTTCAAAAAGGCAAACAAAAGCGATCGCAGTGTACCACCAGGACAAAGTGTCCCTGTTTTGTGAAATGATCTAAACACAAACCAAAATTTTATCAGTATTTTCTGGGTTGTCTTTTTACCACTTAAGTGGATTTTTTACAAGAAGATTCCAGTTATTATGCTGAGAAATTCTGCTAAATTGGGCACCAATGACCATTAGCTGCGTCAATAATTTTAGTTAAATTGCTGAGTCTGTTTCAGTGGTGCTTACGCCAAGTTTTTCCAGCACAGGGAATGCCTAACTACCGTTAAACCAATTTTCTAATAAGCATAAATGCTTGTAGACTATATGGCGAGTAGATTACTGAAAAAAAGCCTGCTATGGCGCGTGTGTGTAGCTAACGCATCAATAAAACCGATGAAATCAATTTTGAAATCAATGTTTGCTGTTCAAAGTTGGCGACAAAGACGCGCGGCGACTTTTCCCCAAAGATTACGCAAGTATCTTTACTTGATAGTTGCCTTAATATCTTGCCTGACGGTATTCGTTGTCGATAACGTTACCCCTGCGATCGCTCAGATTCCGCAGTTACCCCGTGAGGAAATTCGCGGAGTGTGGATGACGAACAACGATATGGACATCCTCAAAGAACGCTCTAAAGTGTTGGAGGCTGTGAGCCAACTGCGGCGACTCAACTTTAATACTATCTATCCCGTCATCTGGAATTCTGGCTATGTCATGTATCCCAGTGCTGTGGCCAAGCGTACAGGTATCCAACCTTTTGTTTTACGAGGCTCAGATGGACATGATATTCTGGCAGACTTAATCAACCAAGCCCATCGTCAAGGTCTGTTGGTAATTCCCTGGTTTGAGTTTGGGTTTATGGCTCCACCAACATCAGAATTAGTCATGGAGCATCCCAATTGGTTCACACGCAAGCGAAATGGCAGTCAAACTTCTATCAGTGCAGCTGGCGAAGTGATGTGGCTTAATCCATTCCATCCAGAAGTGCAACAGTTTATTACTAGCCTAGTGCTAGAAAACGTCACTCAATATGATGTTGATGGCATTCAGTTTGACGATCACATGAGTTTGCCCCACGAATTTGGTTACGATCCCTATACGGTGGCGTTGTACACTCAAGAAACCAAGAAAAGCCCTCCTCGTAATGCTGAAGATCAAGATTGGGTGCGTTGGCGCGCAGATAAAATTACAGCATTCATGGTCAAACTTAACCAAGCTGTAAAAGCTCAAAAACCCCGCTCGATTTTCTCTGTATCGCCCAATTACTACGACTTTGCTTATAAGTTTCAACTCCAAGACTGGCTCAATTGGATCAAGTTGAATATTGTCGATGAGCTAATTGTGCAAATTTATCGTCCCAATCTTCAAAGCTTTGTTACTAATATTTCCCGCGCTGAAATCCAACAAGCACAAAAAGTAATTCCTACTGGTGTGGGGGTTATGGCAGGATTACGAAATAACCCAGTCCCCATACAACAAATTAAGGCGCAAGTACGAGCAGCTCAAGAACGCGGCTTAGGTGTCGCCTTCTTTTATTATGAAAGTCTTTGGGAATATGCCCCAGAAACAGCCACAGAAAGAAAGGCAGGATTCCAAGCCCTCTTCCGCGCTCCGGCATTGCGTGCCAGGATTGAGTAAGCTCTTGGAATGGAGGAAGGGATGAGGGGGATGAGGGAGAGAAAAAATTCAAGATTCAAAATTAAGTCTCGAATCCTATTCCGTTTTTCCTATCTTCTATTTCCCTTCATCCCCAATACTGCTCGGTTCAGGATTGTCAACTCTTAATTTGGTTGGGGGAAAAGGTGAAAGGTTAAAGGTCTTTTCTTGCCCCTTTCCCCTTAACCTTTTCCCCCTTAACCGACAAGTATTGGCTTCATCCCTATTCCCTCGTTTAGCTTGATTTTGCCTTGGGAATCAAACTGTTATCCCAGGTATATAATCCGACTGTGTCAGGGACTCTGGCGAACCTTCCTGTGCGATAGCCTCGTGATAATTCATTGAGAACCTTACTTTTAACCTCTCTCAAGTCTTCAGCATCTATTTCTCCATAAAGTCCAGCGATCACTTCCGCAACTGTCATAATTCTCCCGGCATTTTCCTCTAACAAAGAGGTAAGAGCATCAATTAAAAATTGACCCTCATATTGCGTGAGCATGGGGACGACTTTGTTTTTGGGAAGTATCAGCTGTTTCTTCTTTTTCGATGTGAGAGTTTTGGTAGAATTACCATTTCTACTCGAGCTGAGTAGGCTTAAGTCTAGGGTATAACAACCAGGTTCGTCAGGAATTGCCACCCAACTACTACCTTTACCTTGTGTCAACGAGGATTGGACTCTACCTTTAACTACTTTGAAGACTGTAGGCTCTAACTCTCCATATAGCGATCGCACAATGAAATCAATATGGCACACTGTACCGCGATGTTTTTGCAAGAGCTTTCTAATAGCTTCAATCCGATTCACTGAGTTTTGATACTCGGGTAACATCGGATAGTCTTGTACCTTGGATGTTTGCTCTTTAGGCGCAGGTGGAGGAGCTATTTCTAGTTGTGGAGTAGCAGATTGAGACTCGTTGGTATCGGTAGTAGTGGTTGATGAATTATCTACCTCTAAATTGTCTGAGTCTACAAATTCCGAGGAAGTAGACTCCACTAAGTGGTTATCAGACTCAGAAATACCAGGGGGAAGAGAGGGGGTAACATCAGCCAATTCCAATTTGGCAATGTGGTTGTCATCTGATGGTGACCAGGTAGATAACAAAGCTTCTACATGATTGAGATGCGATCGCGCTTGTGTATATAAGCGTTCGTACTCTTCTACCATCCCGGCATAGTAGTCTCTTAATTCCAATAGTGGCGAGAGGAAAGTTTCAGGAGGCGGTTCTAATTGTCCCTTAAAAGTCATAAAACCTTAATCAATCCAAATCAGTGTTACTTTTGTAAGTCATCGGTCTGGGTTTAGCTTTTCCAGCTGGCTGTTGCTGCTGTCTTTTTGGTGGTTGGGGAGGGCGACAGCGTTCGCAATATAAAGGCCTTGGGCCATAAGTCTCGCGGTTTGTCGTCTCATTACACTGCTTACAAATAAAATTAAAAACACGAGTGTGAATTTCTCTTTTATGTGCTCTGACAGTGTATTCTCTAACGCTGATTAACTTACTTGCCATAATAACGAGTGGTAATTTCCGTTCTAATCAATATAGCTATTCAAGCAAATCAAATAACATCAGTGTGTATCAAGTTGCCAGTTTTCGCTAATTTTTTTGCTGACTCTATAGGCTACGTGATAGCAGCAATCTCAAAGAGTATGAAGAAAAATTTCCTAATATGCTTTTTGAGGTTGTCTAAAAAGTCTTGGTTGATACACTCAGCAGTTGGTCATCCCCTCAACTCACCCTCAACAAGGAAGAGTTGTAGCCTGAAATTTACCCTCTTTTCTAAGTTAGCTTAGAGATGAGTCATAACCAAATATCTGCACTTGTAAGCTAAATACTCTCCGAAGGATACTGGTTCTCAAATGATTCATGCTCTATGGGCCTGACGGTACTTGGCTGAGAATTGACTGATTAAACGTTATTTTTTCATAGCAACCCCCTATGATGCTAGCTAAATTAATAATCAATTATGTATTACTAGCTATAGACATATAGATGATTTAGCTTAGTGTACAAAAAGCCCAACCTTCAACCCATCCCTTTTTAAGGAGAAGGGTAACAGGGGAAAGGCTAAGAGAAAAAGTTCAAAAGTCATCAGTCATTTTCTCCCCATCCTCCTGTTTGATATTCATCCTTGGCTAGTTCCTATAACTTGGGATAGATATATGTATAGAGATCACATCCGCTATAGTCCAATATCTGAGAAAAAATGAAAATTACAATTGTCTCGGAGAGCGATCGCACTTTTAAAAGTGGTACATCTAGCGTTCGTTGTTCGCGGTAGCTTCTTTGAAGGAGAAGACTTTGGCGCTGGCTTACCGCTACTTGTCTACATCTTCCTTATCCTCATACTTGGCGGTTAAGGAGAAAAAGGGGAAGGGGAAAAGGGAAAGAACAAACCTTTAACCTTTTCCCCAAAACCAACTTTGGGTTCAAAACGCTTAACCGAGTAGTATTTCCCCTCATCCTCTTTCTTTGGATTTCTCACCACCTAAAACGGCATTAACGCATCCACTCTCCCCAACACTGCCATATCTTCTGCGTCTAATTCCATTGGTGTGCCACTACGAATTAGTTCAGAAAAATCTTCGTTTGGCACCATAATTGTTAATGTATACAAGCGAGAAGCACCTGTATTTTTAATTAAATGAGTGCCTGTTGGTGGCACTAATAAACTATCTCCAGTTTTAATTGCAACTTTCTTCCCATCGCAAATAGCTACCCCTTCTCCTTTGAGAACAAAAAACATTTCTACTGCCCATTGATGACGATTTGGTGGTGTCTGTCCGCCGACATCAAAAATCTCGACACAGCAAGTTAGAGAAGTATTCGCATTGGCTGTATCAAAGATAATCGCTAACCGATTAGAATCATTGGGGCTGATGCGGAAAACTTGGTAATCTTTGGGAGATTTAATCACAGGAATTACGCAACGAGTAGCGTGCATTTATGTATCTCCTAATTGGGGATTGGGGATTGGGGACTGGGGATTGGGGACAAGGAACAAAGAATATAATGACTTTTGACTCTTGACTATTGTACAGACGCGATTAATCGCGTCTGTTGCAACTCTTGACTCAGCACTCATTACTCAGCACTGTTGTTTAGGGCTGTTAAAATTGCTTGGGAATCAGTTACAAAACCGAAGCATTGTTTGACGTTATATAGTGTGGCTAGCCAACAATAATCGGGGGATGTTGTGGCTGTACAATCTTTAACTAAAATGCAGTCATATCCTAAAAAATTCGCATCACATAGGGTAGACAGCACGCATTGATCGGCATTAACACCAGCAAAGAATAATGTAGTCTTTCCTAGGTTCCGCAAGATACTATCTAAGGGTGTGTCCCAAAATCCACTCATGCGGTATTTATCGACAAGAATATCTTCCGGTAACTGTTGCAGTTCCTCTACTACTGCGGCTGCCCAACTCCCAGCCATAAGTACTTTAGCACCGTTGGTAGGCAAGGGATGTCCTAAGCCTACACCTTCGCCTGTGGGGTTGTAGACGTGATGTAAACCAGCACTAATATTTAGTAGATCGGGGCGATTTCCCCAATTGAGCCAAATAACTGGGACACCTGCACTACGCATTTGGGGAAGTAAATTTTGTAAAGGAGCAATTGGCTGACGGGCTGGGGTAACATCTACACCAATATGCGCTAACCAACCATCCGTGTGGCAAAAGTCATTTTGCATATCAATAACGATGATGGCAGCTTTTGCTAAATCCAGGCGCAGAGTTTTAGTTTCTGTTGATAAGATAGCGGGTTGTGGGGTCTTTTGAGGGCGTGTAATATCTGCGATCGCATGATTGACTGTCCAAGCATTTGGTGCAACTCCTAAAGAGTGAAAAGGCTGATTCATAAAATTGCAACACCCAACACCATTTTCTATTTTGTAACCTGAAATTCACTTAGGCGTTCGATTACTTAATTAAGGTTAAAATCATGAAGTTTACTATCCAGAATGTTTTGACCGTCACAGATGATGCTTATGCAACTGTTGATGTCCAAATTGCGGACGGTAAAATTGCTGCTATCGGCCCTAATTTAGATGTTATTGGCACGGTAATTGATGGTACTCATCAACTGTTGCTTCCTGGGTTTATTAACGCCCATACCCATTCTTCGGAAATGTGGCAACGTGGAGCTATCCGTCCTTTACCTTTAGAATTATGGTTGGCGGCACTGTATGAATTTTCCCAACTGAATTTAGAAAAGGTTTATCTTAGCGCTTTAGGAACGGCGGTGGAAACCTTACTTTCTGGCGGTACGAGTGTAGTAGATCATTTAGTGTTAATTCCCGGACAAGAATATGAAACTATTGCAGCAGCAACTCGCGCTTACACAGAAGTAGGAATTCGCGCTTTTATTGCCCCATTAATTCAAGATGAATCTTTGACAGCTGGAATACCATCCGGAGAAGCACAACAAAACCATGAGCCTTATTTTCGCTCAACTGCTGCCACTTTAGAAATTATCGAAGCAGTTGTACAGGAATTGCATCGCCCGGATGAGGGTGTGAGTATTTTAGTTGCCCCGACAGGGATTCAATTGTGTAGTGATGCTTTGTTTACTGGCTGTATTGAATTAAGCGATCGCTATAATCTTAGCCGCCACTCTCACTTACTAGAAACCAAAGCACAGGAAAAACTCGCCCAAGAGAAATACGGCTGTTCGGCGGTGGAACATTTAAAGCGAATTGGCTATTTAAGCGATCGCACTTCTTTAGCCCATTGTGTCTGGTTAAGTGAAGCTGATATTGATATCCTCGCAGAAACCCAATCTACAGTTGTTCACAATCCCCTCAGTAACTTACGGTTAGGTAGCGGTATTGCCCCTATTTTAAAATATCAGCAAGCGGGAGTTAATGTGACTTTTGGTTGTGATGGTGCTTCTAGCAATGATTCCCAAGATTTACTAGAAGCTATTAAAATTGGGTCAATTTTGCATAACGTTACAGACTTAGATTATCAGCAATGGATTACACCCAGGCAAGCTGTAGAAATGGCTTCGTTAGGGGGAGCTAAAGGAGTAAATTTTGCTGATAAAATTGGTTCTTTAGAAATAGGTAAACAAGCCGATTTAGTGCTTTACGATCTCACTCATTTATCATTACTACCTCGTACAGATCCTATCGGTTTATTAGTGTTAGGTAGACCCAGCAATGTAGTTAATAGTGTATGGGTAAATGGTAAACAAATTGTTGCTGATGGCAGAGTTACCACTATCAATGTTGATGATTTGCGACAACAAATATTCCACCAAAGCCAGTGGGATACTCAGCGCCAGTCGCAAACTGTAACCCAACTTGCAGCGCATTATCGTTCAGTTATGGGTTTGAACCAATAATTATGAATTCGTAAGTAGGTTGGCGAAATTAAAGATAACTGGCTGAGGCTGTCATTGGTCATTTGTCATTGGTAAGTTCACGTAGTGGCGTGTCTAGCCTTAAATGTTGCGATAGAGATTAATTTTATCAGCGTTTATCCGCGTTCATCTGCGGTTAATTTTTTCCAATCTAATGCACTATTTTAGCCTAGACACGCCAGTAGGATGCGTTAGCGCTAGCGTAACGCATCAGCGCCAAAGCTGAACCGTATTGGAGTAAAAATCCCATATAGGATTTTATACATGGCTGTGAATTTTTTTGCATTGATATAAGACTGCATCCTGCCTCAAAACCGGTCAATTTGTACCTCATGCAAATGAAAACTGCTGTAAATAAAAAGCTGCAAAGTTATTGAAATCTTGCAGCTTTTTAATATTACTAAAATCCGATATGCAAAATAACCTCTGCTTTACCACCAGAGATTATTTAGATGCATTTAGGAAGCTAATGCTACTTCCACTAATTGCTGTAATTCACCTTTTTGGTACAGTTCGATTAAGATATCTGAACCGCCAATAAATTCCCCATCAATAAATACTTGGGGAATTGTTGGCCAGTTAGAATATTCTTTAATTCCTTGACGAATTTCGGCATCTGAAAGCACGTCAAAAGTCTCGAAGGGTACACCCAACGTGTTAAGAATTTGCACAACGTTGTTAGAAAAACCACATTGGGGCATTAACTTGTTTCCCTTCATGAAAACAAAAATCTTGTTTTGTTTGATCAGGTTATCAATTTTCTCTTGAGTTTCTTGTGACATAGTTTTGATGTTTCCTACTTTTGCTTATAGTCGAGAATCAACAGTCAGTCTTTAATCTGCTAAGAAGCGGCTGTTGTCTGCCAAGCTTCAGGAGTATAAGTTTTTAATGCTAGGGCGTGAATTGCTTCAGTTGACATAGCTTGCCGCAAAGCACCGTAAACTAACTGGTGTTGTTGTACCAGTCTCTTACCTGCAAACTGCGATGAAACTACTGTCACCTGATAGTGGTCACCACCACCAGTCAAATCTTGCACTTGAATCTGGGCATCTGGCAGTTCCGCTTTGATCATTGCCTCAACCTGCTGCGGACTAATCATCGCAATTCCTGAAAAAACTTCTTTTCTATTATTAACAGATATAGAGCGATCGCCTTTACCAGTTGCAACTTTTGGTATGTTTACGGCTAAACGCTCTCTAGGCAAGGTTTTTGAGAATACCTTAACGGTTGGTAATTAATTCTACCCTACCATTAGGGCATTAAGATGCCACTGCTGTAACAAAAGAGAAAATTGCTAAATTTTGATTATTTTTGAGAAGAAGAACTCCCACCTTGGCGGGGATAAGGAGTATCGACAAAACCTAACTCAAGTAACTGTTGGTAAGCTTTCTTGCCTAAATCTCTGGTGGGGTTTTGACTTTTGATAATTTGAATGAGCAATGGTACGGCTAATTCTGACTGATTTTGTGCCCGATGTACCAATGCTAGTCTATAGGTGGCTTCATCTCGTTTCTGGGCACTCTCTAGGGCTTTTTGGCGCTGAGAATTAGAAACATTGAGATCAATTCCCGAAAAACTAGAATTGAGATCTTGGTAAAAATTAGATAGCTGGTTAAAAACTTGACGTGCTTCTTGGAGTTTCTTAGCAGCTACGTCATATTTTTGGGAATCAACAGCGGCTTGTGCTTCGTTCATCAACCGGTCGCCACCCTCAATGCTCAATAGAGTGTTATTGGGGGCTGCAGGACGCAGATTATTGGGATTGCTAGGATCGATGGGTTTTGCTTGGTTATTGCTGGGTAAATTCATTACCTGAGCATTCACAGGTGGTAGCAGACAGAGGGCTGCTATGAGTGATAGAGAACTGAAGCGCATCCAGGGAACAGCAGCGGCTAGGTTCATGGGATCAAATCGTGCGACAAATATATAAAAAGTAACGGAAACTTCGGGTATCTTAACTCTGTTTTCGTCTTTGACCAAGCAAAGTAACATACTAAGTTTCTTTGTTTTAGACTGAAAAACAGCTTAATTGTGTTCCCTTAGCCCATAATCATAGTATCTAAAATTGCTCCTATGAATGATCCCAACAATTTACTAAATTCTGGCAACACAGGTGTACCAGCCAGCAATCTGGGCATGGTATTACAACGCGGTGGTGAAGAATTAATTTTAGACAAGGTTTTAGATCGTTTCAGTGTCCGTCTTTCTATCGATATTCCAGCTGAACAATTATCTCAATTTAATTGGGGAACTTGGCACCGGAGTATTCCCCAAGCACGACTAGAAATTTTTACGGTAGCACCGAACGCGTTAGATACAGCAATGTCCCAAGCACGTGCTGATCAAAATGTTGCTTTTGTCAGTCATATTTACAAACTCAAAGATAATCCTGGGACTTTTGTTTATCTTAATGACCAAATTACAATTCAATTTGCAGATGGAGTTGATGCAGCTAAAATCAATGCTCTCGCCGCTTCCTTTAATCTAGTACAAAACAAACCAGTCCTGGGTCTACCTAACACTTTTGTATTTCTTGTCAGCAAACAAGCCACAGAAAATCCCATTAAAATTGCTAATCAATTGCAAGGAATTAAAGAAGTATTAGCGGCTGAACCGAATATTTTGGTGCGCCAAGAGACTCATTATAAACCCCGTGATCCTCTTTATCCCCAGCAATGGTATCTCAACCACAATGGTACTAACCAATTGGCGGCTGGTTCTCATATTGCTGTGGAATCAGCTTGGGATATTACTCGCGGTGTCCGTTCTGTGGTTGTGGCTGTGGTTGATGATTCTTTTGATTTGAACCATCCAGATTTTCAAGGCAATGGTAAAATCGTTGCCCCCAGAGACTTGAAGGAAAATGACTTTTTACCTTTGCCAGATGAAGAGGAAACTAGCCACGGTACAGCTTGTGCAGGTATCTCTGTGGCAGAAGAAAATGGTAAAGGGATTGTTGGCGTTGCCCCTGGTTGTGCATTGATGCCCATTCGCACAACGGGGTTTTTAGATGATGAATCGATTGAAGATATTTTTACTTGGGCAATTGAAAAGGGCGCTAGTGTGATTTCTTGCAGTTGGGGAGCATCAGCTGTTTATTTCCCCTTATCTTTGCGTCAAAGTGCTGCTATTACTCGCGCAGCTACCAAAGGACGCAATGGCAAAGGTTGTGTGATTTTGTTTGCTGCAGGTAACGCCAACCGCCCAATTAACGGCACTGTCTTCGAGCGCAATTGGCCAAAGAATTTATTATCAGGTGATACAGACTGGCTCAGTGGTTTTGCGGTACACGCCGATGTAATAGCTGTCTCTGCTTCTACGAGTTTGGCGAAAAAATCAGCCTATAGTAATTGGGGCAATAACATTGCTGTGTGTGCGCCAAGTAACAACGCACCTCCCGGGATGTGGTTTCAAGAAGCAGGGTTTATGGAAACACAACCTGCGATCGCCACTACCCTTTCAGGATTAGGAATGTTCACCACTGACCAATTAGGTGCAGCTGGTTACGATGCTGGCGATTTTACCCGCAACTTTGGCGGTACTTCTGCCGCAACTCCTGTAGTTGCAGGTGTGGCTGCACTGATCCTCTCGGCAAATCCTGATTTAACTGCCAAACAAGTCAGACGCATCTTGCAAGAAACCACCGATAAAATTGTGGACACAAATCCCGATCCACAACTGGGTTTAAAAGCAGGAACCTATGACACTAACGGTCATTCCCAATGGTTCGGTTATGGTAAAATCAACGCCGCCAAAGCAGTACAAGCAGCACAGCAGATGCGTGCAGGTACACCAACTGTCACCAAGCAAGTAAAGGGCAGAAATGACAGTAAATTAGGAATTCCAGATAATAATAGGCAGGGAATAAAAAGTGCGATCGCCATTTCCGAGGCGAGTTTGATTCAAGATATTCAAATATCAGTTAATATTACCCACGATTTCTTAGGGGATGTAGAAATCTATGTAATTGCTCCCAATAACCAACCAGTTTTATTACAAAACCGCACCTTAGGTCGTCGTACCAACTTACAAACAACTTATACAGTGCGATCGCATCCATCTCTCAAACAGCTACTATCAATATCAGCCAAAGGTAACTGGCAATTGCAAATTATTGATTATGTACCCCAAGATATCGGTCAGCTCAATAGTTGGGAATTAATTTTAAGTGTTTAGGGCATTAGGCATTGGAAATAAGAAATTGTGTATAAGGTATTAGCTATTAAACAAATGCCAAATGACTAATGACAAAATTACGAATTAGGCATTTCTACAAATGTCGGATTAGTAATTTCTGTTTCTTGGTGACTCAGTTGTTGCAAAGCTTTAGCTAAATCAGCAGTTAAGCGTTTAGCATTTTGTTTAACACAACCGTTACTATAATCGGCAACTTTGAGAGGTGGGGCAATGTGAATCATCACATCTGTACCCCAATTGGGATAAGGTTGGCTGTAATTAATACTAATAGGTAGAATTTTAATTCCCAAGTCTGGCTGACTTGCTTCCGCACTTAAAGCCAACCTTGCAATTCCGGATTTGAGGGGGTGAACTTCCCCATCCCGATAAATACCGCCTTCTGGGAAAATAACTAGAGTTTTGTTCTGCTCCAGTAGCTCGATGCCATGACGCAGAGTGCTAATTGCTGGACGTTTAGGATCGATAGGGAAACCACCCAAGTGGCGCACAAACCAACCTTGGATTCCTTTACATTCGCTGCTAGTCACCATAAATCGTAGGTCTTTTTTTGACCTACAAGCGATCGCAGCATAGGGTACGAGTAACGCATCCCAGCGCGAACGGTGGGTAGGCGCAAGAATTATCGGCCCGCTGGTGGGGATATTTTCTTGTCCGGTAATTTGAATGTGACCAAAAAACGACGGTAACAGGACGTGACGACCTAAAAGATACGCAACAGGCGCTAACCAAGAAGAAACTCCTGAGGTACTATGAGCCACCTTGTGATTTGCGGCGGTAGTTGCTATTGTTTCTTGACAGGTAGGATGAGCAGAGTAAAATTCCATCATCATGGTGGCTGCTGATTTTGTGATAGATTGTGACGAAACCTTGATTAATTACACCGTAATTTTTCTTTTGTTACTTGTGTCCTACCTATTGGACAGTTTCATCTCTGTCTGCTAGTTTCTTCGATGTCGTCGAGTAGCAAACCAAGCTTGCAACTGCTGACGGCAGGTAGACTCTAAAATGCCTCCAATGACTTTGAGACGGTGATTTGAAGCAGCACTATCGGGGATGTTGATAACAGTACGAACAGCACCAGTTTTGGTATCGTCTACTCCATACACCAACAATTTCAAGCGAGAGTGTATAATAGCACCGGCACACATCGGGCAAGGTTCTAAGGTGACATAGAGAGTACATTCATTCAGGTGCCAATTTTGTAAGGTTTTTGCAGCTGTCCTTAAAGCCATAATTTCTGCGTGAGCTGTGGGGTCTTTGTCGCGTTCTTTCCGATTTTCACCCTCAGCCAGCACATTACCCCCAGCATCGACAATTACAGCCCCTACAGGTACTTCTCCTGCATCACCGGCAGCTTGTGCCAATTTTAATGCATGGGTCATCCATCCTCTGTGAAGAAGATATTCTGGGTCTGCAATGGACATATTAAAAGTGGTAATTGGTAATTGGTAATTGGTAATTAATTAAGTCAAATTTTACCTGGGTTTTAAGATTTTAATCCTTGTCAATTTTAAAGAATTGATAATAGTGGAAATTAAGGCTTACTATGTCAAGTTTTCTAGATAAAAGGCAGGCAATACCACTAAGTCAGGACTTACGCGACTGGCACATTGCTCCTCTGGTATAGGAGTCAAGAGTCAAGAGTCAAAGGTCAAAAATTTAGATTTTTTGGACTCTTGACATTTGACTCTGGACAAACCTAAAAGAAAAAAATATGACACTTGTGTAAGTCCTATAAGTTAATTTTTTAGAAACCATAATTTTGCTTGAGTAAAAGGGAAAGGAGCAGGATTAAAAGGATGTGATTTCCCTTTACCCTTTCACCTTTTCCCCCTTACCCTCGACTAAGGCTTAAGCTTTAAAAATACGCCACCTTTGAGCAATCCCGGATCATTACCGTAACTGCTAACTGTGAGCGATCGCAGATTCTCAAAAAAGGGTTTCCCAACTACTTCTACTAGTTTGAGAATCGGTAGCTGGCGTTCTACAAGTTTTTGGCTTTTTGTCCAGTCAAGATATATGTAACCTTGATTAGGCTGGGGAATAGCTGCAATACTATCTTGGAAATCGCGATTTTTAATTAAAGAGTTGTCTTTAGCGTTGAGAATTTCCGCCATTGTCTCTAAATCGGAAGCGAAAATTTCGTAATTCCCTAAAGTTGTATGCACTCCCTGGACTTTTGTCTCTACCGTATAAGCGGAACCCTTAGCATCAGCTTTATTGCTATTAGCGATTAGTTCAGTCCAAGCGGAGATTTTTTGTTGATTGAGGCTAAGAGAATTAATATTTAGCCCTTTGGCTGAAGCGATCGCATCTAACCGCGCAATTCCTTCTGCAACTTTGGGGGATTGTTCCACGACAAACACCCAACTGTTACTTGCTGGCTGGTTTTGGGGTAAGAGTGCGATCGCATATTCTCCTTCTACCCAGCTGAAAATGTCCTCTGGTAAGTTGATACCCCAACGATTTTGCAAATCCGTTAATGGTTTCGCCATCTTCGATTTCACACTTTCCTTAGAAACCGCTAGCGTTGCTGTAACCTGTTTCCAGAGTTTGGCTAAATCGGTGTCACCCAAATTGCTTAAATTAGCACCAGAGATAGCTAAACCTGCTGATGTGGGGATGTATTGCAATGCGCCTACAGGTTGAGATAATGATGGCGCAGGAGAAGCATTAACATTTTCTGGGGAAGCTGTACTTAAAAAACTCGTTTCTGCGATTAATCCTTTGGAGTTCAATACTAAGGAAATAATTTCGCTGTCATAGGTTGATTCTTGCAGTTCTAAGCCTTGCCATTTTGCTAAGGAAGGGAAATTTAAGAAAGCTACAGCCACAGCACCTTTAGGTAATTGTTCTGTAGCTTTCTGATATTGCACATAGCTGTTTAAATTTAAATCGGGAGCTTGGACATTATTAATCGCATCTTTGAGTACTTTCAAATCGTTAGCGAATAAGACAAAGTCATCGCCAACAACAGCACCAGCCAGAAAATCTTGCTTGGGTGGTGGATTGTCGTAAATTAGCTTTACGCCTTCATATTCTTCAGTTGCTAAGTTTCCTCCAGCTAATACCCGCTTAGAAAACAGCAGATCTACAAACTCACGACTTTTTTGTGGTTGCGTAGTTGCTAGCGCTAGCAAATATCCTGGTTGTTGTCCATTTCCTGGTTCGCGATCGATATCTAAGCTAGTAACAGCGAGAGTAATTTCATTTCCTAACCAAGGTTGAATATCTTCTTGGTAATCGATATTACTCTTAGCCAATAAACTAGTTTTTAGCTTCGATAATTCGCCTTCACGCTCTAACGCCTGTAATTTGTCTGGATTTACTAATAGAGAAACTGTAATCGGAGAAAATTTTGATACAAATATAGCTGCGCTAGACTGCACAGAACTAGAAGTCACAAAGTTAACTGGACTTTTGACGAAAAACCAGTAATAACCACCAATCACAAACAATATGAATGCGATCGCACCAGCTACGAGGAAGGTAAAAAACGAGCTTTGCCTGTTCACATTAGACATACTAAAGTTAACAATTTAGGAATCGATGCTCATGCTACGGTTACGATCTTCATGTCAACATAAATAATATAGGATTGTTTACAAAACCTCATGACAGGCAATTCTCCTAATCAACCCATTGCCCACATTAGCGTTGAAGAACTTGCACAACTTCTCTCAACCAAGGATTCCAGTATTCAGCTAGTGGATGTGCGCGAACCCCAAGAACTCGCGATCGCTAGCATTGAGGGTTTTGTTAACTTCCCTCTCAGTGAATTTGCAGAATGGGGTGAGCAAGTACCCACACTCTTAAATCCTCATGCTGAAACCCTAGTGCTTTGCCACCACGGGATGCGCTCTGCCCAAATGTGCCAGTGGTTACTCGCTCAGGGTTTTACCAATGTTAAAAATATTACAGGTGGCATCGCTGCCTATTCTCAGCTAGTTGACCCTTCAGTGCCGCAGTATTAGGAACTGGGGATGAGGTAAGGGAGCAGGGAGCAGGGAGCAGGGGAGAAAAGCAATTACCTATTACCCATGCCCAATGTCCAATGCCCCATGCCCCATGCCCAATGCCCCATGCCCTTTAATGCATCAGCAATTACTCTGTAGGTATATATCTAAAGTGAAAAAAAATCAGTGCTAACACATACATTTTTTCCTAAAACTTTGTGGAAAAATATGCCTATGCAAGCCACAATGTAGATAATTACAGCCAGCTTTCATGATAGTAGTCAGGCTCTTTTCCAGAGCATCTGAAGAATAAATTAAAATATAAATTAATATTAATTAATTTCTGCTAAATAAATAGTTAGCAATGTTAACTCACAATTAGCTATAGTAGTTTACTATTAATAATTTTTTTTCTTTTGCGGGGAAACCCAGACATTTTTGCAAAGTTTCATTAAAATTTTTTGCCTCAGCCAAGAATACCTTATGCAAGTCCAGTTGACAAATCGACAACAGCATATACTTTGGGCAACGGTACGTCATTATATTGCTACGGCAGAGCCTGTTGGGTCAAAAGCGTTAATTGAAGAATACGACCTAGGGGTTAGTTCAGCCACAATTCGCAATGTAATGGGTGTCCTAGAAAAATCTGGTTTACTATTCCAACCACACACATCTGCTGGACGAGTACCTTCGGACTCTGGATATCGCATTTATGTAGATCAGCTAATTACACCATCAGAAGCTTTGGCTAAAGAGGTAGAACAAGCGCTGCAAAAACGCTTACATTGGGAAGATTGGAGTTTAGAAGCGCTACTACATGGCGCAGCGCAGATTTTAGCTAGCTTGAGTGGTTGTATTAGCTTGATTACAATGCCACAAACTAACACAGCATTGTTACGCCATTTGCAATTAATGCAAATTGAAACGGGGCGAATCATGCTGATTGTGGTTACAGACAACTATGAGACGCATTCGCGCTTAATGGATTTATCACCAATGAGGGAAGAAACCAAACTCGATCCAGAAGTGATTGATCGCGAATTGCAAATCGTCTCTAACTTTTTGAATAGCCACCTGCGGGGACGCAGCTTGTTGGAATTGGCTACCCTAGATTGGAGCGAATTAGATCAGGAGTTCCAACGCTATGGCGAATTCCTCAAAACTTCCGTTGCAGAATTAGCCCGTAAGACTGTTGCACCCACAGCGACACAAATTATGGTTCGCGGAGTGGGGGAAGTTTTGCGTCAGCCAGAATTTTCTCAAGTCCAGCAAGTGCAAACAATTATCCATCTGTTGGAAGAAGAACAAGACCAGCTGTGGCGATTAATCTTTGAACAGCCAGAGGTTGAAGATCAGAGCAAGCCACGGGTAAATGTTCGCATTGGTGCAGAAAACCCACTCGAACCCATACGTACCTGTACCTTGATTAGTTCTACCTATCGTCGGGGTAGCATTCCCGTTGGGAGTGTAGGAGTTTTAGGGCCCACACGCCTAGATTACGAAAGTGCGATCGCTGTTGTAGCTGCGGCTGCTGATTACCTATCGGAAGCTTTCAGTTAATCACATTACATCATGACGAGAAAAATTGGCTTTGGGTTGTTGTGGCTAGGATTTATTGTTTATGCATTTTTTCTAGCACCACCCGATCGCCCTGATACATTCGAGTTAATAAAGAATTTAAGCACAGGGCAATGGCAAGGTATTAACCCCTTAGTCATTGCTCTATTTAACATCATGGGTATTTGGCCTGTCATTTACAGTGCTTTAGTACTTTTTGATGGTAGAGGGCAAAAAATCCGAGCTTGGCCATTTGCGCTCGCATCTTTTGCAGTCGGAGCATTTGCACTTTTACCCTACTTAGCTCTACGCCAACCAAACCCACAGTTTCAGGGACAAAAAAATGCTGTTCTCAAACTGCTAGATTCTCGTGTAACTGGAGTTGGTTTAACTATAGCCACAGCTATTTTAGTAGCCTATGGTTTACAAGGCAATTGGGCTGATTTTGCACAACAATGGCAAACTAGCCGCTTCATTCATGTTATGAGCCTAGATTTCGTTCTACTGTGCCTATTATTTCCCGCATTACTAGGAGATGATATGGCACGTCGCGGTTGGAAAAACCCTGCATTATTCTGGTTAATAACTTTAATTCCCTTGTTCGGGCCCCTCATCTATTTATGTGTGCGTCCACCTCTAATAGAAGGCAGAGTAGATAACATATCTAACCAGCAACAAACAGTGACAAACTAAGGAACTTCCAAATAATATCGCCGTTTCAGCAGAATATTGCCCACCTTATAATTTATGAGGCTAGACATTACGATTTTTAGACATTATATAAACTTCAGGTAGCTGCCACCAAGGAATATGGGGATATCTGTGATGTTCTTGGTGGTAGCCAAAATGATAGCAAGTAATAAATGACCACCAAATTGGACAGTCAATCGTTTGGGCGTTGTGGGGTGGAATATAACCACCTATAGGCTGCTTGTGAGGTATAAAAGTTCCAAAATAAAATAATTGTAATGAACTTAAAAGTGATGGTAGTGCCCAAAAGTAATTTAAATTAGCAGCAGGTATGTGAAGTAGATGAAGAAAAACTCTATAGATAATAACTATAGAAATAATCTGTCCCCAACTCCCATAACTTTTCATAAAATGAAAATACCAAGCAAAGAAATTTTCGTGTTTACCATCATGAAAATCAGGGTCTAACTCACTAGCAGGATGCTGATGGTGTAACCAATGCTTTTTTAATAATTTTTGATATGGTAAAAATCCATAAAGTGATAAACATAATGAACCGATAAAATAGTTAATTTTAGGATAATTAGGCAAGACTAACCCATGCATTGCATCATGAGACGTAATAAATAAACCCGTGTATAAAAATGTTTGCCAAATTATAAATGACAAGAGTATCAAAATATTGCAATTAGAAAAATCAAACCACAGTAGAAAAATCTGGCTAATAGTCCATAGGATAATAATGAAAATAGAAATCAAAAGTCCTTCAAAATGAAATTTACTTCTGAATTCTGGAATAAAATTCTTTTCAAGATTAGGTGGTTGTTCTAACTGAATCATGCTTTTACTCCATATATCATTCAGGTACAAAATCAATAGCAAGGACAGGGATAAGAAAATTACCTATCTAATACTTACGCAAGTCTCAGAAAAATGAAAGTTTTTTCTTTATAGTCAGGGTCTCACCTATGATTTTCAGAGCTAAAATCCTTAGTCCGCAGTAAAAATAATATGCAATATCTAACTCAAAGCTTTACTAGTGCTGAGAATTTAGCACTTAGCAGCAAGCAATAAATGCATATATAATATTTATTAATATAAATTAAATATTACACTTATAACTACCAAATTAGAAAATTTCCAACTAAAAAAAGATACTATCGCTTTTTTGGCGAGGGGATAGAGATGCGATTAACCGCGTATCAACAAGCAGGGGGAGAGAAATAAACTATTCTTTTTCGTAAATTGGATAATTTATTTTCTGCAAGTCCCTTAAATATATTTCATTACTTAAATATCAATAGTATATTACTATAGCAATCCTAAATGATTTGTGAAATATTGCATCAAGGTACGTGGACTGTTAACTTTTAACTGTCAACGGTTAACAGCCACAACGGATATTTTTCACAACTGAAATAGGATTGCTATATGCATAATTATGTTTTAGTAGCGAACCCAAGTATATCTTAAATAACAATCTCTTTAGAGAGATAGAATTTAAAATCTAGCGTAAGTAAGAAGCATTCAAAAAATATTTTTGACAAACTAAGTTGTAATTACTAATAGCAACTGAAGATTTTCCGTTGAAAAATTATGGCTCCTACTGTTTTAATTACAGGTGCTTCCCAAGGTATCGGTAAAGCCACAGCTCTTTTATTTGCTCGCAAAGGCTACAATTTAGTATTGACATCCCGTCAGTATGACAACTTGCAAGCAGTTGCACAAGAGATTCAAAGCTTTAGTAATACAACACCATTGATTGTACCTTGCGATGTTAAAGAACCATCTCAGGTAAGTAAACTAGTGGAGAAATCACTAGCTCATTATGGTTATATCGACATACTTGTGAATAATGCAGGTATCTATGCATCTGGGCCAGTTGAGGAGTTTTCTCTTAGCGATTGGCATCAGGTATTAGACACTAATTTATGGGGATATATTCATACAATTGAAGCTTTACTACCTCATTTCTTAGAACGGGGAAGTGGAACCATAGTTAATGTCAGTTCCATTGGTGGTAAAGTACCAACTGCTTATTTAGTCCCCTATTGTACTAGTAAGTTTGCTGTCACTGGATTAACGGAAGCACTAGAAGCAGAATTAAAACCTAAAAATATTCTTGTGTGTGGCATTTATCCAAATTTAATCAAGAGTAATTTTTTAGACAAGGCTGTTTTTCGGGGTAAAAACGAGCAAGACTTACAACAACGTCGCCAACAGCTACAAAATGTTGTACAAAATCCTGTCATAGAAAAGCCTGAAAATGTCGCAGATGCTATATGGAATGCAGTCCAGAATCAAAAGACCGAGGTAATGGTTGGTTCAGCTAATTTTTCACAGACTGTTTATCGTTTGTTTCCTGGTTTTACAAAGTGGGTTTCTCGGAAAGCATTGAAGAATCAAGATGTTTCCCATTGAAGAAATTCGCTAACTAAGAGAAGTGAAAAATTTGTTATGAACTAAATTTGTAAATCCTCGGCGTTGAAAATTCATAAATAACAGAATTTTGTGAAGAGGAGCAAACTTGAATATTTACTTTAGCACTAAAGGCTATTAAATCTTAGCTCTAAAGTGCCGCTACTGCCTCTATAAGGGGGAATCGTTGAATTATTCTTTTCCCTTGGGCTTTCTGGAGGTTTAGGTGTTAGGCTGGCGCTAGGAGCAGGGATTGCGTTTTGTGATGATGGTTGATTGATAGTCGCTAATTCTTCTTGCAATACTTTTTTATAAATTCTGGGCAAGGAGCTACTAATAGAATTGGTTTCTATGCCGTATCCTAAGCTTGTCCAAGTGGGAGACAATCGCCGTAAAACATCATTCAACTTACCTTGATGCAGCAGTTGTGAAATATTAATTCCCCAAAATTGGGAATCGCTCAACCAACGGTAAACTACCATATCTTGATATTCAGCCTCAAAACTATAAGAAACCCAAAACATAAACTGTGTAGGCTTGGGATGATAGCGGGGGGCAATTTGAAACCAAGTAGTATTAATGATTTGATATCTACCCGCAGCAGTCGAGCAATTGCCTGTGTTAGGGCCAGTCACAATGGTGACACATATTTGAGGATGACGGCTGAGGTCATTAAACTGTTGACCACCATATAACAGCGAGTAAGGGCGTTTACCACTGGCCTCACTAGCCGAGATAGTTCGCATTAAAGCACGAATGTAAGGATCGCCGCCTTTCATTACTAAAGGTGGTTGTTGACCTTCAAAGATGGGATCGGAAGGCGATCGCAAATCTCCAGTAATATACCACTGTAGCAAGTAGACGAAGCCAAGCAGCGCAGCTATTGGCCCAATGAGTTTTTCTACGCCTTTAAATTTAAAGCTTTTCAGAGTTTGACTCCTTAATCTTTAATCTTGTATTTAACAACAATGGCTTATGCACTAATTTCGGCAGAATTTAGCGCAGTAGTACTGTGTTCTGTTTTAACTTCTTAAATCAAAACTTTCTACACTGGGGATTGGGGATTGGGGATTGGGTACTGGGGGCTGGAAATTCATATTTTTACTCAGCACTCAGCACTCACCACTCACCACTCTTCAAGCAACGTTAGTAAATAACTCCCTAAAGTTTTTGGCAGTAGCTTCGGGTTTAGAAACAATCTCTAGAACTTTATTACGTGCAGTTGGTTCAAAAAGGGCTTCTACACAAACCTGGGCAACTTTTTGCCGAGGAATGCTACCATCAAACAACGTATCAGCGCCCTGCATCACTATCGGATTAGAGTTATCTTCATTCTTCAATCCACCTGGCCGCACAATCGTATAGATCAAGCCGCTTTTTTGAAGGTACTCCTCAGCTTGCTTTTTCCAAACTAAAATTAGCCAAAACAAATTTAGGGGATGGAACAACTGGGAAGTACACAAGGAAGAAACAAAGACAAAATGCTCAATTCCTTTTGCTTTAGCGGCATCTACTAAATTTTTAGTACCTTCAAAATCTACCTTATAGGGCCCAGTAGGATCGAAGCTGGGTTTCGCACCGGTGGCGCACAGTAAGACTGTACTATCACCTAAAGCCTCTGTCAGGGTTTCGGGTTTTAACACATCACCCACTACCAAATCTGCCTCTGCGGGCAATATTTCCCTAGCTTTCTCAGTATCCCTGACTAAAGCACGGACGGGAATTTTGTGCGCTATGAGTTCTTGTACAATCCGGCGACCTGTTTCACCTGTTGCCCCTGCTACAAATGCTTTCATGAGAAACGCTATCCTGGGAAACTAATATGTGATTGTTCAGTTCTTTATTGTAGTAATTCTACGAAGTTCATGACAGATTCATGAGGATTCCGTCAAAATGGAATCTAAGTGCATAATGACCCACGTCAGCTGGGAACGATTAATATAGACCAACGCCAAAGGATGCAGGAACGCATTTATGCTTTCAAGAAACGGCGAATATCAATCATTAGAAATAAGAGAAAATGTTTTACCTGTAGCGTCCAGTGCCACAGAAGTGGAGGACGCATTAACAGGAGTCCCTGTAGCAATGCCTACAAAATTTTATGGTAGCTACAGTGATTGTATGGAGATGTATGCGCCAGCGGCAATGGTTGCAGAGTATCTTAATACTCACTCTTCCTGGTTTTCGCGTTGCGCTGAACCGATGAAAGTCCAACCATTAGGAGAAAATGGCTACGCTTTAATCATTGGTCGTTTTGGCTCCTTTGGTTATGAAGTTGAGCCAAAGATAGGGTTAGAATTATTACCTGCTGATGCAGGAGTATATCGTATTCGTACTATCCCAATTCCTGATTATCAGTCGCCTGGATATGACGTTGATTATCGAGCATCCCTACAGTTGGTAGAAAATGTATCTGAAGCTACTGGAAATTTTGCGGAGGTGACGCGAGTAGAGTGGGAATTAGATTTGGTCGTGGAACTTCACTTTCCTAAGTTCATACAACGACTGCCCAAGTCTTTAATTCAATCTACAGGCGATCGCGTACTCAACCAAATCGTCCGTCAAGTATCTCGTCGCTTAACTCGCAAAGTCCAAGAAGATTTTCATCAATCTCTTGGTATACCCTTTAATGCTGCTAAGAAAAAGCGGTAAGTAGTCAAGAGTTGCAGAGACGCGATTAATCGCGTCTGTACAATAATCGCCAAGACAGGATTAATCGCGTCTGTACAAAGGTCAAGTGCAGGTAGAGAAAAAGAGATTGAACAAGTTACCTTGAAAGGGCTAATCTTTGACTCTTGACCCTTGACCTTTGACCTTTGACTCTTAATTATGCATTCGTCAAAATTCTTTGAACAATTTGCACTCCAGTAACAGCTTGCCAAGCAAACAGCCCTAAAAGTGTGAAATTTAATAAAATATGAGTCATACGTGCCCAGTTTGCTCCCTTTTGCATATAAGGAGAGAGGGCAGCGGAAAATGCAATCAAACTAGTCATACCCAGTCCTGCTAGCAGGTGAGGGCCTACAAATAATTTGCCATTATTGATGTAGGTAACAGCCATCCCTCCAACCGCACCCGCTACCATCAAAGCTAAGAGTATAGACCCGATTTGATAATGTTTGATGTTATATCTACCTTTAATCAATTCTTTTTTCTCTTCACCCTGAGCATTTCTAGTACGCTGTACTTGTAGCCCCAGATAGGCAGCATATATGGAGATTGCCAATAATGCCCACATCATAATTGGGTGAAAGAAGTTCAGCCAATATTTAAATGATGGAGAAAGTTCCAAATTCATAGTGTTCCCGCCCGATTCTTAAATCTTCATAAAAATTAGCATAACTCTATTTCTCTGTATTGGCGGCAGAGAATAAAAAGATGCCAGTATCCCGAAATCTCAGCCCAGAATAGTGACTCAACCCCCTTGCAAAAGTGGATAAACAATCTCAGACTGAATTCTGGGGCTAGATCAATAAAAACTGCTAGTGCGGAATCTCATCAATGACTGAAAACACTGATATGTTGCTGCTAGGAACTGCTAAAAGCGGTGATATCAAGCGGCTGGAGGCGCTACTGGCTGCTGGTGCTAAAGCGGACGTATGCGATCGCGATGGTACTACGCCGTTAATGTTTGCGGCTAATTTAGGCTACACCGAAATTGTGCGATCGCTTTTAGATGCTGGGGCAAATATTAACCAACCCAGAAAGCGTTATCGCCTCACAGCCTTGATGCTGGCAGCTAGCGCTAATCAACTTGATATTGTGCAGCTACTAATATCTAGAGGTGCAAATGTCAATGCCACAAATGAAGATGGCAGCACCGCCTTAATGGCAGCGGCACTTAAAGGTAATGTCGATGTAGTAAAAGCTTTACTGGCTGCTGGTGCTAAGTTGGACATTACTGATAAAGATGATGACACAGCCTTAAAGCTAGCAGTCAAGCAAGGACACGCAGCAGTTGTAGAAGCTTTTATTCAAAGCGGTGCAGATGTCAATATCCCAGATGAAGAAGGTGAGACACTGTTAATGATTGCGGTAGATTTAGGACGTTTAGCAGTTGTGAAAACCTTACTGGCTGCTGGCGCTGATGTGAATGTCAAAAATCAGGATGGAGGAACCGCACTAAGCGCCGCCGCCGCCGCTGGCAATATTGAAATAGTGACAGCTTTACTGGATAGAGACATCCAAATTAATCTCCAAGATCGTGATGGAGAAACAGCCCTCCACCTTGCTGTTGTGGAAGGTTATCTAGATGTAGTGCAAGCATTACTCAACCGAGGTGCAAATGTCCAAATTCGGAATAACCTTGGTGATACACCAATACTTGTAGCCGCTTTGCAGGGACATAGCCAAATTGTCGAAGTGCTGCTGCGTAGTGGGGCGGATGTTCATGATAAAAATCTCGGTGAGATCCCTTTAACATTAGCTGCATTCCAAGGCCACGTTGAAACAGTGAAAGTCTTACTAGACTATGGCGCTGATACCAATATCCCCGCAGAGGATGGTAAAACAGCTTTACTGAAAGCCACGCAACGCAATCACCCAGAGGTTTTGCACTTACTGATAGCCAAGGGTGCTGATGTTAACTTTCAAGACTCAGCTGGCGCAACAGCGTTAATGTGGGCAGCTTCCGGCGGTTTTCCTCAGTCTGTCAAGGTATTAATTCAAGGTGGTGCAGATTTGAACTTGAAAAATCGTGGTGGTTATACAGCCTTGATGATTGCCGAATTTAACGAATTTAGAGATATAGTGCGGAGTCTGCAAAAGGCTGGGGCGCAGGAGTGATTTGGGGGCTAGGGACTGGGGGAGAAGGGGACAAGGGGACAAGGGGAAAATACTAATTACCAATTACCCAATGCCCAATGCCCAATGCCCAATGCCCAATGCCCAACATTAACTTTGTGCCAATTTGTCATATTTTGACTGCTTAATTGAGCTATGATTCCTTGATTAGTCTACAAGCAGAAAAGTTTATTTGTGGGATCGCAGATCAAGAGCGATCGCTTTGTGATGGTCAATAATATTAATGATTGATTTTCTTCAGGCTTATCAATAAACAGTAGTTTTTTAAAATTACTTGCAACTCTTAATTATGTTTAATTTTTATGATTTAGGGTTGGTCAATCAATTTTTGTATTTATATTTGATTGGATTGATAATATACCAATAAATTATCAAAAATGCAAGCTAAATAGAGCAAAATATTTTCTATATTTTTGAGAGATTAATACGTAGATAAATAAATCTTTACATCTGTTTTAACTAAGATATAAATTTAGAAATTTCTTCTATCAAAAATTTACAACTGTTGAAGAGAGTAAGAATATATTTCTGGCGCTGAAAGCTTTACTGTACAACAGTAAGGAAGAAATTGAAACACCAAGATAGAGGAGGCAAAATGCTTGCGCCTCAAGCTTATTAGAGAAGTAAAAATCAATCAAAAATTTATTTTTTCTTCTTACCTTTTACCTTTTCTCTGCCTCGGCGTTTCCTACTGTGCTAGATGTACACAATATATAGGTTTTCGTTTTCAGGAAAAGTATTATAACGATCAGTTTTTATGTATCATACTGAACCAGAAAGTATACAACTCATACAAAACGTCGTATACACAGGTATTCTTAGAATTACAGGCGAAATAAAAATTTTCAATTTAACTGAGGAGAAATCTATTAGTGAGTGATAGAATGCCCCAATTACAAAGGCAGTCGCAACACTTCTGGGTAGGATTTGGTTGTCAAAAAGGTGTATCGAGAAAGTTGATTGAGACGGCAATTGAGCACGTGTTTAGAGAAAATCAACTTAACCAAAGTGCGTTAGCCAACGGTTTTGGCGGAGCTATCGCAGGTCTTGCTACCATCAACAATAAAGCTTCAGAAGTCGGTTTAGGAGAATTTTGCCAGCTACGCAATTTTTCTTTAAAAACATATCCCGCAGAAATTCTCCGGCTTGTGTGTGTTCCTAACCCAGCCGAAAAGACAGCTAAAACAATGGGAACTCCTAGCGTAGCGGAAGCAGCAGCTATGCTCGCAGCAGCTAATATCGATTGGCAAACAACAATAGCCACCCAGATAGGAGAAAATGAGGAGCGATTTTCAACCCATCAGTCTCTACAGTTGAATGCACATTCATTAAACCTCACTCCTTATTTGATTGATATTGGAGTCAGGTGCTTAGTGCCAAAACAAATTTTTCGGTTACATGGTGAACCAGGGGCGGTGACAATAGCCGTAGCAACTCTTATTCAACCACTCTCAAAAAATAATTCAGCACGCTAGAAACAATCGCTAACACAATTGAACCCAACAAAGCAGGTACAAAGCCTTTAATCTCAAAACCCGAACCAGGAGTTAGTCCACTAGCTAACCACAAAGTTAGAGCATTGATAACAAAGGTAAATAAACCAAAACTCAGTAAAGTAATCGGAAATGCGAAAAACTGCAAAATTGGGCGAATAAAGCCGTTAACAAGTCCGATAACTATAGCAGCAATCAACGCCGCGACAAAACTCCTTACCTCGAACCCATAAACAATTCTCGAAGTAATCAATAAAGCTACCGCAGTAGCCAGCCAAGTTAATAAAAAGTGTTTCATACGCAAGCTGTGAGGGAATAGAGGAGATGAAGGGGATGAGGGGGAAAGGGACAAGGGGACAAGGGGAAATAACTATGCCAATTACCAATTACCCATTACCAAACACCAAATACCCCATACCCATTTTCTTATTTATTTAGCGCTGTCGCTGCAGTCTTCCCAAAAGCACTTGCCAGGTTTCACCACCAGCTACGCCGTCAGGTTGTAGCCCATAGCGGCTTTGTGCAGCTTTGAGTGCTGTATCTGTTGAAGGGCCAAAGTCTCCATCTACGCTACCTTGCAAGAATCCCAGCTTTTTCAATACTTCTTGCAATTTGCCTACTTCATAGCCACGGTTCCCTAAACGCAAAATTGGTAATCCATCTGTGGTGTATTGAATACCAGGGGTACGTTCAACAAAACGCGGGATTTGCGTGGTAGGAGTTGGCTTAGTCCGAGATGGGGACGGACGGGTGGGTGTTCTTGGTGGTTTAGGAGTTGTACTTTGTCTTGGTTGAGCAGGTTTGGGCTCTGGTTTAGGAATATTTCTATTAGGGTTGTTCGTTGAAGCAGGAGCGATTAATGCTGGTGTAGATTTAGGGCTTGGTTGAGGTGACGTTACTGTTGATGCGGCTATTCCTTGGTTAGGGAACAGCTTTTGCCAAGTGACAGCATCAACAATACCGTCTGGATTTAAGCCGGCTGCTTGTTTAAATCGGGAAACAGCGGTAGCAGTATTAGCACTATAAATGCCATCAACGTTACCTGTATAAAAACCCAATAGTTTGAGAGCTGCTTGAAGTTCAGATACCCTTTCTCCTTGACTACCAATGTTCAGGGTAGGGCGGTTAAAGTTAACTCCTGGAGTTGCTTGGGATATTTTCTGTGGCGCAGCAATTGTGACTACCGCAGAAGCAGCAATCAACATAGGCACAGAAGACAACATGAGTAACCAATCTAACTTATTGGATCTGAACAAGCGAAATCTTTGTAGTGAATCTAAGTAGCTCAATATACTTAGTGAGAGACTGCCTTTCATGGTAATTGCCACCAGAATCTTCTGATGCTAATATTACAGCCGCTTGAGCATATAAAAAAGCTGTACGTTAAAAGTACTGAGTGTTAAGTCTCTCTACCTAAGAAATAATGCTGACTGTTGACTAACTGGAAAATGGGCATTGGGCATTGGGCATTGGGCATGGTAAAAAGAGATTTTGATGCTTTGTTGGGTTTTTTACGCAATTGGCTGTCTATAAAATTTGACTATGTACTCAAACTCTTAATTATGTCTGACAAATGTGTAATAAAGTCCTCATCAGTCCAATAACCATCATGGCTTTGAGGATTCCACGATTGCCAAATGTTGCCAGAATCAATTTCTATGTCCTGATCAACTATTGAATTGTAGGAAGGCGATAAAGGTTTTAAAGGCCATCCTAAAACATCATCTTTGTCATAGTAATTAAACCATTTAAAATTAGGATTAGGTTTATTAATTGCTATGATTTTGGCAAAGCCAGCTACAAATAATGGAATATTGCAACTAGTAGTAATTAGATATTGCAGAGATTTCAATCTCAAAAAATCTTCTTGCTCTGGTTGAAATACTGGATAATCCAGACTATCTATCTGCCAAATTCCTTGATTATTCTGAGCATCCCAAAGATAATTAGAGATAACTTGGCAACCTAAAGAATGAGCCAAGATAATTATAGAAATATCATTAGATGAAAATGCTGTCCTGGCAATTTTTAAAGAAGAGATAATAGATTTTTGAATTTTTTTATACACGCTGCCATCATCTGTAGCTCGGTGTTCTAAGGTAGATGCATCACTAAAACCAAAGAGCATAAATTTTCGTAAATCTTGCCAAGCTAGAGATGCACTTTGGCGCATATTTTCCCAAACACTATATTGGTAGTCTTGTAATTCAGATTGATAATAGATTGGCTCAAAGTGAACTTTTTGCCAAATATCTTTACCTAAAGTTTTTTCTAAAGATTGTTTAAGTCTTTGGTAATACTCTTTTTCCGTTTCTCCCATACCGTGGATGGTGAGAAATGCTAAGTTTTTAGTCATATTTAAAAGTGCTGAAGCGTGGGAGTCTGGTTAGTCTATCAGGAGTTACCAGAAGAGAGGATGTGGGGTAATGGGGCGATCGCACTGATTTTATTGTTAAATTAATTTAAGCTTTGGCGATCGCCCCTAAAATTTTTGTGGAAATCAAATCAAAAGGCAGTTTATGGCTTTAGTGATTGCTGGAGAACGTAGTGGAGTAGGTAAGACAACAGTTACACTGACGCTTTTAGCATCATTATGTCGTCGGGGTATAGCAGTACAATCTTTTAAAGTCGGCCCTGACTATATCGATCCGATGTTTCATCAGCACGTAACTGGTCGTGCTTGTCGGAATTTAGATCCAGTTTTGACTTCTGAAGCTTATATTCAGCAATGTTTTGCCCGTCACAGCCAAGATAGTGAATATGCTTTAGTAGAAGGCGTAATGGGGCTGTTTGATGGGATTAAGGGGACGAGGGGACAAGGAGATGAGGGAGATGAGGGGGATGAGGGAGCAGGGGAGCAGGGGAGAAATAGCAAATTACCAATTACCAATTACCAATTACCAATGCCCCATGCCCCATGCCCCATGCCCCATGCCCAATTCATAAGTGATTTTGCCAGTACTGCACATATTGCACGATTGCTGAATTTACCTGTGGTGTTGGTAATTGATTGCAGTCGCTTATCGGGTTCTGTGGCGGCGATCGCTCATGGTTATTGTTCTTTTGATCCGAGAATTAAAATAGCGGGTTTAATACTCAATCGCGTAGGCAGCGATCGCCATCTTTCTCTACTCAAAGACGCTCTAGAATCATTACAATTACCCATTCTTGGGATACTGCGTCGTCAAGATAATATCACCATTCCTGATCGCCATTTAGGTTTAGTACCCACAGCAGAACTCCCAGAATTAGATGCTGTGATCAATCGGCTGGCTGATTTAGGTGATACTTGCTTTGACTGGGAAAGGTTATTACCTATGTTGGGGACTGGGAAACTCGGGGCCCCCTCTGGGGATAAGGGGCAATGGGGATTGGGAACTGAAAATCTCCCCCTGCCCCCTGCCCCCTGCCCCTCTGCTTCCTCATTAAGGATTGCAGTAGCACGCGATCGCGCTTTTAATTTTTACTATCAAGATAATCTTGATTTATTGCAAGAGTTGGGTGCAGAACTGGTTTTTTGGAGTCCGTTAGCAGATTCTGAATTACCAAAAGATGTGCAGGGAATTTATTTTGGTGGCGGATTTCCAGAGGTTTTTGCACAGCAACTAGCAGAAAATATTAGCGTTCGTCACACAGTTAAAACAGCAATTATAGAGGGAATACCAACTATTGCTGAGTGTGGCGGATTAATGTATTTATGTGAGGAAATTATTGATTTTAACGGTGCATCCTGGCCAATGTTAGGCATTTTACCTACATCCACTCAAATGGGAAAACGCTTAACTTTAGGTTATCGTCGTGCCATATCTTTACAAGATAGTCTAATAGTACCAGCAGGTGAAAATGTGTATGGGCATGAATTTCATCGTTCGCATTTAATATCCACACCCAATCAACCTTTGTTTGAAACTTACCGTTACGATTGTGCGGAAAATATGGGATATGAAGGATGGAACATACCTATAAATGTTCACGCTTCTTATATTCATTTGCACTGGGGAGCAAGTCTAGAAATACCGCAGCGTTTTATTCAAAAATGTTGGGAATTTAAAAGTTACTATAAAAAGGCTGCAGTCTGAAATTAATATCAATTCAAAACTTCAAATTATGCCCTGTTTCCTGTTAATAGAGACCCTTGACAAACACCAAACGCCAAACACCAAACACCCAATAACTAATACTAATATTTTCATTTTTCGTTGAGTTTGCGAATTAGACGCGATAACTCACGAATGATATTCACCGCAATTTCGGGAGTTTCTTCAATTGCATCATAGAGTTGTTCTTGGGTGAGTTCCAAACACTCACAGGGTTCTAAAGTGGTAGCTGAGGCGGAACGGGGTTGTGTATCAAAAACTGCCATTTCGCCAAAGTACTTGCCTTTGTCTACCTCTGCCAACTTTTTATCGCCAATGTGAACTTTGACACGGCCAGATACTACAATATAGAGCGATCGCCCTTCCTCTCCTTGCCTAAAGATGGCATGATTTGAGGGAAAGGATAGCTCGCTCATCACGGAAGCAAGCCGCACGATAAAATCATCCCGCAATTCTTTAAAAATCGGGACTCGCCGCACAAATAATAAACGGTCAACGCTGGTTAGCATGATTGCGAGTTAAAAATCAAACATTATTGTAGGTCATCTTTAACCGTTAGCTAGTAGAATAACACTTGCCAAAGCTTGCCAGCATAAATCTGCCAGAGTCCTGCATAACTATATTTAATTACGTTAAAGAGGCAGGTAAAAGAGAAAACCTTTGCCCTTTGCCCTTTTACCCTATCTCCCTACAAAAGTTTACATATTATCAGTGCGATCGCGCTTAATTACTTACGTAGCAATCATAATTACTGTAACGAAGTACTAGGATCAGTTAAAGGCATCAATGAACTAGATGGCTAGTAAGCTTTGCTTCGTCAGCAGAAAGTCATTGATAACTGTAATTTAGAAAAGGTTGACTGCTAAGGAATGTTGTGGAAATGGGGCGTTCGCCTATTAATATTCTTCCTAGGGCTGTGGCTACTCGTAGTTCTGGGTTCCCGTTTACCAGTCGAAATTTTCTGGTTTCAGGAAGTCGGCTACCTGCAAGTATTTCTGTTGAGGCTGGTTACTAAGGCCACTATATGGGTATTTGTAGTTGGGATAACTACTGTTTACCTCCTAGCAAACCTCTTTTTGGCAGAACGTCTCAAGTATCCTCAGCCTGTGACGAGTCAACCAGTTAGGAGTGAGTTTGCAAGGTTTCTCAATCCTGACTACGATCCTCGCAATTTAGCTCGTAGTTTCGATCCTCGACGCTTTCCCGCCATCAGACTGCACTGGCTGCTACCTCTAGCTTTAGGCTTCAGCTTGTTGCTGACATTAATGCTGGCTTATTACGGTGAAATTGCCATTTCTTACTGGAATCCAGAATTTACTAAGGCTCGTTTACTGGTGAGCGATCGCTTTCAATTAGAGGCAATCTGGCAGATGGTAAGGCGAATATATTCCCAAGTTTGGTATTTAAGCTTGGTTTTGGGAATTGCGATCGCTATTTTAATTTATCCCCGATTGTCACTCAGGGCGATCGCTATTGTCATGAGTCTACTCTTTGGGCAGATAATTTACCAAAATTGGGGCAAGATACTGCAATATCTCTTTCGTACTGCCTTTAACGACACCGACCCTTTATTTGTTAAAGATATCAGCTTTTATATATTTTCCCTCCCCGTCTTGGAATTGCTAGGACTGTGGCTCATGGGATTATTCCTTTACGGTTTAATAGCTGTTACTCTTACTTACCTCCTATCCGGCGACAGTCTCAGTCAAGGCATTTTTCCTGGGTTTTCGCCACAACAGCAACGCCATGTATACGGTTTGGGTGGTGCATTGATGGTGGCTGTTGCCCTAGGTTATTTGTTAAGTCGTTATGAATTGCTATATTCCAAGCGTGGGGTAAGTTATGGTGCCAGCTACACCGATGTCATGGCGCAGTTGCCAGTTTACAATGCTTTATGCGCCCTAGCGGTAGCGATCGCCTTTTACTTATTGTGGCGAACAATTTTTTGGAGGCCGAAATCTCCTCATCGCCGTTTAGCGTTTTATGGATTAGGAGTTTATTTTGTGCTAGCAGTAGTAGGTGGTTGGCTTGTACCTACTGCGGTGCAATATTTAATAGTTCAGCCTAATGAATTGCAACGGGAACAACCGTACATCAAGCGTACTATTGCCTCGACTCGTCAAGCCTTTGATTTAGAAGCAATTGATGCCAAAAATTTCAACCCCCAAGATGAATTAACAGAAGCTGATCTCAAAGCTAATGACTTAACAATTCGGAATATTCGCCTTTGGGATGAGCGCCCATTATTAGAAACCAACCGTCAGTTGCAGCAAATTCGACCTTACTATCGGTTTCCAGGTGCTGATATTGACCGCTACACCCTAGAAACAGAAGCCGCCAGTAGCCGTCCCGTCGCACCAAACCAGCAATCATCATCTCAAACTGCCGCAACTACAGAACGGCGACAAGTATTAATTGCAGCGCGGGAATTAGACTACAGTGCAGTTCCCCAGGAAGCTCAAACGTGGGTAAACCGCCATCTGATTTATACCCACGGGTTTGGTTTTACTATGAGTCCTGTAAACGTAGTTGGCCCTGGTGGATTACCAGAGTATTTTGTCAAAGATATTAGCGGTGATAGCAGTGCCCTCACTACTGCCAATCAAGGCATTCGCAACAGTATTCCCATTGGGCAACCCCGGATTTATTACGGTGAAATTACGAATAACTATGTAATGACTGGTACTAAAGTCAGAGAACTCGATTATCCCAGTGGCAGTGATAACGTTTACAATAACTACGATGGAAACGGTGGTATCTCTATTGGTACAACTTGGCGAAGGTGGCTATTTGCAGCCTATTTGAAAGACTGGCAAATGGCGTTAACCAGGGACTTTTTACCAGAAACAAAAGTTTTATTACGCCGAAATGTTAAACAAAGAATTCAAGCGATCGCACCTTTTTTAAAATATGACAGTGACCCTTATTTAGTTGCCGCTGATGCCAGTCTTGATCAGAGCAATCAAGATTACTCAACAAACCAAAATTATCTTTACTGGATAGTTGATGCCTACACAACTAGTAATCACTATCCCTATTCCGATCCGGATAAAGATGGCATTAACTATATTCGCAACTCTGTCAAAGTGGTAGTTGATGCTTATAACGGCACTGTTAACTTTTATGTTGCCGATCGCAATGACCCAATAATTACCACTTGGAGAAAAATTTTTCCCAAACTATTTAAACCCCTGAGTGCGATGCCTAAAACACTCAGCAATCATATTCGCTATCCAGTAGATTTTTTCAATATTCAGGCTGAACGGTTGATGACCTACCACATGACAGATACTCAGGTATTTTACAACCGGGAAGACCAATGGCAGATTCCTAACGAAATCTATGGTAATCAAGCTCGTCCAGTAGAACCTTACTATTTAATTAGTAGCCTACCAACTGTACCTTTTGAAGAATTTCTCTTGCTTTTACCCTATACTCCTAAGCAAAGAACGAACTTAATCGCTTGGTTAGCAGCGCGATCGGATGGTCAAAATTACGGTAAATTGATACTTTATGTATTTCCCAAAGAACGACTGATTTACGGGACAGAACAAATCGAAGCCAGAATTAACCAAGATCCTGTAATTTCTCAGCAAATTTCTTTATGGAATCGCCAAGGTTCTAGAGCTATTCAAGGCAATCTCTTAGTAATACCAATAGAAGAATCTCTGCTTTATGTCGAGCCAATTTATTTAGAAGCTACACAAAATAGTTTGCCTACTTTAGTTAGGGTAGTTGTAGCTTATGAAAACCGAATTGTCATGGCACAAACTTTAGAACAAGCATTAAAAGCCATTTTTCAACCACAAGTAACACCACCACCAGCCATTATCCGTCCTGTAGAAGAAGCTTCTCCATCGGGTTAATTATTCTCCAAAGTTGGGGAGAGGAACAGTGCTAGCGTCACAGTTGTCCTATTCTGGAGATGGGTAATAGTGTTGTGGGTGAGAATGTGTTTTTCAGCGTTGTTATACCGACTTACAATCGCCAACCAATTTTAGAAAAGTGTCTGCGCGCGTTGGAAGTGCAGGATTTGGGTGAGTCAACCCCGATTACAGGTTATGAAGTTGTTTTAGTAGATGATGGTTCTACTGATGGCACCTTAGAATGGTTAGCAGCACATAAAGAAGAGTTTCCCCATGTACGATGTTTTGAGCAAGACCATCAAGGCCCGGCTGCGGCGCGGAATTTGGGCGTAGAACAAGCACAGGGAGACACAATTATCTTTATTGACAGCGATTTAGTAGTGCTGTCCAACTTCTTACAGGCTCATGCAGAGGCGCTGGTACAAGGACAAAAGAAATTGGGAAGCGATCGCTTTTTTACCTATGGTGCAGTTATTAATACTGCTAATTTTGATAATCCCACTTCTGAACCTTATAAAGTCACAGATTTTTCCGCAGCTTTTTTTGCTACAGGTAATGTGGCAATTCCTAAACATTGGTTAGAGAAAGTAGGACTTTTTGACACTAGATTTCAACTCTACGGATGGGAAGATTTAGAACTTGGTGTTAGGCTAAAAAATCTTGGTTTACAACTAATTAAATGTCCAGCAGCAGTAGGGTATCATTGGCATCCAGCATTTAGATTAGAGCAAATTCCTAACTTAATTGACAAAGAAATTCAACGCGGACGAATGGGAGTTTTGTTTTATCAAAAGCATCCCACTTGGGAAGTGCGGATGATGATTCAAATGACTTGGATACATCGTTTACTTTGGGGTATTCTTTCCCTCAATGGCGCGCTAAATGAACGCACAATGGCACCATTTTTACAATGGCTAATTAATTTAGGTAAACCCCAATTAGCTTTAGAAGTTGCCCGAATTTTTCTCAATTGGTACAACGTTAAGGGTGTTTACGAAGCCTACGCGCAATTGAGGCATTCTTAAGGAGCTAACAAGAAATATCGCTCTGTCAGCAGGGGAAGCAGTCTCTTTTTTAAAATTTCACAAGTGCTGCATGAAAGTGGTAATGATATTTTTACTCAGCACTCAGCACTTTCAAATTGAGTCTTCGCTCTGAAAATTCGATAATTGGGGATTTGTCAACCTTGCCCTTACCCCTGATCCCAAATGTGCTACCCTAGTATGGTTCATTAATCTCGCACATCCAGGAATTCGGGTGTTTCCCTAATGGGAGATACGCCTGGGTGGAGGTTTAACCCGAATCGGAGTTAGAAATATATGCCAGTCGTTTCATTGGCTCAAATGATGGAGTCAGGGGTTCACTTTGGTCATCAGACCCGGCGTTGGAACCCTAAAATGTCTCCTTACATTTATACTTCCCGCAATGGTGTACACATTATCGACTTGGTGCAAACTGCCCAGTTGATGGAAGATGCATATAGTTATATGCGTACACAAGCTGAACAAGGGAAAAAATTCTTGTTTGTTGGCACTAAGCGGCAAGCTGCGGGTATTATTGCCCAAGAAGCCAGCCGTTGCGGTTCCCACTACATTAACCAACGTTGGTTGGGTGGAATGCTGACCAACTGGACAACTATTAAAACCAGAGTAGACCGCCTCAAAGATTTAGAGCGCCGCGAAGAAACCGGAGCATTGGACTTGTTGCCCAAAAAAGAAGCTTCAATGTTGCGCCGGGAAATGGCGAAGCTACAAAAATATTTGGGCGGGATTAAAACCATGCGGAAAGTTCCCGATGTCGTGGTGATTGTAGACCAACGCCGGGAATATAACGCAGTTCAAGAGTGCCAAAAATTGGGAATTCCGATTGTATCAATGTTAGATACAAACTGTGACCCCGATGTCGTAGATATTCCCATCCCTGCAAATGACGACGCGATCAGATCCATTAAGCTGATCGTCGGCAAATTGGCGGATGCGATTTATGAAGGTCGTCATGGTCAGCTTGATGCAGAAGATGACTATGAAGATTACGAAGGTGGTGAGGAAGATTACGACTATGAAGAAACTGAGCTAACAGGCTCATATGCTAGCGAAGAAGACGAAGAAGAATAGGTAAAGGGAAAGGATGAAGTATGAAGAATAAAATTTCAGACTTCATACTTCAAACTTCATACTTTCTTCAGCGCTGAGTAAGATAGAAATACTCAACACCAGTTAGCGATTACAACTCGAGGTCAAGTAGGAATTGAGGGCAACATGGCGGAAATATCTGCAAAACTAGTCCAAGAGCTACGCCAAAAAACCAACGCTGGCATGATGGACTGCAAAAAAGCACTAAAAGAAAATGATGGTGACATTGACAAAGCCATAGATTGGTTACGTCAAAAGGGCATCACTTCAGCTGGTAAAAAAAGCGATCGCGTTGCAGCAGAAGGTCTAGTAGACACTTACATACAGCCTGGATCTCAGGTAGGTGTACTGATAGAAGTTAACTGCCAAACCGACTTCGTTGCCCGTAATGAGTCTTTTAAGGCTTTAGTTAAAAATCTGGCAAAGCAAGCAGCAACAGCTGATAGCGTTGAGGCTTTATTGGCTCAACCATACATTGAAGATGCAAGTGCAACTGTAGATGAATCCATCAAGCAATTAATTGCTCAGCTTGGTGAAAATATCCAGGTGCGCCGCTTTGTCAATTTTTCATTAGCAGAAGGCAAAGCCGGTATAGTAGACAGCTATATTCACACTGGCGGTCGAGTTGGTGTGTTAGTTGAGGTAGAATCTGAAACTGATGCAGCCGTGGGCAATGAAGATTTCCAAGCTTTAGCACGGAACAGCGCTATGCAGGTAGCTGCTTGTCCTAATGTCGAGTATGTCAGTGTAGACGAAATACCCGCTGAAGTTGCTGAGAAAGAAAAAGAAGTAGAAATGGGGCGGGATGACTTATCCAACAAGCCACAGAACATCAAAGAAAAGATTGTTCAAGGACGGATTGAAAAACGTCTTAAGGAATTGGCTTTGCTGGATCAGCCCTTCATTCGCGATCAAAGCATTTCAGTAGAAGACTTAGTGAAGCAAGTTAAGTCTAAAGTTGGCCAAGACATCACAATCAAACGCTTTGTGCGCTATGTCTTAGGTGAAGGCATTGAAAAGCAAGAAAGCAACTTTGCTGAAGAAGTCGCTGCACAAATGGGCACTAAGTAATATTGTCATTTGTCATTCATCATTTGTCATTTGACTCAGGATGAATGACAGATGACTTGTGATCAAGACAGGTCAAGCAAAGTTTGCTGACCTGTATTTTATTTTTTATACCTTTGAACTTGGGCATTCAAATGTGAGTTTGGTTTAGGGAAAGGTAAAAGGGTAATGGTTAAAGGTATTTTATTTCCCTTTGCCCCTTCTCCTTTTCACACTTAACCGACAATTTTATTTACAGCAGATTTGCTATACTTTCGAGAAAATCTTAAATACTAAAAATATTTCATTTAAAATAGATTCGTACATTTGTACCATAATCGGGATTAGATGGGCAATTAAGAGAAGATATGGCTAGAGCAATCGAGCGAATTGATCGGGATATTGCATTGCTGAAAGAAGCGATCGCAGCGATCGCCACAGAACTGCAAAAATCTTATGCTATTTACTTAAGCCTGTTAGGGCAAGCTGTTCGTCAGCAGTTGATTCTGGCAACTTATCATCTGTGTACCCAGGGTTATCCCGAAAAGTTCTTGAGCTTGTCATTGAAGCAACGGCAACATTTGCAACAAGCCATCCGCAAGTTGGGTAAACAAGCAGCTGAGTATTTGCTGACCATTATCAGTAGTGAAGAAAATCAGAATGTAGTAGCGGTGGATCAGGAGGATGAGGCGGATGAGGCGGATGAGGCGGATGAGGCGGATGAGGTAGATGAGGTAGATGAGGTAGATGAGGGGGATGAGGGGGATGAGGGAGATGCGGTAGATAAGATTGATGGGGGTAGTCATGGCAATGCAAAATCCCAAATCTCTACTTTGAAGTTGAGCGACCCTTGTAATCCAATGGAATTAATAGCATGGCAACAAAGCCTAGAGAAGCTAACCCAACATACACTCAAAAAAGTTTCTCATGATGCTAATGCTGCCCTGCAAAAAGTCAATATTTTACCCAACAAAATACCTGAACCAATTTTAGAAGTAGCTGCGGCTGCATCAGAAGCATCTGCTGAAGTTATGCCTGGGCCACCTAACATATTAAACGTGGTTATTGAAATCCCAAATGAGCAGGATGCAGAGGAATCTAGCCTGGCAAAAGTTATGGCTATTAACCTCCGAATAGGAGAAATTGAATTTGCTGATGCTAAACTCTCGTCTGCACGCCGACAAATTCGCAACACATTAATTCAGCTAAAGAAACTAGGACAGGATTATCAAAAGAAGCAGCGAGAACGCTTAATTGCCGAAGCAGAAGCTGCATGGCGTGCTATTTGGGATGATGATTAGTTTGTCATTTGTCATTTGTCATTTGTGAATAACTAGTGTCTTGCCCGATGCCCAATGCCCCATGCCCCATGCCCCATGACTAACGAGACACCCGACTGGATAAGATTGCAAAAAGCCTTGGCTGTAGAAGCGGAACACGGTTTTACAGATTTGATGGGTAGGCAATATCGCTTTAGTGAATTTCTCAGTCTGACTCTGGGGAAGTTTCCTATAGGATTACCCTCAACTGAACGTCGTCGCTGGCAAGAATTAGCGCTGCAATTTGCTAAATATTCTCATTTGGGGTTGGAAGATAGACAACATTTAGTGGCAGAAACTCGTAGGTATCTGTATCAATTACAGCAAGATGAGGGAAAGCCACAAGAACAAAATGGGGTAGCTGAGGCGCAGCAGAGAAATTATCAATCTAAAAAACAACTGCCTACAACCCCGATTGTGGCTGAAGTGAGTCGCAGGCTTGCGCCCAAAATTGACCAAAAACTCAGTGATTTACCAGAGATTGGCATCAGAAAAGCTGATAATTTGGCGCGTCTGGGTTTGTATACTGTACGTGACTTACTTTATTACTATCCCCGTGACCATATTGACTATGCACGTCAGGTAAATATCTGCGAGTTGCAAGCGGGGGAAACGGTGACAATAGTGGCAACGGTGAAGCGCTGCAACTGTTTTAATAGTCCGAAAAATCAGAAATTATCCATTTTAGAACTGATACTGAAGGATAACACCGGACAAATCAAAGTCAGTCGCTTTTCTGCGGGTACAAGGTTTACCAGTCGCGCTTGGCAAGAAAGTTTAAAACGGCGCTATCCGGTGGGTAGTGTGATTGCAGCTTGCGGGTTGGTGAAAGCCAGTAAATATGGCTTGACGCTGGATAATCCGGAATTAGAAGTGTTGGCAAATCCCGGCGATCCGATTGATTCTTTGACAATTGGTCGGGTTGTGCCAATTTATGCCCTAACTGAGGGTATAGCGGCAAATATGGTGAGGCAAGCAGTCACAGCTGCTTTACCCGCTGCGGCAAATCTCAAAGACCCATTACCCAGTGGTTTGCGAGAGAAGTATGGTTTGATCGAATTGAAAGATGCGATCGCTAATATTCACTTTCCCCCAGATAGTGCTTCTCTACAAGTTGCCCGTCGTCGCCTGGTTTTTGACGAGTTTTTCTATTTGCAATTAAGTTTACTGCAACGACAGTATCAAGCAAGGCAAATCCAAACCAGCGCTATTCTGGCTCCTAAAGGTCAGTTATTAGAAAAATTCTACGAAATACTGCCATTTAATCTCACTGGCGCACAGCAGCGAGTGATTAACGATATTCTTAATGACTTACAACAACCTGCACCCATGAATCGCTTAGTGCAAGGTGATGTAGGTTCTGGGAAAACTGTGGTGGCTGTGGTGGCTATTTTAGCAGCGATTCAATCTGGCTACCAAGCAGCGCTGATGGCTCCTACTGAGGTTTTAGCAGAACAGCATTACCGCAAGTTAGTGAGTTGGTTTAACTTGCTGCATCTGCCAGTAGAATTACTGACAGGTTCGACGAAAACTGTTAAAAGGCGACAAATTCATGCCCAGCTAGAAACAGGAGAATTACCCCTGTTAGTTGGCACTCACGCCTTGATTCAAGACCCAGTAAACTTCAGGCAACTGGGATTAGCAGTAATTGATGAACAGCATCGCTTTGGGGTACAACAACGGGCGAGGTTGCAACAAAAAGGTGAGCAACCCCATGTATTAACAATGACAGCTACTCCCATTCCCCGCACATTGGCATTGACGATACACGGGGATATGAATGTTAGCCAAATTGATGAGTTACCACCAGGACGGCAAAAGATTCAAACTACAATGCTGACAAGTCAGCAACGCAGCCATGCTTACGACTTGATGCGGCGAGAAATTGCCCAAGGAAGGCAAGTTTATGTGATTTTGCCTTTGGTGGAAGAATCAGAAAAGTTAGATTTGCGTTCCGCTGTTGATGAGCATCAAAAGCTACAAGAAAGCGTTTTTCCGGAGTTTCAAGTCGGGTTGCTTCATGGGCGCATGACTTCCGCCGAGAAAGATGAAGCAATTACCAAATTCCGCGAGAACAAGACGCAAATTTTGGTTTCAACTACCGTTGTGGAAGTAGGCGTAGATGTGCCCAATGCTACAGTTATGCTCATTGAAAATGCAGAGCGATTTGGTTTATCACAACTGCATCAATTGCGGGGAAGGGTTGGGCGTGGTGCGGCACAGTCTTACTGTTTGTTAATGAGTAGTTCCAGAAGCCCCGACGCGCAACAACGGCTAAAAGTGATGGAACAATCTCAGGATGGCTTTTTTATATCGGAAATGGATATGCGTTTTCGCGGCCCTGGGGAAGTGTTGGGAACTCGTCAATCTGGTGTGCCAGATTTTACCCTGGCGAGTTTGGTAGAAGATGAGGAAGTTTTGCTGTTAGCGCGACAAGCTGCTGAGAAAGTCATCGAGATAGATGCAACTTTAGAGCGTTGGTATTTAATGAAGGAAGAGTTGAAATATAGGTATGAAAGGTTAATGGGTGGGGCGATTTTGACTTGATGCTACAACTATTAACTTAGTTGGCGACGGAATTGGTTGATGCTGATGGATAAGAGTAATGTAGCGAAGAGAAAAAGTGCGATCGCATTCCACCAAAGTACTTCTAATCCTACACCTTTGAGCAGTATACCTCGCACAATTTCTATATAATGGCGCAAGGGATCTAGTAGAGATACATACTTAAAGAAAATGGGCATACTTTCTATCGGAGAAATGGCACCAGAAAGTTGAATTAAGGGTAAATTGATAAAAAATGATGTCAGCACAACTTGCTGTTGAGTACGGCAAACTGTAGCTAACATGATTCCAATACCAATTCCGACAAATAAATATAGTCCTGATAGGGCTAAAAACAGTACAAAATTTCCTCGAAAAGGGACGCTAAATACTAATCTTCCTATACTTAAAGCTAAAATTACATCGCCCATTAGTAACATAAATAAAGGCACGATTTTAGCCAGTAAAATTTCCCAAGCTTCTGCAGGAGTCATTAATAATTGTTCTAATGTGCCTGTATCTTTTTCTCTCACAACTGTGATTGAAGAGACTAAAGAACTAATTAGGGTTAAAACTAATCCTAAAACTCCTGGGATGAAAAACCAACTACTTTTTAATCCTGGGTTATAAAGAAAAGTGGTTTGGGGAGTAATTAATGGCGGCGCTTGATTAGATGATAAACGACGGCTAAATTGATTGATCATCTGATTGAGATAACCTTGAGCGATACCTGCTGTATTTGCATCAACTGCGTCAATTAAAATTTGCACTTCTCCAGATTTATCTTCTGATAAATTACGTTTAAAATCTGGGGGGATGATTAAACCTGCTGTGATTTTACCTTGGCGTACTTGTTCGCCTAAATCTTGGGTATTGTATAGATATTTTTCTAATGTAAAGACTTTATTGACTGTTAAAACGGAAACTAATTCTCTACTTTCATAAGTGTTTGCATAATCGACTACTCCTAATTTGAGATAATGCACATCTGGATTGAGAGCAAATCCATACAGTAGCATTTGGATTGTTGGAGGAATAATCAATAATACTAATGTTTCTCGACTCCGTAAGATTTGGCGAAATTCTTTAGTTGCTAAACTCCAGAATCGGCTATTAAATAAGGTTTGAATCCATTTCATAAATTATGATATAGCAGACTTTATTAGTTAATCTGAAAGTTGCATTCGCTTTAAAATGCGACGTGCAGCGTTAAATAGTAATAATCCTAAAATAATTAGCATTACTATGGAAAACCAAACACCTACCCAGCCAGTACCGCGTACGTAGGCATCACGGGTAATTGTAATATAGTACCTAGCGGGAATGATTGCAGAAAATAGTGAGAGGGGAAATGGTATGTTACTGAGAGGATAAATGAATCCTGATAGTAGTAAAGCTGTCAAGAAGCCTAATAAGGCTACAGCTTGAACCGCAGAATTTTGATTAGGGACTCGCACGCCAATTAATAAACCAAACATGACACTATCTATTAAAAATAATAGTGTTCCTATTAATAAAGAAGTTGGTTCTACTACCCAAGATAATTGCCAAATTATGGCACTGATCAGCATAGTAACTATGGCTATGCAGATGCCAATTATTAGGTAAGCTAAACCTTTGCCTAAAAGTAATTCTTCGGCAGTGAGACTCGAGGCATAAACTTGTAAGATTGTGCCTTTTTCTTTTTCGCGTACCATAGCAACTGCTGTTAATAATGAGGGATAAATCCAAAAAATAACGGCATAAATACCAGGTACGATGTACAAAGATTCTTTTCTCCCTGGATTGAACCAAAGGCGGATATGAGCAATGATTCTATCAAAGGAAGATTGTAACCCTGAATCTCTTAAAAAAAATCTTGTTGTCGCTTGAATACTATTTTTGATAATCCGCGCATTATTAACATCAGTTCCATCTACTAAGACTTGAATATCAGTACTTAAGCCGGATTTGATCCGTCGGCTAAAATCTGGAGGAATGACGACAGCAGCTTTCGCCAATCCTTTATCAATAGCTGTTTGAGGATTAGAAATTTCAGCTTGTGATTTTTCTGAAGAGTTGAAAAGAGGAAATCGATAATTATGAATTGCTTCAAATTGATTCGTAGCAAATAAGCGCTCAATATAGCTACGGCTGAGAGGACTGTTATCAAAATCTTGGATAAATAAAGGAATATTTTTCGATTCCAGACGAATCACGAAACCAAAAATAATTAAGGTGATTAATGGTAAGAGAAACGCCAACGCTAAAGAAAGGCGATCGCGCTTAAATTGTGCTAACTCTTTGCGACATTGGGAAAGGATTCTTTTCATTTGTCATTTGTCATTTGTCATTTGTCATTTGTCTCCCTCATCTCCCTCATCTCCCTCATCTCCCTCATCCCCCCAGTCCCCAGTCCCCAATCCCTAATCCCCAGTCCCCCCTATACGCTGTACTATGCCAATGAAAGCATCTTCAAGAGAGAAGGGGATGGAGCGCAGAGAATGAATATTTATACTGTTTGTTTCGAGAATTGAGCGAATATTGGGAATTTCGGAGTCGGGATGATCTAGAACTAGGTGGAGGCGATCGCCAAAAATTGAAACTCGCCATGCTGCTAATTGTGTTTTCAGTAAATTAGAGGCTGTTTGCGTTTTATCTGTGACTATCTCGATTAATTGTCCTGGTTGAGCTGCTTTGATTTCGCTGGGTGAACCTTGAACTACTACTTCACCTGCTACCATAAAGCCCATGCGGTTACATTGTTCGGCTTCTTCTAAATAATGGGTTGTCACTAGTACTGCTGTCCCGGATCTGGCAAACTCATTAATTAAGCGCCAAAATTGACGACGCGCTAAGGGGTCTACTCCTGATGTTGGTTCGTCTAAAAAGAGAATTTCTGGTTCATGCATTACGGAAGCACCAAAGGCGACGCGTTGCTTCCATCCTCCAGGGAGTTGTCCGGTGAGCATATTTTCTCTACCCACTAAGCCACAAGTCGCCAATACCCAATCAATTTTTCTGCGGCGTAATCGCCTAGGTACGCCGTAAACTCCACAATAAAATTCGAGATTTTGGATAATAGTTAAATCATCGTAGAGTGTAAATTTTTGGCTCATGTAACCAATGCGTTGTCGTAAAGCACTGCTACGTAAATTTTGAGTTTGTCCCGCTAAGGTGATGTTTCCTGATGTTGGTTCTAATAAGCCACAGAGAATTTTAATTGTAGTTGTTTTACCTGCGCCATTTGCTCCTAACAATCCATAAATTTCGCCATAGCGAATTTCTAAATCTACACCTTTAACTGCTTGAAAATCTCCAAAGACTTTTCTTAAATTATTCGCGCCAATCGCCACAGAATCAAAATCGTTTACCCTCTCCCCAGTCACCAGTCCCCAGCCCCCAGTCACTTTTTTAGTACGTGGAAAAGGAATAAATTCCGGGTCGTTTCCAGATGCACGTAAACGGGTGACAAAAACATTTTCTAGGGTTGCATCTGCAGCTTGAATATTGTCTAGTTGTAATTTGTTTTGGGTAAAAATTTTCTCGACAGCGGCTTGTGCTGTAACTATATCTTTTGCTAAGACATCTAACCTATCGCCAAAAGTTTGGATATCGACAATTGATGTTTGGGTATTTTGGCTAGCTTCATGCAATACTTTCTCTGCGGCTTCTATGTGATTGGTGCGAACTTCTAAGCGTTGTAAACCTAAGCTTTCACGCAACTGCGAAAGCGTACCAACTTGCTGAATTTCTCCCTCATACATTAAAGCAATGCGATCGCATCTCTCGGCTTCATCGAGATAAGGTGTTGCAACCACTACAGTCACACCTTCCGCAGCAATCGCCGCTAAAACATCCCAAAATTCCCGCCGTGATACCGGGTCAACACCAGTCGTCGGTTCATCTAACAATAAAATTTCTGGTTGCGAAATCAACGCACAACACAAAGCCAACTTCTGCTTCATCCCACCGGAGAGACGACCAGCCAAGCGATCGCCAAATTTCTCCAAACTCATCAATCGCAGGTATTTCTGGCGACGCTGTACAAAAACACTCTCAGGAACTTCACGCAAACCAGCGCTATAACGGAGATTTTCATCAATGCTGAGGTCAAGATACAAAGAAAATTGCTGTGTCAGGTAACCAATAGATAAACGTGCATCACGGGGAGGCTTACCTAAAATCTGGATATTCCCAGCTGATGCTTCCATCACCCCACCTAAAATGTGGAATGTCGTAGTTTTTCCCGCACCATCAGGGCCAATTAAGCCAAAAATCTCTCCCTGCTTGACAGCAAAATCAATCCCCTTTACGGCAACTAATTTACCGTAGCGTTTTTGTAAAGCCTCCACTTGAATTACGACACATTTGTCATTTGTCATTGGTCATTTGTCGTTTGTCATTGGTCAAGAGTCAAGGGTCAAGAGTCAACAGTTGTAGAGACGCTATTCATCACGTCTTTACTCCAAAGTCTTTGAAGTTTAAAGGTCAATTTCTAGGGTGAAAAGTGCAACTTCCGAGTAAAAAGCCGCAAGTTTCAAGCAAAAAGGTGCAACTGTCAGGTTCCAAGGTGGAATTTTCGAGTAAAAAGCCGCAAGTTTCAAGCAAAAAGGTGCAACTGTCAGGTTCAAAGGTGCAAGTTCCAAGCAAAAAGCCGCAAGTTCCAAGCAAAAAGCTGTAACTGTCGGGTTTAAAAGTCCAACTTCCAGGCTCAAAGGTATAACTTCCGAGCAAAAAGCCGCAACTGTCAGGTGCAAAGGTGCAAATTCGGAGTAAAAAGCCGCAACTGTCAGCCTCAAAAGCTCACTTGTCAAGCTCAAAGGCTCAAACTACATCCTCCCTACCTCACAAATTCTCTTCCTTTTGTCTTTCTTCTCCCCCTGCTCCCTGCTCCCTGCTCCCTATCCTGTTCACTTCTCCGCCTCCGACGCAATATCAATCTCCGCATCTGCCGGCATTCCAGGTTTAGCTAATCCTTCGGGGTTATCGATGGTAATTTTCACACCAAAGACTTGTTTTACTCGGTCTTGTTGGAAATAAATATTCTCTGGGGTAAAAGAAGCTTGGGTATCAATAGCAGCAACTTTAGCACTCAAGCCTTGTTTGGGTGCTGAGTCTAGAAATATCTTGGCTTCTTGACCGACGCGCACTTTCCCAATATCGCCTTGGGGAATAAAACCACGGAGATAGACTGTTTGGGGATCAATTATTGTCAAGAGAGTTTTGCCAGTAGTTACAACTGCGCCTGGTTCTACACTCCGGCTGACAACTACGCCGTTAATTGGACTGATGACGTTGAGGTCGGCAATTTTGGCTTTCATTTCCTGTTGAGAGGCTTTAGCATTGGCGACATCAGCTTGTGCTGCGGCGAGTTTCAAGCGAGTTTGTGCCAATTGCGTGTTTAAGCCAGTGAGTTGAGTGCTGCGAATAGAGGGGTTTAATCCGGTACTTTGAGCTTGGGTTAATTGACCTTGAGCTGAATTGACTAATTTGCGGAAAGAATCGACAGCCGCTTGACGGGATCTGAGGTTAGCTAAAGCTGTTTCCCAACTGGTTTGAGCTTGATCGTATTGTTGCCTAGTTACAGCTCCCTGATTTACCAATCTAGCGTAGCGATCGCGGTTCATTTGCGCCAATTTCAACTCAGATTTGGCTTGTTCGACATTGGCGATCGCTTGATTTAGCTGCGCTTCACTGGAAGCTACTGATGATTCTGCCTGAAAAATCCGACCTTTCGCATCTCCCAAAGCCTGTTTTAAGGTCAATTGATTTTCTAAAATTTGACTTTCTAAAATACTAATTTGCAAGCGTGCTTGTTCTTCTTGCTTTTGCATAGCATCCACACGCGCCAATGCACCTTTAAGTTGAGCTTGTATCTCTGCGTCGTTTAGCTTGACAATCACCTGATCCTTTTGCACTGTATCGCCTTCGCGCACGGCTACAGACTCAATTCTTCCCGCTACTTTAGCGCCAATATCAGTTTCATAACCTTCAATCCGACCAGTTACCCGCAGCGTATTGGCTTGTGAGTTCGAGGAAATCACATAGGAGGTGAAAATCCCAATACCTGTGAGTAATAAACCTAAAGGTATCAACAAACGAGGAGAAAGTTTGTGTTTGCCTTTAGTTGCTGTCCCAGTGTCAAAAGGTTCTTGAGGTGGTGAGAGTGGCTGAGCCATATATTTTAGGGTTCACAATGAGATTCAACGAGAAATGACCATTCTGTCTGCACACAGGTTATAGCAAGTTTTTATCAGATCCGGCTAATATAAGTGCCGATGATAGTTTGACATATTACCAACTGAACCACCCAAATTATTCATCATTTGACATCTGATAAATTTTCTCCAACAGAGAAAACAGCTAATCTTAGCTTAAAGAAGAGCGTTGCTCGTTCCCCGCATTTTTAGACTATTGGATAATGCGATCGCTCTAGGCACATTGTCAACTACTCTAGAATATTTACCAGAGGTGCATTAGGGACTTCCAACTAAAAAAATATTCCATCCCTGCGGGACGCTATGTGTAGCTTGCTTCCCCGCAGGAGAAAGGGTAAGGGGAAAAGGTTTTTTCTGGCCCCTTTTCCCCTTACCCTTTTGCCTTTAACCGACAAGTATTGAGATGGATTTAGCCGAATTAATTACAATCCAACTAATTCGCGAGATTCAAAATCAGTTAATTGTTGAGCAATAGCTAATCTCGCTTCCAACTTAGCGACACTAAACTGGTTACGCAAGTATTCCAAATGAGCGATCGCATTTGCTTTGTCAGCAGTTAATCTAATTTGGGTATCGATTGCCTTTTGGTATTCTTGATTTACCAGCAGCACTTCAAAACGGCGTGCTTTGCGTTGAGCATCGTTTTTCAGATCCATATCAAAGGAGGCGCTACGATCAGCATTGCCTTCAAAGCGGTTAATTTGCTGTTGAACTGCCATTAACTGAGAGTCTATTTCATTTACTCTTTGGGCAGCTTGTACTATTGCATCTGGATAATAACTCAGTTGCATCATCAAGTAATCTTCCTTGCCAAAAATATTGACCGAAAATTTAGCTATATTGCTATAGCTTGACTAATGAATTGGTGAAAATATGTAGGAGTAAACTCTAACTTTCACCGAGAATCTGTGCTTGATATATAATTAGAAATGAGGGGTAAAAATCAGCACTTTGCCTTTCGCAGCAATTACGCTACTTCTCGTAATTGCGATTGATTATTCATCTCTGAGAATGAGAGCGATAGTTGTTCAGCTTGTGGTACAGCTGCTTGTTCCAAAACAGTTACTTCGATGTTAACACTCACTAAATAACTGCCTGTATCAGCACCAACCGCTTCAGCAATCATTTTGGCAATATCTGGGCGTTTTGCAGTGAGTGGATCGCGCAAAATACACCGATCCCATTCATGTTTAGCAGTGGGATTGAGGTTGAGAATGTAGTGCTTCATCATAGAATTTTTAATCCATCTTCCAGAAAACTGCTACAGAGCCATTTTGCACTTAAACAGGCTTTGTGGGCGCTATACTATCATTATAGTACATTTGTACGCCATTGTGTGAAATTCAAGCTGAAACAGGCTTTCATATCATGTCAGGTTGAAAGGTTATCATATCTGTGAGGGTTGGTAATGGGTAATAGGAAAGAAAAATACAGGTTATACCAATTTGAAGAATGATCGCTACAAATGTAGGTTGGGTTGAGGAACGAAACCCAACACCCCAACTGATCTGTCGCATTCTTTTTTTAAATTGGTATTACCAATTACCAATGACCTACAAGAGCAAGCATATCGTAAGTAATTAGCCAGGCTTGATATCAATCTTCTGTAGAGAGATTGCATTTATAAATAGGTATTGCAGCAGATTATTTTTATCAATATAAATAGCTAATTAATTTTTAGTAGCAATGATATGTAAATCAATATTTTGTTGCCGAATTAATTCCATTAAGCGTTGAGTAAAAGGTCTTTTAAAGAATCTTCTCCATCTGGGTTGTTGGCTTTCACCAATGACTATTTGCGTGATGTGATAATCTGCTGCAACTTGAGCAATTGTTTGGGCAACGCTTTGACTTTTAACGTGCAAAAATTCTCCGCCAAATTCGCGGCACAGTTGCTCACAAGTATCGATGTGTAAGCTTTCTTCTTTAGTAAGAAAACGTTCAGGATCAGCGACAAATACAACATACAGCCGCGCATTCATATAATTGGCAATGCGCGCCCCTCGGCGCAGCAATTGCACTGAATTTGGATAAGTAGAAATACAAACTAAAACTCGTTCGTGAACATTACAAGTTTGTCCAACTACGATAGAGGTGTTAGCTTCTTCTTCAACTGTGTCTGCGACTTCTCGTAAAGCTAGTTCCCGTAAAGCAATCAAATTGCGACGCTGAAAGAAGTTTTCTAAAGATTGCTCGATTTTATTAGCTCCATAAATCTTACCTTCTCGCAAGCGCTCTTCTAGAGTTTCCGGCGTAACATCAATCACCACAACAGCGTCAGCTTCCTCAAGCAGGCGATCGGGAATCCGTTCGCGCACCACTACACTAGTGATTCTGGCAACAACATCATTCAAACTTTCTAAATGTTGAATATTGACAGTAGAGTAAACATCAATTCCAGCGTTTAAAATTACTTCTACATCTTGGTAGCGCTTTTCTCTTGGGGAACCTGGGATATTAGTGTGAGCCAGTTCATCCACTAGAACCAGTTGAGGCGATCGCACTAAAATAGCCTCTGTATCCATTTCCTCTAAGGTAATATTCTGGCGGATACTGGTTTTGCGAGGAATTACCTCTAATCCAGCAGCTTTCTGAGCAGTATCTTTGCGTCCGTGTGTTTCCAAAATGCCAATTACCACATCAATACCATCCTGCTTCAGCTGATGTGCTTCTTCTAACATTTTGTAAGTTTTGCCTACACCAGGAGCCATACCAATGAATATTTTATGCTTTCCCCGTCGCTGCGGGCGAGTATAAGAAGCGTCAGGGGATGAATTAGAGGAATTAAACATGAATGGGGATTGGGGATTGGGGATTGGGGATTGGGGATGAGGGAGACAGAAAAAATAACAAATTCCAATTACCAATTACCCATTATCCAATGCCCCATGCCCCATGCCCACCTTACCTCTGAATCGCAGATGCAAGTGCTTGATCAATCGCTGCTTGTACATCAGCATCTAGTTCTACACCGGATGCAGCAGCATTATCAACGACTTGATCGGGACGACTAGCACCGATAATTGCTGAAGCTACGCGTTGATCGCGCAGTACCCAAGCTAAAGCTAACTGTGGCATACTCAAGCCTAAGTCTTGGGCGATGGGTTTGAGTTGTTGTACTGCGGAAAGGGTGCGATCGCTAAATAAATCTTTGCTAAAAAACATATTCATCTTCTCGTTACCTGCACGAGAATCTGATGGTGGCGCTTCTCCTGGGCGGTATTTGCCAGTAAGTATACCCTGAGCTAGTGGTGACCACACAATCTGGCTGATACCATTATCTGCACACAATGGAAATACCTGAGCTTCTGGTTTGCGCCACAGCATAGAATATTGGGGTTGACTGGAAACAAAGCGCTCAACACCAGAAATATTTAATGCTGCTTGAATTTGCTCGGGACTCCACTCGCTAAAGCCGATGTAACGCGCCTTTCCTTGACGTACTACCTCAGTTAGTGCCGTCATTGTCTCTTCTAGGGGTGTGTTGACATCGTAACGATGACATTGGTAAAGGTCAACGTAATCTGTACGTAGGCGTTGCAGCGAAGCATTGATTTGTTTATGGATTTGGGCTGCTGATAGTCCTCTGTCCTCGGGTGACATAGGGAAAAATACTTTAGTAGCTAAGATATATGAGGAACGGTCAATTCCTTGTAATACTTGCCCTAAAAAGGATTCAGCCCCACCAGTGGCGTAGACATTGGCAGTATCTAAAAAGTTAATTCCCACTTCAAAAGCTTTGTGAATACAAGCCTCGGCGTTTTGCTGCTCAACTGCACCCCCATAAGTGAGCCATGAACCAAGGCTAATTTCCGAAACGCGCAGATCGCTGTTACCGAGTTGACGGTATTTCATTTGCGTTTCTCGTTTCACTAGTGATCTCATCTTTGTTACCTCCAAAAAGGGATTTTTAGCATTTTCCCTGCGCTGATCAAGTGTTCTGGTTGCTTTCAGATCAGGATTTTTCTTTTCCCTGAATTTGGGAAAGAGGGAAATATCAAACCGTATTGCTAGAAAGCGTGAAAGCGGACTCAAGCAATCTTAAGGAAGGTAAAACGAAAGTTCATCACCTTTAAGTAGGAGAAGTAATTAAAAAATTGGTCAACGGGCCAATAAAGGGCTGCCAAATAAAAAAATGGCCAATCGCTTTGGTGAGCAGAGGATGCAGGAGGAGAAACAATGATAGACAAAAATAAGTAGGGGCTTAAAATATTCTGCCCTACGATTATCTGTACTTCGCTGCTTTAAATTTGCTGTAATTTTTCAATATTTTTGAAATACTGTATTTAACAGTTAAATTTTTGGCGTTGTTAATTTTTTATATCAACTCTTTTTAGCAAGCATCTGAAAAATATGATTGTTGCCGACCCTGCCGAAATTCGCTTGCCGAGCATATTCAACAATGCCAAATTCTGTGTAAGTATTTCCTTGAAAAACTATTCTTAATACCACTCTACATTGGCAAGCCTGGTAATCCTCTTAAACTGCGTAAAGCACTGACACAAGCGGGGCAATCGCAACCAAATAAACTTATAGCTGCATTACTTTCTTCTTCACTAAATTCTAGATTGGCAGCATCGCCAGTTGTTGATTGATTGGAGGCTACAACTTGTGTAGATTTAGTAGCAATACTGTTATTATTATTAGTTCTGCGAATACAAACTAGTGGTGTTGGATAGCTGCCATGAGGAGAATGTACACAGGCACGACCATCAGGAGTATAAATAACTTGGGTAACCCGCAACGCTGCATGAGCAGGCTGAATCAGTATAGAAAGTACTGTTGGGCTGGAAAGCAAAGTGAGCAGAAATTTTTTATTCATATCATCAATAACCTTTCCTTATAAATGAAAGTTAGGACTTACGCAAGTGTCACATTTTTTTCGTTGAGGCTGTCCAGAGTCAAGAGTCAAAAGTCCAAAAAACCTGAATTTTTGACCCTTGACCCTTGACTGTTGACTCTTAAACCAAAAGATTGGTGTACCAGTTGCGTAAGTCCTGAAAGTAAATGAGTGATTCTAGCCCTGTATTGTAGATAACTGTTCCAGCTTTTTACCCTCCAATCTTTTATGCTGTGCTGGAAAAATCACAAGTCAAGAAAAATATTATCAGAAACGATTTATTAAATATATCTCTAGAGAAGTATTATAGGTATGAAGATTTTATGACATTCATGTTTCGGGAATGACATATCTGAAGTACATGAATACAGGTATTGAGAATTATGAAATTTGAAAATACCCACCCCTAATTTCTTGCTGTTTAACAGAAAGAGTTAGAGGTGGGGTTTGTGCTTAATTTATACTGATTTAAGCGTATTAAATCTTGATTACAACCAAGCGCGATCGTATTGTACAGGCCAAAGTTTTTCGTGTCCTAGCTGTTTGGCTGCAAGATGCGGCCAGTAAGGATTACGAAGTAATTCTCGCCCTAACAATACTATGTCCGCTACTCCTGTATTAATAATTTTTTCAGCTTGTTCAGGAGATGTAATTAAGCCAACGGCCCCTGTTTCAATCTTGGCTTCTTTGCGGATGCGCTCAGCAAATTGAGTCTGATAACCTGGTTTGAATGGAATATTAATTCCTGGGATAATGCCACCAGATGAGCAGTCAATGAGATCCACACCCAAAGACTTCAATTTGTCACTTAAAGCGATACTTTGCTCTATATCCCAACCTTTATCTACCCAATCAGTAACGGAGATTCGCACAAATAATGGATTGCTTTGCGGCCAGACTTCTCGCACTCCTTGAACCACTTCCCGCAGCAGTCGAGTCCGGTTTTCAAAACTACCACCGTAATCATCTGTACGAGTATTGACTAGTGGTGAGAGAAATTCATGCAGCAAGTAACCATGAGCTGCATGAATTTCAATAACTTTAAACCCTGCTTGCAAGGAACGTTGAGCAGCTTGGATAAAAGCTTCAGTAACTTGTTGAATACCATCTAAAGTCAAAGCTTCTGGGATAGGAGCATCTTTACTAAAAGCGATCGCACTGCTGGAAACAAGAGGTCGCCACCCCTCCTGAGATTCATCTAAAAATTTTCCTCCTTTGCTGGGTTTGGCGGTGCTGGCTTTTCTCCCTGCGTGAGCTAGTTGAATTCCCGCCACTGCACCAAAGTTATGAATTAATTCCACAATTTGGGCTAAATTTTCGATGTGTTCATCTGACCAGATTCCCAAATCTTGTGGACTAATACGTCCCCGCGCCTCCACCGCTGCTGCTTCTGTTAACACCAATCCCGAACCGCCAACAGCACGAGAAGCTAGATGAATTTTGTGCCACTCATTAGCAAAACCATTCGTACTAGAATATTGGCACATAGGTGAAACGGCAATGCGGTTGCGAAATGTCACATCACGAATACTAAATGGTTCAAACAGGTGTGCCATTACTATTGATTCCTTCTCTTGCTAGGTCAAAGAAATTCCGGACGGACTTACACAATAGACTCAGGTTGGCTGCAACTGCTGTAGATGTGCAAATTGGCACACTGAATTGAGCGAGCGAACCATCCACAGAAATAATTCAATAACATAAACATCATTCACCGCCCAACTCCACAGCTATTAGTCCCAAGGCAAAAACCAAATCCACCACTGATATAAATAGTGGTTATTTATACCTGTTTAATTGGCTTTTGGCATTTCTTAACAAGCTAAAGACGCGGATTTGGTTTAAGCGAACAGCGTTATGCGTTTCTTAGTTAAGGAAAAGCACGCTTATTCAAGAACTCATAACTGAGTCCCATATCTCCAAGCTATGGCAAAAGCGTCGAAAGTGAATCTAATAGATAGCCTAACTAAAATTTCTCGATTCTGGGAGGCAGCTAATCTTTTAATAATAGGGATGGGATGTAAAGTTGAAAAACACTATATGGGTAAAACTTGCTCAAAAACCACTGATATCTTAATTAGGTTAAAAAAAGTTTATTTTTTAAAATGTCTTAAACCATAACGGTCTTGATATTTGGCAATATAATCTACATTTTGCTGTTCTAATTTTGTAAGTAATTTAGATGGAAATTCTTTAGGTGAATATCTTGGTTCATACCACGACTGCTGATTAAAATAATCCTGTATACCTGGAGTGTCAAACCGCCGACCATGAACGGCAAATATCCAATTTCGCATAATATCTAATTCCAACCCGTCTTTACCTTGCAAATCTGCATCGGTTACATATCTTTGGGAAAGCCAGGAGTAATCAGTGGTTGTAGTATTAGTAACTGCTGCGGTGGATGGCGTAGGGTCGGGTGTAGATGTGCCAGCAATTTGTTTAAAATAAAATCTATCCGCCGATATATTGGCATTTTTACTAGCAAATGCACAATAAGCGTTAGGATTAGCTTGTCCGTAAGTTTTGAGTTGGTCTATGCAACTGTTGCGATCGCTAAACTGACTCACATACACTACATATAATTGTTGCCCTGATAAATTGGCATAGTCTGGTAACCAAAAGCTACCAGCTTGAGAGTAACCTTGATTGTATAAAGCTTTCACTCGCAGATTTGCCGCAGGTAATTTAGCATATGCTGAATCTGACAGGAAATAAAACGCACTAGGCTGTGCATTATTATAGACCTCTGTTGGCTGAGGCACAGGAGTATCGCTTGCAGAGGCGGTTGGCGCTGGAGAAGTTGCAGAAGGCGTAGATTGATTTAAAGATGTTGGTGTCGGTTTTGGTAACACCTGACTAATAATGACAGCCGCACCAATTAACCCACCTGCAATTAAACCACCCATCACCAAACCATTATTGCGATGATTAGTTTCTGGTTTCGGTGGTTCAGTTTTTGGCGGTTCAGTGGGGCGAGGCGATACAGGAACAGTAGGCGGTGGTACAGTAACAACAGGCGGCTGATGGAAAACTGGTTGTGTTGGTGGAATAGGACTGGCTATACTCTGCAAAGCATCCAGCATGGCTCTAGCTGTAGGGAAGCGATCGCGTGGATGATAGGCGATCGTGCGATCAAGTATATCTGCCATCATCGGACTAAGATGAGGAGCATATTGTCGCCACATAATATCAGCCGTCTGGGGATCTGCTTCTATTTGTTGGGGTTGTCTCCCAGTCAGTAAATAAATTGCTGTCATCCCCACACTATATAAATCGCTGGAATACACTGGTCTTCCCGCAGCTTGTTCGCTGGACATATAGCCTGGCGTACCAATGACAATCGAGCTGGTAGGTAACCCTTGAGAATTCACCACCGTTCCCATCGATTCACGCACCGCACCAAAATCAATCAGTACAGGTTTGCCATCACGATGCCGCACAATTATGTTATCCGGTTTAATATCCCGGTGAACAATATACTTACCGTGGACATATTCCAACACGGGTAATAAATTTAGCAATAATTCCTGTATAGCTTTTTCGCTAAATAACCCCTGCTGCTGCAATTTTGCTGTGAGGGTATCACCTTCTACCCATTCCTGAACCAGATAAAATTGCCCTGCTGCTTCAAAATAAGCAAACAAAGTGGGAATTTGGTCAGTTGCTCCGCCGAGTTCCTCTAAAATCGCCGCTTCTCGCTGAAACCGTTCTTTGACTATTTGGTAAATCTGCGGATTATTTTGAATTGGTCTCAGCTGTTTCACTACACAACGGCGCTTAGAAGGCATATAGCTATCTTCTGCTAGAAAGGTTTCGCCAAACCCACCAGCACCCAAAGTGCGAATAACTTGATAGCGATCGTTCAACAGGTTCATTCGTAATTCTTCATAAGACGTAGCGTGTGTTATGCCGTAGGCTAACGCACCTGTATCCATCGATGGTACTTTAATATACTCCAATAACACACTCAATCTGGTTGTAATCAACAATTTTCAACACCGAACCTGATTGAGTGTATAAGTGCTTAGTTTTCCCTAGACACAGGACACACAACAGCACCAAGGCGAGATGTTGGTGTAGCTTGAGGTGTATTGGTAACCATAGCTATTTCACCAGTAGCAGTTTTTATCCAACCTTGTGCTTCGATAATTTCCGGGCTTCCATTGTTACTTATCGCAACTACACCATCTATTGATGTAGCTGTTTGCTCTTCTAGAGTTGCTAGGGGAATATGAATACTTGTACCTGTCATCCATTCCAGAGGGCTAGGTGGTAAATTACCACGTCCGGTCACAATAAATTTACCTAAAGGTTTCGGGTTGGGGTCTGTGGGACAGATTTGCGAAAATTTAGTACTAGCGTCAATGACTTCGGTGGGTAGTTCGGTTAATCGTTTCGTGGGATCAACATCGGGGGTATTAACTTCCGTATTCCCAATTAAATCGGGATTTGCACCTGTAGCGGTAATGTCGCTTTCTGGGGTAACACTATTGCGGGGTTGAGTACCAAAGATACCTTGAGCAGTGATTTTAACTCGACCACCGCGAAAATCTGTAGAGTTGGCGCTGATGTCACTGTTTTGTACAGCCGCTAAGATATCGGTGTTGATGTTGATATTGCCACCAATAACATTTTCGCCTGTGGCGTTGGCAGTGATATCACTGCCACGACGCAATATTATATCTTTGGAGTTGAGGTTTATAGTTGCTTGTTCTTTATTGGGGTTAATATTCACGCTGCGGGTATTAGCATTGATGGTTGCTTGGTTGTTTAGGCGGATAGAATTAGCGTTAATATTGAGGTTGCCAGCATTTCCCTGACCTAAACTTCTAACTGATATACCTGCTCCATCTTCCACAATTAAATCACCAGTGTTAATTGTTATATCCGCAGCAGTGCCTATGGAGCCGACAGCAGCACTAAGTAAAGCACTGGGGAAAACATTAATACCCTTGACTACCAATCTTTGACTTGCATTCACAGTCAAATTCCCTGCATTACCTTGACCAGAAGTACTACTGGAAACAAAACCTCCATTCTGAATGATCAATTCAGTAGTATTTATTGTTAAGTTTCCTGCTGCTCCTAAGGCTTCTTCGCTTGCTGCTACATTCAGATCGCTCGAATAAATGTTATTAGCTCCTACACCACTGACTAATATTCCCTCTGAAGCATTAATCGTCAAATCTCCGCCATTCCCAACACCAAAAGTTCCAGCACCAACTTCTGCACCATCTTTTACTAACAGTCTAGTTGTATTTATAGTCAGGCTCCCACCTGCACCTATGGAACCTCGGTTTGCTTGAGCATATAAACCACTGCCATATGTACCATCAGTTGTGGTACCAATTAACTGCACTCCGTTATTTGCATTTATAGTTAAATTACCAGCTTTTCCAGCACCATATGTATCAGCCCTAATTTGAGCACCATCTGCGACAAATAAACTTCCTGTGTTAATAGTTAAATTTCCCGCAGTTCTTTTATCATTTCTAGTAGATATGTTGCTGCTATATTCTTCATTAGAACTGATACGTATAGCACCAATTACCTGCATTTCCTTAGGCGCATTAATAATTAAATTACCTGAATCTCCACTCCCGAAATTATTAGCACTGATTTCAGCACCATCGCGCACCAATAAACTACCTGTGTTAACAGTCAGATTTCCACTTGTACCTGTGGAATTTGGAGTCGCTTGAACAAACAATCCGCTACTAAGGCTAGTATCAGTTGTAGTACCAATCACTTGTATATCCTTAGTAGCATTAACAATTAAATTACCAGAATTTCCTGCACTAAAAGTACCAGTCCCAAATTGAGCACCACCACTTACTAATAAGCTATCTACATTCACAGTTACATTACCAGCATTTCCTGTTCCAAATGTTCTACTTACGAGTTTGGCTCCATCTTGTACTAGCAAACTGGGTGTATTAACAATTAATTCTCCGCCATTCCCGGTAGCATTGGGATAAACATCAGCGAATAACCCACTGTATAATCTCAAGCCTTCACTTAAGGTAGAATAGCCTGTTAATTCGACTGCTTCTGAGCCTTTCACTACTAAGCTACCCCCTGGTTGGTTTCCCAAAGTAGTCGCTTGAATTTGAGAAATATCAGTGATACTGATGCGCTTTCCTACTACCTGGACATCACCAGCACCTTCGCCGCTAACATCAACTGATGTTTGTTGGGATAGTTGAATATTGCCAAAATTTTTCACGCCATCATAGGCTAAGGAAAAACCCTTATCAATGGGAGCCAGACTAACTAAACCTTCTCCTGAAACACTACCTAAATCTATTCTTCCTCCAGCAGTTTTTAGGGTTGCTCCTTCTAAGCTGATATCTCCACCTACCAGGGCTAGGCTTTTATCAGGTGCAACTCGTAGCCCATTTTCGGTATCTATTAAATCAGATGTCAACCTTAAACCTTGACCATTACCTTGTACTTGAATCTTGCCTGGATTATTTTGATTAATTTGATTAAACAACAACGCCGATGGATTCACTGTTAATAATGGCGGTGCTTGGGGATTTGTGGTGCTAAAAATTCCCTGATTGCCAAACTGTAAAGCGTTGGCAGTTGTTGCTAAAAATGAACCTCGAATATCTAAACTGGCATTATTTCCAAATACAATGCCATTAGGATTAATTAAAAATAAATTGGCAATTCCATTGACACCCAAAGTCCCTAAAATATTCGATGCATTCCCACCTGTCACCCGCGTCAAAATATTTTGTACACCAGAGGGATTGCCAAAATACACCCGTTGTCTATCATTAATATTAAACTCTGTAAAACTATGAAAAAGATTGCCACCCCTTTGAGCGCCACCATTAATTAAATCTGCATTTGTACCATTTATCAGCGTGTTTGGTGTAATACTAGAAGCCTCTGCACCCAGGGTATTATCAGGAATGATTTGTGCCTTAGCTGGTGTGCTAACAAGAACAAACACGGAAGGTATGAAAAATTTTTGCAAAAAATTTTGGATCTCAGGCATTTATGATTACCTTAAGAGATTTATCGATGCACTATCTTATGGCATTAGATATATCACTATTTCTGCCTGAACATCTGCAATAATAAATCATAAAAAATCGTGAGATTCGCTTCTGTTTTAAAGAAAGATGCTGTGCGATCGCACTCAATTCAAATTAATCAATTGTGGCAGAGATACTCTAATTTCTATCTTAACTATTCCCGAAAAAAATACACCCCACAGCTTAACCGTAGAGTGTATTTTATAGCTATCATCCTTGATTAATTTCAGTAATTCTCGGTAACAATTAACTAGCTAACAGTAGAAAGTTGCCGCTCAAAGAAAGCTTGCAAAACTCTTTCTGCTATTTGATGACTAGTTAAACCTAATTCAGCCTTAGATTCATCTGGTGTCGCATGATCTACTAAGATATCTGGTACACCAATGCGCTTCACGGGAACGACAACATCGGCATCGAGTAAAGCTTCAGCTACCGCAGAACCAAAGCCACCCATGACGCAGCCTTCTTCTAAAGTAACGACGCGACCAATTTTCTTAGCTAAAGGCAAAATTAACTCAGTATCTAATGGTTTCGCGAAACGAGCATTAACTACAGTAGCTTCAATACCATGTTCGCTGAGAATTTCTGCAGCTTGCATACTGGGGTATACCATTGTGCCATAGCCGAGAATTAACACATCATCCCCTGTGCGGAGAATTTCGGCTTTACCGATTTCTAAAGGTTCCCAGCCTTCTTCCATCAAGGGTACGCCATGGCCGTTGCCACGGGGGAAACGCATAGCGATCGCACCTTTGGTATAGTTAATACCTGTGACAATCATCCGTTGTAGTTCGGCTTCGTCTTTGGGTGCCATCAAGACTATGTTAGGAATACAACGCAGATAAGCAATGTCATACATTCCTTGATGGGTGGGGCCATCAGCACCAACAATTCCCGCCCTGTCTAAGCAGAAAAATACGGGCAAGTTTTGAATGCAGACATCATGAATAATCTGGTCGTAAGCACGTTGCAAGAAAGTAGAGTAGATAGCAGCGACAGGACGCATACCTTCACTAGCAAGTCCAGCCGCTAGGGTAACGGCGTGCTGTTCGGCAATACCAACATCAATATATTGATTGGGTAATTTAGCTTGGAGTTTATCTAAACCTGTTCCTGTAGCCATCGCTGCCGTAATCCCAATAATTTTGGGGTTTTGTTCAGCGAGTTTAACTAAAGTGTGGGCAAAGACTTTAGCATAAGCAGGTGGTTTAGGCTTGCTAGAAGGAATCGCTTTACCAGTTGTAAGATTGAAAGGATTTTGAGCATGGTAGCCAACTTGGTCTTGTTCGGCAAGTTCATAACCTTTGCCTTTCACAGTTGCCACATGCACCAAAACTGGCCCTGGAATCTGATGTGCTTGTTGGAAGGTAGCAATTAATTCTTCTAAATTATGTCCATCTACTGGCCCGATGTAGGTAAAGCCTAGTTCTTCAAAAACTGCCCCAACTTTAGGAACCGCCAACCGCTTCATCCCTTCTTTGATGCGTCCTAGTTCCGGAGACAAGGATTCGCCAACAAAGGGAATATGCTTGAATTGTTCCTCAAAATTATCTTTAATAAACTGCACAGGTGGGCTGAGGCGCATTTTATTAAGGTAGCGAGGAATAGCACCGACATTAGGCGAGATAGACATCTCGTTGTCATTGAGAACAACTAGTAGATTAGTTTTTGGCAAGTGTCCTGCATGGTTGATGGCTTCTAACGCCATCCCACCAGTTAAAGCACCATCACCAATCACAGCTACGGCTTTAAATTTTTCCCCCTTCAAATCACGGGCTAAAGCCATACCCAAAGCTGCTGAAATACTAGTAGAAGCATGTCCTGCACCGAAGTGATCGAACTTGCTTTCACACCGTTTGAGATAACCAGCAATTCCCTCTTTTTGTCTCAAGGTGTGGAAGTTGCTATAGCGACCTGTAATTAGTTTATGGGGATAAGCTTGGTGCCCTACATCCCAAATAACTTTATCCCGATCTAAGTCCAGTGTCTGGTAAAGCCCTAAAGTTAACTCTACAACACCCAAACCTGGCCCCAGGTGTCCCCCACTTGCTGCTACTGTTTGTAGGTGCTTATCTCGAATTTGACGCGCAATTTGTTGCAGCTGCCGAATCGATAAACCGTGCAACTGGTTAGGATGGGTGATTTCGCTCAGATGCATATTATAGGGTTTTCCTCTCTAATCTCTACTTCTGAATATTCTTTGATTTTCCCACGGTAATGTTGCTTGCAGAAGCATACTTAAAATAACTTGCTGTCTCAAAAAGTCATTCGATAATTGCCCATGTTTTACTATTAATTTCCTAATTGATGAACAACCCAATCGTTCTCAACAAGAAGTTGGGTCAGCTTGGCTCTATTTAATGTAACAAAATGTAATAAAAGTTGCTGGCAGGAATGAATTCATTACAATATTTTTTTACTAGCTTTACCGTAAAATTACTTGATTTATCTGCTGGCAAAACTGTTAATTTCAAGTAAAAACAAACCATCTGTAAACTACGATAATCTGGTAAAAAGCAAGTCAATTGCTCAATCTTTCAAGTTCAACTTCAACACATTTATACCAGAAATATTTATCACAAGATATTTAGATGGCGAAGTATCTGGCGATACTTATTTTTGAGAATGTTTAATATTTAACTCTCGCTATATTTCCGCATATGCTTCTGTTACACATCATCGTAGTTTAGTAAAACTAGGTTGAGTCTCCACTTATTGACAAATGAGTCAACAAATGCAGTAAGTTTGCATAAGTAAATTTGCAGGCGATCGCAAAATTTGCTTGCACCTAGTAAATAAATATGCTATATTCAGTAATTGTGGGTTAAGGACGTATAGCTCAGTTGGTTAGAGCGCTACGTTGACATCGTAGAGGTCACTGGTTCGAATCCAGTTACGTCCATTTTTGTACAGTGACTAATTGTCGTCGTGTGATTTAAACCATAACTTTGCCGCAACGGCAAGCTTATGGGTAAAGTCACAGTCGGTGACAGATTAATGTGCATAAGAAAATTTTATTATCTCAGTTCGGTATTTTGTCAATCAGATTTTCCTGAGACAATATCAAGCAGTTGCTAATGAGACTTCCAATTTAAATAATTACCAATCGCTGTGTAGCCAGGGAAGAAGGGTCATGAAGGAGATGAGAAAGACAAGGGGGTAAATTTCCATTACCAAACACCCAAACCCCAAACCTAAAAAATATCCTTCCGCTTTTGCAATAACAAAGTAAGTAATAAATAAACGGCTGTATGTAATAATAAAAATCCCCAATTTTCAGTTAAATTTTCCCAAGTGGCATTGTAAACTGCTGAGGGTTTAAAGGGTTGGGGAATTGTACTACCATCAGGTAATTGGGTTGGTGCTGGTACAAGGCTATTAACATTAACTAAAGCACCATAAGCTCCCACTGACCAACGACTTACCATCAGCCATGACAAGAATTTATTGATAACACCTTCAGTTTTAAATAAAACTCCAGAAAAGATAATTTGTGGTAGCAGTAGTAATGGTAAAGCGCTATTTGCTTGACTACTGTTTCTCACAGTTGTCGAGACAAGTAAGCCTAAACTAAAACTTGCTAATAAGGTGAGAAATGTGGTAATTCCTAATCCTAATGACCAAGAAATTATTTCAGGGTTGGGAGATTTAAAACCTAAAATAATGACTGCCATCATTAATAAGGTTTGCACAATTGCCAAAACTGATAAAATTGTGACTTTGGAAGTAAGATAAGCTAACAATCCTAAATTAACTAATCGTTCTCTTACGTAAATTGCTGACTCTTTTACTATTTCTTGCAGAGAACTGGAAAGTCCTACCCACAAAGCCGCACAAGTAAAAACAAATAATACTTGCAAGGCTAATGATGCGAGGGTGGGATCGGCTTGGTTTCCTTCCACAAAGGGGTTTTTATCTCGCAGTGCTAAAATTATGAGACTAATACCGATGGGTGCGGTGAAAAGTGCTAATCCCAAATTCACGCGATCGCGTACAATTAATTGCCAGTAACGTTGGGTTAATAACAGCCACTGCTGCCAAAATGATACTTGCTTGGGAGTGGGTGCAAAAGATTTGGTTGACTGGAGATTACCAAAGCTGATTTGACTAGCTATGTATTTTTGATAATAGCTAGATTGTTGAAATTGCATCGCATATTTAACCACTTCTAACTCTTGTTCGAGTTTGATATAAATATCTGCGAAGTCGTTAACACCAAAAAACTGTAATGCATCTTGGGGTGTACCAAAATAGCAGAGTCTCCCACCCAACCCGAGAAACACAATGCGATCGCATTCGGTAATGTTGGCTGTTGCATGAGTGACTAAAATAATTGTTCTCCCGCCTTGATGCGCTAAATCTTTTAATAGCTGCATCATCTGTTTATCTAAGCCGGGATCGAGTCCGGAAGTGGGTTCATCGAGAAAGAATAATTTCGGATCGGCTAACAATTCTACGCCGATGCTAACTCGTTTGCGTTGTCCGCCACTCAAATCGCTGATTAAAGCATGACGGCGATGAGTCATTTTAATTGCGGCTAAAGCCTGTTCTACTACAGACTCCAGGTTAATGTCCGGTGGTAAACGCAGCTTGGCTGCATAGGTTAGCACTTCCGCAACTGTCAATTCGCGGTGAATAATATCATCTTGGGGGACATAACCAATTTGAGTGCGGTACAAATTAAAGTTTTTCTGCAAATCTACGCCGTTAATCTGCACAACACCTTGAGTAATTTTCTCAATTCCCAACAATGTCCGCATCAAAGTTGATTTACCTGCACCACTACCGCCAACTAAAGCGACAAACTGTCCTGGTTCAATTGCAAAAGTTAAATCATCAAGTCGCCGCTTACCTTTAGTTTCCAGAATTAAGTCATGTGCTTCTAGACGAATGCGATCGCCTTGGTCGAGAATTTCTAAATTATCATCCCGTACTACCAAGGTATAAGGGCCAATGCGGATTTTCGCCCCATTTGTCAATACCGCAGAACCAGTGACTTGTTTACCATTAACGAAAACTCCGTTAGTACTGTAATCCCGCAGAATGTAGCGTCCTTGATTATCTGTGTCTATTGTGGCGTGGCGACGGGAAACAGTCGGCGTATCTAACTGCAAGTTAGCGTGGGGATCGCGTCCTAATAAAACCGAACGCTGTTTTAGCGGAACTGTATAAGTTGTTGGTGTAGTAACTGAATGTGCGTTGCTGGGATTGAAATATCTTACTTGAATTAATTGATTTGGGTTTTGGGCAATTTGCAGTTCAACACCGTGGTTTAAGTAATAGCCTTCTGTAGGGGTAATCAGAGAATGATTGACATATAGCTTATTACTACTGGGTTGTTGTCCATCACCATCATAGATGCAGTAGTCAACGCCATCTTGTCGTAATACGGCTTGAAACCGAGAAACAACATTCCAGTGCTGGGGAACAACTAAATCAGCTACATTGGGATCGCGCCCCAAAATATGCTGTGATTTCTTTAGCTCAAAGTATAAAATCTGACCTTGATTATTTAATTCTAAATAAGGATTTGTGCTGAGAACAGTCTGACTTTGTGAAGGTAGCTGTACCATAATTGTTTGGGACTGGGGACTGGGGGCTGGGAAAAGGTAGGGGAGCAGGGAGCAGGGAGCAGGGGAGAAAGCAAATGGCAAACACCAAATACCAAATACCAAACACCAACATTAAACATCAAATAACATCATCAAAAAGTTCGATATAGGTGATGCTCTGTAATTACTATGAATCTTAAACTGATTGAATCTAATACTTATTTACTTATTAAAAATTAATTTTATTTGTAGAGAATATATTAAATTAATATACCAAAAGTTTATGATATTGAAAACCTAATTACAAATTATACAGAAACGCTGACCAGCCCAAATATTATGACGTTAACATTATTGAATAATCGTTATCAAGTACTAAGTGTGCTTGGCAGTGGGGGCTTTGGGGAAACTTTTTTGGCGGAAGATACTCAAATGCCCTCTAGCCGCCGTTGCGTAATTAAGCAGCTTAAACCTGTAGCGAATAATCCGCAGGTTTACCAATTAATTCAGCAACGATTTCAACAGGAAGCAGCCATCTTAGAAGAGTTAGGCGATCGCAGTAATCAAATTCCTAAGTTGTATGCTTATTTTGTCGAAAATGGGCAATTTTATCTAGTACAGGAATATATTGAAGGTAACACCTTAACTCAAATCATTAAACAGCAAGGATTATTGAGTGAAAGTGCAGTCAAGGATATTTTAATTAATATCTTACCAGTGCTAGAGTTTGTTCATAGCAAGCGCATTGTACATCGAGATATTAAACCAGATAATATCATTTTGCGTTTTGCAGATAGCAAACCAATTTTAATTGACTTCGGTGCCGTAAAAGTATCAATGGGAACAATTATGACTGCTTCTGGTAATTCCAGCCAGTCAATTGTCATTGGTACCCCAGGGTTCATGCCAATGGAACAATCAGTAGGCAGACCAGTTTTCTCAAGTGATTTGTATAGTTTAGCACTAACAGTAATTTATTTACTTACAGGCAAATTACCATCAGAATTTCCCACAGATCATAGTACAGGGGACATTCTGTGGCGAAATGCTGTCCCTAATACCAGTGCAGATTTTGCAGCAGTATTGAATAAAGCAATACAACAATCACCACGCGATCGCTATCTCAGCGCCAGAGATATGCTGTTAGCATTGCAGACTCCGGCTGCACCTACTGTACCGATTATCGCGCCCACCATCATCACCACACCTACTCCACCAGTTTCTCCTAGTTATGGGCAAACACCAACAGTCGCCGTCTCTCCAACACCGCAATATCAACCACCAACTCCTCCCCCCTCACCTTATCCCAATCCACCTGTACCTACTAGCCAAGGCTTAGGAACTTGGCAACAAGGTGTAATTATTGGTGGAGCCATAGGTATAGTTGTAGTTGGTGGTTTATGGTTAGTGCAAGGAAAATTATCTAATCAACCGCAACCTGTAGTTAGTGCATCTCCTTCCAGTTCACCTTCTGTTTCTCCACAAATAGTAGATACAGAAATCTCATCAGGTAATTCTTCAACTAAAACAAACACAGATACATCATCAAGTAATTCTGCAACTAAAACTAACACAGATACACCAGTTGTTAAACCTACTACTAAAGCAGTAATTCCTGTTCAGACAAATACTCCAATTCCCAGTCCTCAAACAACTGAAAACCCTGCAGATACAATAGAAGTATTGACAGAAGCCGAAGCCAAAAATTTAATTAACAATTGGCTACAAGCAAAAAAAGTCATGTTTGCACCTCCCTACAATTCTCAGCCAGCAGAGGAATTAACTACGGGGAAACAATATCAACAAGTTGCCGGATATGATGGGTCAATTAATTCTCTCAAAACTGATGGCCATTATTACAAATATGGCTTACAACAAATTGATGGTGTAGATGATTTCTTCGTTGAAGGAAACGAAGCAATTATTCAAGTAAAAGTTACTGAAGACCGCACACTTTTTGATAGAAACGGCAATATATTACCCAAAGAAACCGACTTTAAAACCAGAACAGTGCGCTATGAATTAGAACTAGTAGACCAGCGCTGGAAAATATCTGCTACTGAAATCATTACCAAATAATTATGAGATTTTTCTCTAAGTTACCTTATCTGGCTCGCATCTTAATTATTGCCACAATTGTTGCCTTTAGTATAGTAATTTTTGGTACATTAATGATGCGATTTTCAGCATCAAATCCAGCAGTTCAGGCTACAACTGCACCCGCTATACCGAGTGTAGTTGCCACTCAATCAACATCACAACCAACATCAAATTTACCTGCACTACCAATAGAAGCTTTACCAACTAATTCTACTCCTCTAACAGTAGCTAGAACTAACTCAGTTAATCAAAAAATTAACTCTAATCAGCTAGCTTATGGGCATTTTCCCTACACACAAGCTGATCCCAATCAAATGACACTTGTTGGTAGTTATGCTAGTGGTACAGATCAGCGTTTTGAATCTTTAAATATTGAAGCTGTACAAGCATTCATGAAAATGACTTATGCAGCTAGAGAAGTGGGTGTTTGGATTATTCCTGTTTCTGGTTTTCGTACTATTGAACAACAACAAAAACTATTTCTACAACAAATTAAACGCCGGGGTTCTGAAAAAGAAGCCGCAAAAATTAGTGCGCCACCGGGATACAGCGAACACCATACAGGCTTTGCTTTAGATTTAACAGATGGGAAATTTCCCAAACAAGATATTACTTTAGCATTTGAAAATACAGATGCTTATCGTTGGTTGACTAGCCATGCTAAAGAATTCGGCTTTGAATTATCTTTCCCCCGCAATAATTCTCAAGGTGTAAGTTTTGAACCTTGGCACTGGCGATATGTAGGTTCAGCCAATGCAACTGCTGTATTTGCAAATGCTAGAAGTCAGCGATAATTAAACAATATCCTATCGCTAGGGGTAGTAGAGGGAGAGAAAGAATTTGCCTAATCATCTCTACCCCTGAAAGTATCTCTTCATCATGATTCATTCATCATTTGTATTGAACAAGGATAAGGGACAAGTGATATCATGTCGGCTTAAATATTTATCATATCTATGAAGGTCGGTAATGGGTAATGGGTAAGAAAAATGCAGTTTAACAATTACCAATTAGCAATTCTCAATTACCAACAAGACCAACCATATCGTAAGTGATTAGCCGGACTTAATATGAATTACCAAGACAATCTTAACTTACTATTTTTTTATTTACGTATATAGTTATATAGTAATTATTAGAATTTGTGAAATCTCACATCAGGGATTGTTGACGGTCAACTGTGAATAGTCAACCCCCAAAACAGATCCTAAATTATTGTTGAGTATTGTTTACTATTAGACAACGAGATATTAAAGTTATCTTTACGTATTTGTTGTTTAGCATAGTTTACTGTTAAATAAAACTATTTACCCGTATTATTTCTTAGTTTTTTTCAACAACCACATACTATTCTTTATATTTCTTTGTTATTTAATAGCTAATCGATTTGATTAAAAGCCTTTTATATCAATAATCTGGCTACTATTACCACATCACTACTCACTGCAATTACCCTGATTTTTGGTTAAATAATGATTAATGGAATGAAGTGTTGCTTTACTCACTGAAAACTTTACATAAACTTGACAAAAAAATTACCAAATTCAGTAGAGAATTTAAAAAATACAACTTACGCATTGACAGTAAATACCCAATATCTCAATATGAGGTGTAGGTATCAGGAATTAAAACCTTATTTTTCAACAATTTTTTAGCACTGAGTGAAATCTATCTGAAGGTTACTATCAAACGCCTGAAACTACCAAATTGGTTGTCACACACAATAAGATTGCCAATTTGGACAATGCGTAATTTTTCACTATAGCGCTTCTCCTTGGGGTGGAATGGACTCTAACTAAGCACTAAAAAATAGAAGCTAAAAGTTACACGGGTGTATTTATACTACGTGAAAATTGCTATGGAGAATTTAGCTTAAGCTTCTCCTATTCTTTGTACTGTCAAATCATTGCTTATTACATCTTGGATGCAGAAATATGGTCTACAAAGCTTTTAATCGCCGTCAATTTATTCAAACAGCTGCTTTCTTTTCTGCTGGTTTAGCAACCTCAGTGGTTACTTCTCGTAAAACTCTTGCTGATGAGCTTGATTACCAGGCTATTGTCATTGGTAGTGGATATGGAGGAGCCATAGCTTCTTTACGTTTAGGACAAGCTGGAGTAAAAACTCTGATTATTGAGCGAGGAAGACGCTGGCCAATTAGGAATGTTCAACCTGGTCTCAACCCACAAGACTATACTTTTGCTAATTTCGATTTGGTTAATCCTGATAGGCGCTCTACTTGGCTGAATTCAACAACTGTGTTTGGAACTCCGACACAAGTATATACAGGCGTTTTTGAAACTCTTGTAGAAACAGGAATTACTGTTGTTAATGGTGCTGGCTTTGGTGGAGGTTCACTGGTTAATAATGCTATTGCTTATCAACCAAAAAAAGAGATATTCAATCGAGTTTTTAATCGAAAATTAGTTGATTATGACGAACTAGATTCTGTTTACTATCCCAGAGTAAAACAGATGCTGCAACCATCGCCAATCCCCCGTGATGTTTTAAAGACTAAATATTATGGCAAAACAAGATTCTTTATAGAAAATGCTCGTAGAGCAGGCTATAACAGTTTCTTGTTAGATTTGGCAGTAGATTGGAACAAAGTTCGGGATGAAATCAAAGGCACAAGAGTAGCTTCTGTAATTGATGGACAAAACTGGTGGGGTGTTAATAGTGGAGCCAAAAATAGCTTAGATAATAACTATCTACGACAGGCAGAATATACAGGTAATGTAGATGTTCTGACTTTACATATAGTTACTGAAATTGCCGAAATTCCTGGCGAAAAGCGAGGGTATCGCATCACTTGTAATAAAATTGATGAATTTGGGAACGTGATCGGTTCTCCAGTAACTTTAACTTGTCGTTATTTATTCATGGCGGCTGGTTCTGTTGGTACTTCCAAATTATTGGTTAAAGCTAAAGCTAAAGGCACATTACCTAAATTGAATCAGTTTGTTGGTCAATTTTGGGGAACTAATGGAGACAACATCACAACCAGAACAGAGTTAGGTACTGTGACAGGTAACGGTGGAACTGCAGGTGCTGTAATTGAACAACTTAATGCTCCTGTGCCTTTTGTGGTTGAAAGTCTGGAACTAGCAATTAGTCCTGATGGTACACAAACTTGCTTGGGTCTAGGCCTAACGCCTCCAGCAGGCAGATTTGAATATAATCAAGCTACAGATTCTGTCAACTTAATTTGGGATCAAAGTGCAGATGAACAAATTATTAGTAGCACAGAAAGCTTGTTCCAAAATCTTGACCAATATGCTAATTTCAATGGCAATAATTTTGGCAGAAAACCCAAACATCGTGGGCACCGAGGAATGATACCACGTCAACATATATCTTCTCCAAATTATCCAACACCATCAGCAGATTCTCAAAATAATGATGCTGCTATTACTGGACATCCTTTAGGAGGATGTGTCCTCGGGAAAGCTTGTGATTCCTATGGCCGAGTTTTGGGTTATAAAGGACTCTATGTTGTTGATGGTGCGCTAATTCCCGGCTCAACAGCTTGCACTAATCCTTTCTTGACCATTAGCGCCATAGCAGAACGTTGCATGGACAAAATTATTAAACGAGATATATTCAAAAGTTGAGCAGTTTTTGCACTTTTGGCATGTTATGGCTCCAGCATAGCTGCCTTCTAATACAGTTTGGGTAAGGGGGAAAGGGAAAAGGAGAAAAGGATTGAATTCACCCTTACCCCTTTTTCCATTACCCTTTTCCCCAATCACGAGGGAGATACAAAATACTTATCCGAACCGTATTGGGTTACCTTCTGCAATTACTGATTGGAGACAAACTCCAATTAGCCCTCTTCTGTCACTTTCCGGGTATTCTAAATAAAAAGATGAACAGAAAAAACCCTGAAAGGTAAGTAGGGCAATGAATGTAGAATTACAAATCCTCAAACATTTACGTCGAGATGCTCACCCAACAGTTGCGCTCATAGATGAATATTGTGCAGAGTATAAAGAGCTATTTAAAGAAGTCAGGAATTAAGTGATTAACTGTGATTAACAAGTAGCTCAAAGCATGACCCAGTAGCAGAAACGAGGTAAAGTATACAACAAACACCCTTGTTCTCACTGGCTAACGCCAATTTATGCAAACCCTGCTTAACAATCGCTATCAAGTGATTCAAACCTTAGGAAGTGGTGGATTTGGTGAAACTTTCTTAGCAGAAGATACCCAAATGCCATCCAAGCGTCGCTGTGTGATTAAACAACTCAAACCAATCCAAAATAACCCCCAGATTTATCAATTGGTAAGAGAACGTTTCCAAAGAGAAGCTGCAATTTTAGAAGATTTGGGTGGCGCTACTGACCAAATTCCCTCGTTATATGCTTATTTTCAGTCAGAAGGGCAATTTTATGTAGTGCAAGAGTTGATTGAAGGACAGACTCTCACAGCGAAATTGCAACAGCAGGGATTATTAAGCGAAAGTTCAGTCAGAGAAATATTAGTAAATTTATTACCAGTATTAGAGTATATTCACTCAAAGCGGATCATTCACCGCGATATCAAGCCGGATAACATTATCTTGCGTTATCGTGACAACAAACCTGTACTCATTGATTTTGGTGCAGTACGGGAAACAATGGGAACAGTACTCAATTCCCAAGGCAATCCTACCAGCTCGATTGTGATTGGCACACCAGGATATATGCCCAGCGAGCAAGCAATGGGTAGGCCAGTGTTTTCCAGCGATTTATATAGTTTAGGAATGACCGCAATTTACTTGCTGACTGGGAAACAACCGCAAGAATTAGAAACAGATCCACGCACAGGGGAAATTATTTGGTCTCATCATGCTTTAAGTGTCAGTCCGACATTTGCAGGAGTGATCGATAAAGCGATCGCCTATCATCCCCGCGATCGCTTCGCCACAGCCAGAGAAATGCTCCAAGCCTTACAAATTGGGGCAAATACCTTTCCGCCAACTACCCCTTATGTACCACCAACAGTAACCAACACACCAGCAGCACCTACTCAATATACAATCCCCGTCAGTCCTGGGGTATCTCATCAACCAAATACAATTCCTGTTATTCCAGCGCCATCTTATCAACCTAGCAATCCCAACAATCCCAGCAATGGACAAAGAGGTGTCTTGATTGCCAGTTTAATTGCAGGTGGTTTAATTGGCGGTGCCATAATTATTGCTTTTGCCCTTAACAACGACAAACAACCCCAAATTGTAGCCGAATCAACACCCGCAACTACGGAATCAGCTACCATCCGCAATCAACCCCAGGAAACTGTAACACCAACCCCATCTCTGCAATTTTCTCCCACAACACCAACAACAAGCGAAACAACAAGCGATCGCCCATCACCAGAAGCCGCGATCCAAAATTATTACGCCAATATTAATCAAGGACAGTTTCAAACTTCTTGGAACCTGCTAACTCCCAGCTTACAAAATAATCGCAAACTCCATCCAAATGGTTATCTTTCCTATATAGATTGGTGGGGAGGTAGAGTGCAAAGTGTAGATGTCACACAAGTGAGTTTAGTGGAAGCAAACGCCGAAACAGCAACCGTTGACGCAAGTTTGCGATATTACTTAAAAAACGGCAAATTATCCTCAGCTTCCGTGCGTTTTTCTCTATTGTGGGATGCCCAAAACAGCAGATGGGTTGTGAGTGATGCTAGATAATTTGGGTAATTGGTAATTGGTAATTGGTCATTTGGTGTTTGTTATTTCTCCTTATCCCCCTCATCTCCCTCATCCCCCAATCCCCATTCCCTGATATACATTGGAAAGGGTGATGTCTAACGACACACTAACAGGATGTCAAGATTAATCTTGATAGGTTCGTAGTTAGCACTTTAGTGCTTAAATATTCAAGGGCTGAAATCCTGACTATAAACTCATTAACCTATCAGAACAAGCTTGACACACCACTAGTCGTCCACGCTTTCAAAGAGCATGACAATAACCCTTCTCAACAATCGGTATCAAGTTATTCAGGTACTCGGTGCAGGTGGTTTCGGCGAAACCTTCCTGGCAGAAGATACTCATATGCCTTCTCGCCGTCGCTGTGTAATTAAACAGCTAAAGCCTATCAGTAATGATCCGCAAACCTACCAAATAATTCAACAGCGGTTTGAGAGAGAAGCCGCTACTTTAGAGAATTTGGGTAAAAGTAGTGACCAAATTCCGGAGCTTTATGCCTATTTTTCGGAAAAAGGGCAATTTTATCTCGTTCAGGAATGGATTCATGGTCAAACCTTGAGAGATATTGTTACAGCTAATAATCAAGTCAGCGAAACAGCTGTTAGGGAAATTCTATTTAGTCTTTTGCCAGTATTAGAATACATCCACAGCAAAGGTATTATTCACCGAGATATCAAACCGGATAACATTATTGTTCGTTCTCCTGATAGCAAGCCAGTTTTGATTGATTTTGGTGCAGTTAAGGAAACTATCCGTTCTGTGGTGACTTCCCCTGGTTCTCCAGCAAATTCAATGGTGATTGGTACGCCAGGGTATATGTCTAGCGAACAAGCTTTAGGACGACCAGTTTATGCTACTGACATTTATAGTTTGGGCTTAACAGCTATTTATTTACTAACTGGTAAACAACCCCAAGAACTAGAAACCAATCAACAAACAGGGGAAATACTCTGGCGAGATTACGCCCCTAATGTTTCGCCTAGTTTAGCTCAAGTATTGGATCAAGCAACTAAACCCAATGCTAGCGATCGCTATACCACTGCTAGTAAAATGCTTTATGCTTTGCAGTCTGCTAGCTATATTACACCAGCCACAGTCACCAGGCGACCTACCACAGCTAACGCCTCAATTGGGAAAACGCAGCCATTATATGCTCCACAATCGCAAACCATTACTCCCAGCAATTGGCAAAAACCTGCTGCAATTATTGGTAGTTTAGTTGTGGGTGGGTTGATTGGTGGATTAATAATTTCTAATATTACCCGTCAACCAGAAGTGGAAACACCCATTGTGCAAAATTCCACTCCTTTACCAGAACCCTCAGCTAGTATCACCCCACCAACCGACACCCCTATTCCAACGCCAACTTCCCCAACTACATCACCATCACCTGTGCAAGTAATTCCTGCACCTATTCCTACTCTTAACCCCCGAGTCGAATCTAATCCCCCAGAAGCTACAACATCAATCCCTGAGCAAGAAACTGTAAATTCTGATACTTCTGCACCACTTGCCACAAACACACCACAGCCAAACACAGAAGATCAGCCACCTGAAGTTTCTACACCAGAGGTAAGTGCGACACCACAGAAAAACGACCAGCCTCCTAAATCCGCTAGTAGTAACATTAGTCAAAGCGTTCCTGCATTTCCTACAGGTACTTCCAGAAGCAGTGTTGAAGCTACTCTTGGTAGACCCAAGAAAGATTTAAGAGGCCTGTGGCGTAATACTCGCGCTGTCACCTATAAAGTAGTACCAAACAAAATAGACGTAGGCTACTTATTTGATCGTAACACCGGAGCGTTGCGCCAAACAGAGGCAGCTTTTGCCCAATCTGTAGACCCTCAAGTAATGCAGAATACTTTAAATGGAATGTTAGGCGGTCAAGCTACAGCAGAAATTAAACAGGGATTGCAACAAATACAAAGCCGTCAGTCTGATAATTTTACATTTACCCAAGGTGGAGTCAAGGGTCAGATTGTGCGGCAAGACTGTGATTTTATTTACATCAGTATTTGGGACGCAGATTTACATGATTTTGTAAACCCTGCTTCCGCGAAACAGTGTAGTTAGTTTTTAGCAAAGGGAATAGGGAACAGGGACTTCCAAATAAAAAAATAATCAATCGCTTTGACAAGCAGAGGAAGCAGAGGAAATGGATAATTTAATTTCTGGAAGTCCCATAGAGGAAAAGATGTGTAATTAATTTTGTTGAGGAATCGAAAGTAGCCTTAATTACAAAATACCTTCAGCATGGCAAAATCTTCTCGTCGCTTGTCACGCTCAAATAACCGAGTCAAGCGATCGCTTTTTGTAGGCGCGATCATTTATATCAAAAACTGGATGGTTTCTCCCCAGGCGATTTCATGGCTCCAGTTAGCGAAGATGGCAGGAAAAATGGCGATCGCGGCGGCAATTTCTTTAGTGATTGCTCAAGGGTTGCGATGGGAATATCCTTTCTATGCTGTGATTGCTGCCATTATTGTTATGTCTTCAACTCATGGCAGTACTTTAGCATTAGGGATACAGCGTTTAATTGGGACAATTATTGGTGCTTTAGCAGGAGCAGTTTTTGCTGTCACGCTGGGTAGTAATCCCTGGTCGCTGGGAGTATGTGTATTTGTAACTATTTTTGCCACTTCTGTCTGTAAATTTAACGAAGCCGCAAAGTTGGCGGGGTATGTATCGGCGATCGTGATCTTAAGTTACAATCATTCGCCTTGGTTGTACGCCTGGGGTAGATTACTAGAAACCTTTTTAGGTATTGGTGTGGCGCTGTTGGTGAACAAGTTTATTTTTCCGGCGGCGGCTGGCTTACAGCTGCGAGATTGTTTATCCCAAACCCTGATAGATTTAGAACAGTTTTACCGATTAGTCGTCAATTGCGCCTTTACAGGAAACTATGATCGCTCTCATGCAGATGCTTTAAAAATTAGTATTATTCGTTCCTTTGGCAAAGGACGGGAACTCTGGAAGGAAGTTAGGCAAGGATTAAGCAATGAACCGCCAGAAATGCGAGTTAATCCGGCTTGGGAATTTCTCATCCGGAGAATTTGGGAGCATACTCTGACAATGGAACATACTGTACTCGCTAGACAACAAGATACATTTTGGCAAATGCTCTCACCTCAACTTACTCCCTTGGCGCAGGAAACTCAAAATGCAATGCTCACCCTAGCAACAGCAGTAAAATCCCATCAGTCACAATTATCTATCTCAGAGATGGAAGTTGTACTCACTAATGCCACAGAGCAATTTAACCAACTGAAAGCAACGCAGCATTTAGATTATCCCATTGATGAGCTATTGCGGTTTTTCACCTTCTTTTACATTATGGAAGAGGTAGGGAGAAAGCTGCAAAGAATGGCAGCCACTCTCAATCAAGAGTAAAGAACTTCCTAATTATTTAATCCTGCATTTCTCACAAGCGCAGATATATAGCAATCCTATTTCAGTTTGTCATTGTGATCGCAACGACAATTGGGCATTTTTTTACTTGCAGTACTCTTACATCAAAAGCCGATTGCTAAAACGCTGGGAACCACCAAGGACACACTTGCTCCCCAACCGACTAATGTATATAGTTTGTAATTGCACTGAGATTTCGACTTAATATTTCTTATTTAAATTTTGTTAAATTCACGTTTACTTTATAGTCTTTTCGGGAAATCTAAATCTAATAGAAGACTGGGTAAGTAGAAATTTTGGTTAAAGCTTAACTGGGAAGCAGATCAGCCTTGTCCAAAGAAGTAAATTCCTGAGTAAGTGAAAGCTAAATTTTTTAGCTGAATCTAGTAGGTAATTGGTATGACTGGTGAAATTGTGAAAGTGAACTCAATTTACACCTATTAAAACTTTCAAAATTTACAAGCTCTTGGTATATGCAACAGTCATTTCAATTAGAAGATGTAGAGTCGGTAGCTAAATATTCGCGATTTTTTTCTCTTTCGCTAGACTTACTTTGTATTGCTGGTTTTGATGGTTATTTCAAACATATCAATCCAGCTTGGAGTAAAACTTTAGGCTGGTCAAATCAAGAGCTATTTGATAAACCCTTTATTGAATTTGTGCATCCAGAAGACCGCGAATCGACGATTTTAGAAGCACAAAAATTGACAACAGGAATAGATGCAATTTGCTTTGAAAATCGCTATCTTTGTGCAGATGGATCTTATAAATGGTTGTCATGGAATTCTACAACCTTCCACAGTGAACACTTAATTTATGCCGTAGCCCGTGATATTCATGCCACTAAAGAGCAGGAAATCGCTTTCCGGAATTCTCTGCAAGAATCAGAAAACTTAAAATATGCTATAAATGCTCATTCTTTAGTAGCAATAACTGATGCCAGTGGCATAATCACTTATGTTAATGATAAATTTTGTAAGATTTCTCAATATTCAAGAGAAGAACTGATTGGGCAAAACCACAGAATTATCAATTCAGGTTATCACAGCCAAGAATTTTTCGCGCAATTATGGAAAACTATTTCTCAAGGGAAAATTTGGCAAGGAGAAATTAGAAATAAAGCCAAGGATGGTACTTTTTATTGGGTAGACACAACAATAGTACCGAGGTTATCTGCTGAAGGTAAACCAGAGAAATATGTCGCAATTCGTACGGATATTACACAGCGTAAACTTTCCGAGTTATCAATTCGAGAGCGATCGCACCTTTCACTCTTAAGTGCAGAAGTGAGTTTAATCTTAGCTCAAAGTGGTACGCTGACTGAAATTATTCAACAGTGTACACATACAATATCGCAATATCTGGATGTCGCTTTTGTGGGAATTTGGACTGGAGAAAGGCAGACAACAGATATTCAATTTCAAGCAGGTGTCACTTGTACAGATAGTAGCTGTAGCATCTTAACTAACCTGCAAAATTTCCCTAATCAAAAGTTATTAGTTAACAGTGTTATTGACACAATCAATCAAAATCATCAAGCAATATTAAATCAAGATTTACACACAAATTATCAAATTGACAACCTAGAAAATATATCATCAAGCTTACTTTTTTCTGCCTATCCATTAATAGTGGAAGAAGAATTAGTAGGTATTATGGCTTTATTTTGCTGTGAATCCTTGAGCCAACCTACTCATAATATGCTCAATTGGATTGCTAATAATATTGCTGTAGCTATTGATAGAATTTGGGCAAAAGAACAACTCCTCAGCCGTCGAGAAGCTTTACTGCTGGGTTTAGCTAGCCAAATCCGTAGTTCTTTGGAACTCGATACTATTTTAGAAACTGCTGTGAGAGAAATCCGCAGTTTATTACAAATTGACCGTTGCTACTTTATCCGTTATTTACCTGAATTTTCTCAAACTAGCTTGTCTATTACTCATGAAGCACGTCAGCCGGAATTACCTAGTATATTAAGTGTGATTTCGCTAAGAAAATACTCTTTTTTAGCGAAACATCTACTTAACCAAGAAATAATTTGTATTCATAATATTGATAGCGATCGCCAAATTGAAAGTCATATACAAAAATTCTTAACTGAGTTCGGTATTACTTCTTTATTGTTGCTACCAGTTAGTAGTAATACAGGAGAATTAGGAGCAATTGTTTGTAGCCATTGTAGTGGCGAACGTGTTTGGGATAATAGTGAAATTAACTTGTTGCAAGCTGTCACAGATCAATTAGGAATTGCCATTGACCATGCACAACTTTATACCCAAAGCCGTGCTGCTACCTTAGCAGCGCAAGCTCAAGCAGAAAAACTCAGCGAAACTTTACATAAGTTGCAACAAACTCAAGCTCAACTAATTCAGCAAGAAAAAATGTCTAGCTTGGGTCAATTAGTTGCTGGAATTGCCCATGAAATTAATAATCCGGTTAATTTTATTCATGGTAATCTTACGCCAGCTGATGAATATGTCCAAGAGTTGCTAGAGCTACTTAAACTTTATGAGAAAAACTATCCTCATCCTGTTCATGAAATTCAGGAATTTTGCGAAACAGTTGACTTAGAATTTATTGCTAATGACTTATTAAAATTACTCTCTTCTATGAGGATTGGTACTAATCGTATTCGGGAAATTGTACTGAGTTTACGCAACTTTTCTCGCTTAGATGAAGCAGAAATGAAAGCAGTTAATATTCATGAAGGTCTTGATAGTACCCTGCTGATTTTGCAGAATCGTCTGAAAGCCAAGTCAGAGCATCCAATTGGTATTGAAATCATCAAAGAATATGGTAAATTGCCTTTAGTAGAGTGCTATCCTGGGCAAATGAATCAGGTATTTATGAATATTATTAATAATGCCATTGATGCTCTAGATAATTACCATAACCAGCATTCTCATTCAGATACTCAAAAAAATCGTAGCCAAATTAAAATCAGTACTGAACTCACTAATAATCGTCGAGTCCTAGTGAGGATTGCAGATAATGGCCCAGGCATCCCGCAAGAGGTACAATCGAAGCTATTTGACCCATTTTTTACTACTAAACCAGTAGGGAAAGGTACAGGTTTAGGCTTATCTATTAGTTACCAGATTGTTGTAGAAAAGCACGCAGGAATTTTGAGGTGTGAGTCTTTCCTGGGTAAAGGCACAGAATTCTGGATTGAAATTCCTTTACAACAGGAATAAATACCGATTTGGGACTTCCAAAGAAAAAATAATCACTTGCTTTGGCAAGCATTTCAGTTGTGGCTGTTAACTGTTAACGGTTAACAGTCAACGAACCTTAATGTAATATTTCACAAATCATTTATGATTGCTATATTTAGTTTTTCCTCGCCTGATAAGTTTTAAAACCGCCACTGAGGTTATAAGCATGAAAATCATTGAGCCTTAAAGCACGAGTGGCATAATAACCCCTTTGTCCGACTTGGCAATAAACCCAAATCTCTTTTTCTGCAGGTAGTTCGCTCATGCGCTGGCGCAATTCAGGTAAGGGAATATTAATTGCTCCTTCTACATGACCTGCTTCAAACTCATTCACCCCACGCACATCCAAAAGTATGCCATCGAACTTGGGTAGATATTCCCAATGTGCTAAAGGTGCATCTTGGTGTAAATTATTGGCTGCAATCATCCCAGCTACATTGACTGGATCTTTTGCTGCGCCAAACTGTGGAGCATAACATAATTCAGCTTCTTCCAAGTCATATATTGTTGCTCCTAGTTGAATTGCCATTGAGATGACATCTATACGTTTTTCCACCCCATCTTCTCCCACTGCTTGCGCTCCTAAAATTAGCCCATCTACGGAAGAAAACAGCAGTTTCATATTAATTGGTTTGGCATTGGGATAATAACCGACATGATGTCCCGGATAAAGATAAACTTTGTCATAGCTCCAACCTAAGCGCTTGAGTGTTTTCTCATTGGCACCTGTAGAAGCGATCGCTAATCCTAACAATCCACAGACTGAGGTTCCTTGTACACCTCTAAAAGTAGTATTTCTACCGAAAATCGCATTGGCAGCTATCCGACCTTGACGGTTAGCTGGGCCTGCTAAAGGAATGAAAGTCCATTCTTTAGTGACAAAATCTTGTACCTCCACCGCATCCCCCACAGCCCAAATGCGGCGATCGCTAGTTTGCATCTGTTCATTGACGCGAATCCCTCCACGTGACCCAATTTCCAGCCCCGCAGCCTTTGCCAGTGTGGTTTCTGGACGTACACCAATTGCTAAAATTACCAAATCTGTGGTGTGGATTTCTCCAGATTCTGCGATCGCGTTAATAGTGCCATCAGGGTTAGATTCAAACCCAACGACTCCATCCCCTAGACGCAACTTGACACCATGCGCTTCCAGGCGATCGTGAATTGGCGCTGCCATTTCTGGATCAAGGGGTGCCATCACCTGAGATTGATTTTGTAATAAAGTGATTGCTATACCGCGATGGAGAAGATTTTCGGTCATTTCTAAGCCGATGAACCCCCCACCCACCACAACAGCGCGCTTGACTTGCTTTTGCTCAATCCATTCTCGAATCCGACGGCTATCAGGAATAGTTCGCACAGCAAAAATTCCCGGTAAGTCAATTCCTGGTAGTTGCGGTCGAATTGAGGCTGCTCCTGGCGCTAGTACTAAAGCATCGTAAGATTCTTGGTAAATTTCGCCTGTTTTATGGTTTTTTACTGTAATGGTGGCTGCTTCTTTCTCTATGTCCAGCACTTCATTTTCTAATCGCACATCGATATTAAATCTTTGTTTGAATAAGTCTGCATTCGCTACTATCAGCTTTTGCTCATCAGTAATCACATCACCAACGTAGTAAGGCAATCCACAGTTAGCAAAGGAAACAAACTGACCTCTTTCAAACATGGTAATTTCTGCTGTCTCTGATAAACGGCGCGCTCTAGCTGCACAAGAAGCGCCTCCAGCAACACCACCAACAACCAAAAGGCGTTTTCGTTCGCTTGTCATTTTTCAAACTCCATTATTCAAAATAGATGTAACAATACCTCAGAGAAAAAACGCCAGATTTTCTGACATCCTGCTCACAACAACCGCAGTATCAATAGAAATGGGTAATTAAGGCTACAGACTAGAATGTCGTTTTATTATTTTATTATACTACTATATAGTAGTATAGCAAGTTGATGTACTGTTGACTGTGAAGTGCCAATCACCGATTACCAATGACCAATGACCAGCTATCTCAATACTGCTCGGTTAAGGATTTTAAACTTGGAATTTGGTTTAGGGAAAAGGTGAAAGGGTAAGGGTTAAAGGTTTTTTCTTACCCCTTTTCCCCGTCCCCTTTTACCCTTAACCGACAAGTATTGCCAGCTATCTTTATTGCACCGCTCTACTTAAATACAGTTAAGCACCCTGGGAAGAGAAGTTTGCGCTTCAATCGCCAGGATGCTTAACGATAAAAAATTGTTGTCAATTCAACAGGAACGGTAGTTTGATTGATTTGTAAGCTATATTTCGTTAGCTGACAGAAACTTTTAAACTGCTGGGTTGTGCGAGATTACCTTGTAAGACTACGCCTCGTTGATTGGCGTGTAGATGACGCAGAATTTTGTAAATAGACTCAATTTCTTCAGATGCACCTGCTTTCTCGGCAATTTCATCGAGAGTAAGGGCAGATTTTGCTGATTGCAGTACTTCTAAGACACGTTTTTGCAAGTCAAGAATCGCGGCGGCTGCTTTTTTACCAGCTTCAACCCCTGGTTGATGGTAAGCGTTGATGTTGACTAAGCTTGCATACAAGCCAACAGCACGTTCATATAAAGCAATTAACGCCCCAACGGTACGCGCATTGACTTGGGGAATAGTAACTGTGATCGAATCACGCTGATTTTCATACAGCGCTTGTCTGGTTCCTAATAAAAAACCAGAAAGGTAATCGCCTGATGTCACCCCAGGATCAATTTCGGGAGATGGATTTTTACGATCTTCTAAAACTTCAATTAAGGTAGCAAAGAAATTGGATACACCTTCGCGCAACTGTTGGACATAGGCGTGTTGATCGGTTGAGCCTTTGTTACCATAAACGGCGATCCCTTGGTAGACGGTGTTACCATCTAAGTCTTTTTCTTTACCTAAGGATTCCATGACCAACTGTTGCAAATAGCGGCTGAATAACAGCAAGCTATCTTTGTAAGGCAGCACCACCATGTCTTTTTCACCCTTACCATTACCGGCATAGTACCAAGACAAAGCCAGTAATGCTGCTGGGTTATTTTTCACATCAGCTACACGGGTAGCATCATCCATTTCTTTTGCACCTTCTAGCATGGCGCGAACATCAATCCCTTGCAATGCCGCTGGTACTAAACCCACAGCAGACATTTCTGAGGTGCGTCCCCCTACCCAGTCATACATAGGGAAAGTCGCCAGCCAGCCTTCAGATTTTGCGACTTTATCGAGGTTACTATCAGTGCTAGTAATAGCTACTGCATATTGAGAAAAGTCCAAATTTTGTCCAGCATAGGCTTTTTTGACTTCAATCATGCCATTGCGTGGTTCTGGAGTTCCCCCAGATTTAGAAATCACCAAAACTAAAGTGCTGGAGAGGCTATTTCGCAACTGAGTCAGAATACGATCAATACCTGCGGGATCGGTATTGTCGATAAAGTGAATTTTCAGGGGTGGGAAATCAGAGGACAGGGCTTCAGCGACAAATTGGGGGCCAAGGGCAGAACCACCAATACCTATGGAGATCACATCGGTAAAACGATTAGCTCTAGGAGGATGAATAGCACCTGTTTGGATTTTTTCTGCAAAGGCTTCGATTTGTTCTAAGGTTTGGACAATCTCTTGGGTGAGTTCTGGCGTTGGTGCTAAATCTGGATTTCGTAGCCAGTAATGTCCAACCATGCGATTTTCATCCGGATTGGCGATCGCACCTTTCTCCAGTTCCGCCATATCCGCAAACGCCTTATCAAACTTCGGCCGCAACGACTCCACAAAGGCATCATCAAACCGCATCCGACTAACATCAAGATACAGCCCTAATCCCTCGTGGAAATATAACCAATTCTGGTATCGTTGCCAAAGTGCTTTAGCATCCATAAGGGAAATCTCAACTTAACGTGTTTTTCACAAACCAGTTTAATGTAAGGCTATAGCGATCCCTGCTTTGCCTTATACAGTTTTAAGTGTTGACCTAAGCTCTGCCCTTAGACATCTGGCATAGGGATGACACGCAAAAATTTGACAATTTCACCCCTCACTTCTATGCCAACTAAATATTCATCTATGGTAAAGCGGTGAAATATTGCCTCATCATCAAGCTGACGGAATTCTGGGAGCGATCGCATCTGCCAATGGTGAGCAAACTCAAAAAAGACAAAATTATACACCCGCTCATAAGCAGATGTTTCTAAACTTTTCAGGTCTACGAGAAATGACCTGGTATAGCGTACTTCCAGAATCACTTAAGTTTCACTTCCAAAATACATTAACTGTCTTATCGCTTCTTCCTGGTTTAATATATCCCACGGCTGTTGCGATCGCTTGGCTTGTTCTATCGCTTTGAGCATATAACAGTCACAATGCAAATTGTAGACAGCAGCCCAAGTACTTGGCAGATCCTCATCCGCTAACTGATCGACTAAGTGATGAATTCTCGTTCGCATCAAGTTCATATTTCTCCTCTTAGCCCTCACCACACAATAGTATGCCCATTTGTTCAGCAATGGTTAATCGTAGGAGGTAAACTATGGGGATTGTTGATGGTTGATGGTTGACTGTTGATTGTTGACTGTTGACTGTTGACTGGGTAATAGGTAATAGGGGCACAAACCAAACACCAAATGACAAATGACCAATGACTAATGACTAAATACCTATGTTTGAATATTTAATATTTTTAGCGATTTCTACAGCCACATTTGCATTGTTTAGTTTGGGGCTGAATTTGCAGTGGGGTTTTACAGGGTTAATTAATTTTGGTCATATCGCTTTTATGACCCTGGGCGCTTATACAACAGTATTATTAAGCCTCAAAGGTGTTCCTATACTTGTTTCGGCTATTGTTGGGGCGATTGTCGCAGCGTTGTTGGGGTTGGTAATTGGGTTTGCTACTCTCCGCCTGCGAGAAGATTATCTGGGCATTGTCACTATTGGTGTAGGAGAACTGATTAGGTTAGTGGTGAATAACCAGGATTTACCAGTGGGCGATACTTGGATATCTGGGGCTTTTGGTGTACAAAGTTACCCTATACCTTTCTCGGAAACGCCAAATTTGTTTTTGAGATTTGTGATGATGGGATTGCTGACGCTGCTTTTAGCAGTAACGGTGTTTTCCTTGTGGCGATGGATTAATGTTACCCGTATTTCTAGTGCTACTGAGAACGTAACGCGCAAAACCAACAAACAGGAATTTGTATCACGTTTAGTTGTGGGGATAATCTTGGGGCTGCTGGCAATAGCTGTTTATGTTTCTGGCATCATCAGTTTATATAACTACATCCCCAAAGCAGGTTTAATGTTGGTGGCGCTGTTAGTCTTAGCATTCGTTTTCTGGCGGTTGGAAATGTTAGTGCGATCGCCTTGGGGTAGAGTGCTGAAAGCGATCCGCGAAGATGAGGAAATTCCCAAGGCACTAGGAAAAAATGTCTTTTGGTATAAACTACAATCACTAATGTTAGGCGGTGCGATCGCGGGGATTGCTGGTGGTTTCTTTGCTTGGCAACTCAGTGCTGTTTACCCCGATAATTTCCAACCTCAGCTCACTTTTGACGCTTGGATTATGGTAATTTTAGGCGGTTCTGGAAATAATATCGGCACAATTTTAGGTACGGTGATTTACTTTGCTTACGATGCCATTACCCGCGAACTTTTACCGAAAATTATTCCCCTAGACGAAGCCCGTCTAGGCGCATTCCGCATCATGGTGATTGGTTTAATTTTGATGGTACTGATGATTTGGCGGCCACAAGGTATCTTAGGGAAAAAGGAGGAACTTACCCTTGGTAAATAACCCATCACCCCCACTTCCCCTACTAGCGGCTACTGGACTTTCTAAAAGCTTTGGTGGAATTAAAGCTGTGAATAATGCCAACATCGAAGTAGCTAAAGGCAGTATTACAGGTTTAATTGGCCCCAATGGTGCTGGCAAAACCACCTTTTTTAACTTACTTTCTAACTTCATTCGCCCAGATAAAGGACGAGTGATTTTTGACGGTGAACCAATTCATCACTTGCAACCATACCAAATCGCCCAGCAGGGAGTAGTCCGCACTTTTCAGGTAGCCCGGACTCTTTCACGGTTATCGGTGTTAGAAAATATGCTGCTAGCGGCACAAAAACAAACAGGTGAAAATTTTTGGCAGGTGCAATTACAACCCCACGTTGTCGCCAAAGAAGAAAAACAACTGCAAGAACAAGCAATGTTTTTATTAGAGTCAGTTGGTTTAGCCAAAAAAGCCCATGACTACGCTGGTGGTTTATCTGGGGGACAACGCAAGCTGCTAGAAATGGGGCGCGCCTTGATGACTAATCCCAAGCTGATTTTGTTAGATGAACCAGCAGCCGGCGTAAATCCCAGATTAATTGATGATATTTGCGATCGCATCCTCAACTGGAATCGCCAAGATGGGCTGACATTTCTGATTATCGAACACAACATGGACGTAATTATGTCCTTGTGCGATCGTGTTTGGGTACTTGCTGAAGGACAAAATTTAGCTGACGGTACACCCGCAGAAATTCAAACTAATCCTCAAGTTTTAGAAGCCTATTTAGGGAAATAATACATCGGGCATTGGGCATTGGGTAATTAGTAATGGTAATTGGAATTTATCTCCTTGTCCCCTTGTCCCCTTGTCTCCCTCATCCCCCATCCCTCAAATTCTCCAATAAATCCCATTCTGTCGCTGCATTAATTGAGAAGCAATTAACTCTCGTCGCAGAGTAGCGCAATCAGGATGATAATGTTTAATAATTTCATTCACTATGCGTTCAGGGTACTTAACATCCTGTTCAAATTTGCTGACTAGCCACTTGAGAATGACTAAGCGCTTGTTACGGCTAGCAGGAATTTCTTTGAGGCGTATAACAGGTTCTTCACCTTCTGTATAGTTGTGCAGTACTTTACTTGACCATACATCACTGTCAAAATCCTTAATGAAAGAGGCTATTGCCTGTGTGGAAAAAATTTTCTTGCTCAGGTTTTGCAATCTTTCACTTTCTAACCGATAGAAGTGGGTATTACCCTCAGGATGCATACTCACCAAATCTAGTTCTTTGAGTTTCGCTAAATGATGAGATATTGTTGGTTCTTTCAAGTGTAGTAGCACCGCCAATTCTTCAACGCTGCAATCCTGATTAGTCAAAATACCTATGATTTTTAATCTACTTTCGTCTGCCAAAGCTTTAAAAAATTGCAGCAATAGTTGAAACTGCTCGTTATACATAACTTCTAATTAGACAATCATCTAATTAGAAGTATATCTAATGCAATGCCATTTTGCTATGACCAAAATAGCGAGATTAGAGACTGTTTCTCACATTTGTGTGATCTATCCGCCAATAAACTCCTTCTTCTCGCGTCATTAACTTGTAACCAACTAACTCTCGCCTTAAGGTAGCGTAGTCAGGATGGTAAAGCTGGAGAGTTTCATTTACTAATCGTTCTGGATACTGAACCCCCTCTTCAAATTTGCTCGCCAGCCACTTGAGAATGACTAAGCGTTTTTTGCGACTAGCGGGAATTTCCTTGAGGCGTGGTACTTCCTCAAGATTCTTGCTGTCACTCTCTAAATAGTTCTTTAAGACTTTGCTTTCCCAAGCTGCAACATCTACATCCTCAATTAGCGATGCCATTTTCTCTGGGGTGAAAATTTCCTGGCTAAGACTTTGCAAAACTTCGCTATCCAATTGGTAAAAGCGGCTATTACCCTCTGGGCGCATAGTTACTAAATTTAATTCCTTGAGTTTGGACAGATGATGTGACACTGTCGGCTCTTTGAGTTGCAATAGCACTGCTAGCTCTTCAACACTACACTCTTGGTTTGCTAATATACCTACAATTTTTAATCGACTCTCGTCTGCCAACGCTTTGAAAAATTGCAGTAGGGTTTGAAACTGTTCTTTCCTCATAATTTGTTATAATCAAATTCGATTTCAATCTAATTAGAAAGAAATCGAATTGGCTGTGTTGTCTCCCTGTAAATAAGCAGGGGGTGTTTTGTCGTGATTGTGAATTATTGTTAATTCTGCGATTTGTTCGGCCAGAAGTTGAGATTTCTTAAGTAGTTCTTCACATTTCGCCATGTTCAGACCATTCGCAAATCGAAAGAGAAGGAACGGAAGTATACCCAAACAGGGTACTTCATTTGTACAGGCTGCTAGATTTTTAGGTGTAGATCAAAGTACTCTCTATATGGCTTTGCAAAAAGGGCAAATTCCCACTAGCAGACGAAATGGACGCACTGTAATTAGTCAAGGCGCTTTAATGGACTACAAAGTTAGAACTCGTCCTATCTTATAAGTTATTCTGAGCGCAAGTATTAACAATTTAAAACAGTGGCTATCATAACTACCAAAAATCCATGTACCCCGAACAAGGATTTATAAGTTTGGTAGTGAGGTATTTTCTATTCCAACAATTTTCAATTTAATTAGCCACCTATAAAGGCACAACATTATTTGTGCCTTTATTTATAATAATTTAGTTTGCATTATCAATTATTAATTACAAATTTTCTTAATCTTCGTCATTTTCTGCGAAATTAACTTTCTCGTAAAGGTCACGCAATTCAATTTGAAAATCAACAGTTTGCAGTGATAAAGTTGCAGATTCACCTTCAATTTCTGTAAATAACCATTGACTTGCTGCAGTTTTTACATATTGCATTACATGATACTGATATTGGTCAACTAAAATATATTCCTTAAATTCTGGAATAGAGCGATAATAAAGAAATTTATCGCCTTGGTCATAGTTTTTGGTAGATTTAGAGAGAACTTCTACAATTAAGAACGGATTCATTACTGTTGTTGTGCTAGTTCCTGTGTAAATCGGTTCTCCTTCGATTACCATGACATCTGGATATGTATGTTGCCGATAACGGGGTATCCATAAACGCACATCACCAATATAAACATCATAATTTTTGCCTTTTAAAGAAATTTTTAAAGATGCTGCTAAATTCAAAGCAATTTTATTATGATTGGTAGTTCCACCCGTCATCGGTACAATTTCTCCATCCCGGTACTCGCTTTTATATTCTGCTTTTTCTTCAATTTCCAAATATTCTTCAGGTGTGTAATAGCACTTTTGTGTTTCTATCTGCATAAATATAGCATCTATAATTGTTTGACTATACTAAATTCTTTTGACGCAAGTGATAACTTACAAATTTTACTTTGCTTCTTATTTCTATCGTACTCAATATTTTTTTGTTGGACACCTAAAGAGTAAATAAAAACTTTTGATCCTTACCCTTTTATAAAATAAATTACGAGTCCAAAATCTTTAACTTAAGACTTATTTAATTGTAATAATTTCTTTTCTTGATAGTTCCACTATCATACCAATTATTCTTGCTCTGTCTTATTAAAACTATGGCATGAGTATAAAGATTATATTACCATATAGTATAATAGTAAATATAAGCCCATAAAGTATTATTACTTTTTTATGCCAGAAGTTTTTCCTGGGGCATTAAGCCCAGTTGCTGACTATTTTAAAGTCTTGTCTGAAGTCAGTCGGCTACAAGTTTTATGTTGTTTGAAATCGGGTGCCAAAAATGTTACGGAAATTATCGCCTTAACTGGACTCGGACAGGCAAATGTATCGAAGCACCTGAAAGTCTTGACTCAGGCAGGTATTGTTAAAAGAACACCAGAAGGTGTCAGCGTCATTTATGAAATCGCTGATCCTATATGTTTGCGACTATGTGAGTTAGTATGCGATCGCCTCGCTGACAGATTAGAGGAGCAAACACAACAACTACAAAGCCTCAAGCCTCTAGCTACTAGCAAAAGGTTTTAATCTTGAGTCATTGCTGGTGCGTGGGAGCAAATCCTAACGCACCAATGATGTCCGTAGACTTAGCTAAACTGTTCCTCTGCATCTAGGTTAAATAACATTTGCAGAGTCTGCATACATCGCCGTCTAGCTTCCACATCTTGTTGCGCTCGCAATTGCACCATCGGATCATGTAAAATTTTGTTAACGATTCCTCTTGTTAAAGCTTCGATTACTTCTTGATGCTTTTCTGCGAATTCCGAACCCAAGCGCGACAAAGCTTTTTCCAATTCCTGCTCGCGGATGGTTTCAACTTTATTTCGCAGACAGCTAATAGTGGAGACAGTTTCTAAACTGCGCCACCAAATATCAAAAGCTTCTACTTCTTCATCCAGGATTTTCTCAGCTTCTTGAGCCATCTTGCGACGGCTTTCATAGTTTTGTGCCACTACAGCCTTCAAATCATCGACGTTGAATGCCTGGACATTTTCTAGCCCATTTACATCAGAATGGACGTTGCGGGGTACGGAAATATCAAATAGCATTAGAGACTGGTTAGGCTCTAAAACCATTTCTAATTTGGCACGATCCAAAATAGGGTCTGTAGCGGAAGTACTGGTAAATACCAAATTACTATTGGCAATTACTGCCATCATTTCTGATAGCGGATGAATTTCGATTTGCCGATCGGGGAACTGTTTAGCCAATTCTAAGGCACGTTCGCGAGAGCGATTTAAAATACTAATTTGTCCAGTGCCTTTAGAAACGAGGTGTTGTACCAGCAAGCGAGACATTTTACCAGCACCGAGAATAGCGACGCGACAAGCTGCTAAATTCTCTACCTTCATGTGCGCCAATTCCACAGCTGCAGAACTGATGGAAACTGCGCCAGTACCAATGCTAGTTTCAGTACGAACTCGCTTACCTGCTGTTAAAGCTTGTTTAAATAATCGATTGAGAATTGTTTTTATACCGTTATATTGTTGTCCCAGTTTGTGGGTATTCTTCACCTGAGCCAGAATTTGGCCTTCTCCCAGTACCAGACTGTCTAACCCAGCAGCTACACGCATGATATGCATTACAGCATCTTCATGCAGCAACATAAACAAGTGTTGGCGTAAAGATGTTACAGGCAATTTGCTGTATTCGCCCAGAAACTGAGTTACTTCCCGAATCCCGTGTTCGGTTTCACCAGTGACGATGTAGATTTCCAGGCGGTTACAAGTGCTGAGAATAGCAACTTCGTCAATATGGGGAAAGCTGGTAAGTTGAGCGATCGCGCTTTCTATTTGAGGTTCTGGAATACTCAGCTTTTCCCGGATTTCTACTGGGGCTGTTTTATGGCTTAACCCCACCACTGCTATATTCATCTGCTAATTAGTAATTGCTAAATGGTGATTGGTAAGTGGTGAATGGTCAGTTAGGAACTAAAGGTACTCCAAAAAATTAATTCTTCTGCTTTCAGTCGTTGACTGTTGACTGTTGACTGTTGACTGTTAACTGTTAACTGTGAACAGTCAACAATAGCAATGAAATATTTTTTACTTGGAAGTACCTAATAGAATTTGTAACTCCTAACTGAAAAAGTGCTGAGGAATAATGCGGTTTTGGAGTACTACTGGATACTCAATACCTCAGCGATTCAGTCAGAGTGGCGGCTTCCGCCGCTCTGAACTGGGGTGACTTTGAACTACGATTGTTTACCGGACTTGTATGGTCTTAGGATGATCAAACATGTGAATGGTATCCACAAACCGAGCGGTGTTTGACTGGTTGGAAATAACTAGGCTTTGAGTTCTGGCTCCACCCTTGAAAAAGCGTACACCTTGCATGAGGTTACCGCTGGTGATCCCACTAGCAGCAAACAGCACAGTTTCGCCAGATGCGAGTTCATGAGCATCATAGACCTTATCAGGGTCGTTGATATTCATAGACTTTAGACGATCCAAGTTAGCTTCTTTGCTTTCGCCAATTAAGCCTGTTTTGACGATTGCTGGGTCATAAATCAACTGACCTTGGAAATGCCCACCTAAAGCACGCATAGCAGCGGCGGAAATTACTCCTTCTGGTGCCGCACCAATACCCATCAACGCGTGGATATTAGTCCCAGCAAAACCACAAGAAATGGCAGCACCCACATCACCATCGGAAATTAGTTGTACTCTCGCCCCAGCATCGCGGATTTCTTTAATTAAATCGTTGTGGCGTTCGCGCTTCATTACAACTACCACAAGTTCTTCAATAGAGCGATCTAGACACTCGGAGAGAATTTTGAGGTTTTCCGTTGCTGACTTGTTAATGTCCACCTTGCCTTTAGCTGCTGGTGGTGCTGCTAACTTCTTCATGTAGAAGTCAGGAGCAGCAAATAAGCCACCCTTTTCAGAAATTGCCAATACAGCCATTGAGCCAGGTTGGCCGTATGCTACCAAGTTCGTACCTTCACAGGGGTCAACGGCAATGTCAATTTCAATCAATTCGTCTGGGTTACAGAAGTCCTTAGCATCTGGACGGGCGCAGATACCCACCTCTTCCCCAATATATAACATGGGAGCATCATCACGTTCGCCTTCGCCAATGACAATGCGACCACGCATATAGATTTTGTTCATCCTCTCCCGCATAGCTTCCACTGCAACTTGGTCAGCAGTGTTCTTTTCGCCCTTACCCATCCACTTGGCGGATGCGATCGCGGCTTGCTCTACTACCTCAATAATCTCTAATCCAAGTGTATTTTCCACAGAGTCGCCCTCTCAACTGCTTGACTTCGCGTCGTTTTATCTAGCTATTCCAGTCTTCAAGTCTACCAAAGGGCGGATACACGTGGAAAATAGTCTTGATAAGGCTCTATGTTAAGTTTTAATGCTAACTAAATTTTTAAGTTGTATTTATAACAGCTTATTACTTAACTATACTTACATTTAATTGCTAAAAATTCTCAAATTAGCAAACTGTATCTAGAGAGCAATATACAAAAACTCAACTCAAAGGTATTTTCTAGTAAACGCTCTGGAGATAAATAATGTTTATTGACTACATCACTCTGATGTTAATCAATATGGTAGCTGGATTATTTCTACTGGCAGATTATGTATATCGGGGGATAGTTAGCGATCATCAGAAACATTGGATTCCTGGCTTTGGAGTAACAGGAGCGATCGCATTAACTACAGGGTTACACATGAGCTTTACTTGGCCAATTCGCGGTAGTTTTAACATCGCTTTTGGTGAAACAACAATTTTATTAGGAATTTTATTTATTGGTGCAGCGATCGCGCTTTCTTTAGGATGGGATTTACTCACACTTGCAATTTACGCTTTCTTTGCTGGGTTAGTTGCGATCGTTGTCGGTTTCCGCATTATTAATTTAGGGCTGACAAAACAACCTTTAATTTCAGGAATAGGTTTTATCCTTACAGGCTTAGGAGGTGTTTTTGCTGCACCTACCCTCTACTTAAAAACAAACCGAACTTGGCGCTTAATTGGTGCAGCAGTTCTCATCGCAGCAGCGCTAATTTGGGCATTTATCGGTTATATGGCTTACTGGGATCATTTAGAAAGTTTCCAAAAATGGGTTCCTGCGCCCATGCGATAACCTCGCCAGCCTGAAAAATAGTAATTTGCAACTCTCATCTACTTTTCAATTACGAATTACGAATTACAAATTACGAATTAATAATTGCCATGATTTAAGCTAGAGAAAATTCAGATAAATACCATCTCTTAAAATATGCTGGACTTTCTTAATCCTCTTTTAAATCGACACCCAGAGCGAGTTAAAGCCAACGTCGAAATTTATACTTGGCAAACTTGCCCTTATTGCATCCGCGCTAAAATGCTGCTGTGGTGGAAAGGTGTGCAATTCCAAGAATACAAAATCGATGGTGACGAAGCAGCCAGAACTACAATGGCAGAACGCGCCAATGGTCGCCGCACAGTACCACAAATTTTTATTAACAATCAACATATTGGTGGTTGTGATGACCTTTATGAGTTAGATACCAAAGGTCAACTTGATCCCCTGTTAGTAGAACCTGCTTAAAAGGCTAGTACTAGAGACAAAAGTTACGAATTATCCAAATTTTTTGTTTGTAGGATGCATGAGACTAAGCTCATGCATCCTCTTAATTTATCTCCTTAACTTCTACAACAATAGTGCTGCTGCCATGAGGGTTCTGACCCCTCAATTAACAAGGGTTAAGTTAAATAAATTTATACGCTAAGGTAGCCAGAGGGAGCAGAGATACAGGCAGTGAAAAAGGCTTATATCAACCGTATTGGCCCATAATTAGCGGCATAATTAACAGTTGTATAAACTTTTCAGAAACCACACAGAAAGTTTATATAAACTTGTCTTAACTAAAATAAAATATTCAAGCACTGTGACTATATTAAAAATTTAAATATAAGAAAAAACTAAATTTTGAAATTTTATTAAAAATTGCAATAAAGTTTATCTTAAAAACATACTTTTTTTGTTTGTTTTACCCAGGAATTGTGGCAGATTTCAATGTGTCACAACTCAGGAAATGTTCCCAAAAAATGATTACAATCAGTATATATAGTTACTTATAAAATTGCTTGGTGGAGGACTACTTATGAAATATTTTCACCTCCGGATTAAATCGCAATTAGGCTGGCTTTTGGCTCTAGGTACTGCTATCATGGCGCAACCCGTAATAGCACAGACAGCAAACTTTGGCACACTAAAGCTATCAGCAGGTTTTAACCCAGCGCAAGGAGTGGTGGAAGGATACACAGGCGGATCTTACTCACTGTCTGCCATTACTAACCGCGATCGCGAGAAAAAAGCCTGTATAGGTTTTGCAGATCCGCAACCAGATCACATCATTACCTTAGAGAAAGACTTTGCTCACCTCAAATTCCTAGTAAATAGTGGCGGTTACGACACCACTATGCTCATCCAAGGCCCAGATGACTCAACAATTCGCTGTGGCGATGATACTGGTAAAAGTAAAGATGCCAGCATCGACGATCGCGACTTCAAAAGCGGAACCTATCGCATTTGGATAGGTACCTTTAACTCCGGAGACAAGCATAACTACACTCTTACCGTGCAGCAGCCGTAGAAGGATTAGGGATTGGGAACTGGTGACTGGGGATGATGAGGGAGATGAGGGAGAAATTTACGTTTAATGTGAATTAAGCCTTGAAACCCTAGAGATTTCGTAGGTAGTTCCGAAACAATCATTTTGAATGAATCTTGAAACCCTTATGGGATAAAAGGCTTTTCTAATTCACATCAGGCGTAATTTCTATTACCAATTACCAAATACCCAATTTGTTACGAGTTACACCGAGAAGGATAATATGGGAAAGTAGCTCGTTTTGCTTTCCGAGGGTACTATCTCGTGCTATCTACAATGCGTGCCGACTTTAGCATTATCTTTGAACGTGACCCTGCTGCTCGCAACTGGTTGGAAGTTTTATTCTGTTACCCCGGTTTGCAAGCTTTGCTATTTTATCGGCTGGCTCACTGGCTGCATATTATTGGTATTCCTTTCATTCCCCGTTTAATATCTCACTTGGCTCGGTTTTTGACGGGGATTGAGATCCACCCAGGTGCAACCATTGGACATGGGGTATTTATTGACCACGGTATGGGTGTAGTAATTGGCGAAACTGCGATCGTGGGAGACTATGCACTAATTTATCAAGGTGTCACCCTAGGTGGTACTGGTAAAGAAAGCGGCAAACGCCATCCAACTTTGGGTGAAAACGTTGTAGTCGGCGCAGGTGCAAAAGTACTAGGAAATATTCAAGTTGGTAATAATGTCCGCATTGGTGCAGGTTCAGTAGTACTACGTGATGTACCGTCTGATTGCACCGTTGTGGGTATACCTGGCCGGATTATTTATCGTTCTGGGGTTCGGGTTGCACCTCTAGAACACAACAACTTACCAGACTCCGAAGCTGAAGTAATTCGTGCTTTAGTAGACCGAATTGAAGCATTAGAAGAACAAATACAAGTTCTTCAGCGTAACCAATCTGCTGAGAAAACACCTGTTTTGGTAGGTCACTTAACTGTGAATGAAGAGGAACACGTCAAAGAAACCGCTTGGTGTAACCTCAGAGATAAAGCTATCCAGCAATTCTTAGATGGTGCTGGGATATAGCAATTGTCATTGGTCATTTGTCATTGGTCATTAGTTATTTCTTCTCTGTACCCCTACCTTTTAATTACGGATTAATTTCTTCACTAGACCATTCTTGCTGCTCATGGCGATGGTACAACCAGCGATTTTGCGGTTCACCGCGTAACTTTAAATGATCTACTTGTGTAGGGTCTAGTAGGAGTAAGCAAAAATTGGGTAATGGCTGACTGGGATCTGGTGGGGGTGGAGAAAAGGTAGCCTGTTCATCTTTATTTCTTACTTTACCTGGATGAGGCCAAGCAAATTGTATCCGCGCTGCATCACTTAATTCTCTCCAAGTAGAAATACGTGCTAATGCTAATTCTGGTTGAGAATTATCGCTTTCGACTGAGGTTAAGCGACCAGTAATCCTAAATTGCTCTCTGGAATTGGGGAAGTACCAGCAGACTTCTGCCCAAGACTGTTGCTGTATCTGTTCAGCTTTCTCACTACGAGAATCAGTAATAAATTTTAGTTGGTTGGTATCTGCTAAAAAGCCACGAAAAACTATAGTTCGATTGGCAGGTGTACCATTTGCCCGTACTGTTGCTAATTGCACGTAACGGGCATAAGCCAGACTGCGATTTTGATGGAGGGCGTGAGCGATCGCACTTCGCCAAGGAGCAAGAGACATTACGCTGAAAAATGGAGACAATATTATACATTATCGATGGATGTTGCACTTTGTACAGTTGTAAAGCAAGCGCAAGTTGTCCCTTTTGGCAATCTTTCATCATAAATCTACTTAGTCTATAGTCTTAATCTGTCAGCACGCAACAAGACTGGATTTATGGTTCGAGAGCTTGAAAAAAATTGCCAGATTGCAAAATTTGGGGATATTGCACCTGCGAAACCTGTATTTTTCAGAACCCATAACCACCGCATTCTGGCAGGTTTGAGGTTAACACCAGATCAGGTATGCATTTGCACTCCCCAAAGTAAAAAAAATACCCTTGCTTTGACGAAGCAGGGTAAGGACATAAAATACTTCACCCTAATTATGCAAGAAAACAGAGTCAATAAAGCTGAAATTTTCCAACCTCTAGTTCCCGTTGCCAATAAACAGCCACATAACTTACTTTCTCCAAGTGTGATACGCCAAGCTCAAGCACAGGCAAACCAAAATCTTCCGGTTATTGCTCAACCAACCCAAGGAAGTACACCACTTGGAGCCTTAGATTTAGTACCAATACTTAGCTATGGAGGAGTTTCAGTAGCTGTGATTATTGCAATGAATTGGTTCACCCAAACTCATCTCAAGTCAATTACTGAACTTGTAAAAGTAATTCACAAAACTAAAAAGTGACTTATGGAGGGACTTGAGCAATTACCCATTCTTCTATCTAAGTGTTGAGGAATAGTGAAGTGAGCTTTTGTAGGTAGGAACAAAACTTACATCTCTAAAAGTGAGTAAGTTGCTTTAAAACGCGGTAAATAGCTTGAATATGGAGATATGGGGTGAAATAACTCCATATCTTTATTACTGGAGTAAGAATAGACTTTATTAAGATAAAGCTTAAGTCGTAACTTTTGACAAGCTTTCATCATAAATTTACTTAGTCTATAGTCTTAATCTGTCAGCACGCAAAAAGACTGGATTTATGGTTCGAGAGCTTGAAAGAAAACGCCAGAGTACAAGGTTTCCGGAAACCGCCCCTGCAGCTAATCCTGTATTTTTCAGAACCTATAGCCGCCGCAGCCCGGCAGGTTTGAGAGAAACTTGGGATGAAGTATGCGATCGCACCCTAATGGGCTTAGTGGAACTGGGGAAACTCAGCCGTGAAGAAGCTGCCATTTTAGACAAGATGCAGCGTAATATGAAAGCCCTACCTAGTGGGCGCTGGTTATGGGTTGGTGGTACAGATTGGATAGCCAAGCCGAAAAACTTTTCTGGGGCTTACAATTGCACCTCTACCAACCTCCAAGACTGGAAAGCCTTTGGGTTGATGATGGATTTAGCAATGATGGGTTGTGGTACTGGAGCCATCATAGAACCTAGATATATTAATCAACTGCCCCCAATCCGCAATCGCCTCCATGTAACAGTGCAGGGTGAAATTGGTGCTACTCCCAAAGAACAGCGTCGAGAGTATACGGAAATTTCTATACAGGGTAATCAAGTTACTATCTACGTTGGCGATAGCCGTGAAGGCTGGGTGGAATCTTATCAAACTTTATTAGAACTTTCTACAGATGAGAGATTTAGTGGAGAAGTTCAAGTATTTGTTGATATTAGTGATGTTCGCCAAGCTGGAGAAACCCTCAATGGCTTCGGTGGGGTGGCTAATCCAGTTAAATTGCCCATCCTTTATCAAAATTGTGCATCTATTCTCAATAAAGCTTTAGGCAGGCAATTAAATTCTGTTGAATGCTGTTTGTTAATCGATCAAGCTGCTGTCACTATTGTCGCGGGCAACATTCGTCGCTGTCTACCTGAAGATGCTCTAGTTCATACTTCTAAAGGTCTTGTTCCCATTCGCGATGTGCAAGTCGGCGACTTTGTGCAAACTCCTCTGGGATTCCGGCGAGTTGTCGATAAATTCGACCAAGGATTTCAGGATGTCTACGAAATTGAAACTAATGCTACTTATCCCAGAGCAACTTTAAATCATAAACAAGCAGTTTTAGCAGATGCTCAAGGAGGAATTGCTTGGAAGCCTGTGGTCAATTTAGTGGAAGGCGATCGGCTTCAACACAATACACAGGTTCTTCCTGGAACAGTTACCCATCTCCCTGCTGATTTTACACAATCTAGACCTGCTCAAAGCCAAACCGTTAAGTCATTAATTATTCCCGATTTAACACCCGAAGTAGCTTGGTTAATTGGGTTTACTCACGGTGATGGCTATGTTGCTCTCGGTCGCAATAAATATGGTAAGCCCTATGGCCGTGTTGAATGGGCAATGAACAGCTTGGATACTGAACTAACTGTAAAAATCCAAGCTAAGATTGACGCTGCTTTAGCATTATTCGGATTGACAGCTAATCATGGCGTTATCAAAGGTGAAAACACAGCTAAGTCAATCTGTTCGTCCATGCGTTTGGCTGAGTATTTCCATCGTTATATTAAACAGCCTAATGTTTCCCTAGTAGTTCCTAATTTTATTTTGCAGGGTTCAGTAGATATTCGGGCTGCATACCTAGCTGGATTAATGGATAGTGACGGTGCAGTTAATAACCGACCACCTCATTTAGTTACTTCAGTCTATAGATCGTTTATTAGACAAGTAGGCTCAGTTTTATCTAGTCTAGGTATCGCTGGCAGAATTGCCATTACTTATCCACAAAAGCAAGGATGGCAAGTTAAATACAACTTGACACTTCCAGCCCTCAAAGAGCGTTATAACGCCCTCATTGCTCCTCATTCCCTGAAGGGACAACTGCGTCAAGGATTAAAGATGTATGGTTTTACTGTACCTGGCGCAATCATGCGGGAAGCTTACACCTATAGCGAAATGCGCGAAATGGGATTCCAAGGTTCTCGCAGTGTTGATGCTAATTATGAGCGCTACATCGCTGAGGCTGATATCTCACTTGATATTCCCGTCACAGTTAAAGGTTTGGGTAGCTACGATTATGTCCAAACTTATGACATTGAAGTTGAAGAAGCCCATTGTTTTTACTGCGATGGCTATCTGACACATAACAGTGCTGGTATGCGCCAATTCAGATCTGACGATGAACTAGGTGCTACAGCCAAAGATAATTTATGGCAGCAAGATGCAGAAGGTAACTGGCGAATTGATCCAGAACGTGATGCTCTCAGGATGGCCAATCATACCCGAGTTTTTCATCGCAAGCCAACATTAGAAGAATCTATTGATGCTGTTCGTAAACAATATTACAGCGGTGAAGGTGCAATTCAATGGGCTGGTGAAGCAGTAGCTAGATCTAACATTGATTTGCTAACAACATCAGCATTAAAAGTTGATTTCTTGAAGGCTTACGAACAAGGAAAAGCAAAAGATTGGTTGCAAGAACACTATCCACATCTGGATGTTGAGGAGATAGAACATCGTTTAGCTAGGTTTGGTTTAAATCCTTGTGGTGAAATTATTGGTAGTAACTTTCACTGTAATTTGTCAGAAATTCACCTGAATCAACTTGACCCCGATAACTATAAAGAACAAGAGGAAGCTTTCACTGCTGGGGCGCTTTCTGTAGCCTCACTTTTAAACCATAAATTCCTTGAACCTCGCTATCAAAAAAGCCGGGAATTAGACCCAATTGTTGGGGTTTCTTTTACAGGCTTATTTGATTTCTTTGTTCATGCTTTTGGTGTAGATTGGTTGCGGTGGTGGGAAGCAGGAAGACCCGCTACTGCTCAAGGATTGGCATTTAAGCGTCAAGAAGAGAAATATCTGACTTACTGGAGAGATATTGTACATCGGGTAGTTTGGGATTATTGCGATCGCCATAATCTTAAACGCCCCAATCGCTGTACAACTGTCCAACCTAGCGGTACTAAAGCACTATTAACAGGTGCTAGTTCCGGTTGGCATCCCCCCAAAGCACAAAGATTTATTCGTCGGATTACTTTCCGCAAAAATGACCCTGTAGCCTTAGCTTGTATTGACTATGGTTACAATGTTATTCCTTCTCAATCTGACAAAGATGAACATGGTAATTTGCTGAATGATCCCTTCGATCCTCGTGTCAGCGAATGGTTAGTAGAAATCCCAGTTGCTGTACCTTGGGCGGATTTACCAGGAGCCGATCAAATTGATGTTTCTAAGTTCTCTGTTTTAGCTCAATTAGATTTTGTGATGCAAGTTCAGAAGCATTATGTCACTCATAATACATCTGCAACTTTAGAGCTACGGTCTGATGAAGTAGAGCCTTTGGGACAGCGGATTTACGAAGCTATCCAAAATGATGAAGGATACATTTCTGCAGCGCTTTTAGCTCGGTTTGATGATTTACAATCCTTCCCCCGTTTACCTTTTGAACCAATAGATAAAGCCACCTACGAGCAATTGAGTCAAGAAGTGAAAGCACGCCGAATAACAGATGATTTCTGTGCAGTGCTAAGTCGCTATGATTTAGGTGAATTGTCTGAAGCAGGCCCATCTGGTTGTGATTCTGATAAATGTATGTTCCCTGAACAGCAGCCAACCTCATAAGGCACAATAACAAGCAAATGAGGATGAAGTGAAAATCTAGATACCCGACTTATTAAATAAGTCGGGTGTCTACGTATTCGGAACTTTTGTATAATATGCTACTAATAATCTAATTTTGATTTCCACGTTACGATCAATAAAGAAGTAATAATTTTATAAGGCTATTACCAGGAGACTCTTAATGTTCATTGATGAATTGTCACCTATTTTCAAAGAACTTACCCAACACCCAGTATCATTTTTGGGTGGATTCTTTTCGGGTGTGTTTCGGCTTAACCTTGCTGATGATCCTGTGAAAAGCTGGCTAGATCAACAAACTGGCGCAACCACTTACACACCAACTGGAACTGAGGCTCATAATGGTAAAGCAGGTGGGCCTCAACAGATTACGATTGATTAAATGTCCGCATCATGCAAATCCAGCTTGAACAGCAAGGCTAAATATTAGCAAATAGTAGTCCACCACTTTGATATCTGAATCAAAGTGGTGGACTACTAGTACTTGCGTACCAAGTTTAAAAGTGAAAATTGTTTATATCAGCGTTTTTGGCTAGTTCAAAGGTTTACTTTATTATTTGCGCCGCACTCTACTATACAAATTTACAATCCTAGCTATTAGGTAACTCTTATACATCTTAAGTATAAAAACTAACCATTATATGATAAAATCAAAAAAATATATAATAAGTATTAATTTTATGTTATGAGGGTTTGTAAAATCTCATACTTTGAAAAATATCACGATCAGTTATTATATGAGCGTATGAGTAAGTTCAGCCACATGGCCCATCTAGTTGTACACGACCCCACAATTAGGGTTGCAGCGCTACAACATTCGCCATCTGTGAATCAGAGGAAACTATGCAAGAGTTGCAAGTTATATAGATCTGTTTTTTAGCTGAACTCATCGCTCCTTGTTGAAACTTACGTGATCCCACATGACTATTTACGTTGGAAATCTCTCCTACCGCGCTACCGAGGCGGATTTAAGAGCAGTATTTACAGATTATGGCGAGGTCAAAAGGGTAGTCCTACCTACCGACCGCGAAACAGGCAGACTACGGGGCTTTGCATTTGTTGATATGACTGAAGATGCCCAAGAGGATGCTGCTATTACTGAATTAGATGGTGCAGAATGGATGGGCCGTCAACTCAGGGTCAATAAAGCTAAACCACGGGAAGATAATCGACGAGGTAGCTGGGCTAAAAAACAAGAGATCTAAAATCTATGAAATACGATAATAGCAAATAGGTTTCTAGTTACGCAATACCTGAGTAGGTAAAATCTACTAGAAACAATTTTCCATCATATAACTATCTAAAAATTAGACCCGACTAGTTGCGATCGCTAAACAGATTCCGATCTCTGGTCGGTTTTTCACATTTTCAGAAAAATTAATACAGCATCAGATTTCAAAAAATTTCATCCAGCCAGGGTTACGACAATACTATGGCTGTGCAGGCTACATCAACTTTGAGATGGGATGTAGCTACAGGATAAAATTGCCAAACAATTTAAGTATATTTGCTTAAATCTATTACTTAAGGCGTAACAGCCAATAAATATTCATTTCTTTAGTTTATCTAAAAACAGATATGGGTTATCAAATTACCTTTCTAAGATAGAGGCAGAGACTAGATAAGTTGCCATCAACGGCATCAGCCGAACAAAAACAAAATCCTAGGGAGAACAACAAAATGGCTCAAGCACCTGAATCTTTAGATTTGTCTAAAAAATTCGGTGGAGATAGGGCTTTAGATCGTGATTGTACAACGTTATCCCGTCACGTTTTACAGCAATGTCAAAGTTTTGCAGCAGAGGCGCAGGATTTGAGTGCGCTGATGAATCGCATCGCTCTAGCAGGCAAACTAATTGCTCGTCACATGAGCCACGCAGGCTTAATGGAAGGTGTTTTGGGATTTACTGGCGATGTCAATGTGCAAGGCGAATCCGTCAAAAAGATGGATGTCTATGCCAATGATGTATTTATTGCAGTTTTTAAGCAAAGCGGCTTAGTTTGTCGCCTAGCATCTGAGGAAATGGATCAGCCCTACTATATCCCAGAAAACTGCCCTATTGGTCGCTATACCTTGCTCTATGACCCAATTGATGGTTCATCGAATACAGATATTAATCTCAGTTTAGGTTCAATTTTTTCTATTAGGCGGCAGGAAGGCGATGATACTGATGGCAAAGCATTAGACCTACTCAGCAATGGACGCAATCAGATAGCGGCTGGATACATCCTTTATGGCCCCAGCACTATGCTTGTCTATACTATAGGTAAGGGCGTTCACTCATTTACCCTCGATCCCAGCTTAGGTGAGTTTATCCTCACAGAAGAAAATATCCGCATTCCTAATCATGGTGCGGTGTATAGCGTGAATGAAGGGAATTTTTGGCAGTGGGAAGAATCCTATCGGGAATATATCCGCTATGTCCATCGTACAGAAGGCTACACAGCTCGCTACAGTGGGGCGATGGTCAGCGATATTCATCGAGTGCTGATTCAAGGTGGAGTATTCCTCTATCCAGGGACAATTCAAAAACCAGAAGGTAAGTTGCGCTTGCTGTATGAAACTGCTCCCCTAGCTTATGTGATTGAACAAGCAGGCGGTCGGGCGACTACAGGATTGGTAGATATCTTGGACGTAGTACCGAAAAAACTGCATCAGCGCACACCTCTGATTATTGGTAGCAGAGAGGATGTAGCGAAAGTGGAGTCTTTTATTCAAAACGGTCACTAGTACCGCAAGGCGGAATTCAAAATTCAAAATTCAAAATGAATACAGCATTAGTGTTTCGTTGATTTTGAAGGATTGGTTATTTACGCCGTGCTGCACTAGTACTAAAGAGCAAAATTCTCATTTCAAACGTTAAAAAGCTGATAATGTCAGCTTTTTAGAGATTTTAACTTGATTGCATGAGGAGTCAAAAGCTTATACAAAGACCCTGCGAACATCACCCCAAAGTAAATAAAAGTTAACTATGGCGATTGGAAATGCAGAATAGCACTTTTGGCAAGTGAATCAAACATTATCTCACGTGGCCGATGCAATAAGTAATTGGCAACGCCAGAATTCAAAAGTCACCATCAAACTTTGATGGGTTTTGCCAAATTCACTTAGAAACATCTTTACAGGAGTGAAAGAAACTAGAGCTATGGCAACCAATCATTTATTGGAAATTAAACAATACGGTCAAAGTATCTGGATGGATAACTTGAGCCGTGACATTATCCAATCCGGCGAACTCAAGAACTTAGTAGAAAATCAAGGGATTTGTGGAATTACCTCCAACCCTGCGATTTTTGAAAAAGCGATCGCCGGTAATGTGATTTATGATGCCGATATAGAAGCAGGAGTTCGTGCTGGCTTACCAACATACAAAATTTATGAATCTCTAGCTTTTGCAGATATCCGCAATGCTTGTGATATTTTGCGCCCTGTATATGAAGCATCCAATGGACTAGATGGTTATGTGAGTATAGAAGTACCGCCAACCATTGCCCATGATACTGAAGCCACCATTAAAGAAGCCCGTCGCTATTTCCAAGAAGTTGGGCGGGAAAATTTGATGATTAAGATCCCTGGTACAGACGCTGGTTTACCAGCAGTGGAACAGGTGATATCTGAGGGGATGAATGTCAATATCACATTGCTATTCTCAGTAGATAGCTATATCAATACAGCTTGGGCTTATATTCGAGGCTTAGAAAAACGGGCCGCAGCAGGTGAAGACATTAGTCGCATAGCTTCTGTCGCTAGTTTCTTCCTCAGCCGCATTGACAGCAACATTGACGCTAAGATTGATGCTAAGTTGAAAAAAGGCGTTGATGATATTGCCATCGAGGCAAAACTGAAAGCTGTGAAAGGAAAAGTGGCGATCGCAAATGCTAAGATTGCTTATCAAGAATACACCAAGATTATTGAGAGCGATCGCTGGCAAGCTTTAGCGGCAAAAGGAGCTAAAGTACAGCGCTTACTTTGGGCCAGCACTAGCACTAAAGACCCTAACTACAACGATGTGATGTATGTCGATGAGTTGATTGGGCCTGATACTGTTAATACCCTACCACCAGCCACAATTGCTGCTTGTGCAGATCACTGCGATGTTGCTAATCGCATTGAAACAAGAATAGAAGAAGCTTACAACCTGATAGCCAACCTCAAAGATCCGGACATCAATATCAATATTGATACTGTGATGGACGAACTTTTGGTTGAAGGAATTGACAAATTTGTTCAGCCTTTCCAGTCCTTAATGAACTCTTTAGAAGACAAAGTCAAGCTATTGTCACCAGTATAGGGACTAGGGACTAGGGGCTAGGGACTGGGGACTAGGGAAAATTAACCAATCCCCCTTTTCCCCTTCACCCTTCCCCTTTTCCCCTTCCTAACATCCCAAATCTCAAACCTCAAATTGCAAATTCCTATGGTCAGTCTCTTAGAAAATCCCCTGCGCGTTGGTCTGCAACAGCAAGGGATGCCCGAACCCCAGATTATAGTTATTTTTGGCGCTTCCGGTGACCTTACCTGGCGCAAACTCGTACCCGCACTTTTTAAATTGCGGCGGGAACGGCGTATTCCCCCAGAAATCACCATTGTGGGTGTGGCGCGTCGCGAGTGGAGCCATGAATACTTCCGCGAACAAATGCAGAAGGGGATGGAAGAGGCTCATAGTGATGTCGAACTAGGAGAACTCTGGCAAGATTTCTCTCAAGGTCTGTTCTATTGCCCTGGAGATATAGATAACCCAGAAAGCTACCAAAAACTCAAAAATTTATTGAGCGAATTAGACGAGAAACGGGGAACAAGGGGAAACCGGATGTTCTACCTTTCTGTCGCTCCTAACTTCTTTCCGGAAGCGATTAAGCAACTAGGGGGAGCAGGAATGCTAGACGATCCCTACAAACACCGTCTAGTCATTGAAAAACCCTTTGGTAGAGACTTAGCTTCTGCTAAAAGCCTTAATAAAGTGGTGCAGAAATTCTGCAAAGAAAACCAAGTTTATCGGATTGACCACTATTTAGGGAAAGAAACTGTTCAAAATTTATTGGTATTTCGCTTTGCCAATGCGATTTTTGAACCTTTGTGGAATCGTCAGTTTGTTGACCACGTGCAAATTACCGTGGCAGAAACCGTAGGAGTTGAAGACCGCGCTGGCTACTATGAAAAAGCTGGGGCGTTGCGGGATATGTTGCAAAACCACTTGATGCAACTGTATTGCTTAACTGCGATGGAAGCACCAAACGCAATGGATGCTGACAGCATCCGTACAGAAAAAGTTAAGGTGCTACAAGCTACGCGTTTGGCAGAAGTAAATAACTTATCTCGTGCCGCAGTTAGAGGACAATACAGCGCTGGGTGGATGAAAGGTCAACCTGTGCCTGGGTATAGAGAAGAACCAGGGGTAGATCCCAACTCCACAACACCCACCTATGTGGCAATGAAGTTTTTAGTCGATAACTGGCGCTGGCAAGGCGTACCCTTCTACCTGCGTACCGGCAAACGGATGCCGAAAAAAGTCAGTGAGATTGCGATTCACTTCCGGGATGTGCCTTCTCGGATGTTCCAATCTGCCGCACAACAAAGAAATGCCAATGTTTTAGCAATGCGGATTCAACCGAACGAAGGAATTTCCCTGCGTTTTGATGTCAAGATGCCTGGGGCAGAATTCCGCACCCGTTCCGTTGACATGGACTTTAGCTATGGTTCCTTTGGTATTCAAGCAACTTCTGATGCTTACGATCGCCTTTTCCTTGATTGTATGATGGGTGACCAAACATTGTTCACCAGAGCAGATGAAGTAGAAGCAGCTTGGCAGGTAGTGACACCAGCCCTTTCCGTTTGGGATGCACCCGCAGATCCAAATACCATTCCTCAGTACGAAGCAGGTACTTGGGAACCAGCAGAAGCGGAATTCTTGATTAATCAAGATGGTCGTCGCTGGCGCAGACTCTAAAAATTAGTCATTCGTCATTCGTCATTCGTCATTAGTAAAACCTCAATGACAAATGACCAAGGACAAATGACCAAGAACAAATGACAAACCCCAAAATTGACTATGACTTCTCAAGCTCCTACGATTTTTTCACTGCAAGCACCAAAGGATATTTCGCTCACAGAAATTGAAGCGGAATTAAATCAAATTTGGCAAAGTTACGGGATCGCTGGTGATGATGGTGCCTTACCTGCAGCAACTCGCGCTACGACTTTTACTTTAGTTGTGTACGAACCAGAAGAAACCCAGTATCTTTTGGCAACTTTAGGCTTTTACAATGGGCCGATTGATGGCATTTTAGGGCCTCAGACCCAAGCAGCACTGCGGGATGTACAGCGCAAATTTGAACTGCCAGAAACCGGAACCGCTACCCCTGAAACCCTGGCTGTATTGCGCGAACAATTCGCCAAAGGTCAGCGCGGATCTGCTGGAGATGGTGCAGTTTCTTATGCAGACACAGCTAGCCCTAGAATTGCTGATGAAATTGCTATTCGGAACCCGTGCCGAATTATTGCTTTGTTTCCCATTGCGGGAGAGGATGAAGGGGTGAAAGCGCAAGTTTCTGCTTATTGCCCAATTCAAAAGCAATCTTCAAGTACACTCATTTGTTGCGAATATATCACTTTGTCTGGAACTGCTAGCGCCTTGGAACGGATAGGCGGGATGATTCCAGCTTTGTTGATTGGTGGTTTGCCTAAGTTTTTGTGGTGGAAAGCAACACCAGATCCCAACAATTCTTTATTCAAGAAACTGGCGGCAATCTGTAATAATGTCATCGTTGATTCTTGTAATTTTAACGAGCCAGAAAGTGATTTGCTGAGTTTGCAAGAATTGGTAGACACAGGCGTACCTTTAGCAGATTTGAACTGGCGGCGTTTGTCAGCATGGCAAGAATTAACAGCGCAAGCTTATGACTCACCTAATCGTTGCGCGGCGTTGAAAGAAATTGACCGAGTTAACATTGACTACGAAAAAGGTAACCCCACACAAGCATTGCTGTTTTTGGGTTGGCTAGCTAGTCGATTACAATGGCTACCGGTTTCCTATCAAAAAGAAAGCGGAGACTATGAGATAGGCAAAATTCACTTTGTCACCAACGACCAAAAGCAAGTGGAAGCTGAATTAGCAGGGGTTCCAGTTGCGGATGTGGGTGAAGTAGCTGGCGATTTAATTGCCCTACGCTTAAGTTCTACTAATCCTCAAGCTGACTGCGGTACAGTGATTTGTTCCGAAACTGGCGGTTGTATGCGGATGGAAACCCACGGTGGGGCCCAGTCGGCTGGTTTGTTCCAACAAGTCAGTTCACTGTCAGAACAAAAAGCAGAAGCCTTGCTGAGTCAGCAGGTACAGCGCTGGGGACATGAGTCACTTTTTGAAGACAGCCTGGGAGTAACAGCAAAAGTATTGAAGTTAGCAGGGAAAAGTTAGCACCGTTGCGTGGAAGTCAAAAGTCGGAGACGTGATTAATCGCGTCTGTACTCAAAAGTCAAAAAAATTGTATATCAAGGCTTTTAGGTAATTGACATGATTTCTTGATTTGCACCTGCTGAACTAGGTTTAGGGGAGTTTCCCTAAACAAAGAAATACCTCCAGAATATGGAGGTATTTTTATATATACGCACTTTTTTAAACGAACCGCAAAGGCGCAAAGGACACGAAGATAAGAGAATTAAAGGGATAAGTCGCGTAGGTAATAAAAGCGATCGCTCCTCCAATCACTTCCTTTTTCTCGCCCTAAATAGCCTGTTAAAGGTGAAGAAAGTTCAATCAGAATTTCGTGCATCTCTTGAGTTTTTAGTGGCTGTGGTGGATTTGAGCCAAAATACGCACCATGTAAACTATCGACACCAGCAGATTCTATACCTGAGTTTTGTAGATAATTTTTGACAAGCTGAACGATGTGCGATCGCAAGCTAATTTCTTTGGAAACTTTTTCAATATATTCATCAATTTTATAGTCAATTTGCCCAGGTTCTAGATATTGCTTTAATTCTACTAAATCAATAGCACCTGGATATTTTGCTTTGAATTCAACTAGCTTTTGTAGAGTCATAGCATTAATAATACTTACTTTCCATTTTTGTGCGGCTTTTAGTATATCCGCTGATGGATTACCTGGGCCAATTACTAATTTTGCTGAATCAAGAAATTGATCAGTACCTAAATGCATTCCGCCTAGCTTAATTAACTCCTCAACTGTACCGCTAGGAATAAGCCTACCCGCTTTACACTCGCAAACAATAGGATAAGGTTTTGAACAATATAAATCTAAGCCTCCAGCACCACCTTTGAAAGCACTTTCAATGTTGAAGCCTAAAAACTCTAGACTTTGACGTGCGATGTTTTCAAAATCTGTACCAGCTTGATAATTGCTTTTTTTCTCATCTTTTTCGATGCTGCGATCGCCCAATTTTGCAATATCATTTATCCAAGCTAAATTTGGATCGGGTTGCTTAATTAGCTTGTCACGACTCCAACCCAAAAATACTTTGATATCGTCGTCTAATTGTTTCGCTTCCGTTTGGCTAATGGTTAGGGATGCGAGCGAACTCTGCAATTCTTCCAATTCAGGATGCAGTGGGGGTTCTAGCTGTTCTAATTGGCGTTTGCGTTGGGCGAAGTTGCGATCGCTTAATATAGGTTTAGCTTCAGACCCAGAAATATTAGATAAACTAACAAACTTACCTATTTTGTCTTGAATGTTTGGATTAGCTGTAACTTGGCATATTTCAGGTAAATGATAAACTCGCAAGTAAGCAAGAAAAATATTCTGTTGTTTCTGTATTATTGCCTCAAAAGCTTCTGGTCTCCATATTGTTAACTGAGATAAAACATCTAAAGATTTAGTTTTATCCAGAATTTGGCAAACTTCGCATTTAGCCCAAACTTTAATTGAAACTGTCTCAGAATTAACTTGTTTGATAGTAGTTTGAGCAATAGGTAAAAAATTTGCACGGTAGTATTGCTCAATTGAAAGCAGATTAGTTGAAGTATCCAGGGGATAAATTGCAAATCTTTGCCCAGGACGAAGAAACATTCTGGGCATAGCTGCAATTGTTCGCCCCTGTATTAATGCTTCAATATCAGGGACGGGTAGACACAGCGCTGTTGGTAGTGAAAACAGCTGATTCATTACTATTTAGCTATAGGTTTATATTAATGTTACTCAGCATTAGCAATAGGTTGAGGAATTGCTATAGGAAATTCATTATCAACCCAATGATCATAAGAAGGAGGACTGATAATTTCTCGAATGAGAGGATTATTTATTGCTATCTTTCTCTCTTTGAGAAAATCCAAAACTTGTTCCTGAAAACCTAGAATATCTTTCTCATCTGTAATACCGTAGTCTTCACTACCCCAGTAAACCCATGAGATAGCTACAAGAGGTAGGATATCTTCGCTTTGTAGTGCTACCCACTTTCCGCCCTTTTTCTTGTCCAACAGTAGTCTCAATTTGTCTTTAGCTACTGTTGCACCAGCATTAATAATATTTGAGCGAACTAAGCAGCCACGAGTTAAGTTAAATGTTTCGTATTCAATGAGTCTTTTCAATGCAGCAGTTACATTCGCACCATCTTTCTGAACTACATCTACTCCAATCCTCTCTTTTTTCTTTTTACCAAGAGTTTTGCAGATAATTTTAAAATCCATAAATCCATTATTTGCGGCGATAGGCTCCACTGATTCAAGTGATTCAATTGTTACACCGTCTATAGTTTCCCCTATTAAGCTATAGATGGAAAGTCGAAGAGCATCGGAAATTACTACCTCATCTTCTAAAATTTCATAAATAGCTTCATTAGCATTTACTAATTCTTCTTTGTAAAATATTTCAACCTGTTTTTCATGATCTGGAGGTTTTTCACCACCAAGAGGCAGTGGTGGTGGCGGTGGAGGACTATTCTGAAAATTATCTGCACACCAATTTAAAACGACTCTGGTAGTAGGTTTTCCTTTTCCAAATTCTCTAAGTTTATTTTCATCAAATGGGTAAAGATTATGAGGAGGAGCTATTTGATTTTCCTCATAAAATTCTTGTAACCATTTTTGGATAATAGCAATAATATCATCAGAATTAAGATATTTTAATTCTAGTGGTTGTCTATCGGCTTGTTCACTGACTAATCTATCAATTGCTGCCTCGGCTTGTGGCAAAAACCTGATTTGCTCATTCCAAGTCTCAGGATACATTGCCAGTAGGAAGATACCTCGTTTGAGATTATTGTATAGATCCTTAACTAAGGTTCCGATAACTTGTGCTGTTGTTAAACCATTATCTGCAACATCTGCATTATCTAATTCATCAAAGCAAAGTACTGGAACCTTATAACGGCTAGTGATATCTAGAATTTGGCGAACATTACGTAATGATTCAGTCTCTCTATCCTCTTTTTTTAGATTAGGCAAACCCATTGAGTTAGCATCTTCTAGGGTTATTTCTAAACCTGATAGCCAGCAATTTGCATAATTTAGATGGGCTGGAGAAAGTGTCCATAAAATTGCTTGAACTATATAAGGGTTGTGAATTTCAGGTATTATTGGCAGAACAATTTTTGTCAATTGTTCAACAAAGTTGTTTGAGTATTTATTTAGCCAAGCTGGATAAAGACTAGTAATATATTGTTGTGGTGTGTAGTTCCACTGCTTTGCTTCGTTAATTAAAGATGTTGCAATTTCTTGCCACTGCATCACATTTTGGCTATTAAATACTCTCAGGCTAGAAGCAACACTTTGCAATAATTCATACTGAATTTGATTTAAGTTGTCATATCTACTCATGTAGATAAATAAGCTACCGCCTTCTGCCTGTAACCGATGGCGAATTCGACTAATAATATGGCTTTTACCTAGTCCTCTTTCTGCAACAATAGTTATCCCCGCAGTTGTACGCTGCCCTTGACGAATTTTTTCAACAGCATCAAATACTGCATTAGATGCATGAGAATTAATTGAGGGTACATCAGGAAAACTTTTACCCCATATTTGCTGCGGTTTAACAACCAGATGCCCTGCAAATGGGTTTTGTTTTTTAATCAGTTCATCAATGGTAGATGTTTGAGTAATCATAATTCTATGGGGTTAATGAGTGAAGAGTCGGAGGAAGAATTTTAAGGTTTCAGGCGTTTGGCATAGCAGCGTAATCCATTGAGTTCTGTAGTAATGGAATCTTCGATTTTGTCACGTGCATTATCTTCTACAGTTCCGCCTTGCAGTTGTAAAATGTCGTCAGCTTGGGTTTCCAATAGCCAATCATTAAACTCTGTACGACTCACCCGATCGCCTATTGCTCTCCTAATCCGGTAAATTGGCACTAGATGATTAAAGTTGTATTCATAGTTCAGCTTGTCGTAGACTTCCAACGCCACTGGCTTGAACTCTTCGTAAGATGCGATCGCATCTCTCGTTTTACCTTTTACTGATGCAGATGTACTAGCTACTGCCACATTTATCTGATTAATCCACCGCACCAACGCATTTGCAGCCCAAGTAGCAACCATTGTTCCTTCAAACTTAAAATTGCTATCTTTCAAACCCTCGCCCAATACCTCTAAACCCTTGGGAGATGCTAAAGAGTATCCCTTTTTGGAAATTGCGATCGCTCCTTGTTGCTGCAATTCCTCAAATATGATTTGATAATCTGCTACCTTCTTACCCTTGGGTACAATTCTCTTGGCTAGTAAACCTTTTGTTACTTCTTGCTGCGTTCCTCCCAAATCCCATAACGCTAACAGCAGACGAGTTTTAGTTTGATTCGCAGCCTGGAAATTATTCTTATTTGTACCCATTTTGTGTAGCCTATTTAACTTGCTTACACCATGATAATTTTAAGTTTTTTACATTGCCTACTTAGAAAGCACGGAAAAATTGCTGAAAAGTTTTGCATAATTCCTGCATTCGTCAAATTAAAATAGATACTAAAATTTTTATTAAGTAATAATGCTTAGTAAGTAAACAAACACAAATTAGATTTGTAGATTTTTACAGCTTATAGGCAGTGAGTGGTATAAAGTCTGTGCGCTAAAAATAGCGATCGCATCTCCAAAGCTGAAGCTAGTTGGTTAATTCCCAACATATTACCTAGGGATGAATGCGGTTTATTTCAAAGGCGGGATGGAATACTTGTAAATCTGCATCACCATAACAGTGAAACGCTTTACTTGTGCTGTTGTGAATGAGCTACCAATATTTTTTCGATTTCAGAAAAAGTACTTGGAATTCTAATTCTGTATTTTGCAACAGCACGGCTTGAGCAAATGCAGGTCATAAAAAACGATGAACACAACATACAAAGAGCGTAAATGGGTTTCGCGTCTGCTGGCAATTTGTCTGTCAGCATTACTAATAGTACCCGTGCTGACTAGCTGTGGCGGTTCTCGCAACGCTTCAGTTCCCCCACCAGTTGATGACACGGCTGGTAGAACAGTGAGCGATCGCAACACTACAAACCAACCCCAAGCTAAGAAGGGGCTAGGTACAGGACAGAAAGTAGCAATTTTGGCAGGAGCAGCAGCGCTTTACTACCTCTACAATCAGCATAAAAATGCTTCACAAGAAGGAGCGCAGGGTAAGTATTATCTTTCTAAGAATGGGCGTGTTTACTACCGCGATGCTGAACACCGCGCTCACTGGGTAACTCCACCATCCGAAGGAATTCGAGTTCCTGAATCCGATGCACAAAGATACCGCGACTTTCAAGGCTATAACGGGCGATCCACAGGTCGAGATTTAACAGGCATCGGTGGTGCAACCGAAGCACCAGCATTTTAGATAACTGAAACGTGTGTGCAAATAACAGCGGTTTCCCGAAGGATAACGCCTGTCGCGCACGTGGAATCCACGAAATTAATCAGGACATAGATCATGGTAGATGATTTTTTCCGCAAAGCGAGGGATTTGTTCTTAGGGAATAACGACAAACAAGCTGAAGAAGATTACCGCGATCGCGATGTTCGTCCAGCCAGCGAAGATCCCTATGGCGATCCCGCAGACCAGGATGTTTACGGTAACGCCATCCCTGCTAGCCAAGACCCTTATGGCGACCCTGCTGATGTTTACGGTAACGCCATCCCTGCTAGTCAAGACCCCTACGGCGACCCCGGTGATGTTTACGGTAATGCCATCCCCGCCAGCCAAGACCCCTACGGCGACCCTGCTGACCAAGCGTTTGGCGATGTCCGCCCAGCTAGCGAAGACCCCTATGGCGATCCTGCGGATGAAGAATACCGCCGCTAAAGCCAACTAAGGTTGTGATGTTGCTTTTGATGTGTCGGTATGGGAACAAAAGAATAACTTGATGTAATAGCAATCACGGCAGTAGCATTAAATGCTACTGCTCTTTACTGTACAAATGATTTCTTAATCAGGACTACGCAAAAATAACGTAATACCAAATCAAATAATGTTGGCGACACATCAATATATTCTAGAGGGCAGGGCATTGCCCGTGCCCCTACAATCTCGCATTCTTTTTTCAAATTGGTATAACTCTGTCATTACGAGCATAGCGAAGTAATCTACCCTGACGCGGGAATTGCTTCCCTAAACTTCGTTTAGGTCGCAATGACATTATCAGCGTTGCGTAACTCTTAATTAATTACGAATTACGAATTACGAATTACGAATTAGATTAGATTTTTGCAGCAGCTAATATTTCCTGTGCGCGGTCAATATTTAAACGTACTGATTGAGCAGAAACACGTAAAGCGGATTGCTCTTCATCGGTGAGATTTAATTCCAATACACTTTCAATTCCACCGCAACTTAAGCGACAGGGAACGCCGATGACAATGTCGTTTAAACCGTATTCACCTTGAAGATATGCGGCTACGGGCAATAAACGCGATTGATTTAGCAAAATTGATTCCACCATCACGCTGACAGCAGAGGCGGGAGCAAAAAAAGCACCTCCTGTTTGCATCAATTCCACTATTTCTGCACCACCATTACGGGTTCTCTGTACTAAGCGTTCTATGGTGGCTGCATCTAATAATTCTGTAATCGGAACACCGTTAACATTGGCATAACGGGGTAAGGGAACCATTAAATCACCGTGGCTACCCAGTACCATTGCTTTGACATCGGCAGGTAAAACCCCTAATTCAAGGGCAATGAAGGTTTCAAAACGGGCTGAGTCTAAAACACCAGCCATGCCCATAACGCGATTTCTAGCGACAAATCCCTGCTGGTTGGGGCGGGTTAAACCTGTAACTTGCCCAACTAAATAAGTCATCACATCCAAAGGATTAGTGACAACAATAAAAATAGCATTAGGAGAGTGAGCGATCGCATTTTTGGCTGCTTCCACTACAATCTTGGCATTGATGATCAGTAAGTCATCTCTAGTCATACCTGGTTTGCGGGGAAGCCCGGCTGTAATCACCACAATTTCCGAACCTGCTGTATCAACATAATCGTTGGTGCCAATAATCCGACGATTATGTAATTCAATGCCCCTAGACTCCATCAAATCTAATGCTAATCCCTGAGGCATTCCCGGGACTATATCTAATAAAACGACATCTGCAAGATTTTTCTCAGCAATTCTTTGGGCTAGGGTACTGCCAACCCTACCTGCACCAATAATGCTGACGCGAGGAAAACTACAAACAATAGGCGGATCTGATGAATAAAACATAAGCTGGGGTAGGTAGTGCAATTTTGTATAAACAATAAGTCGTAGTAAGCATTTGAGTGCTTAAAATCAAGACTCAAACCTTTACTACCAACTTAACGTACCCCTGAAGCTTAGGTTTTATTGAAGGTGGCGAAAAAATTCATTGAAACCGACGGGAAACTCCGATCAGTGAGTGGACAAGGTTATTCTCCCCATCACTTAGGGTATTGAGCATTGATAAATTCTTCCCAATGCCCAATGCCCAATGCCCCATGCCCTATGCCCTTATTTAAATTCTTCTAGCTGATCCAAACGTAACCAAATATTTGGTGTTGGCACTAGCCCAAACTTCACTAAGGCGTAATCACCTTTAACATCTACAATTTCGCCTTTGCTATCAAACAAGTAAGCTGGAAAGCGAGAATCACTGGCTTGTGCTTCTAAACTATTTTCTAATTTTTCGCGGATAGCACGAACCATATCTCCTTTTTTAACTGCCATGAGATTCCCTCGATTGTTTATCAATTGTTTTATACAGGATCTTAGCTTGCACTAATACTCAAAAATGCAAACCTACTATTTATATGTTTCTATGCTTAGAGTTAGCTAAACTAATGCTGACATTCGGGGCAAAAATGACTAGATCGCCCTGCTAACTTAATTCGCTGTATCACACTACCACAAACTCGACAAGGTTCTCCGGTACGGTTGTATACTAGCGCTACACCGCCATAATTACCGTTAACACCTTTGACATTGAGGAAATTACTAAAAGTAGTACCACCAGCCGCAATACTAGCTTCTAATACTTGAATAATTGCAGTTCGCAACAGATCTATCTGCTCTCGGCGCAAATCGGTACAAAAGGTTTCTGGTAGAATTCCACTCTTGAAGAGCGCTTCATCAGCATAGATGTTACCTAAGCCCGCGACAACTGACTGATCTAACAAGGCAGTCTTGATAGGACGGCGGCGATTTTTGAGTTTTTGCGCCAAATATTCAACCGTAAATTCTGGTGAAAACGGATCTACTGCTAGTTTTGCTAAACCAGTGATGATACTTTCCACCGCTACATTTGGCGGAACCCACCACATTTGACCAAAAGTACGCTGATCTACAAAGCGCAATTCCTGTTGATCCCCGAAAAATAATCTGACTCGTGTGTGCTTATGTAGTGGTTCATCGCGATGCAGCCATAGTAATTGACCAGTCATTCGCAAATGCGCCCCTAGGTAAGCGGGGGAGAGGGGGGATGAGGTGGATGAGGGAGAATTTCGGTATTCTCCTTGTGTTTTGGCTTGGGGAGGGGGAGTTAGTTGGGCGAGGAGATATTTACCACGACGATACCAAGTGGTAATAGCACTTCCTTTAATTCCATCAATAAATTCACCAACAGAAAACGGGTAGGCAATGGTGCGATCTAGCAACACATCACCACCCGTAATTTCTTGATTCAGGGTCAACTGATTGAGACCCCTGCGGACTGTTTCAACTTCAGGCAGTTCAGGCATTCAAACAGAGTTAAGCAAGCTATTTGCTTTTTGAGGATAGGGAGTAGAGAGTGAGGAAGTAGTAAATTACCTCCAATGTTCTCAGGGTTGGCTTGTGACCCTAGAACTCTTCTCTATCATCCCATTAAAGAATCCCCTTGTAGCTTCAGTGCTTACTTTTTAGCTTTTGCTTTTGGAGCTTCAACTTCCACTAATTCGTCTTCAGCAAAGTTATTGGTGTTGATCCCTGAATAATTGACCTTGTCAAAACGGACAATCACAGAATACTTGATACCGCTTTGGTCAATAGAAGCTACGGTACCTACATCTTGAAACCAGTAGGACTCTGGTCTGAGAATACGTACTTTAGAACCACGTTGAACCATGAGTTTTTTCCCTTTTAGTTATCAATCGCCAATGTATAAAGGCTAATTGATTTCACTCTACAACCTGACGGACGTAGCAAGAAGCATTGTTAAGTTATTTTTCCTATTGGGCATGGAGAATGGGGCATTGGGCATCGGTAATTGGTAATAGGAATATCTCCCTGTCCCCCTATCGCCTTTTCCCCTTTTCCCCCTCATCTCCCTCATCTCCCTCATCTCCCTCATCTCCCCAATCCCCATTACCCCTTATCCCCAGAGGGGGCCCCGAGTTCCCCAATCCCTTTTTATAAAATGGTGTGACATATTACTTGACAACGGGCCCGTTATCGCTTAAGTTCGTCTCGTTCGCACATAAAACTTTAGGAAACGCTCACACTTTGCTTAGTACAAATAAACTCCCCTCATTACCTCTACCGATTCGGAGATCGTTATCTAAATAAGTGATATCCAACCATCCTTGTTGTCTATCACTGTTAATCGCAGTATCAATTGCCGTAAATTTAGTACCAGCTTCAATTTCTTGAATAAAATTTTCTGGGGAATTGTAACCTAATAGACGTTGCCAACCAATGATACTTCGATTAAATTTAACTTGGACGCGACGACCTGAGAGTGGCTCAAATTTGGCAGCAACACTGACCAATCCTTCAAGATAAGGTAGGCCATATACTTCGGCTATATTGTAAACGCTAGTATTTTCTACGCGGATATACTGATAAATTTGTCCGAGTTTAAAGAAAGGTAATCGATCCAGATTTAATAGTCCCTTACTTGTGGTATATATTAATCGCCAATTACCATCAAGTAAGCTACTAGCTTCTACAGGAAGTGGTGTGGGATTCAGGTCTTCCAAAGTGGCGATCGCAGCTAAAATAGCTTGTTTCTGCTTTTCACTAGCTAGTAAACCGCGATTAGTACCAGCGATCGCATCGAAGAGAGCCGTTTTTCCAATCATCGCTAATCACCTCAAAATCATCAGGATGAAATCAGCATTAAATATATAGAAATGCCAAATGTATAGAGCCTAACTACATTAGTATTAAACTCCTGCCATCTGTCATAAGGTAATTAAATAAATCTCTTTTGGTAGATTGCGGATTATTCAACTTTTGAGTTGAATCAATAACTAAATTATCTCTTATCCAGTGATAGACTCTAAATGTCTAGTTACTCGAGTGTTCTCGTTTATTTTGCGATATGTTGAATTCTCCATTACGTGAAGAACCTCGCAACCAGCGAGCTGCTGTGATTCCATTAAAACAAGAGACTTCTCTTATAGACTGGTTACAATCCAGCGGTCGGATTATCGCGCGTGACGTTCACGAGCCTGATTTTCAGGATGAAGAAGAAGAAATTTCAGAGTTTCTCGGTGGAGAAGACGGTATCGCTGACTTTGATGATGATGACGACGATATCGGAATTGCCGAAGATTAATTTTAATATGTGGCATAAATGGCCACTATTGTTCAGTTTTGTAAGTGTGGAGTGAAGGGAAATATCCGTGGACGCTAAACTATCTCCTGACCAAGAGTTAAACTTTTCTGGAATCGGTATCGCTTCTTGTTTGGCTTTAGGGCTAGGCGGGGCTGCACTGGTTTTAGATTCTGTAAGTAATAGATTGCCTTGGCAGGGTATGTCTCTGACCCTGCCACTACTATTGGGTGCGCTATGTTCAGCAGCTTTAGGCTTCTGGGTAATTCCATTATTACAGGCACTCAAAACTGGGCAAATCATCCGTGAAGATGGCCCCCAAGCCCATCTAAAAAAGGCAGGTACTCCAACAATGGGGGGTATATTCTTTATTCCCGTTGGCGTAATCATTGCCTGTGTATTGTCGAATTTTGCCACACCAGTGCTTGCGGTTTCCGCCTTGACACTCAGCTATGGATTGATCGGCTGGTTAGACGATTGGCAAATTCTCCGCCGCAAGTCGAATAAGGGTATATCCCCAAAGATGAAACTTGGTTTGCAAATTACTTTTGCATCACTGTTTTGTCTGTGGCTGATGTTTAATCAACCAACCGGGATTACAAATATTGCTTTACCCTTGGTAGGTGTTTCAATTCCCTTGGGATTACTCTTCTGGCCTCTAGCTGGTTTTGCTTTAGTAGCAGAGAGTAACGCCACAAATCTCACCGATGGTATTGACGGCTTAGCTGGTGGAACAGCCGCGATCGCATTTTTGGCACTTGGTGCTGTAATTGCACCCACCTCACCAGAATTAATGATTTTCTGTGCCGCTTTAAGTGGTGGTTGTTTAGGTTTCTTAGCCCATAATCGGAACCCAGCTCGTGTTTTTATGGGAGATACTGGTTCATTAGCTTTGGGTGGCGGTTTAGCTGCTGTAGCGCTGCTAAGTAACAGTTTGGTTATGCTGTTCATTCTCAGCGGTATCTTCTTTGTAGAAACTCTTTCTGTAATGGCGCAAGTAAGTTATTACAAAGCTACTAAAGGGCCAGATGGCAAAGGTAAGCGCCTCTTCAAAATGGCACCCCTACACCATCATTTAGAACTAACAGGCTGGTCAGAATTACAAGTGGTCTCCGTGTTTTATATCATCGCCGCATTCTTAGCCACAATCTCAATGGCGATCGCTTAATTCTCAACCTGATTTAAGAAAAATATTTGAAATAAACATCTTCAATCCCTGCTATATACGGGGATTTTTTTATGGGTAGTCAAGAGTCAAGAGTCAAGAGTCAAAAGTTGTTTATTTTCTTCGTCTCCTTACTCCTCCTTGTCCCCAGTCCCCAGTCCCCAGTCCCCAGTCCCCAGTCCCCAGTCCCCAGTCCCCAGTCCCCTATCCCCTATCCCCTCACCTGGCTGACTAAATGAACCAGTTCTGGCACAATTAGTTTTTCCATACCCAGGCGCACGGCGTTACTGGAACCAGGAAGGGAGAAGATTAATTTATTTTGGTAAACTCCAGCTACGGTGCGAGATGCGATCGCGCGCGAACCGATTTCTTGATAACTTAAAAACCGAAACAATTCGCCAAATCCTGGTAAGGTCTTCTCCAGCAATTTTTCAATCGCATCATAGGTGGTATCTCTAGGCGCAATACCTGTACCACCATTGAAAATGACTACATCTAAGTTTGCAGCTTGACCAAGCTGTTCTATCTGTTGTTGGATTTGTGTAGGTTCGTCTTTGATAATTTTGTAAGCTGCGATCGCATGATTAGCAGCCAAAAGTAATTCCTGAATTAACTGGCCGCTTTTGTCTGTTTCCGGAGAACGGGTATCGCTGACAGTGACAACAGCACAATTTAACGCTATTCCCGGTGCATCTGGGTGAGGTTTCGTCATACCAATTTTTCAAAATTCTACGCTGTTTGGGAATGGGGAATGGGTAATGGGGAATAGGAATTTCTTTGTTTGTCTCCCTCATCGCCCTCATCCTCCTCATCTCCCTCATCCCCCTTAACCCTCTAAGACTTACTAAATCCCAGGTCGTGTTCATCAGCGTATCGCTCCATGAAGCGCATAAAGCGATCCCATTCTGCGGCAGATTTCATGAGGTGAATTGCTTCTAATGCTTCGGGTCTACCGTTGACAAATCTTGCTTTGACTTCACGGGTGATGATTTCACCTTCTTGATCAATCATGTACATCCCGGTGATATCGTCGGTAGTAGTTTGAGCTAAGGCTTTAGGATTTTCAAAAATAAATGTTGCAGTACCAGTGTCACCAGTACGCGATCGCGTCAGGCGCACATCAGGAACTACATCTTCGTCTATACCTCTAGAAAACTGGATTTTCGCCATGATGAGTGAACTTAAAGTTTTGTAATGTTTAATTTAATATTCTCTCATCATTTTAGAACTAAGCAATCTAGCTATTACCGAACTTCTGTATTTACCGATAAATACTTAATTTGCTTCTCGCTCTAGTATTAAAGTTACAGGCCCTTCATTTTCTATAGCAACTTGCATCATGGCACCAAATTCACCAGTTTCTACTTTTAAACCACTGGTGCGTAACTTGGTAACAAATTTTTCATATAAATCTTGGGCTAATGGGGGAACAGCCGAACGGTCAAAGGAGGGACGGCGACCTTTACGACAATCACCATAAAGTGTGAATTGGCTGACTACTAGCAACTCACCGCCAATTTCTTGCACAGATTTTTGCCAGCGGTCGCCTCCTGTTTCATCAGGAAACAACCGCAATTCCAAACATTTGCGTACCATCCAGTCGAGTTCAGCATCGGTATCAGTATTGGCAATACCTACTAGTAAGTTTAGACCCCTACCAATTTTGCCAACAATTTCACCATTAACAGTAACTTGAGATGATTTCACTCGCTGGATAATAACGCGCATAGAAAGGATGAAAGATGAAGAAATTAATATTATTAAATTACTTCATCCCTCACACTTCACACTTCAGATTTTATTATTTTCCAAATCCCTTACCTCTGCTCACAGAAGGAATACAAAGACACTTTTCTATTTGATTGAGTAAAGTCTCGCTATCTAAATGTTGACCAATTAACACTAGTTGGGTTTTAGGTTGACCTTTCCACTCATCATCATCCATTGTGAAGCGCTTACCACACAAGTGGAAAATATGGCGTTTGGGACTTTCCTCAAACCACATAATTCCCTTGGCACGAAAGACATTAGTGGGTAGCTGATTATCTAAGAAATATTGGAATTTCCTAATAGAAAAAGGCTTATCACTTTGGAAAGATATTGAACTAAAACCATCATTTTCTAAGTGATCGGAATGATGGTGATGATGCTCATGTTTATGGTCGTGATCGTGATGGTCATGACCACAGGTAGAATGGTCGTGATCGTCGTCGTGATGTTCATGACCGCATGTAGAATGGTCGTGATCATGATGCTCATGGTCGTGATGTTCATGTTCATCGTCTACAGTATCAAAATACTTGTCAGACTCAAACAGACCAACGCTCAAAATTAAGGGCAGTGGTACTTCGGAACGTGTAGTACGGAGAATTCTTGCCCCTTCTCTAACTTCCCCAATTTTTCTTTCTAATTCATTTAAAGCAGTTTCATCAACTAAATCTGCTTTATTGAGAATAATGACATCACCATAGGCAATTTGACTATATGCTGCCTGAGAATTAAATAAATCTAGGCTATAATTTGCCGCATCTACTACAGTAATGATGGAATCCAAACGGGTTAAATCCCGCAATTCTGTACCGAGAAATGTTAAAGCTACAGGCAATGGATCTGCTAGTCCAGTTGTTTCAACAACTAAATAATCTAACTTTTCTTCTCGCTCTAGAACTTTATAAACGGCATCAACTAAATCACTATTAATTGTGCAACAAATACAACCATTACTTAATTCCACCATGTTTTCATCGGTGGATACAATTAATTCGTTATCGATGCCAATTTCACCAAATTCATTGACTAAAACAGCCGTTTTTAAACCCTGCTGATTAGTCAGGATATGATTAAGTAAAGTTGTCTTACCACTACCGAGGAATCCTGTAATAATTGTTACAGGAATACCTTGCTTCGGTGCATCCATTGCTTGAGATTCGGGAGTAACTGCTGATTGCATAGCGCTGTAATCAAAAACAAAAAATTCAAAAATTTAGAAGTGTAGCGCAGATAGTCCAGAAAACACTAGCATAGGGATGCTGGACTATCATCCCAATTGCTCTACCCTATTATTACGTATCTACTTATTGCAAAATTACTGTGTTAGCCTGCCCTTGCTTGAGGTTGAATAGACATAAGTAGCCAAGATGCTTGGCAGATAATGGTTTGATCATTTTGAATTGCGAATTGAGAATTTTGAATAGCTTATGACCCTAACCCTTTACAATACCCTCACCCGTCGTCAGGAACCCTTTGAAACAGTAGAACCAGGCAAGGTTAAGATGTATTACTGCGGGGTGACGGTATACGACTACTGCCATTTGGGTCATGCTAGAGCTTGTATCGTTTGGGATGTAGTACGGCGATATCTCCAGTTTAGCGGCTATGAAGTTCGCTACATCCAAAATTTTACTGATATTGATGACAAGATTTTAAACCGAGCCAGAGAAGAACGCTCATCAATGGAAGCGGTTGCGGAACGCTATATTAAAGCCTACTTTGAGGATATGGCGAGGCTGGGAATCAAAGAAGCTGATGAGTATCCCCGTGCAACCCATACAATGAATGGGATTCAACGGCTAATTCATGATCTAGAAAATAAAGGCTATGCTTACCCCGCCGATGGCGATGTTTACTATGCTGTGCGGCAATTTACCGAGTATGGTAAGCTTTCTGGGCGCAAACTAGAAGATATGCAAGCGGGTGCTAGCGATCGCGTCAATATAGAAGATGCCGAATACAAAAAAAAGAAAGACCCCTTTGATTTTGCTTTGTGGAAAGCCGCAAGACCTGGTGAACCATCCTGGCAATCACCTTGGGGTGCAGGTCGTCCAGGCTGGCATATAGAATGTTCTGCAATGGTGCGCGATCGCCTGGGCGATACCATAGATATTCATGCTGGTGGTGCTGACTTAATTTTCCCCCACCACGAAAACGAAATTGCCCAATCAGAAGCGTTAACAGGCAAGCCTTTATCTCGTTATTGGCTACATAACGGCATGGTCAAGGTAGATGGCGAGAAAATGTCCAAGTCGTTGGGCAACTTTACCACCATTCGCGACCTCCTGGATCGAGGGGTGGAACCAATGGCGGTGCGGTTATTTGTCCTACAAGCCCAATATCGCAAACCCATAGATTTTACCGACGAAGCGATCGCCGCCGCCACTAACGGCTGGCACACTTTGAAGGAAGGATTGCTGTTTGGTTATGAGTATGGGGAGAAGTTGGGGAACTCGGGGCCCCCTCTGGGGATAAGGGGGAATGGGGATTGGGGATTGGGGACTGGGGAAATACCAGTTTCTAATACCTATGTGCAGCGGTTTAAAGAAGCTGTAGACGATGACTTTAATTTTCCTGGTGGGTTAGCAGTGATATTTGAATTAGCCAAAGAACTGCGGCGCGAGGGAAATATCATTGTCCATGAAGGCAAAACTACAACACCTGCTGAAGAATTGCGTCAACAATGGCAAACACTTGTTACCTTAGCTGGAGTCTTAGGCTTAGAAGCGAAGCCAGAATCAGAAAAGCCAGCGAGTAATGGTTTAAGCGATGCCCAAATTGAAGATTTGATTGCACAACGCCAAGCAGCCAGAAAAGCTAAAAACTTTGCCGAAGGCGATCGCATCCGCAATGAACTCCAAGCTCAAGGTATTACTCTAATTGATAGTAAGGATGGTACTCGTTGGCATAGAAATTAGAGGTTAGGGCTATAGCTAGAAAAAGATTATTTTCTATCCCCAGTTCCTAATCCCCAATCCCTAATCCCCAATCCCTATTCCTATGTGGTCAGAATTAACAAAAGCGATCGCGCATATTAATGTTCCGGCTGATTGGGTCGGTATTAGAGTTGTTAAAGAAACATCCTCTAACCGCCATGTCCGTGATGGTTTACCCCAAGCTAATGGCAAATACTCCACAATGGGGGCAATGCTAGAAGTCTTGGTTAATAGCTGTTTGGGTTATGCAGCTACCAATTCTCTAGACATTGCCAGCTTACAAGCGGCGGCGGAAATAGCGTATAAACAGGCACTTGTAGCTAGTGAATGGCGCATCTATGATTTCGGTGTCACGGAACGTCCCAAGGTGGTTGGGGAATATAACTCACCATTTTTGGAACCGTTGGATAGTCTCTGTCCAGGCGAAATCAACGATTTGCTGGTGCGGATATGCCAAACCCTCAAAGTCAGCGACAAAATAGTCCAGGCTACAGCTAGCATTACTAGCAGCGAGAAAGAAAGCTGGTTTGTTAGTAGCAATGGCTCAGAAGTGTACCAAAAATTTCTTTCATTCGGTAATCATTACGGAGCAATTGCCCAAGATGGTGCAATTGTCCAGCAGCGCACCAACAACGGCTCCCACGCTAATTGTTACCAAGGAGGAATGGAACTCTTAAAAAGAGATACCTTATGGCAGCAAGTCCGGCAAGTTGGCGAACAAGCTGTTGAACTATTAACCGCAGAGGAATGTCCCACCATCCGCACCAATTTAGTGTTAGCACCCGACCAAATGATGCTACAAATTCATGAAAGCGTCGGGCATCCTCTAGAAATTGACCGGATTTTAGGAGATGAGCGTAACTATGCTGGTGGTAGCTTCGTTAGTAAAAGTGATTTTGGCAACCTAGTTTATGGTTCGCCACTCATGAATATTACCTTTGACCCTACTGTCCCTGGTGAATTTGCTAGCTATGGTTTTGATGATACTGGCGTTGTAGCCACACGTGAATATGTGATTAAAGAAGGAGTACTACAAAGGGGTTTAGGTAGCCTAGAAAGCCAAGCGAGAGCCAGTGTAGCAGGTGTTGCCTGTGCCCGTGCTTCCTCATGGAATCGTCCCCCAATCGATCGCATGGCTAACTTAAATTTAGAACCAGGAAACGCTTCCTTTGCCGAAATCATCGCTGACATAGAACATGGCGTTTACATGGAATCTAACCGTTCTTGGTCAATAGACGATCGCCGTTATAAATTTCAATTTGGATGCGAGTATGCCAAATTAATTGAGAACGGCAAACTCACCAAAACCTTACGTAACCCCAACTATCGCGCCACAACCCCAGAATTTTGGCAAAGTTTAACTAAAGTAGGTAATGCTTCCAATTGGCAAATGTATGGTACTCCTTTCTGCGGAAAAGGTGAACCTAATCAGGCAATTTGGGTAGGACATGGTTCGCCCGTTTGCCTATTTGCTAATGTCGAGGTATTTGGCGGTGGTAGTTGAAAAGTAGGATGCGTTAATAACGCATCCTACATCTGAGCAATATTTTTTCAATTTACTTGAGTTCCCATGAAAATTGATGACCTTTCGGCTTTAGAAACTAGCTTTAATCAACTAATCGAAACATTAATTATCAAAAAAAATTCTACAGAAGAATTCACTGTCAAACTTAGCAGCGAAAGAAGCCAATTTACCCGATTTAACCACGCCAAAGTGCGGCAAACTGGTCATGTTGTTGATGGTTGGGTTGAATTGACATTGATGGAGAATCAACGCAGCAGTTTTCGGCAATTTCCCTTTACAGGAAATTGGGAAATTGATTGGCAAATAGCATATCAGTCTCTACAAGAACTGCGGGAAGAACTGCGCTTATTACCTGTCGATCCATATTTAGTTTTGCCAACAGGAAACAACACCAGCCGCGAACTACATTCTGGAAAATTATTACCCATTGAGGAGGTAGTACCCTCAATTGTCCAAGTAGTCACAGAATTAGATTTTACTGGGATCTATGCTGGCGGAGTTGTTATTAAAGGCTACGGCGATTCCCAAGGGCAAAAACATTGGTTTGCTACAGATACTTTTACCTTAGATTATTCTTTATTTACTCCCTCTGGACAAGCAGTTAAAGGTACTTTTGCAGGTAGTAATTGGGATGAATCTGCTTATATTCAAAAAATTAGTCAAGATAAAAAACAATTAGAATTACTTGCTTTTTCTCCTAAAGAATTACCGCGAGGACAATATAAAACTTACTTCGCACCTGCAGCAGTTGCTGATTTATCAATGATGCTTTCTTGGGGTGGTGTGAGTGAAGCAGATTTGCAACAAGGTAATAGTGCGTTAGCTATTTTGTCTCGCCAAGATAAAGTACTGTCGCCAAAATTTAATTTAAAAGAAAACTTTCAACTGGGGTTAGTGCCAAGATTTAACGCCTGGGGCGAAATGGCAGATCCAGAGTTACCCATTATTGAAAAAGGAATTTTAGTTAATACCTTAATTAACTCGCGAACTGCTAAAGAATATCAAAAAACTGCTAATGGTGCTAATAGTTCAGAAACCTTACGCGCACCAGAAATAACACCAGGAAATTTAGCACTTGCAGAGATTTTACCACAATTAGATACAGGCTTATATGTATCTAACTTGCATTACTTAAACTGGAGCGATCGCCCCAATGGTAGAATCACTGGTATGACTCGTTATGCCTGTTTTTGGGTAGAAAATGGAGAAATTATCGCCCCAATTGAAAACCTGCGTTTTGATGAAAGTTTATATCGCTTTTGGGGAGATAACTTAGTTGATTTTACCAATTTCCAAGAATTTATTCCTGAAGTCGGAACCTACGAGAGCCGCGAACTCGGAGGTGGTTTAGTTCCGGGAATGCTTGTAGAAGACTTTACCTATACCTTGTGATTGATTTCAAAATTGCGTCAACCTATAGCTGTTAGCCAAGCCAAGTGCAAAATTTTGGCTGGATTTATTACTGTATCAGTTGTTGAATATTAACACTCAAAAAATAGGTTGACGCATTTCTATTCCAGCATTTCATATACAAACTTAGATTAGTTTTTTAAGTCGAAATTTAATTTCCCTTCAACAGCGATCGCAGAAGTTTTTAATGCTCTAGCTAACTGTGAACCAAAAATTTCTAAATTGTACTTTTGTTCAGCTAATATCCGCCCACGTTTACCCATTTCTTGAGCTTCTTTAGGATGTTCTAACAAGTAATTAACTGCTTGTTGCCAACCTTTCACATCGCCTGGTTCTACCCATAACCCAATCTTTTCCTTTTCGACATCAATATTAGCCTGTCGATGTTTTGTCATGATTACAGGTTTTCCCATAGCCATTGCATCTAAAAGGCTTGTTACCCCATACAGAGGTGTTGTATCGATTCTGTGGGGAGGAATATATAAGGGTATAGTAATTGCATAGGCTTTAGCATATTCTGAGAGTAAATCTTGCCAGGAAATAGCTTTCCAAGCTAGAGCCAAAGTTTCTCGCTGACTATATTGAATTGTGATATTAGGTGAATGAGGATTGATAGTAGGAGCCGACTTTCTAGAACAATATATTTTCAGAGGGCTATCTATTTCATTAAAAGCCTGGGCAAGAGTATTATAATCTCGGCTTTCATTTCCGGCACTAACAAATACTTTCTCCGCGCTGATATCATAATCGGGAAATTTATAATCATCATAAGATGGTAAATCTGGCCCCCAATCTAATAAAGCCAGCTTATCTTTATCAACTCCAAAATCCTTTTTTAATCGATTTACTGTTTGGCTACTCAAACAAAGAATTTTATAGTGTGCTTGGGCAAAAAAATTGACTAATATTTGATTTAATTGATTCTTTTTAAATGGACGTTCTAGCTTGACAACCAGGGGCGTTCTAAAAATTCCGACAATACGTAATAGCCCCAGGAGCAATGTACTAGTCTGGCAAGTAGAGTATATGAGATCGTAATTGTGAGCAATAAAAATTACTCTTAACTGTTGATCCAAATCGCCAATTTTTAGTTTTTCTCCTATGCGTTTAATCAATGATAATTTTTTATAAGGTAATACATCAACATCAATGCCATATTTATGAAGATGAGTAATCCCCCACAGGTGATGTTCAGGACTCTCTCTTTCTAGTTTCTTTTGCCAGCGTTCCCAACTCCGATCTGCGGAAGCATAATCAAAAAGACATAATATCTTCATCGCTTTGCTCCATGAATATTGGCGTACAATTATCAAAAATACGAATTATGCGTTGACAGAAAATTTATTATCTCAACTTGCTACCAAGTGCATAAAACGCGTATATTTTGATTCTGCTCATAAAAACAGAGTGTAATTGCCTAAGAGCACAATGTAAAAGTTCCGGAAGGTATAATCTTGACGTTATTTGTTGGGTTAATTCTTATAAAAAGTTAAACTTTAGGTAGGTATTGCCTGACTTTTGTAGGTAATTAACTTGATAAATGCTGCATATTATTAGCATTGTTTATTTATTAGATAATTTATTTTTTTAATATTATCTAGCAAGTTCAATGCAGAAATGAGAGCCTCAAAAAGCCAGTCAATTTATATCTATCAGGACTTACGCAACTGGTACACCAATCTTCTGGTTTAAGAGTCAACAGTCAAGGGTCAAGGGTCAAAAATTCAAGTTTTTTGGACTTTTGACTCTTGATTCTGGACAGCCTCAACGAAAAAAATGTGACACTTGCGTAAGTCCTATCTATTAAGAATTTAGATAAAATCAATTATTTAATTTACTCAAATAATATTCTTCTTTCTTCCCTGATCTTGCATACACAGCGGTGGGATCAGAGACTTCCGTGCAGCAGCACTAGCTACAAGATCACTAAAGTCTCTACAATTCCTTTGTTAGTTACAAAACTTTTGCTCAACTTATGACGAATCAAGCTCCTATCCCAGTTATTGTCAACGGTGCTGCTGGCAAAATGGGCCGCGAGGTAGTGAAAGCTGTGGCGCAAGCATCCGACTTAAATTTAGTCGGTGCAATAGATAGCAGTCCCGAACATCAGGGTAAAGACGCTGGAGAGTTGGCGGGTTTAAGCGAACCCCTAGAAGTGCCAATTACCAATCAATTAGAGCCAATGCTGGGGTACGTAGCTGGCGACAGACAAGGGCCGCCTGGGGTAATTGTAGACTTTACCCATCCCGATTCCGTTTATGACAATATTCGTAGTGCGATCGCTTACGGTATTCGTCCAGTTGTCGGTACTACTGGCTTAAGCACAGAACAAATTCAAGACTTAGCTAACTTTGCTGACAAAGCTAGCACTGGTTGTCTAATTATTCCTAACTTCTCCATTGGTATGGTACTGCTACAACAAGCAGCGATCGCCGCCTCGCAATATTTCGATCATGTAGAAATTATTGAACTACATCATAATCAAAAAGCCGATGCACCAAGTGGAACAGCAATCAAAACCGCACAATTGCTAGGAGAACTAGGTAAAACTTTTAACCCTGCTATTGTCGAAGAAACGGAAAAATTAGCAGGAGCCAGAGGTAGTTTAGCAGAAGAAGGTATTCGGATTCATAGCGTGCGCTTGCCGGGACTGATAGCCCATCAGGAAGTCATTTTTGGCGCACCTGGGCAAATTTATACCTTACGACACGATACAAGCGATCGCGCTTGTTATATGCCAGGAGTACTACTAGCAATTCGCAAAGTCTTACAGCTAAAGTCGTTAGTATATGGATTAGAAAAGATAATATAAACTTCAACATTATGGGGCATTGGGCAATTCAATTTTGGATTTTGGATTTGCGATTTTGGATTAAGGTTTAAATCTAAAATCCAAAATCTAAAATCTAAAATTCCCAGTCCCCAATCCCCAATCCCCACTCCCTCAGAAATTCAGCACTCATGTTAGTTCCACTGACTCGACAAAAATTTGAACAAATAATTCCCTTAATTGCCAGTGGGCCACAATACAAGTACTACTGGGGAAAGTTTTCTAACTTCATACAGCGGCTATTAATTTCTGTAGTAGCTGTAGTTGTGATTTTGCTGGTCAAAGTCTTTTTTAGGGTTGAATTGGATTTAATAGTATTCCTCTTGGGGATAATAGGCGCATTTTTCTGGCTGTGGTATCCCGTATTTCAGGCGAGTTTGCGGAATGTCAAATGTCGCCGTTACAAATACAGTGGCTTTTTCCGAGGTCGCATACTTGATTGGTGGATTACAGACCAGTTAATAGGTAAGCAGGAAACTGTTAATAGCAAAGGGGAATTAGTAATTGTAGAAAATCGAGAAAAGCGGATTAACTTAGAAGTTGGAGATGACACAGGATTTAGCATTGAATTTAATGCACCACTCAAACCTGCTTACAAAGTGATTACGCGTGGTCTAATTGCCGAAATGATAGTCATGTCCAATCGCCGAGATTTAGGAAGAATTGAAGAATTCAGCGATATTTTCATTCCCAGCCGTGACTTATGGGTTAGCGATTATCCCTGTGTACGACAAGATTTCTTTACTGAAACCAGCCGCCGCTTGCGTAAAGATCCAGACGATAGACCACGTCGTCGCCGCCGTCAAGAAGAAGAAGAGAGATATGACGACGATTACGATTATTAAGTGCTGAGTGCTGAGTTCTGAGTGTTTCAGTTATTTATTACCATTACCCATTACCCATTACCCATTACCCTTTCCCCATTCCCCTTTCACCTTCCCCTACTGCTATCTTGCCCATAGGCTTGCCAAGCTAAATCTACCAAGCCATCAACGATCGCAGCTGCAACTACTGCATTACCTTTGCGCCCTTCAATTGTAATGTGTGGAACTAAAGCCTCTTGTAAGCGTTGTTTCGCAGCATCTACATTCAAAAACCTCACTGGTGTAGCAATTATCAAAGCAGGCCGGATTTCCTCAGCTTCGATTAAATCCATCAGTGCTGTTAGTGCTGTTTGCGATTGACCAACTACAAAAATACCTTCAGGATAGCGTCTGGCTAGGGTTTCTATTCCCCAAGCTGCACGAGTCTTTTCTGTTTGCGGGCGTGTTGCTGTTTCAAAACTACAATATACCGGGTTCGCAAAGGTATTTTGAATATCGTAGCTAATACCTACTTGTACCAACGGCACATCTACAACAATTGTGGTACGCGCTGCTAAAGCTGCTGCACCTGATTGTAAAGCATGTTCAGAAAACCAAATTAAAGACTTATACTCAAAGTCGGCTGTCGCGTAAATCACCCGCCGAATAATCTCATATTCCGCTGGTGAAAAGACATGATCGCCAATTTCACTATCAATTATTGCCAAACTTTGAGCATCAGTTACGTGCCATTCCATTTCCATCTAGCTCTGAGATCTCAGCTTTCAGCTTATCAGCTTCAGAGCTTTCCTAGTACTGAGTGATTAAGTACTGCCATTTAACAAATACCCAATATTTAGTAGTGTGCGTTGTGGCAGCGATCGCGCACCGCCGAAAAATCAAGATAGTGCTTGACGATGAACGCTTTGATGTTAACGCACCCTACCTAAGAAATATTGGATACTTTATTGTTTGGATTTTTTGTGATCCCTCTTAAGATTCAGCATTGGAAGAAGAACGATTGAAAACTGGAGATAGATAGGCAACCAAAGCGCCAATCAAAAATCCAGCAATATTACGAAATAGCGGTAACCACTCACTAGTTCGTGTTACTACAGGGCCAATCCCAAAGGCAATAAACAATATTCCCCACAAAGGCGAGAAAATTAAAGCCCATTGCCAAGAAAAAATTTGTCCCTCACGCTGGGGTTGAGCTGCAAATCCACAAACTACTCCACCGATAACTGAGGTAATCAAAGTGAGAATCCATTGTTCCCTTGGTAGTCCAGGAACAACTTTACAGCCACCTTGAAGTAAACAACTCTTAACGGAATTTAAGGCTTGTAGAATAGCTTGGTCTTCACCTTGTTCTCGGACAAAATACAAATTGCCAAAGCGTGTTTGTAGTTCTATCCAAAAAGTTCGGGGTAAAAGCTCATAAACTGCATCGCCAACGCTAAAGCTGAGGATGTTACCACCACGAGCATCAGCAACTAGCAGAATACTTTTATCATCCAAACCCCAAAAATTGATCACTGCTCGGCCTGGTGTACGGTCATATTGAGTCAATACTCGCAGTTTCCAACCAGTATCAGCTTCAAAACTCTCTAAATCTTGAACAAGCTTTTCTTCTTGTACATCAGTGAGAGATTTGGCTAAGTCTACAACTGGAGTTGTTTCCTTAGGCAGCAGATCCGGATTGTCATAAGCAAGCGCTGGGGGAGAATGCATCACCCAAATTGACCCAGCCAAGAAAAATGCAGCAATAGATAATAGAAATCTTCGCCAAAAACAAGACTGCATGGACGTTTTTATACAAATATGAAAGGTAGAAGTGAACAAGTTGTTTTAAAAGGTACGGGAAAAGTGATACTTCTTTACACTTGTTTACTTTACTCTAATCTTAGGGATTAGATCTATAACCATCGCAGCAAAACCTGGCGGAGGGCATTGGGCATTGGGGAGGCAGTGCGTTGCGGGGGTTCCCCCCGTTGTAGCAACTGCCGTCATTGGGCATTGGTAATCAGTCATGGAAATTTCTCCCCTGCTTCCTCTGCTTCCTCTGCTCCCTTATCCCTAGTCCCCAGTCCCCTAACTATTCCTCATCTTCAAAATTAGCTTCCCAGCCTGGAGCTTCGCTGTAACCGTCATTACTACGGTAAACTTCTGATTTAGCGCGGCGGTTTTCTGGTTTGATTGCTTCTCGTTCTCGTGAAGGGAGGGATGTTTTTTCAGGAGTTGTTAGACGATCGAGCGATCGCTTCGGAGGTTTTTGGCGTGTGAAGGTTCTCCAGGCAGTTTTTACACCTACGAAAATACTGCGTGTGCCTACTTGAAGATTTTGAGCCTGTTTTCTAGCAGTTTCTAAGCTTTGATCGACTTGTTTAACCACCTGACCGGCGCTTTTAACGCCTTCACTCACATCATCGGTTAAATCAGTAATTTCTAAGCCTGTGGCACGAATGGCATTGAGAGTGGGTGGTAACTCTCGCGCAAGAGTATCAAATAGCTTTTCTGCACTGCGCGCCGCACGTGCTAATTCCTGCAAAGCCGGTATAGCCGCCACTAAAACAGCAGTCAGACTAGCGGCGACTAAGAGTATGGACAGTCCCAGCCAAAACAGGGGATCGATCACGGTAATTCTATCTATGAACGTTCTAGTTGCTGGGCAAGAGAATCTGAGTCTTCCTCAGTTTCAGCATCAGCCCTGCGGGTTTCTACGACGTTTTGCCGCTTTAAGAGTTGACTTTCTCTGAGGCTAGCATCAAGACCTGCAGCGATCGCGTCCCGCAGTCGGTCTAAAGTTTCATCCCAATTGCGTAGTGCGTTGGCTGAGAGACGATCTGCTTGGATCTGCACACTGGTTGATAAATCTTCTGCCAATTCTGGTAAAGCATCGGCAGATTTTTTTAAAAGTTTACGCGTTTCGCGCCCTGTGCGTGGAGCGACGAGCAAACCTGTCAAGGCCCCGATAGTTGCCCCTAGCATCAAACCGCCAAAAAATACTCCAGAACGCTTGTTAGACATTGTGATATTGTTTTTCTCCTTTACACCCATTTTAGGTGGGTTTTTTCCTATTGCAAGACTCAAGCAATTTTTATTATTTAAAGTTGCAGTGACGTATATATATCCTAGAAATGTTGCTTTACCTTTAAATCAGGAATTCTAGAAATTAAATTATCCAATTTTCACAAGCAAACGCGATCGTTAAGAGTCTTGCCCCTTTGTTTCCTTTGCTGCATCTGTTTACACAGTTATTTCTTCATAGTCCTTTATTTTGCTATTGTCTTCTTCCCATTTGTAGAGACTATTCTGGGAAAGGAGCGCCGCCATACTTGCCTTCCTAAAAATAAGAGCCCGACAATTTGCCGCACTTGTTGGATTTGCTCCTCTAACCTTTGATTTCCCTGTCGCAAGTTATAAATATTTTGCTGGGCAGTAGAGATTTTTTCTGGAGCTGTATAAAGTACAGCATGGCAACAGCGTTCATAATGGGTGAACCTATCTGCTAGTATGCCTATCTCTCGCTTTAGCTGGCACACGCGCCAAGCTACATAAAGTAGTATCAGCGAAATTAGAGTATTAAGTACGACAACTACTGTTACCATTGTTTACCTTTAAAAAATCACCAATGCCAGCTTTTAGGAATGTTTCTATTTAGGTACTTCCAGAAATTAAATTATCCATTTTTCGGAGAGAAGACCATAATTGTATTCTTCCTCCTCTGCTCCCTCTGCTTCCTCTGCTCGCCAAAGCGATTGATTATTTTTTGAATTGGAAGTCCCTTAATGCTTTGGCTCAATCATAGCGGTAGATTCTCCTGTGACGATCGCATGATATCAGCAAAGGCGATCGCCAGAATTTTTGGCTAGTCAGGAAATAGTACTTACCCCTACTGCAGCCTCTTCAAGAATATACAGATGAGAATCTTTGATGTAAGTATTACTAGATACTATACTTGTTTTAATGTACTAGAATTTACAACACTGGGGAGAAAAGTTACTGCAAGTATCTTAGGGGAGGTTTCCTCCGTACACCGTTCGACGTTCGCGCAGGGTCTCGTACAGAAGTCGTTCCCGGAGAGTGTTCTCGTTGTAGTAACACAGGTATTTTGGTGATTGTTAACCATCAGCTACAACTCAAAGTTTTCACTCAAGACAATAGATAAATTCAGTCTTAGCATCTGAATTATGGCTGTAAAGCCACAAACTTAGTCGGATTGTCTGGCTACTCTCCGTCTTTTAGCAAGCTAACATCTGTAATTGCCCGAAAAAGTTGGGATTGTAGTTAATTACCTGGGCACAATTAAGTTTACACTCACTCTTGGCTGAATGAGCGTTTGAGTCAATTTTGATGGGCAATTGGATTTGCGTACATATGAATCAAGAGACTTTAGCTAACCAAATCAATCAGCTGCGTGCCACCTTAGGAACAATGGAGATTGCCCTAGGGGCGGTAGATGAAGCGATTGTCTGGACAGATAGCCAAGGCAGAGTTGAGTGGAGTAATGCAGCTTTTGCTCACCTAGTAGCTCAGCCAAACATTTCCATTTTAGGTAAGCAGCTATCCCATGTATTACCTTTAAAACAAGCTGGTCAAGATTTGACAACTGCGGCTCATCCCGTCGCGATCGCTCTGAAAACGCAAGCTAAGCATCGAGACTATTATAAATTTGCCAAAGATTTCCAAGAGTTAATTTTAGAAATTTCTGCATCTCCCTTCCGGGTGGAAAATATCTTACAGGCTGAACCAAGCCAAACAAGAATAGTTTTAGTGATTCGTGACATTACTAAGTATCAGCAAACAGACACAACGCTTCTGTTAGCGAATCAACAGTTAGAACAGCAAGTTGAACAGAGTACACAAAAATTAAGTTTTGCTAATGAGCAATTGCAAGCAACAACAACACGCCTCAGTACCCTGATTCAAAACCTACAGGCTGGAGTTTTACTAGAAGATGAGTCAGGGCAAATAGTCTTAGTCAATCAAGAATTCTGTCGCTTGTTTGGCTTTGCAGCACCAGCAGCCCTAACTGGAGTTGATTGCTTGGAAGTTGCTCAAAATGCTCAACAACTGTTTAGTGAACCAGAACGCTTCATTACACGGATGGCAGAAATTTTGCTCCATCAACAAATAGTGACCAATGAAGAACTACAATTGCGAGATGGGCGAATTTTTAGCCGTGACTACATACCAATTTTTATCCAAGAGCATTACTATGGCCATCTCTGGCTATATCAAGATATTAGCCCTCGCAAGCAGGTAGAAGAAGCATTAAAACGCCAAAGTCAGCGATCGCATCTTTTTGCTGAACTCACTCTCAAAATTCGTGAATCTCTGCAAATCAATGAGATTCTACAAAACAGTGTGAAAGAAGTGCAAAAGCTGCTCAAAGCTGACAGGGCATTAATCTTGCAAATACAACCACAAGGCGCTTTAACTGTGGTGCAAGAAGCCGTACTTCCTGGCTTACCTGTAGTCATGGGACAAAATATTGATGACCCATGTTTTTCAGATGGCTACATTGAGAAATATACTCAGGGAAGGATTAGCGCCATTAGTGACATAGAAAAGGCTAACATCCTACCTTGTCATATTCAATTACTGCAACAATTTGCTGTCAAAGCCAATTTGGTTGTTCCCATTATTCTTAAAAGTGAACTTTGGGGACTGTTAATTACCCATCAATGTTACTATCCCCGGCAGTGGACTAGTTGGGAAACTGAGCTCTTACAGTCACTCGCTGACCAAATCGGTGTAGCATTAGCCCAAGCTCAATTACTAGAAGCAGAAACATTTCAGCGCCAAGAACTAGAAATTGCCCGTCAACAAGCAGAAATGGCTTCTCAGGCTAAAAGTATGTTTTTGGCAAACATGAGCCATGAAATTCGTACCCCTATGAACGCTGTGTTGGGTATGACTGGGTTACTGTTAGAAACTCCCTTAAATGAAGAACAGCGTGATTTTGTAGAAACAATTCGTGTGAGTGGAGATGCACTGTTATCTTTGATCAACGAGATTTTGGATTTATCGAAACTTGAAGCAGGAGAGATGCTGCTAGAAAATCTCGATTTTGATTTATCTACTTGTGTAGAAGAAGTTTTGGACTTGTTAGCGCCCCTCGCTCATCATAAGGGATTAGAAATTGCGGCATTGATCCATCGCAATGTGCCTAATTTTCTACAAGGTGACGCTAGTCGTCTGCGGCAAGTTTTAATGAATTTGATTGGTAATGCGATTAAGTTCACCGCTTCAGGGGAAGTAGTTGTACAAGCAGAACTCAAATCAGAAACCTCTACTCAAGCTACCATCTATTTTGCGATTATCGATACTGGACTAGGTATTACTCCACAAGAACAGCGCAAACTCTTTACACCATTTACCCAAGTTGATGCTTCCAATACTCGGCAATATGGTGGTACTGGTTTGGGATTAGCTATTTGCAAACAAATAGTAAATTTAATGGGCGGAGAAATTGGCATACAAAGCAATCTCGGGAAAGGATCGAAATTTTGGTTTGAGGTTCCTTTTACCAAACAAACTCAGCTAACTGTACCAGGTAAAGAACGTGAATCGCTGAAAAATCATCGCTTGTTAGTAGTAGATGACAACGCTACTAATCGCAAAATTATTCACCATCAAGCCAGTAGTTGGGGTATGCAAGTAGATGGTGCGGCTTCTGCAGCAACTGCGCTACAAATGCTAGAGGAAGCAGCCCTACTGAGAATCCCTTATCATGTCATCTTAATAGATATGCAAATGCCTCAAATAGATGGCATGACTCTGGCAAAACAAATTAAGTCAAATCATATTCTTGCTAATATACCGTTAATTCTGCTCACTTCTACCAATCAAAAGAGTGAATTAGAAAAATCTCGTAGAAGCGGATTTGCTAGTTATTTAATTAAACCAGTCAAGTCCTCCCGACTGCTCGATACAATTTTAAATGTCTTGGACAGCCCATTAACTATTGAACAACGTTCATGCCCATTACCAATAAAGAAAATTGCTAGCTCTACTAAATCTAAGTTAAGAGTATTGCTAGCAGAAGATAATCGGGTAAATCAAAAAGTTGCTCTCAAGCAGCTTCAGAGTTTAGGCTATGAAGCTGATGTTGCTGCCAATGGCGAAGAAGTTTTACAACTGATAGAAAAAGTTCCTTATGACTTAATTCTCATGGACTGCCAAATGCCAATTCTTGATGGCTTGGAAACTACCAGAGAAATTCGGCGGCTACCAGAAAATTACTTTGCTAGTCATTCCCAACCTATAGTAATTGCTATGACAGCTAATGCGATGGCAGAAGACAAACAACTCTGCTTAAACGCAGGGATGGATGATTATTTAAGTAAGCCTGTAGTTAAAGATAAATTGGCAGTATTGCTGGAGCATTGGAGCCACATGATACTTACGCCAGCCAAAACAATTGCGGCTGCGGCAACAGTTACTACCACAAATGAAAATTTATCGGAACTGCCGATTGATTGGGAAGTATTAAACCAAATATCAGGCAATAATACAGAATTTGAATTTTATTTATTGCAAATATATGTTAAAGATTGTCTGTCTCATTTAGAGGAAACCAAAGCTGCGATCGCATCTCGAGATTTTCCGCAAATGGCACACACAATCTCTCAGCTAAAAGTCTCTAGTTCCTATATCGGAGCTACAGCTATCCAGCAAACTATAGAAAATTTAGAAAAATTAGCCCACAATCAAGAACTGGCAGATACATCTCAATATATAGAAGACTTAGAAAATTTTGTTAATAAAATTCAAGCTTTTTTAATTAGTAAACAGCAGTCTTGATTTAGGGAGCGTAAAATTATCATCGTGGCTAGTACCGCGCCGCGGTAGACAAAAGTCAATTATCCCCTTGTTCTCTGTCTCTTATTCCTTGCTTTCCATAGGTGGCCTGATTATGGAGAATTAGCATTACATCTGTCTTCAGTCAGGTTAAGTTTCTATTTTCGTCTGCTACTTTAGATAGCAAAAAATTATTTTATAAACTAGACTTTGTTGGCTATAAAACCCTAAAATCCGTCTGTTTAGGAGATTTTAAAGATTATTTTTGGAAATTTATATACTTCTATCTTCAGTAGGGTTAAACCACAGAAATAACTTTGTTACGGTTACCTAAGTAATCGAAGATTTCAGCGGAGTTTGTAATGACATACACCCAAACCAACGATCCAACAATAAGAGAACATGTTCAAGCTTGGCAAAAATTAGATGTAGATCAACAGCTTGCTTTGTTTTGGTTTATCTATAAAGAGATGGGTGGCTCAATTACACCAGCAGCACCCGGTGCAAGTACTGCTTCTTCAGACATTGCAGAAGGATTATTCAATCAAGTTAAAGAATTATCTCACGAAGAACAATTACAAGTTCAGCGTGATTTAATTAACAAAGTTGACACTCAACTTTCTCGTCAATATGGTTCTTTAGGTGAAACTACAAAGTTACTCTTTTGGTATCGCTTATCCCAAGGTATGGATAACGCTACTATCATTCCTATCCCTTCAGATTACCAGCTGCCTTCAGAAGCTCAAGCTTTGTTAGATAAGATTAAAAGATTAGCTTTTGAGCAACAGATGACTCTTTTCCGTGATTATGTTGCACCTATGGGTGCGGAAGCAAAAGCTGGTGCAGGAATTTAAAAATTAAGAAGTTTTGCATCTGGTTTAGGATGCGTTACGCTAACGCATCCTACATGAATTTCAAAAATTGAATATGAGTCTTAATAAATGCGATTAGATGCGATCGCTCTACTGCTCATTTAAAAATTTATCATAATATTATTGTTTCGCCATAGAGTAATATAACTTAATAAAATAGAACATTATATTTTTTACCAAAATTGCATACCCACTGTTCTGGCTTGAGTACGATACAGCCAAACGAGAAGCTGGTATTTTAGTAGCAATGAGTTCACCCCACTACAGATTCAATAGCACGTATTAACTGTTGTTTGGTGAATGGCTTAGTTAAATAAACATCTGCTCCTTGTTTCATTCCCCAAATTCTATCAATATCTTGATTTTTTGAACTACAAATAATAATTGGTAGTTTTTGTGTCGCGGGGTTTTTTTTGAGTTGACGACAGAATTCAAAACCGCTAAGCCCTGGCATAACTACATCAGTGATAATTACATCAGGCTGGTGATTGACTGCTTGATTTAGCCCATCTTTAGCATCATAAGCCTTAAGTACGATGTAGCCACTATCTCCCAGAAAACTATTAATTAATTCTAATTGAGAGGGAGTATCTTCAACAACTAAAACTGTGGGCATATTATTAATTCCGAACGATTCAAAAGTAATGTAATCTTTATTTAATCAAGCCAAATGCATAAAGACAAGCTTAAGTAATTCGGCACGAGTAAAAGGTTTAGTAAGATAACCAGAAGCCCCTACCAAATTTGCCTTGACTTTATCTACAAGTCCTTTATTACCTGTAACAAATATCACAGGAACATTTTTGAACATAGAATTGTTGCGTATAATCCGGCACAATTCATAGCCATCAATACCTGCCATATTTAAATCTAGTAAGATTAAGTCTGGTTTATGCCTAATAATTGACATCACAGCTTTGAGTGGGTCTTCAATAGTCACTACAGCAAAGTTTTCCTCCTCTAAAAACCGACTAATTTCTTTCAGAATAGTAGGACTATCATCTACAGAAATAATTTTGTAAACCTTTTTAGCAGTTGCAGTAGCAGTGGTTACTCTTTCCGGAGCCGAATCTATGTTATTTGGTAGTGTTAATTCCTGATACTTGTCTGGAGAAGGAGAAGAAATATATGATAATTCCTCAAGAGGCTCTACATTCTCTACAGGGATATCTGGGGAGGGTTTGGTAGAGATATTATTGACTTCTACAACTTTATTAACTAAACCCGATTCGGCTGGTTCTGTTATATATTGGGTAGAAGATAATCCGGAGCTAAATGTCTTAGGTAATTTATCAAATGGCGGGTCAGCTTCATGCAATATAATTCCACCATTCACAATGTAATGATATAAGTGTTGAGCTAGCTGTATTTCATCTTGGTTCATAATCACGGCAAGATGACGTAGGCTAAAACCCTTCATCCAATAGGTTAAATTTGGTTGTAGATCTACAAATATTTGATTTTGGATTGATTTGTTAATAAACAGGTAAGGACGTTGATAGGGAGAAGAAATATGAGGAGCAAAAGATTGCCAACGCTCTAATCTTGTTTGGCAACGTTCGATAATTTTTTCTACGTCAAGCCTGCAAATTTTCGGTACATTAGTCGGTAAATCGCTTAATTCATAATTTCCCGCTTTAATTAATAGCAGAGATTCAATCACTTCTTTGACTAATTCTTGAATCAGTACTGCTGCTTGTGTGGAGTGCAAATGTCCTTGATTGACAAGCCAAACAATCGCTTGATAATCCGGTGGTTCGTTATCTGAATTACTCTGGTGTTGCATCAGTTGAGTTGCTGAGTCAGCCTCAAACATCAGACGTAATTGAACACGAGTTTCACTAGTAAGTAAGGGAATTTGATGGCTGAGACGACGTAAATGGCGTTCTAGCCGATCAAAGGGTTCAACTGAGTGGGTAGCATAAGTTATTTTCCCCTGATCCAGGTAAATCGACCAAGTGACAGAGTTGCTAAATGCTCGTAAACAAGTGCTGTCAGAACTTTTAGATAACTGACTTAACAAACTTTGGGGACGTAGTTTGGTGAATGAGCCAGAGAGATTCATACTTTTCGAGGTTTCCGGAAAATCAACGTGAATCAAAGTAAATTTGAAATATCGACAATGAATACTGTTTCTTAGCTGTAATTTTTCTCTAAAAACAAATTATTGCTAAGAAATATCTACATCCCTGACTGACCTTAAAAACCACAGTATAGCTTGTTTGTTAAATTTTGTACCCTTAAAGCAGCCTAGTATTATTACGGTACTTTTGGCTCACAGTTGACAGATTAAACTGAGGATAATTCTGATGATGATGATGCTTGGGCTACCAATAGATTTATTCTTTTCATATAAAAGTACTGCTTTCTACACAGAAGCTTTAAACTTTTTTGTGGGAAAAAGCTGGTATTTATTGTATTGTGGGGTTACTAGAATTATGAAGTTCACTAAATGGCTGAATGCGATTAACGTAAACTATATGTAAATTCCTCTTTACTCAATCGCCTATTAATTAAGGTTTTCTTGAATATGTAGATAATTGAGTGAGAAGAATCTCATTAATAATTATTAAGTAATCTACAAAGAAAATACTTATGAATGTAGTTTTTTTTACCTAAAAACTATATACTTAGAGTAATTAAGGAAAAATACTTTGAATTATAACATAACACACCAAGTTATGCATGATACATTAAGACTTGATGAAGTAGTAGAATTTGCGGAAAATCCCGAACCTCGATGCCCTTGTGTACTCCTGCTAGACACATCTGGTTCGATGCAAGGAGATCCCATAGAAGCTTTAAATCAAGGCTTGCTGAGTTTAAAAGATGAATTAGTCAAAAATTCTTTAGCAGCTAGACGAGTAGAAGTAGCTATAGTCACATTTGATAGTACTGTTAATGTAGTACAAGACTTTGTGACTGCCGATCAATTTAACCCACCAATCCTCACAGCGCAAGGATTGACCATCATGGGTTCAGGGATTCATAAAGCATTGGACATGATTCAAGAGCGTAAATCACAATATCGTGCCAATGGTATTGCCTACTACCGCCCGTGGGTATTTATGATTACCGATGGTGAACCGCAAGGGGAGTTAGACCAGGTAGTAGAGCAAGCAACCAAACGTTTGCAGGGAGACGAAGCTAATAAAAAAGTAGCATTTTTTACGGTGGGTGTAGAAAACGCCAACATGACCCGCTTAAATCAGATAGCTGTACGTACTCCTTTAAAACTGAAGGGATTAAATTTTATAGAGATGTTTGTCTGGTTGTCAGCTAGTATGTCAGCAGTGTCTCACTCACAACTAGATGAACAAGTGGCACTACCACCAATAGGTTGGGGTACTGTTTAATAAATATTGCAGCTTGATACTAACACAGCTAGCTGTTGCAAAAAAATCTATGAATATGTCAAAACAGATACCTCAATGGCAGGTAGTAGCTGCATCAGTATGTGGTACTAGCCATTTAAAAAACAAACAGCTGTGTCAGGATGCTCACCACTGGCAATTATTATCGGATAATGTGTTAGTGGCAGCAGCAGCAGATGGTGCAGGTTCTGCCATCCAAGGCAAAGTCGGAGCGATGATTGCTGTGGAAACAGCGATAGAAAATATAGCTATCAAAGAAGTCACTCGTGATGCTTTAGCTGATGATGGAGTTGTGCGATCGCTGTTGACAGACGCGATGTTAGCCGCCAAAAAAGCGGTAGAAGACGAAGCGGCTGCCTGTAATAATCAGCTTCAGGATTTAGCAACTACCTTAATTGTGATGGTCGCCACACCAGAAGTGGTAGCGGTGGCCCAGATTGGTGACGGTTTGGCAGTAGCGAAAGATAGTACAGGGAATCTACTGGCATTAACTATGCCTGACAGTGGTGAATATATAAACGAAACCACCTTTTTGACTTCGCCAGGAGCCGTAGAAACAGCACAAATGAAATTATGGCGCGAATCCATAGTCAATGTCAGTGTTCTCACCGATGGGCTACAAATGCTGGCTTTAAATATGGTGGTTGGCGAACCTCATAAACCATTCTTCTTTCCCTTATTCGACTTTGTAGCGAATACCCAGGATAAGACGGTGGCTAAAGAACAGTTAGTAAAGTTTTTAGGATCTGAACGGATTACACAGCGCACTGATGATGATTTAACACTCATCATCGCGGCACTCAGCAAACCGTAAGCCCAGATCCGCCAGATGATTCAGCATTTTTAAGTAACCCCCGTTAACCGTAACTCTATCATGCAGGTACTACGTTGTCTTCCTAAACAGGAAATTCTGAATCTTAACGTCAGTCTAGGGCGTGGTGGTGAAGCTTGTATCTATGCAGTACCATCCCAAAGTAATTTAGTGGCCAAGGTTTATCACAAACCCACAGCCGCCCACGCTTACAAACTCCAAGCAATGCTTGTCAATCCGCCAGAAAACCCTACAGCTAATTTAGGGCATATCTCCATTGCTTGGCCACAGGATGTATTACGCGCAGTAGATGGCAGCGATCGCATTGTTGGTTTTTTAATGCCGCGGATTCGCGGGATGCGTCCCATCATTGACTTTTATAATCCCAGAACCCGCCGCCAACACTGCCCATTATTCAACTACCAGTACCTGCTACGTACGGCAAGAAATCTGGCGGCTGCTTTTGCGGCTTTGCATAGTAGCGGATATTGCATTGGTGATGTCAATGAGTCCAATATCCTGGTAAGTGACACAGCACTGGTGACATTAGTCGATACAGACTCCTTCCAGGTACTAGATCCCGATACTCATGCTGTTTACCGCTGCCCTGTAGGGAAACCAGAATTTACTCCCCCAGAACTGCAAAACAAGATTTTCTCACAGCACGATCGCGAAGTTACTCACGATCTATTTGGGTTAGGAGTACTCATCTTTCAACTGTTGATGGAAGGTACCCACCCATTTTCTGGTATTTTCCAAGGTGCTAACGAACCACCCGCTTACGAATCACGTATTGCTTCTGGTCATTTTACTTACAGTCAAAAGCGGAAAGTTCCTTACCTACCTACTCCCATAGCACCGGCTTGGGAAATTTTGCACCCCAGCTTACAAGAACTATTTTTACGTTGTTTTGAGGATGGTCATAACGATCCTCATGTCCGTCCCAGCGCCCAAACCTGGATGCTAGCAATAGCTGAAGCGGAAGAAAGCCTGATTACTTGTAGCGTTAATCCTCAGCATAGTTACAACGAGCATCTACATTCATGTCCTTGGTGCGAACGTACTAAACGCTTAGGTGGACGTGATCCTTTCCCATCACATCGTGCGATCGCCGCCAAAGAACATCTCAAACCCCGTATACCAGCCAGAAATCGCTACAACCAGCCGACCCAAAGGCCGCAACCTGTGGCTCCCTTAGCAACACATTACTGGCAACCTACACATAGCAAAAAAGCTACTTTCCCCAATCTCCTAAAAAATCGCAAATGGTACCCAGTAGGCTTGTGCGTACTCGGTTTTGGTTTGTTGGGGTATTTAGATGTCATGGTGAAATTGACTAGCCCAGTTGTTTCCCAAAATGCTTATACCCAGCAAAGCTTGATGTCTAATCAGGCAATCAAAAACAAAAACCTCAGCTTTGATGATTATTATAAACAGGGTCATGCGGCTTACAAAGTGCGAGACTATGGGCGGGCAATTGAGAACTTTAACCAAGCTCTAGAAAGAGAACCCAAGCACGCCAAAGCCCATGTCAACCGGGGTAACGCGCGCTACAACATGAAAGACTATGAAGGCGCACTCAGCGATTACAGCGCCGCGTTGCAACTCAATCCTAGAGAACTCAAAGCTTTTGTCAATCGGGGTAATGTACGCTATATGCTGGCTGACTATAGCAACGATCCCGACCGGGAATATAACCTAGCGATCGCTGACTTTAATAATGCTCTGCGTTTGAATAATCAGGAAGTAGAAGCCTATATTAGACGAGGTGTTGTCCGTGCCCAAATTGCTAAATATAGCGGCGACTCTCAACAAGATTATCAGCAAGCCATCAATGATTTCACCAAGGCGATTGATATCAATCCCTCACAGCCAGAAGCTTACTTCCAACGCGGTATTGTACATTCGCAAATTGCTCAATACAGCAATGATTATGCTCGCGAGTACAACAAAGCGATCGTTGACTTTAATGAAGCATTACGCATCAACCCTAAACAGGGGAAAGTCTATCTCAAACGAGGTATGATTCACTACGAACTGTCGCAATATGGTATCCAAAATTCAGAGGTAAATCGTGTCAAAGCAATTGATGATTTACAAACATCTGCCAAAGTCTCTCTGGAACAAGAAGATATGGACAACTACCAACAAGCACTCAGTAGCCTCTGCATTGTTGTAGAAAATAAATGTGATGCTTTATTCCAAAGTTCCAATATTTTGGATTCAGCAGAAACAAGATAGATAACTAGGGTCTAGTACAAAAAGGCTCTACCCTTACAGAGATGTATAAAATAAATCATCCTATCTGGTCAGCTTTTAGGTGATATGGGATGGTTTCTTTATTTATGCCTTGTTGTACTAGGAACTAGGGGCTAGTTTTGTCATTCATAGCAGGTGGTGGGTCGTCCGTAGATATGCTTGCAGGAACTGTGATGAAAGAGCGTTAATTTACCTATACTCTTACGCAAGTGTCACATTTTTTTCGTTTAGGCTGTCCAGGCTCAAGAGGAGCCAGTCACGTGCGGTGAGACCAGCGCTGCAGGAGGTTTCCAACGCCACTTGCTACAAGTCAGGGAACCCGCCCAACGCAGGCGTAGTGTATCCGAAGGATTCGCCCGTTTGCTCCCAAGCGTTCCCGCAGAGTAGGGAGGTTCCCCCCGTTTAGTGAACTGGCGTTCAAAAGTCCAAACAACCTGAATTTTTGACTCTTGACTCTTGACTCTTAAACTAGAAGATGAGTGTACCAGTTGCGTAAGTCCTGTTTTTATTAAAAAAGTAAATTTTATTACTTTTGAATTAATCCTCGATTACTATTAAACATTAGAAAATTATCAGTAAAATCGAATTTAGCTGGTGCTAAATTCGATTTATTTTTTAGGTTATATCTCTCACAAATTAAGTAACTAATTTTCACATTTTCTCCGTATTCATAAAGCTTTTATATAACAAAGATTTTTATTTACCTTGTCTTTACAGAAAAGAGGAAAAATCTAGTTAGATTATTTACGGAGAAAGATAAATGGTAAATAGATTTTTCTCGATTCCAGGTGCAATCGCTTCATTAGCAACGAATAAATTTAAATATTAAACTACCTGCAAATCTTGAGGAAATTGCATGAAAGCAGTGATTTTGGCTGGTGGTCTGGGTACACGCTTAAGTGAAGAAACAAGTATCAGACCTAAGCCGATGGTAGAAATTGGTGGCAAACCAATTTTGTGGCACATCATGAAGATTTACTCTGCCCACGGCATTAATGACTTTATTATTTGTTGTGGATATAAAGGTTACGTCATTAAGGAGTACTTTGCTAATTACTTCTTGCACATGTCAGATGTCACCTTCGATATGCGTTTTAACCAGATGAATGTGCATTCTGGGTATGCCGAACCCTGGCGTGTGACCTTGGTAAATACGGGTGATAACACCATGACAGGTGGACGCTTAAAGCAAGTTAGAGAACATCTTGGTAACGATACTTTTTGCTTTACCTATGGTGATGGTGTTAGTGATGTAAATATTACAGAACTCATTAAGCTGCATAAAGAACAAAATACCTTAGCCACACTCACTGCAGTGCAACCTGCTGGGCGCTTTGGGGCAATTTCTTTAGGACAAGAACAAACTAAAATTACTAACTTTCGCGAAAAACCTGAAGGTGATGGTGCTTGGATTAATGGTGGTTATTTTGTTTTAGAACCACAAGTAATCGACTTCATCGCTGATGACAGTACAGTTTGGGAAAAAGAACCATTAGAAAAATTAGCAGATATGGAACAGTTATCTGCTTACAAACATAATGGTTTCTGGCAACCGATGGACACATTACGTGATAGAAATTATCTAGAGGACTTGTGGAAAAACGGTCAAGCACCTTGGAAAGTATGGTAGTAGAATATTTAAGAGTTGCGAGATAAATTCAACTCTTAACTCTTAAATTGGTTGTTTTTAAAGGTGCAATAATACTAATGTACGATTTTGCAATTATTGGTGGGGGAATCGTTGGACTTTCTACAGGGATGGCTTTAGGCAAACGCTATCCCAATGCCCGAATTTTAGTATTAGAAAAAGAAAGTAACTGGGCATTTCATCAAACAGGCAATAATAGTGGCGTAATTCACTCAGGAATTTACTATAAGCCTGGAAGTTATAAAGCTAAATTCTGCCGTGACGGTGCTAATTCAATGGTAGAATTCTGCCGAGAACATGGCATTGCCCATGATATTTGCGGCAAAGTAATTGTGGCAACTTCGGATGCAGAAATACCACGCCTAGAAAATCTCTATAAACGCGGCTTAGAAAATGGCATTAAAGTCCAAAGAATAAGTCCAGAAGAAGTTCGCGAAATTGAACCCCATGTCAGTTGTGTAGCTGGCATTAAAGTATTCTCTACAGGTATTGTTAATTACAAGCAAGTTAGCGAGAAATACGCTGAGTTAATTCAAAAACAAGGCGGCGATTTACGACTCAACACCAAAGTAGAGAAAATTAGACCCAGCGGGAAAAATCAGGTACTAGAAACCAACAACGGTAGTTTTGAAACTCGGTTTGTGATTAATTGTGCCGGATTGCATAGCGATCGCGTGGCTAAATTAGGTAATGTGGAGCCACAAGCGAAAATAGTACCCTTCCGGGGAGAATACTACGAACTCACCCCAGAAAAACGCTATCTGGTGAAAACTCTGATTTACCCAGTTCCTAACCCAGATTTTCCCTTCTTGGGTGTCCACTTTACCCGCATGATTGATGGTAGCGTTCATGCAGGCCCCAATGCCGTATTAAGCCTGAAACGCGAAGGTTATCACAAAACCGACTTCGACTTGCGAGATTTTGCTGAAGTAATGACTTATCCTGGTTTCTGGAAATTAGCCGCAAAACACGCTGATGAAGGGATTCAAGAAATTATTCGTTCCTTTAGCAAAGCTGCCTTTGTGAAGAGTTTGCAACAACTCATTCCCGAAGTGCAAGCCCAAGATTTAGTTCCTACCCATGCGGGAGTTCGCGCTCAAGCTTTGATGAATGACGGTAAGCTAGTGGATGACTTTTTGATTATCCCAGGCCAAAACTCCATTCATGTTTGCAATGCGCCTTCACCAGCTGCCACTTCTTCTTTAGAAATTGGCAAAGCAATTGTGGCACAAATCCCCGAACCATCATATATGGCAGCGTCAGTCATTTAATTGCAGATAACTGAGTTTTCTGAACATCTTCACATCAAATTCTCTGTATGAGATCCAATTTCCCATCTCATACAGTTCAGTTAGGCTGGAATGTATTGTAGGGGCAAGGCTTCAGTAAGATAGTCTAATAAGAGAAAAGATTGTAGATACCTTGACCCTATAATTTTTCTTAACTGAACCATAATCTCACATCTCAAGATTTTTGGTAGAGTTATGTTCTGGTGTACGCAGTTCATCATACGTGACGTGAAAATACTTGTTGTGTGAGTGCCTTGGTATTAGCATGAACCACTCAGGCATTCAGACAGAAAGAAAATAAGGGTGTTGAGCCGTCCTGCTGTACGCAATTCATCATGCCTATTTAGTGTTTTTAGGCATTAGAAACTAACTAATCAATACAAAGGCTTTCACAACAATGAAAATATTAGTAACTGGAACAGAAGGTTATCTTGGTTCTTTATTACCTCCTTTATTAATTGAACGAGGACACGAAGTTCTGGGGGTAGATACAGGTTTCTATAAAGCTGGCTGGCTATTCAACGGTACTGACGTTACAGCCAAAACCTTAAATAAAGATATCCGCAACATCAGCCTGAAAGACTTACAAGGTATTGATGCTATTGTTCACATGGCGGAACTATCTAATGATCCCACTGGACAACTATCACCTAACATCACCTACGACATCAATCATCAAGGTTCAGTACGCCTAGCTAAGTTAGCTAAAGAAGCAGGTATACGTCGTTTTGTATATATGTCTTCTTGTAGTGTTTATGGTGTAGCTACCGAGGGTGATGTGACAGAAGAATCTCCGGTGAATCCTCAAACAGCCTACGCAGAATGTAAAACCTTGGTAGAACGAGATGTTATGCAACTAGCTGATGATGACTTCTCTCCTACCTTTATGCGGAATGCTACAGCTTTTGGTGCTTCACCAAGAATGCGGTTTGATATTGTTTTAAACAACCTAGCTGGCTTGGCATGGACTAGCAAAGAAATTAAAATGACCAGTGATGGTACACCTTGGCGGCCATTAGTTCATGCATTAGATATCTGCAAAGCAATTGTCTGTGCCTTGGAAGCACCCCGTGATATTGTACACAAACAAATCTTTAACGTTGGGGATACTGCAAACAACTATCGAGTTAAAGAAATTGCTGAAATCATTGCAGATGTCTTCGTAGGCTGTCAATTATCTTTTGGAGATAACGGTGCAGATAACCGCAGCTATCGAGTATCTTTTGAGAAAATCAACACCATGCTACCCGGATTTAAGTGTGATTGGAATGCTCAATTAGGTGCTGAACAGCTATTTAAGTTGTTCAGTCAAATAGATATGACTGAAGATACTTTCTTGTTCAGAGGATTTACGCGCTTAAAGCAGTTAGAATATCTGATTCGCACACAGCAAATTGACAAAGACTTTTTCTGGCATAAAAATTAGTATTTCTCTGCGAAATTCACAATTGCAGCAGATATAGACCGTAAGAGATTTTTTGAAAAGTGGTTGGCTGTGATTTTAGAGAATTATTGATCCACCCTTGAAAAAGGGGAAATACAATCAAAGTTGCCCTTGCAAAGGGAAATTTAGGGTGATCTAAAATATTTTGCTACCAACGACAGGACTTTTAAAACATCTTCTAAGCCTTCTTATTTAGAATATCCCCGACTTTTTTAATAAGTCGGGGATATGAGTAAAAAGTAAAAATCAAAAACTAGTAGTGAAGGTTTTTGATTATCTGTGACATGGCATGAAATAACACAATGTTTAGAGTGCTAAATTATAGCTAAAAAAGGAAAATTTTCCGGAAATATACTTTACATAGAGAATTATCTTTTATAGGAATTGATTTTTCTAATTAATGAGCTTTTAAAGAAGCCAATGAATAAATTACTAACAATTGCTATTCCTACTTATAATCGGTCAGAATTATTAGATAAACAGTTAGCTTGGTTGGCTCAAGCTATTCAAGGTTTTGAATCTGATTGTGAAATTTTAGTTTCTGATAATTGTTCTACAGATAAAACTCCAGAAGTTGTAAAAAAGTGGCAAGCAACACTCAGCCATATCACTTTTAACTCTAATCGCAATTCTGAAAATTTAGGCGTAATGAAAAATATTCTTTATTGCCTAAATACTGCTACAACTAAATATGTTTGGACAATTGGTGATGACGATCCGATTCAAAACAGAGCTATTGCTTATGTCATCAACAAAATTAAGCAGCATGAAGATTTATCATTATTATTTCTCAACTTCTCTGGACGCAATAAAATTACTGGTGAAGCAGTTCATCCACCAACAATAGTTGGTAATCGTTGGTTTGATGCTGATAGTGAAGATGGTCGTAGTGATGGCAAGAAAATATTTGAGCATTGCTTCGCTAAAAGTGTTGGTGCAGTAATTTTTCTCACAGCTACAATCTATCGCACTGATTTAGTGAAAACTGCTCTGCAAAACTGGCCAAATGCGGCAAGTAATTGGATCTGTTTAGCATATTTAGCAGGTTATTGTGCCGCTAATGGTAGTGTGATTGTCACCAAAGAAACTTTTTTAGAATGTATTGTTGGTGTGAGTTATTGGCAGAAAGAGCCAAGGTCTGCACTGTTAATGCAATACAAACATATACCTGAAGTAATTTTGAAGCTAGAAGAGAGCGGATATTCTAAACAATTTTGCAAAAGAATGCTTTTGCAAAATGGTAAGGAAGCGAATTTAAGAGTATTTTTCGGCGCTTTAAGAAGATGGCCTGTATCCGCTGTGAAAACAGTTGTTCCTTTTATAGCCTTGATAGGATTAGCAATGTTTGATGTGGTGGCTATTAAAGAAGCAAGTATGGCAGAAACAGCAGAGGTATGTACTCAACAAGTTCAAAAAAAAAGAGAATTAAACCTCTGAATTAATCTGAACAAAAGGATTTTTATGATGTTGCAAACTATTCAACGCAAATTATCTGCGTTGTATTCTGACTTAGCTTGTGCCTTAGCTAGATGGAAACATAGGAAAAATCTAGCGCCATTAGCAGAAGGCGATCGCGCTATTCTTCAGACTCTAAAAAAGGATGGAGTATATGTTACTACCCTGGCTAATTTAGGGTTCAATTCTACTTCCAAATTGCTCCAGGCTGCTTATCATCAATTATCCCAGATGGAAAAAGCCAATAACGATGAGCTAGACGAGAAATGGCCCCAGATTTATACAGTTACAGATATTCCTGCAATCTCTGCTTGGGCGATAGAAAAAAGGCTGCTCAACATCATTGAACATTACATTGGTCTTCCTATTACTTTTCATGGTGTGCATTTACGTAAAGATTTTCCTAGTGAACATCAATTTGGCACATTGCTTTGGCACAGCGATGCAGAAGACCGCCGGATTATCAAAATCTTTATGTATTTAAATGATGTTGAAGAAAAAACTGGGCCTTTTGAATACATTCCTCGCTCGTTAACTTCCCTATTGAGGTGGCAATATTATTGGCTTTACTACAAACTTTGGCAATCAAGATATATGGGGATTGATAATGAAATTGTCAAAAAAGTTATTCCTCAATCAGCTTGGAAATCTTGTACAGGTTCAGCAGGTACAGTCATTTTTGCTGATACCAAAAATGTTTTACATCATGGAACTGTACGTACAGAAGAACGCGCAACACTGTTTTTCTGCTATACAGCTAATCCCCCCGAAAGACCAGAACTATGTACTCAATATTGGGATGATACATTTCCCAGGATGGAGTTAAATTCTGCACCAGAACCCGTTTAAGTAACAAACTAATTGTCACAAATTAGCTAGTTATTTACTCCTAAATAAAAATTAATTTTGAGGTAAATTATGATTTTCATCAAAACTGCACTGAAAGACGCATTTATTGTTGAATTAGAAAAAAAGCAAGATCACCGTGGTTTCTTCGCTCGTTCTTTTTGCGCGCAAGAGTTTGTCACCCACGGCTTAAAATCTATAGTTGCTCAATGTAATGTGTCTTATAACTACAAAAAGGGGACATTGCGCGGGATGCATTATCAACTAGCGCCAGCAGCCGAAACCAAATTAATTCGCTGTACGAAAGGCGCTATCTATGACGTAATTATTGATATGCGTCCTGATTCTCCCACCTTTTTATCTCATATTGGTGTGGAACTGACTGCAGATAATCACCGTGCTTTATATGTACCAGAACTGTTTGCTCATGGCTATCAAGCGCTGACAGATGATGCTGAGGTGGTCTATCAAGTTGGTGAATTTTACACACCAGGTTATGAGCGTGGTTTACGTTATGATGACCCATTTTTTAATATTGAATGGCCTTTAGAAGTCACAGAAATTTCTGAGAAAGATTTAAATTGGCCTTTATTGAGCATGATGCCCGTTGGTGGTGCAGAAATAGAGGTTAAAGTCTAGTACTGCTGCGCGGAAGTCAAAAGTCAAAAGTCAAAAGGTTAATACATCAAGGCTTGTGACTGTTTGAAATGGTCGCTTTATTTACGCCGCGTTGTTCTAGGGGATAAAGGCAGATATTAGGGAACAGGGGAAGAGATTTTTAACAATTATTGTGTATGTAGGAATTAGAAAAATGATTATTATAGACCGCGCTTTAGAAGCCCGCGCAGCTTTAGGTAGACCCATCAAAGTGGGCATGATTGGTGCAGGCTTTATGGGTAGAGGGATTGCTAACCAAATTATTAATTCTGTGCCAGGAATGGAGTTAGTTGCTATCTCCAACCGCCAAATTGATGCAGCCAAGCGAGCTTATATAGAAGCAGGTATTGAAGATATTCAGGTGGTGACAAATATCACCGATATGGAAGATGCGATCGCTCAGGGTAAATATGCAGTCACAGAGGATGCAGAGTTACTGACTCGTGCTGATGGGATCGAGGCTTTAATTGAAGTCACCGGCGCAGTTGAATTTGGCGCACATATCATCATGAGTGCGATCGCACATCACAAACACGTGATTATGATGAATGCTGAACTCGATGGCACTATTGGCCCTATCCTCAAAGTATATGCAGACAAAGCTGGTGTGATTCTCAGCGCTTGCGATGGCGATCAGCCAGGGGTAGAAATGAACCTCTACCGCTTTGTCAAGAGCATTGGTTTAACTCCCCTGTTGTGCGGTAACATCAAGGGCCTGCAAGACCCCTATCGCAATCCCACCACTCAAGAAGCCTTCGCTAAGCGTTGGGGTCAAAAAGCCCACATGGTAACTAGCTTTGCTGATGGTTCAAAAATTTCCTTTGAGCAAGCGATCGTTGCTAACGCCACTGGGATGAAGGTTGCGAAACGGGGAATGCTGGGATATGACTTTACAGGTCATGTTGATGAAATGACCAATATGTATGACGTAGACCAGCTTAAGGAATTGGGCGGTATTGTTGATTATGTTGTTGGTGCTAAACCAGGCCCAGGGGTATTTGTATTTGCAACCCACGACGACCCCAAACAACGCCACTATCTCAACTTGTACAAACTCGGTGAAGGCCCACTTTACAGCTTCTATACTCCTTACCACCTCTGCCATTTTGAAGTTCCCCTCTCGGTAGCCCGTGCGGTTCTCTTCCAAGATGCTGTGATGGCTCCCTTGGCTGGCCCAGTGGTAGATGTAGTCACCACCGCCAAAATAGATTTAAAAGCCGGAGAAACCTTAGATGGTATTGGCTACTACATGACCTACGGACAATGCGAAAATTCTGCGATCGCGCAACAGCAAAACCTCTTACCAATGGGATTAGCTGAAGGATGTCGCCTCAAACGCGATATTCCTAAGGATCAAGTGCTCACTTATGATGATGTAGAATTACCCGCAGGTAGACTTTGCGATAAATTAAGAGCCGAACAAAACGCTTATTTCGCTACAGAAAAAACTCTAGTTGCTGTCGGTTAAATTAAGTGCGTAGTCAGGAATTTATTGTGAGCTTTCCCTACTAAATTCCTGGCTACATACCAACATCTTTTTCTGCTATTCCTTAGTGTCCTTAGCATCCTATTTACAAGGCGCTGTTGGAAAACTGTTTAATTTCAACTCCATCTTCTGAGATTACAAATAATTAAACTTATTATAGGTTGTTTTAAAAGTGGTTTGCTGTGAATTTAAGCACTTCTCGACTGCTAATAGCCCCTAAAAAAGTGGATTTATCAGCATATCAATAAATCACCAAATCCTTTTAAAACATTCTCTTAATTACGAATTACGAACTATAGCAATCCTAAATGATTTGTGAAATCTGCTCTGAAGGGTTGTTAACTTTTAACTGTTGACAGTCAGCAGTTAACCGTCAACAGCCAAAACCGATATTTTTCACAACTGAAATAGGATCGCTATACGAATTACTATTACTTGCTGGGAAGTATTCAAGCAAACCTTAGAGAAACTGGAGATGTAACTGATGAAAATTGCTCTAGTCCATGATTACTTAACCCAGCGCGGTGGAGCAGAGCGCGTGTTTGAGTTGCTTTGTAAGCGCTACCCTGAAGCCGATATTTACACCTCTGTTTACAATCATCAAAAAACCATAGATTTAAGTGAGCGTGTAGTCAATACAACTTTTTTACAGAAAATTCCGGGTGCAGTCAAAAATTTTCGTTTGATGGCTCCTTTTTATTTTTCTGCTTTTCGCGCTTTAAATTTACAAGACTACGACTTAATTATCAGTAGTAGCACGAGCTTTGCCAAAGCAGTTAGAAAAAAACCCCAGGCGTTACATATTTGTTTTTGTCATAATGTTACCCGTTTCTTGTGGGACACAGAAACTTATTTACGGGAATACGGTGATTATCGCTATTTTTCACCCTTACTGGAAAAAATATTCCAAGTCATGAGAAAGGTAGATTTGGAATATGCACAGGAACCAGACTTATATATTGCTAATTCCAGTATTGTTGCTCGTCGAATTCAGGATATTTATAAAAAGCAAGCTATTGTGATTAATTATCCCATTGATACCAGTAACTTTGTTTTCTCCGAGAACAAAGAAGATTATTATTTGGCATCAGCGAGGATGATCAGTTATAAACGTTTAGATATAATAATTGAAGCTTTTAATTGGCTAGGGTGGCGTTTATTAATTTCAGGGGATGGGCCAGAACAAGCGCGGTTAAAATCCAAAGCTTTAGATAATATTGAGTTCTTAGGTCACGTCAGCGATGCAAAACGTAAAGACTTATTTTCTAAAGCTAAGTCTGTGATAGTTGCGGCTTTAGAAGATTATGGATTGGTTCCAGTGGAGGCTAATGCTAGCGGTACTCCAGTTATTGCTTATGGAGCAGGTGGTGTTTTAGATACTCAAGTTCCCAGAAAAACAGGAGTCTTTTTTAAGAGACAAACACCAGAATCTTTACAAACTGCATTACTAGAAGCTGGCGAAATAACTTGGGATTACCAAAACATTAGGAATCATGCAGTGACAAATTTTTCAGAAACAGCATTCTTTAGTAAAGTCGAACAAATTATTGACCAAGCTTGGAGAGTGCATCAATCAAGTAATTTGTTAGCTTAAGGATAATAAAAGTGGTTCAAACTAGTCTTAATCCGAGTTTTAATCCCAATCCCAATACACCTCCTGAAAATGAAGCGGGTTACGGACAGATGTTGGCCGTAATGGTACGCAGATTTCCCTGGTTTGTCCTTGTATTTTTCACTTCAGTTACTTTTGCAGGTTTTATCACTACAAAAACCAAGCCTACCTACAAAAGTTCTATGCAGTTGTTGGTAGAACCCAATTATCAAGTTAAACAAGGAACAGCAACACCAGAAAATCAATTTACTGAACCTACAATTGAAATAGATACAGCTACCCAACTCAACATCATGAAGAGTTCTGGGCTGTTGCAAAAAGCAGTTGATAAAGTTCAGCAAGACTATCCAGACTTAACTGTTGATGATATTAAGGCTGCCTTGGTTTTGAATCAGATTAAGACCAAAGAAGATAATGTCTTGACTAAAATTTTCCAGGTTGAATATAGCGATCGCGATGCAGAAAAAACGCAAAAAGTTCTCAGCGCGATTCGCCAGGTGTATGTGGAATATAACAAGCAGCAGCAAGATTCTCGCTTACAGAAAGGGCTGCAAGTTATTAGAGAACAGTTAAAAAAAGCTAGTGATGAAGTCAACGCTTCTGAAACTAATTTGCAAAGATTTCGCAGAACTCAGAATTTAATCGATCCGGAAACACAAGCGAAAGCATTAGAAGACGCTTTGAACAAACTTGAAGAAGAACGACGCACCACTCGTTCTCAGTATCAAGAAGCTTTGGCGCGTCAACAATCTTTGCAAGCGCAACTTAATCGTTCACCACAAAATGCTTTGGTTTCTTCTCGTTTGAGCCAATCTACTCGCTATCAAGGTTTGCTCAACGAAATTCAAAAAACAGAATTGGCGCTATCACAAGAACGCTTACGCTTCACAGATGAGACTCCTAGCGTGCAAAAGTTGCAAGCTCAACTGGAAGGACAGAAGCAATTATTGCAACAAGAGGTGAGCAGAACTTTAGGTGGCTTCCCTGCTAGTACTGTTGCAGATGAAGGAAATCTGCTGGAACAAGGTCAACTGGGCGAAATTGACCTCACCCTTGCAGGTCAGCTAGTAGAAACACAGACAAATATTGTTTCTTTAGCAGCGCGCGATCAAACTTTGGCTCAGAAAGAAAACGACCTACGTTTGCAACTCAAACGCTTCCCACCTTTGTTGGCTTATTACAATCGCATATTACCGCAACTGCAATTTAGCCGTGAAAGGTTAGAGCAGTTGTTGAGAGCAGAACAACAATTGCGTCAGGAACTTTCTAAAGGCGGATTTAACTGGGAAGTGGTTGAAGAACCCCAAAAGGGTACATTAATGGGCCCCAATCTGCAGCAGAACTTGTTGTTAGGTGCTGTAGTTGGTTTAATGTTGGGCGGTATTGCTACCTTTGTACGAGAAGCCTCTGATGATGCTGTTCATACAACTGCTGAGTTAGAGAAGCACGCGGCTCTACCCTTGTTGGGTATTACTCCCAAATTACCGGCTACTAAACCAAGAGACTCAATGATCAAGTTGCCTTTTGGTAAACCAGAAGAGCTTGCACCTTGGACAGTTCAAGTATTACAATCCCCCCCTAGTTGGGAATCACTAGACCTAATTTATAAAAATATTGAACTGCTCAATACTGTTACCAATTTGAAATCTTTGATGATTACCTCGGCTTTACCCGATGAGGGTAAGTCCGCTTTGGCATTAGGTTTGGCAATGAGTGCGGCTCGGTTACACAAAAAGGTACTCTTAATTGATGCCAATTTACGGGAACCCAGTCTACACAATCAACTCAATCTTCCCAACGATCAGGGACTTTCCACTCTCCTCACAAGTGAAGGCTCTGTACCCAACCAAATGAGTATTCAATACGCTGGCTCATCCTATATTGATATTTTGACGGCCGGGCCAATACCTACTGACGCGGCTAATCTGTTGAGTTCGCCACGGATGACACAATTGATGGCAACGTTTGAAGAAAACTATGATTTAGTACTTGTAGATGGTTCTCCAGTTCTAGGTTTGGTGGATGCGATGTTGACAGCATCTTCTTGCCGTAGTGTTGTGATGTTGGCGAGTATTGGTAGAGTAACTCGCAGCCAAATGGCTCAAGCTACAGCTATGTTAAGCAAGTTAAATTTGATTGGAGTGGTAGCTAATGGAGCCTCCAACGCTGACAGCACATACGTACCTTACATGAAACCACAACGATTTGCACTACAACAAGCTGTGGAAAAGTACAGTTCTTCTCGTTTGAGTGAAACAGGTTCTCGTAGGGAAAGAGGCTAAGGAATCACGTAAACATAGGTTTTGGGGAAAAGGTTAAAGGTTAAGGGTTAAAGGTTTTTTCCCTTTTCCCATTCCCCTTTTTCCCCTTAACCGAAAACTATTGGCTAGAGTGGTGTATTTCATCTCTTGAAAACCACTATAGGCGTTGTTCATTAGCTGCAGTCTCAGCAGATTTTAGGGCACAACATTGTTGTGCCCTAATGTTTGGGGAAATTTGTAGTAAAAACTATTCTCTGATTTACAAAAACTTAATAATTCTCTGGAAAAAGCAAATAATTTATCAAGAAGGCATAAAGATTTTCTCTGACCAATATTTATTCTGAAAGTGTCTTCTATCCTAGATATCACAGCCGTTTAAAAATAGCTAAAAAGTAGACTGAGACTGATTTTGATAGATTAATCGCATCATTAAGTTGGTGAGAGTAAAATCCTGTTTTCTCACCTCTCAAATCAGATAAATTTCAGCAAAGAATTTTGAGCAGCACTTTGATATCAGGTCAAGAATCTACTTCTCTACATATCTCATGACCGAAGCAGAAAAGAATACAACTCCTCAATTTATTTATGAGGATTGTAATTTTGAATTTTGCGGAAAGTTGCGTGCGGGGGTTCCCCCCGTTGAGCAAACTTTTCAAGACGAATTTTGAATCCGGAGCGCAGCGACGTGACCTATGACTATCTCAATAATTCCATCTCTACAGAATCCCTACAAGCTAACTGAGCAACACCGAGCAAATCCAAACTCTCCATACTGTACACTCTTGTGGCGACGGGGTCAGTTGTTGGTCAAATCTCCTAAATATATCAAACAGCCATATCTACCTTCTTTGGATGACAAACAATGGTTGGTAGAGTGTTTAAAACATTCCCCAGTGAAGTTGGTGAGCATAGATGCAAAGCTAAGTGAGGATTTATTGCGGTTTTGGGCGGAAGCTTGTGAGGCAGCTAATAAGCCAATTTTTCTGCGCTTACCCTCTGGGAATCAACGGCTAAAAAAAGCTCACCCTATTGTCAGACGATGGAAGCAGCTTTTTGATTGGGTTTTAGCTTTTGTGTTGCTAGTCGTGCTAAGTCCAGTTATGCTGGGACTGGTTTTGTTGATGCAAATTGATTCACCAGGGCCAGTTTTTGCGCGTGAGTGGTTGGTGGGAGAGCGTGGTAAGCTCTTTCAAGCCATCAAGTTACGGACAACTGAGGCGCGCAACATAACCCCGCTACGGCGTTGGCTGAGTACATCAGGTTTACACAATTTCCCGCAGTTGTTGAATGTATTGCAAGGTGACAGAGGTTTTGTGCGATCGCATTGTTGGAATTTGGCAGATGCTTCGCAGTTCAGTACCTCTGGACAAATACATCAATTACCAGAAATCACAGGTATATGGGAAGTCAGCCCAGACCTCAACTTGTTCAATTTAGATGGGCAAACTCTGTGATTGATTGCTTAATACCAAATTGCGATAGGTAGTATGGTTTGAGAATCTAGAAACTGCTGTGTTTTCAAAGTTTTCAATCCAGAATATAAAATCCAAAATTGGGCTGCTTCTACCATGAGGCTTGATGAACCAGGAAATACCTAAAATAATCTGATTCATCTAGCAATACTTACTCTAAAAATTCGCAAATTTTAGTGCAGTCATTGAATTTTAGATTTGAGGTTGTAGAGTTGAAATTCTCTCAAAATCCAGTCAGCTTGCTAAAAATTGATTTTTGAATTACCTAAATAATCTATTTTGGGAACAAGCTAACATCTTCAATCTAAAATTCTTTTACTGCCGCAATATTGTAAAATTATTTTCCAAAACATCCATGTATATAAATTTCAAACCAGCGCTCAAGAGCTTCTTAAAGGCTACCAGCTTTTGGCAGGAAAATTATCTAATATTAAGAGAATTTAAACATTTTCGCAAAACAGCTGTTCTGGCACTCGTATTTTCTTTTTTGGCTGCCACATTTGAAGGTGTCAGCATTGGATTTTTACTTTCGTTTTTACAAAGCTTAACTACTCCCAATGCCCAACCTGTAAAAACAGGTATAGAGTGGTTTGATATTGCTATTTTGGGTATTAATACATCAGTTCATAGCCGTTTGTATAGAATCTGTCTGCTGATTCTATTAACTGCATGGATGCGAGCCACGTTCAATTATTTTGGACAAGTATACACTGAGCTAACTCAGCTTTATTTGGGCGATCGCTTACGTAAGCGAATCTTTGAACAGTTGCAATCTCTATCACTCAGTTACTTTGCTCAGATTCGTTCTGGCGAACTAGTGAACACAATTACTACAGAAATTGAAAGAATCAGACAGGGCTTTAGCGGCATAGCATTTTTGTTTACCAGAGGAATCACAACTTTTGTCTATTTAATGGCAATGTTTTGCCTGTCTTGGGAACTGACAATAGTTTCTATATTGTTATTTACACTTTTAGCTGTTGCATTATCCAACTTAAATAAGAGAGTACGAGAAAGTAGTTTTGATGTTTCAGTTGCTAATGGTGATTTTACAACCAGAGCAATAGAATTTATTAATGGTATTCGTACTGTTCACGCCTTTGGAACTCAAGACTTTGAGCGTAAACGGTACTTCAATGCCAGCAATGAAATAGTACGTAATTCAACTAAAGTTATATTTGTCTGGACATTGGTTAAACCAATTGCAGAAGCTGCAGCGACCACAGTTTTGATTACCATGATTATTTTGGCTTTCACTATCTTTGTGGCCAATGGTACCCTACAAGTTGCTTCTCTGTTGACATTCTTCTTTGTACTATTTCGCCTTGTACCCTTTATCCAAGATATTAATGGGACTAGAGCATTTCTCAGCACTATGCAAGGTTCAGCAGATAATATTAAAAACCTGTTGCAAACCAAAGATAAACCTTACTTTAAAAACGGTACAATTGAGTTTGGTGGTTTAAAAAGGTCTGTTGACTTAATATCTGTAGATTTTGGCTATAATGCTGATAGTTTAGTTCTTAATAATATTACCCTTACCATTGAAAAAGGGAAAATGACCGCATTGGTCGGAGGTTCTGGTGCTGGTAAAACAACACTTGCCGATTTAATTCCCCGATTTCATGATGTAACTGAGGGCAATATATATATTGATGAAGTGGATATACGTAAGTTTGAAATTAATTCCTTGCGTCGCAAAATAGCTGTGGTCAGCCAGGATACATTTATTTTCAACACTTCAGTGTGGAACAATATTGCTTACGGTACACCCAATGCCAAGGAAGCTGACATTAAAGAAGCTGCGCGACTAGCAAATGCATTGGAATTTATTTTAGAAATGCCCGAAGGTTTTGACACTCAACTAGGAGATAGAGGTGTCAGATTATCTGGAGGACAACGCCAGCGAATTGCGATCGCCCGCGCTTTACTGCGAAACCCAGAAATTTTGATTTTGGACGAAGCCACCAGCGCTTTAGATTCCATGACAGAAAGATTGATTCAGGAATCTTTAGACAATATTGCTGTAGGTCGTACAGTAATTGCGATCGCCCATAGACTTTCTACAATTACCAAAGCAGATAAAGTTGTGGTGCTGGAACAAGGACGGATAGTTGAGCAAGGTAAGTATCAAGAATTGCTACAGCAACGCGGTAAATTTTGGGAATATTACCAAATGCAATCTGAATTAGGCCAGGCACAATAGGCTTGAAATCCTTACCAATGACTAAGGACATCCTCAGCCAGTTATCTTTAATTTCGCCGACCTACTTATACAGCGTACCTCATCAACTTGCAATCTGCTGTAGATGCAAAATCAATCTTTAATGGAAGCTAACAGCTAGATTGCAAGGACAATTTATTACATAAAAGCAATTAAATAAATTGTCCTGTTTAACTCCAAAATCTGCAATTTAGCGCTCATTCAGTTGTTTGAATATATCAGAATATATCAAGTCAAAAACTATGCGAAGTATTGAACAGCAGAGACAAGAAATTAGCCAAGATATTTCTGGCAAAAATATGATTGCTCATTGCTCTAGTTTTAATGTAGGTGTAGGTGGAGGCGTTGAAACTTATTTAGCAGCTCTCTATCAGCAGGGATTGCATGGTGTTAGCGAGCAGCCAATTAAATCTTTGGTAAATATTAACCAAAGCAAATTCAAATTACTACATATTCATAGCCAAGATTTACTATTACAGCTAAAAGGTGAGTGTCCTGCTGTATTTACAGTTCATAATCATTCACCATACTGTCCTAGTGGCACAAAATATTTGGGCAATCAGCAGGTAATTTGTCAGCGTAATTTCTCATATTTAGGATGCGCTTGGGGTAAGATAATCGATGGTTGTGGGAGTCGCAGGCCCAACCGAGCGATTAATGAATTTAATAATACTGAGCGGGCAATAAAATTCTTAGAGAACTCTCAAGTTACTATCATTGCTAATAGTGAATATGTACGAAAACAGTTAATTAAACATGGTGCATCACCTGAGCAAACTGTAACCTTACGCTACGGTATTATTCTTCCCAAAATTATTACTGCGCCCCTCAGTTTAGATATTCATAAAAATCAAAGAATTTTGTTTGTTGGTCGGATTGTTCCTGATAAAGGACTAGAATGGCTATTGAACACTTTAGTACATACTGATTCCCAAATTAAACTTGATATTGCAGGCGATGGATGGGATCGGCCAAGATTAGAACGGTTAGCTAATAAACTAGGTTTAAGTCAGCGTATTGTTTGGCATGGTTGGTGCAATACTGACAAATTAAATCATCTTTATCAACAATCTTTTGCTCTTGTATTCCCTAGTGTTTGGCCTGAGCCGGCTGGTTTAGTGACTCTCGAAGCATATGCCCGATATAGACCTGTAATTGCTAGCCAAGTAGGAGGAATTCCAGAACATTTGCGGGATGGAGAGACAGGTATTCTTGTACCAGCTAATGATACCCAAAAACTAGCTAATGCCATTACTGATTTGGCTAGCAATTACGAAAAAAGCCGTAGTATGGGTGAACAAGGTCATACTTTGTTAATGCAAGAATTTACTATTGCTGAACACGTGAAGAAATTGCAGAAAATATACGCAAGAACAATCCAAAATTTTCACGCATGAAGTCTATTTATAGTAATTGCCTTAAAAGTTATGAAATCAAGCTTTATAGGCAATACTCAGTGAAGATTGAACAGACAATTTGAGCGTACAAAGGGATTTTGTTGTTGACTGAAATAGGAATGCTATGTGTGTGTATTCCAGATTGAACAACAACTTAAAGCAACGTAATTCTAGCGGAAATTTAACTGTCTTGATTATATATATAGAGCCAAAAATATGTTATCAGTTCAAAATGAGCAACAACCACTGGTTAGTGTGATTATCCCTACATATAATCGACCACAGTATCTTAAGCAAGCGATCGCCAGTGCAGTGAGGCAGACTTACCAAAATCTAGAAATCATTGTTTCTGATAATTGTAGCCCCGAAAATCCCCAAGCTATTGTGGAATCTTTTGGTGATGCACGTATCAAATTTGTGCGTCATCCTCAAAATCTGGGAATGTTTAATAATCAGATGTATGGCTTTAAGATAGCCCGTGGTAAATATGTTGCTAGCCTACATGATGATGATTTATGGCACGAAGATTTTTTAGCTAAACTTGTGCCTATCTTAGAAGCGCATCCAGAATTAATTATCGCTTTTAGCGATCAATATATTATTGATGCTCTAGGCAATATTAATTATTCGGGTACAGAGGCAAATACACGTGGTTTTAAGCGCCACACACTCAAAGAAGGAATATATAAAGCCTTTTATCAAATGGGTTTACTTTATAAAAGTATCCCTGCAGCAGCAGCTTGTGTATTTCGAGCTAATCTCATTAATTGGGATAGTATTCCCCCCGAAGTTGGTGGTTTGTGGGATGTATATTTAAGCTACATTTGTGCCACATCTGGTTATGCAGCTTACTATTATCCCGAAAGATTGACTTACTATCGCGCCCATGAACAAACTGATACAATGCTCAGTGGTCATCGAAATGCTGAGGCAAAAATTCGCAAAGCTAAAAGCGAATTGTTTTGTTATCAAGTTTTCATGGAAGACCCTCGCCTTGAGGAGTTTAAGTTATACTTCCAAAATAAGTGGTTAGAAGCTAATACTACTTTGGGGATAGGCTTACTGCGAAATCAGCAAATATTAGAAGCGCGTTCTTATTTTTGGCAAGCACTAAGTAAACAGAAGTTCAATCTGCGAACTATTGCAGCTTTAATTCTGAGTTTTATCCCTCAACCTCTAGCTACAAAATTCTTCGATTTACTCCAGGTTTACATCGAGTTGGTTAGTTGTCAAAAAAATAAATTTGCTAAAAAAATCAACTCTATGAAAAAAAATCTCATAAACATTAATCTATCTCAATCAATCAATTAACTGGCTGGGCATTATCTACTCTCAATATTTAGGGTTGAGAGTCAGTCATGTTTCAAGAATAAAACCGGATTCCAATACTTATCGGTTAAGGGAAAAAAGGGGAATGGTTCAAGCGAAAGAAAAAACCTTTAATCCTTAACCTTTAACCTTTTCCCCAAAACCAATTTTGAGTTCAAAACGCTTAACCAAGTAGTATTGAACCGGATTCAGCTATTTAAGTAAGTATATAAATTAATCGCCTCGGGAGGTGGTGTGTGAAAATTTGTATTGTGACTCACAAATTGAAAAAAGGTGATGGTCAAGGTCGAGTTAACTATGAAGTTGCAAAAGAAGTCATTCGTCGCGGTCATCAACTAACATTATTAGCTAGTGAAGTAGCACCAGAACTACAAAATCATAGCCTAGTTAATTGGGTGGAAATTCCAGTTCAAAAATTCCCCACAGAATTTATTCGGAATATAGTATTCGCCAAAAAAAGTGCAGATTGGTTAAACAAACATCGCCCTGAGTTTGATTTAGTTAAAGTCAATGGTGCGATTACAGCAACCTCTGCGGATGTGAACGCCGTACATTTTGTTCACAGTTCTTGGTTGCGATCGCCTGTACATATTTCTCGCACTCGGCGCGATGCCTATGGTTTGTACCAGTGGCTGTATACTGCCTTAAATGCCCAATGGGAAAAACAAGCTTTCCAAAAAGCGAAAGTGGTTGTGGCGGTATCCGAGAAAGTAGCGCAGGAATTAGTCAGTATTGGCGTACCGCGATCGCAGATTCAGGTAATTGTCAATGGTGTGGACTTGGCAGAGTTTACCCCAGGTGTTAGCAGTCGCCAAACTTGGAATTTACCCGAAAATGTCCCTCTAGCGCTGTTTGCTGGCGATATTCGCACCACCAGAAAGAACTTAGATACAGTTCTCTATGCCTTAGCCAAGGTTCCTGATTTACATCTGGCGGTTGTGGGCGACACTGAAGGCAGCCCCTTTCCCCAGCTAGCAGCATCTTTAGGGTTAAGTGAACGAGTACATTTTTTAGGCTATCGGCGTGATATAGCCGCCATTATGCGGGCTGTGGATTTATTTGTATTTCCTTCCCGTTATGAAGCTTGCACCCTCGTATTATTAGAAGCCCTCGCTTCTGGGCTACCAGTCATTACCGCCACTGCTACCGGAGGTGCAGAACTGGTGACATCAGAATGCGGAGTGGTTTTGTCAAATACCGATGACATTGAGGCTTTAGCCGCAGCACTGTCATCTTTAATCTGCGATCGCCCTTTGATGCAACAAATGGGTAAAGCAGCGCGTTCTCTTGCTGAACAATATAGCTGGATGACGATGGCACAAACTTACGTGGATCTATTTGAGGATTTAAAGGAAAATTCTACCTTTTTGGGCATGGGGCATGGGGCATTGGGCATTGGGCATGGAGAGACAGCGCTGCGGGAGGGTTTCTCTTTACAGGCGACTGTGCTTAATCACCCACAAGAGGATGCAGTTTCCCGCCGACTTTCCATGAAAAACACTGTTCTTATCCCCACCTATCGCCGTCCTCTAGATTTGTCTCGTTGTCTTTTAGCACTACAGGCGCAAACTAAACCAGTCGATCAAGTAATCGTCGTTGTCCGCGATACAGATAGCGATACTTGGCAATTTCTCGCGAATTTTCCTACCGATAAACTGCCACTACAAACCGTTACAGTTAGCGTACCTGGGGTAGTAGCAGCCTTAAACGCTGGACTCGCCGCAGTTGAGGGAGACATTGTTTCAATTACAGATGATGATGCAGCCCCCCATCCTGATTGGTTAGAGAAAATCAACGCACATTTTCTGGCAGATAGTCGCATTGCTGGTGTTGGTGGGCGTGATTGGATCTATCAAGGCAATAAACTAGAAGATGGTTTTCAGTCGGTAGTTGGGAAATTGCAGTGGTTTGGACGGGTGATTGGAAACCATCATCTAGGAGTAGGAGAAGCGAGGGAAGTTGATGTTCTCAAAGGCGTGAACATGAGTTTTCGTCACGCTGCGATCGCGCAATTGTATTTTGATGAAAGAATGCGTGGTACGGGCGCACAAGTCCATTTTGAAATGGCGTTTACTTTCGCATTACAACGCGCTGGGTGGAAGCTAATTTACGATCCCCAAGTGGCAGTCGATCATTATCCAGCACAGCGTTTTGATGAAGACCAACGCCATAATTTTAATGAAATGGCCTTTATTAATTTAGTCCATAATGAAACTTTAGTTTTATTGGATCATCTGCCATCATTACGTCGTGCAGTGTTTTTATTATGGGCAATATTCATAGGTACAAGGGATAGTTTGGGCTTAGTCCAATGGTTGCGATTGTTACCTAGCCAAGGAGAATTAGCAGGTAAAAAATTCCTGGCTTCTTTGCGTGGGCGTTGGTTAGGATGGCAAACACATAAACAATTCAAAATTCAAAATACCCTACAGGAAGCGCAGAGCGCTACAAAATTCAAAAGTAAATTTGTTGTGTTTTGAGTTAATTTACTTTCTTTGCGTTTTTGTGGTGCGTTGAAAAAATATGAATTTACCTCATGCAAAGGCGCAAAGAAGAAATTTCGATTTTCTGTACTCAAATTAATACATTCCAATCCAAAATCCAAAATCTAAAATCCAAAATTGAATGCCTTCTAAACAGAAACAGATACTTTACAATCCTGTTTTACAAGAAAACTTCTCTCCCCAAGACCGAGCCGCACAAGCTTGGATGGTAATCTTGGGTTACGTATTGCTCACAGTAGTTTGTTATTTTACTGGTGCAGCAACCATGTTGCGGTTAGTTTTTCCCGCAACCTCTTTAGTAGTAGCTTTATTTCTTTATTTCCGCCATCCAATTCTCTATATTGGGTTTACCTGGTGGATTTGGTTTCTCACGCCTTTAGTTGCTCGGTTGGTAGATTATCGAGTTGGTTGGGACCCTACTCGTCAGATACTTATTGCACCCTATTTAGTGGTGTTTGTCACTATTGGCACTTTCATTAAATATTTACCTAGCAGTATTCGCCAAGGAGGTTTACCTTTTCTTTTGGCGTTTATTGGGGTATTTTATGGGTTTTTAGTTGGTCTTATTTATAATGCCCCTGTCCCTGTAGCGCGCGGTCTTTTAGATTGGCTGAGTCCGATTATTTTCGCTTTTCATTTATTTATGAACTGGCGAGATTATCCGACCTACCGAGAGCAAATGCAGAGTGTATTTCTCTGGTGTGTGTTAATTACTGGTGCTTACGGTGTCTATCAATTTGTGGTAGCCCCAGAATGGGATAGATATTGGCTAATCGAATCCAAAATGTTTACCAGTTCCGGAGATCCAGAACCTTTTGGGATGCGTGTCTGGAGTACTTTGCACTCAGTTGGGCCTTTTGGTTCTGTGATGCAAGCTGGTCTATTATTATTATTTACCAGAACTGGATTTTTAATTTTTCCTGCTTCGGCTGTGGGTTATTTGTCATTTTTATTAGCACAAGCACGTACTAATTGGGGTGGTTGGTTGTTAGGCGTAATTATGATTTTGGGTTCAGTCAAAGCCCGAATCCAAATACGCTTAATTACTATTATTGTGGTTATGGCAATATGTGTTGTTCCCTTAACCACTATTGAGCCAATTTCCGAGGTGGTAACTAGTCGGTTAGAAACTTTTTCTAATTTAGAGAATGACACAAGTTTTAAAGATAGATCGGGCAGTTATGATAAAAATCTCAGTATTGCACTTTCTAATGTATTAGGTAACGGTTTAGGTAATATCTGGAAGGTCAATGAGAAAACTGGACAAATCGAAGTATTTGTAATTGACAGTGGCGTTCTAGATATGTTTTTTACTTTGGGTTGGGCTGGTGCTATCTTTTATTTAGGTGGGTTAATTCTGACAATTATTAATGTTAGTAAGTACAAAGAAGGACGTTTTGATAGTTTTGTCAGTGCTGCGCGTGCAATTGGGATAAGTGGCTGTTTTCAGTTAGTGATTGGTAGCGGAATGCTAAGTGTTGCTGGCATGATTTTATGGGGATTTCTAGCTATGGCTATGGCAGCAAATAAATATTATCAACAGCAAAGTAATTTGCAATATTCAATTATCAAGTATCCTGGTTCGGTCTCCCAAATGGGTAATTCTAATTAAATATTGTCCTGCTTGATTCTGCTCTGGCAAGATAAAAATAAGAAAGATTATCTAACTAGTTAGATAATCTTTCTTATTTACAGGACTTACGCAAGCCAAATTTGTGAGTGCGACCGGAACGTAGTGTAGGGAAGCAATCCCACGTAATGACGGAATTCCGTGACTTTTGCGTCAGTCCTAATTTAATAAGATTTACATCAATAATGTGCAGTAATTTTCCTCCTGCTTCCTGTCTCGAAACCAGTCAATTTGTACCTCATCAAAATGAAATCTGCTGCAATTGAAATTATATTTGTGTTATAAAATACTTGGTAAACTAGGCTACAGATATACGGTATATATTTTATTAAAAAAAATAGCTGACTATGCTATTGCCGCTTCATTACGGTGTGTTTATACTTGTAATAGCTGGATATCTCAAGCATATTCCAACTACATAATATTTCAGAAATCAGATATAAACTCTATAGTATAGCAGTAATTACTAATAGATTTACTTTCAAAAATAATTGAGAATTGCTATCGATTATCTTGGCTAACAAGTGATAGCAATTTCAAAGTCATCGGGAAGCGAAAATCTATTTATCTATAGGATTATGCATTGATTTCTGAATACATATAGCAATCCTAAATGATTTATGAAATATTACACGCAAGTTTGTTGACAGTCAACGGTCAACAGCCAAAACCGACATTTTTCACCACTGAAATAGGATTGCTATAGATGGTTTCGATATTGCTTTGCACTAAACTTGAGAGCAACAGCAATTTCATTCTAAGTTTGCGCTTTATTGCGGCTGTATTAACGCCAAAAGTACAACATTAAAACCTTCAGATAGTGAGTTACGAACTCTGATGAAGGAAAGCTTCGCACGACTCTGATTTTCATACAAATACCAAGAGTGTGGCAAAAATTCATCGGATTGCCATAGCTTCAGTATCAAGTAAAAACTAGTATTAGTGGATAGACATTATGAAAGTGATTGCTATTATGCCACTGGCCGAACAAAGAGGTGGCGGTGAAATGATGTTTTGGGATTTGATGCAACAAGGACGGCAAGCTGGTATTGAATGGATAGCGGTATTTTTAGAAGATGGCCCAATGGTGGAACAGGTAAGAGCATTGGGTATTGATACCAGAGTGATTGAAAGTGGTCGCCTGCGTGAAGTTCACCGGATGATCAGTGCGGTGTTTCGTATAGCTTTGCTGGCTAAACAAGAACGTGTAGATGCGATCGCTAATTGGATGTGGATTACTCAGATATATGGAGGGCTAGCTGCGATCGCAGCTGGTATACCTGCTGTATGGTATCAACTAGAAGTACCTAACGCTAAGTCTTGGTTGTTGCAATTGGCGACTTTGTTACCAGCGCGGGCAATTATTACTCTCTCGAAAGAGGGTAAGGAAGCACAGGCGAAGATTTGGCCTTATAGACCAACACACTTAGTATATCCAGGTGTGGCTTTAGACAGATTCGAGCCGGCTGTTCTCCCTTCCCCACAAGAAGCGCGGTTGAAGTTGGGTTTACCACTACACGGGCCGTTGATTGGGATTGTCGGGCGTTTGCAACGATGGAAGGGAATGCATACTCTAGTAGATGCTATGCCACAAATATTGCAGAGATATCCTGATGCTAATTGTGTAATTGTTGGCGGTAAGCATGATTTAGAGGCTGATTATGAGGACTCCTTAAAAGCACAAATAGCAGATTTGGGTTTAAGCGATCGCGTGTCGATGGTGGGACTACAGCGCAATATTCCTGAGTGGATGCAAGCGATGGATATATTTATCCACGCTTCTGATAACGAGCCTTTTGGGATTGTGATTATCGAGGCTATGGCCCTTGGGAAACCTGTAGTAGCTGGCAATGCTGGCGGCCCCACAGAAATCATTACAGATGGGGTGAATGGACTGTTGACACCTTATGGTGATGCAGATGCATTGGCGATCGCAATTCTGCGCTATCTTGACGATTCAGAATTTAGCAATCGTGTCGGAGTTGCTGCACGACAACGGGCCCTGGATTTTTCCACGCAACGTTACGCCCAAAATTTTATTAATACAGTTCGTTATGCTGTTTCTCATGTGTCTAAAACCATCACAACTGTGAAAACAACTCCTTCAACTTTGAATTAGAAATTAAGCGCTGGTATCTATTAGTATTAAATCCACAGAAATCATATTTTGGTATCATTTTATAGCTTTGTTTCTTATCCTCTAAATATTTGTTGTTTGAGCAATATAACAACAATGAATATTTAAAGGATGCAGAGAAGTTCACTTCTGTATTCAATACTTGTAGGTTAAAGGAAAAGGGTAAGGGAAAAGGAAAAACACCTTTGACTCATACCCTTTTCCCCAAGCAGCCAGGTTTACCAGACTCAGCATTACGTGCTATTACTAGAAAACCGCATCGTTAAATATGAAATTTTTAACAAGCGGATAATTTTTCTCTGCCGAAAGTAACATCCCGGAGTTTAGCTTATTGGTAATTTTTTTTGAGGCAAAATCCTTACTAAATAAGGCTTACAGACTATTTTACCAAAGACAAAATTTTATATACATATTTAGGTTAAAAAAACCAGCTACTTAACCATTTATTTATAGAACCCCTCTTTTTCAGAGCCTATTTAAAGATATTACTGAGAATTTTATTAAATTCATTACATTGTGCTTTAATAGCTAAAATAAGTGTTTCCTGTTTGATTCTCATGAATTCAGCCCATCATCAAACCCTTTGATGTATCAATCTTATTTAGGTTATTTATGTTGAACAAAGAATATTTTTGTTAATTTTATGCCCACAAAATATGGGTAATAACTGACAATATTTTTGAGATGATGATGGAGAATTAGCAAAATATTTAGTAGAGTGTTGTTATTAACATTCAACTAAGCTGATATTTAGCAGATATCGGTCAAATTTAATTCGCTTTTGCTCAAAATATTTTCCCAAGCAGGGATGAGGATAAACCTAGAATTTTACACACCAGCACTTGCCTAAAAGAACCTTAAAGGTAAGCAAATTCAGGATATCCGCTATTATAAATTACAAATTGTTGACAATCATTTAATTAAATAATTGTAGTTATGACTAATAAAAATTCTAAATCTTCTCAGAAATCTAAAAATTTTGAAAAGCTTGATTCTTCGCGCAAGAGTAAAGGTAAAAATCAGGCTCAAGATAAATGCGAACCAGTATTAGCAGATTTATCCCTGAGTCAAACAATCTCTGATAAATCCTTATTTATAGGTGATGAGGTCACTTTCACCCTGACATTAAATAATAGTGGCCCAGCGAATGCGACAGGAGTAAAAATTCAAGATTTACTACCCTCTGGTTTTAGCTTTAGTGGTGCTAAGGCTAGTGTGGGAAATTATGACAGCACAACTGGAATTTGGGATGTTGGTTGTATCAAGTCCGGCGATAATGTCACCCTAACGCTGAAAGCTACAGTCTTGAATGCCAATGATGCAGCTGCTTATACCAATGTGGCAGAAATTATTGCTGCTGATCAGAAAGATCCAGATTCAGTTGTGAATAATGGCAATCCCAGAGAAGATGACTACAGCAGTGCCACTGTATGTGTAGTTAAGCAGGCTGATTTATCTCTGAGTCAAAAAATATCTGATAAATCTTTATTTGTAGGTGATGAGGTTACTTTCACCCTGAAGTTAAAGAATAGTGGCCCAGCCAATGCGACAGGAGTAAAAATTCAAGATTTACTACCCTCTGGTTTTAGCTTCATCAGTGCTAAGGCTAGTGTAGGGAATTATGACAGCACAACTGGGATTTGGGATGTTGGTTCAATCAAATCAGGCCGTAATGTCACCCTCACCTTGAAAGCCACAGTTTTGAATGATGCTGATGCAGCTGCTTATACCAATGTGGCGGAAATTGTTGCCGCAGATCAAAAAGATCCAGATTCGGTTGTGAATAATGGCGATCCCACAGAGGATGACTACAGCAGTGCTACTTTATTTGTAGTCAAGCAGGCAGATTTATCACTGAGTCAAACAATATCTAATGAATCCCTATTTGTAGGTGATGAAGTCACCTTTACCTTGACATTAAATAATAGCGGCCCAGCCAATGCCACAGGGGTGAAAATTCAAGATTTATTACCTTCTGGTTTTAGCTTGATTGATGCTGACACAAGCGTGGGAACTTATGACAGTACAACAGGGATTTGGGATGTTGGTTGTATTGATTCAGGGGATAATGTCACCCTCACCATGAAAGCCACAGTTTTGAATGATGCTGATGCAGCTGCTTATACCAATGTGGCGGAAATTGTTGCCGCCGATCAAGAAGATCCAGATTCAGTTGTGAATAATGGAAATCCTGTAGAAGATGACTACAGAAGTATCTTGGCACCTGTAGCTAACCTATCTATAGAAAAAGAATTTACCCTGGTTAATCAACAGTCATTTAACGATCTGAAACAATCTGTTGACTACAACAACGATGGTAAAGCAGATCAATTAATTGCACTGCCGGGGGATGAAGTTACATTTACAATTACTGTCCGCAATAATGGGTTTGGTGATGCCACAGGTGTACAAATTATTGATGACTTAAGACAGAAGCTACCCATTGGTTTAGATTTTGTCAGCTTTGCCAATCTGGATGGTGGCACAAGTATTGACACAGACAATAATGCCCAAACGCTAGAGGTTTTGTTTGACAATATTGCTGCTGGAGAAGCCAAAACTATTACCGTCAATGCCAAAGTTAGTACTGAAAATATTACATCTGTAAATTTAACAGGCAGACTGGGAACCATTGACCCGGAAACAGATGAGATAAACACAGCTTTGCCTGAATATTATGAAACACCTTTTAATGGTGTATTTTTCCTCAATTACAATGTGCAAAAAAGCAACGGGGACGATAGGGTAGAATTTGGCTTTTTAAATATTCAAAATCAAGCCGAAGTTGTGGCTGTCAATGGGAAAAACCTGAGATCAGGTACAGTTGCAGCTAGTAGTAGGTTAGATGTTTCTACATATAAACTTGAAGGCACTTTAAATAACGAACAGCCATTTAGAGTGTTTTCGGTGGAGAATTTCAATAACCCCAACAATACTAACACCTCGTTCTTCTTTAATCCCGATCCTATTAGTGGTTCTGTTAGTGTTGGCTATCCTTACCAAAATCAATCCGAGTTTTTACAACCAGGCGAGATTGGTATTGCGGGATTTGAAGCAGAGTGGGCAAAAAGTACAGATCCGCAATATTTAGCTGATTTAGCAGTTTGGAATCGGCTAGGGACTGATGGCAGATTAACCAACGCAGGTGAAACCACAACTGCAGATGAAAAAGCCGTAATCGGTGCCTTGGCTGATTTTATCGTAGATGGTGTTTATAGTCGCGATCGCTTTAATAACGGCTCATTTACCTTTAATAACGGTACCCAAACAGAAAACCTCATCTTTCAAGCAGGTCAATATTCCCCAGAACTGATTGATTTTGTCAATATCTTAGTCACAGATACAGGTATAGTTTTCACAGACAATAACCCGCAAATTAATGGGTTAGCATTACCTGATGCTCAAATTGAGAGTTTCAGCACAGTTGCAGATTCACAATTTACTGACTTACAAGCTATCTTTGACTCCTTTAAATTTTCCGTTCCCACTGGAGTTAATATTACAATTCAAGATTCTAATGGCGATGGCAGCATTTCTACACGCTTGCAAGAAATAGGCGGTTATAAAAATAATTGGTTAGTCTCTAGCATTACGATTGATAGTAATGTGAATCACGTGACTTTCGCAGCTTGTGGAAGTGGGGCAAATTATGATTTTGCTTCGCAGAATTTGATTATTTCTAATCCCAATACTACTTTTACTTTGCAAGGCAGCGAACATGACAAAAATAAAATTATTGGCACTAAGTTTGATGATGTAATTAAAGGCGGAAATTGTGCTGATAGTTTATCTGGTTTCGATGGCAATGATGTGATTTGTGGCGAGAAAGGAGACGATTTAATTACTGGTGGTAGAGGCGATGATTATTTAAGTGGAGGTGACGGGTATGATCGCTTTATCTTTGGTGCTAACTTTGGTAACGATACCATCCATGATTTTTGTGAATGTGATGCTATCGACCTCAAGCAACTGATTCTGACTCAAGGTACTTTAGATAGCAATAGCGATGGTGTGGTTAATAGCTGCGATCAACTCGCCTCAATAGACAATTGTAATCTCAAGCTAGATCTAACCTCTATAAATGGTGGTACTATCACTTTCACAGGAGTCACTTCGGTGAACATCGCCGATTTTATTCTTTAAGTGATAATCTCCATGCCAATTTTTCAGGGTAAGGCAATCTACACGCAGGTAGGGATGATGTGGCACAGACTACTAGCAATTTTCGCCAGTAGTGGAGCGATCGCCTGTACGCTAGGCTTAACTTCAGGCGTAAAAGCACAAATTATCCCTGACAATAGTTTAGGTAGCGATCGCTCAATTGTTACCCCGAATGTGCAACAGCAAGGTAATGTCATTGAACGCATTGATGGCGGTGCGATTCGGGGTAATAATTTGTTTCACAGCTTCCAAGACTTCAACGTTGGCGATCAGCAACGAGTTTATTTTGCTAATCCCTCTAACATAGAAAATATTCTAGGACGAGTCACTGGAAACCAAGCCTCGAAGATTTTCGGGACGCTGGGGGTGTTAGGTGGCGCAAACCTCTACTTGATTAATCCTAATGGCATTATTTTCGGACAAAATGCCCGCTTAGATATTTCCGGTTCTTTTTTCGCTAGCACTAGCAGCGGTGTGTTATTTCCCAACGGCGAGAAATTTAGTACTCAAAACCCCCAATCGCCGCCGCTATTAACTATCAAGCAACCTCTAGGTTTAGATAGTTGGTTACCTCCTGAAAGCACTATTACTAATTCTGGTAACTTATCTGTAGGGAAAGATTTAACTTTATTGGGTCAAAATCTCGACTTACAAGGACAGTTACAAGCTGGGCGGAATTTAACTTTACAAGCTAGCGATACAGTTAAAATTCGCGATACTGTTAATAACCCCTTCATCGCCGCAGCGGGACAACAACTTTTAGCCCAAGGCAATAAAATAGATATCTTTGCTTTAAATAATCGCGCCAGTGGCTTGTTTGCAGGAGAAAATCTGCTGTTACGTTCAGCTAATGCAATTGGTGGGAACGCCCAATTTTATAGCAATGGTAACTTTCGCCTCGAACAATTGAATGGTACAGGTGGAGATTTATCCAGCACAGACGATCCAGTAATTCGTGCCAGTGGTGATGTAAGTTTTAATAGTTATACAGGGGCTTCCATCCATATTTTTGCAGGTGGGAGTGTCACCATTGATAGTTTAACTATCACAGGCCCCGATACCACTAATTTTATTAATCAAACAGTCACCTTATCGGATGGCGTAACCCAAGTTCCCATTAATGGTAGTTTAATACCCACCGTTGATATTAGAGCCGGAACTACCGCTGTTAACCCACCGGGAATTACAGGCGAACCCTCTGATTTTTCTCCTACTCCTAATACCAATGGCAATCCCAGCAGTGCCAATATCACCATCAATCAAATTGTTAACCAGGGAGGGTTGATTTTTTTAACTAACCAATATCAACCCAATCCCGTGTTATCCGGTGATATTACCGTGACATCGTTGTTAGGAACATTCGGGGGTGTGGCTAGGGGTGGTGATGTGGTGATTGACTCGCGGGGAAAAATTACCACTCCCAACTTTTTAGATGCTTCGGGATTTGATTTTGTCACCTTTTCCTTTGCCAACCCTGGAGGCAATATCACACTGTTAGCTAAAGGTGATATTTTTATGCCATCACGATCGCAAATTGTTTCCTATGGTTCCTCTGGGGGAAATATTACCCTCAAGAGTCAATCAGCGATTATTCAAGCACCAGCACCTCTAGGAATTTCCTATATTGAAAGTGCAGGCTATGGTTCGGGACAAGGTGGTGATGTCACATTAAACGCACCTTTGATTTCCTTGAGTAACTATGTGCAAAGTAATTTGTATCCAGGGGCAACAGGCCCTGGTGGTAAGCTGATTATTACTGCTAATTCCTTAGAAGCCAATCAAGCGGAATTATCAACTTTTACTCTTGGTGGTAATGCTGGTAACGTCATCGTTAATGCTGACAGGATCTCTTTAAATAACTCTAAACTAGGAAGCCAGACAATCAGCGCTATCGGTGGCAATGCGGGTGATGTTGAAATCAATACCAAGACATTTACCGCTACCAATGGCGGGCAAGTATTTTCCCAAACTGAGCGTGTGGGCAATGGTGGTAAAATCACCGTCAGAGCTACAGATGCGATCGCTCTCACGGGTATCTCTGATAGGGGGATTTTTAGTGGTTTTAGTAACGTTGTCTTTCCTAATGCTCAAGGCAACGGTGGCATTATTGATATTCAGACTAACTCTTTATCTTTGCAACAAGGCGCGCAAATTAGAGCCTCTACACGGGGATTTGGTGATGCAGGCAGAATTGAGGTAAACGCCGCCAAATCCATTCTGATTGATGGGGCAATTTTATTCTCCCCTGCCAATCTTCCCCAACCACAGGTAATTCCTAGCGGCATTCTCAGTGAAGTTTTACCGGGTTCTCAAGGACAAGGTAATATTATTGACATCAAAACAGGTCAACTATCAGTCACAAATGGCGCTGGGATTAGCACTAGTACGGCTACTGCTGATGATGCAGGTGGTATTTTTATTAATGCTACACAATCAGTGTCCTTCGATGGTAATCCTGGTGAACCTTTTAAACCTAGCGGTGCATTTGTCAGCGCCTTAGCAGGTGCAACCGGCCAAGGCGGAACTTTACAAATTACTGCACCTGCTTTATCGGTTACCAATGGCGCACAGTTAGAAGCATTAACTGCAGGTGGTGGCAATGCAGGCAATATCGCAGTCATAGTTAAAGATAAAGTCTTGTTGGCTGGCGCAAATACAGGAGTATTTTCCAATACCACGGCTGGTTCTACTGGCAATGGTGGCAATATTTTCATCGATCCCGAACTTGTAGAGATTCGGGATGGTGCAACTGTTTCGGTGAATAGCCAAGGCTCTGGGATTGGCGGTAATATCAGGATTGAAGCCACCAGATTAACCCTAGAAAATCAAGCTGTAATTTCTGCGGAGACAGCCAGCACCAATGGCGGCAATATTAGCCTGAGTTTACCAGACTATTTATTGTTACTGCAAAACAGTCGCGTTTCTACAAATGCCGGCAATGCGGGTGCTGGTGGCAATGGTGGCAATGTGATCATCGGCACAAATTTTATTGTTACCGTACCCAAAGACAATAATAATATTACAGCCAATGCTTTCTTTGGACGTGGTGGCAATGTCGATATTACCGCCACAAGTCTTTTTGGGATTGCTAATCAACAGCAAGGTACCTCTGGAAATAAGATTACTGCAAGTTCTGAGTTTGGCGTTGCTGGTACTGTATCGATTAATAATCTCGACATCGATCCGGCTTCCGGCTTAGTGGAGTTACCAGACGCGCCTAACGATCCCAGCGATCGCATTATTGCTAGTTGTGCTGCAACTGAGGGTAATTCCTTTATCATCACGGGAAGAGGTGGCTTACCAGTTGATCCAACTGCAACTATTCGCGATCAAACTCTGTTATCAGATCTGCGAGATTTCACCACTGCACAGAATCGCAATCAATCCATTAATTCTTCGCCTCCAACTCAAGAATTTATTATTGCAGCAACAAGCTGGGTAATTAATGCCCAAGGAGAAGTAGAATTAGTAGCTTCTGTACCTCAAGAAACTGCACCGCAGCAAAGGTTAAATTGTAGACATTCATAAAGCTTTAATGGTTGAAATTACTGGTGGATAATTAACCGCCGATAAATGAGGATAAACGCAGATGCACGCAGATAAATTGTAGGATGTAAAATGTGCTAAAACGCATCAAAGCATTTAGTTGGTGCTGCGCGGATTGCAATATTTTAATAAGATGAAACATAAATTTTTAAATAAAAAAATCCTTTTGCCCAATTTTCGGTTATTTCCCCGAAGAAAAGTCAATATTTACGGGCTTTTTGTACTCAGCATCATTCTCACTATACTCTTAGTTACAAAGGATATTCCTGTTGTTGCTCATCAATCTCATTTAACAGAGCAATATTATATCTCTCAACAACTAAATAATAATTTAAACTTCTTACAGCAGGGGAAAGACTATTATCAAAAAGGACAATATACAGAAGCAGTTAGAATATGGGAACAGGCGTTAAAGTCTTATCAAGATAACAAAGAATTTCCGAACCAGGTGCAAGTGCTAAATTATTTAGCATTGGCATATAAAGATTTAGGAAAAACCCCAAAAGCTCAAACTACAATTGCCGAAAGTATTAATTTACTAAAAACTGGGAAAACCTCGGATATTCAGAGTAATTTACTTTTAGCACAGGCTTTAAATACCCAAGGGACAATTCAACTAATACAAGGACAAACAGAGACAGCAATTGATACCTGGAAGCAAGCCGCAGCTATATATGCAGGCGCTGGAGATAAAACAGGTAAACTCATTAGCCAAATTAATCAAGCACAGGGTTTGCAAACTTTAGGACAATATCGCCGCGCCAAAACGCTGTTAGAGGAATTGGTAGCAGAATTACAAATTCAACCTGATAGTTTACTGAAAGCGCAAGGTTTAAGAAGTTTAGGTGTGGCACTACAAACTATTGGTGATTTGGAACAATCTCAAACAATTTTAGAGAAAAGTTTGGCAATTAGTAAACAATTTAAATCGCCAAAAGATGTGAGTGCAGTTGTCTTTAGTTTGGGTAATGTCGCCAAAGATTTAGCAAAAGATGACATGGCGATAGAAAATTATCAAGAGGCAGTTAATTTATCTCCCGAAATTCAAGGAAAATTATCAGCACAATTAAATCAGTTAAGCGTATTAGTTAAACGCCAAAGATGGGAAGCTGTACAGGCAGTAATCCCAACCATAGAAAATAATCTTGCTCAACTTGCAGCCAGTCGTCCAGCTATTTATTCGCGGATAAATTTTGCGGAAACTTTGATGATCATAGAGCGAGAAATTCAGAGTGGAAAAACAACTTTAAAATCTGATAATGCTAAAATCGCGCAATTATTAGCAACAGCTATTCAACAAGCCAGAGAAATTAAAGATTTTCGAGCCGAAGCCTATGCTTTGCAAGAATTAGGTAAACTATATCAAGAAAATAGCCAGTTAGCAGAAGCGAAAAAACTGACACAACAGGCTCAAAATATTGCTCAAGAAATGAATGCGGCTGATTTATTAGCTTTAACAGCGACACAATCAGGTGCAATAGCCAAAGCACAAGGAGATATTGATAGTGCGATCTCAGCTTATGAGACTGCTTTTAATAACATCCAATCCTTACGCGGTGATTTAGTCGCCATCAGTACCGATGTGCAGTTTGATTTTAAAGAAAGTATTGAACCGATATATCGAGAATATGTAGGATTGTTGTTAGAAAAAGGCGATAATCAAAAAAACCTCAAACAAGCACGTCAGGTAATTGAAGCGCTACAAATAGCTGAATTGGATAACTACTTTAAAGATGCTTGTGTAGATAACTATCCTGTAAATATCGATCAAATTGACGTACAAGCGGCTGTTATCTATCCAATTATTTTAAGCGATCGCTTAGAAGTCATCCTTTCCATTCCCAATCAACCTTTGCATCACTACAGTACAAAACTGGTAAAAAGGCAAGTTGAAAATACCTTGAGACATCTTTATTCCTATATGTCCCGTGGTTATATTCGGGAGGAGAGTTTCCGCCTGTCTCAAAGAGTTTACAGATGGCTGATTGCACCTGCGGAAGCGAAACTGAATAGCAATAACGTCAAAACCTTAGTATTTGTCCTTGATGGTTTATTACGCAACTTACCAATGTCTGCGCTTCACGATGGCGATCGCTACTTGATAGAAAAATATAATGTTGCTCTGAGTCCGGGGTTACAATTATTTCCCCAAGGATTGCAACGCAAAAAACTTGATGTATTAGCGGCGGGATTAACAGAAGCACGTCAAGGCTTTAGTTCTTTACCGGCGGTAACAGGAGAAATTAAAGAATTAACCAAGGAATTTCCGGCTAAAACCTTGCTGAATCAAGAATTTACTCGCGATAAATTCAAAAAAGAACTCGATAGTCAATCATTCCCCATTGTTCATCTAGCAACTCACGGTCAATTTAGTTCTAATCCTCAAGAAACCTTCTTGCTGACATGGAGCGATCGCATTTCTATTTTAGATTTTGATCGGTTATTCCAAAAAAGAAGACTGGGAATTTTAGAACCCGTTGAACTCTTGGTGATGAGTGCTTGTCAAACAGCAACCGGTGATAATCGCGCCACTTTAGGATTAGCTGGGTTAGCTTTGCGATCGGGTGCTAAAAGTACAATTGCTAGTTTATGGTCAGTTAATGATGAATCAACTGCTAATTTAATGAAAGAATTTTATCAGCAGTTGAATAATTCTCAACTTAGTAAAGCTGAAGCCTTAAGACAAGCGCAAAGAAAAATTATGGCTAATCCTTTATATCAACATCCCTATTTTTGGGCTTCTTTCGTTTTGGTAGGTAATTGGTTATAAGCTGTACGCTAATCGCCTTTGAGATTACTTTTGCTCACAAGTTCCTCACAGTTGTTGCTTATCTTTGTAAAAAATCAACCTCAACACTTCACGCAAGCGTACTGTTGATCGCTAATACAACCCCTTTCCGGCGATACTTATCTAGCAAGGATTGTAAATAGCGATCGCTCCCATCCAACCAGTCATACAACCGCCGCCCAGTTACCGCATAATCCTCTGGTAACGACGAAACATAATAATCTCGCTCCGCCAACTCAATCAAATCAGCGATTTCTTTTATGGGAAGCGATCGCACCCCCAACAATCCCCACGATAGTCGCCACCGTTGCAACTACCGTTTCTCGTTCCGGTGATTCCGTATTTACTGTATAGTCACCAGATATACCAGGAATCGCCAACAACTCCTCCGTTGCTGCGATCGCATCCTCACCCTCAATTGCTACTTGAATATCTGCCATAAACTTACTTGCAATTCTTCCCAGCGTTATTTTAATGTCTACCTCTTTGAGAAACACCCCCTCATCTACCAATACTGCTCGGTTAAGGATTTTCAACTCTGAATTTAGTTTGGGGAAAAGGTGAAAGGGTAAGGGTTAAAGGTTTTTTCTTGCCCCTTTTTCCCTTCCCCTTTTGCCCTTCACCTCCCTCATCTCCCCAACATCCCCTGATGCTCACACCTAAACCCTCGGCTTTCCCAAGCTTGCATATCCACATCAGCCAGCCTTGTCACCTTTGAACATTGCGGCTGCATAATTTGGCTGAAACCTGCCCATAACAAACTACGGGTGACATCTAAAGCAGTTTTTTGCCAAAACTCACGATTACCGGGAATCCCATGCTCCTGAACAATATCCGGCTCTACCCAAATACCATTTGCTCCCAAGAGAATCTGCGCCATCCATTGCGCCCTCGGTAAATGAGTTGGTGATGTAATCAGTTTTACCTTATGCACTCCCCAGCGCCGTAGAATTGGAATGCCATAATAAAAATTTTCCCAAGTAGAATTTGCACAATCTTCCAACCAAACGTTTTGCAACTCAGTACCCTGTCGCTGAAATAATAACCACACACAAGGCTCTAGCGAACCATGAGAAATCAGAATCGGGATATTGGGGTACTTTTGTGCCTCTCTAGCTACGTGTATTTCTCGTTGAATACTACCACCAAGCACAAAAAAGGCATTTACAGGCTGTGAAGATGCAGAAACTAGGGTTATAGTGGTAAAAATCAGCCATGCACCCAGGATAGCGCATAGACCACAAGCAACTTTTCGTATCAATCGCCACAGTTTCCTAACTTTTTTCTCGTGGGAAATTTTTGATTTGATGGAACCATTACGTTTCATGACACAGTTACGAAAAGCGTGGTTAGCGGATGTTTAAAATACCTGCAACTAAGCTAGCAAGGTGCTATCTTATAAAAGTAATCAAGGGTGTAAAGTTGACGCAGATAACAGTGTCATAACTCCCAGATTATCTTCCGGAGAAAGCTAGCAAACAAAGAAATGATTGTTAAAAAGTTAAGCTATATTTTTATCATTCTTTTAAGAAGAAATGATGAAGAAAGGATAGCTGAACTTTAAGTATAAAAACTTAAAAAAATCTGGAAATCCTGATTGCTAAACTGTCAACAACACAATTATTCCAGCTGATATACATGAACCAATCTGCGAAACGTTACTCGCCGCTCCAAGTAGCCTTGATTGGTGGAGCGATCGCCACGACTGCCACTGTATCCGTATTTGGCCCTGCTTGGACACGCTGCGTTCGTGCTGCGCTCCAAGATAGCCCGAAAGCCTTAGTAGACCAAGTATGGCAATTGGTAAATCGTGAGTATGTTGATGGTAAATTTAATCAACAAGATTGGCAAGCTACTAGACAGAGCCTTTTAAATAAAAACTATTCTTCTCGTGAAGAAGCATACGTTGCAATTCGTGAAGCTTTGCAAACCTTGGGAGATCCATACACTCGCTTTATGGACCCCAAACAATATGAAGCCCTAACCAGCCAAACCTCTGGAGAAGTCTCGGGGATTGGTATTCGCATGGAATTGAACGAAAAAACCAAGCGGCTGACTGTTGTAGAAGCTATAGAAAATTCCCCAGCGCTAAAAGCAGGTATTAAAGCCGGCGATGAAATTTTAGCTATTAATGGCAAACCCACTCAGCAAATGAAAGTGGATGATGCGTCTAAGCTAATTCGTGGCAAAGCTGGTACTATTTTAACTTTGCGGTTGGGACGCGCCGGGCAAAGTGCTTTTGATTTAAAGCTAACCCGAGCCACTATTGAAGTACCAACAGTACGTTATACCGTCAAACAAGAAGGTAACCGTCGCGTTGGTTATATTCGCTTAAGAGAATTTAGTTCCCATGCAGCGGATCAAATGCGGCGCGCTATCCGCGATTTAAATAGTAAGCAAGTTAATGCTTATGTTTTAGATTTGCGGGGTAATCCTGGTGGTTTATTGCAAGCCAGCATTGAAATTGCGCGAATGTGGCTGGATAATGGCGGAATTGTCCGCACAGTAGACCGTGTAGGTGGAACAGAAGACACCAAAGCTAATCGTACTGCTTTAACGAATCTTCCCTTAGCAGTTTTGGTAGATGGTAATTCCGCTAGTGCTAGCGAAATTCTCACAGGCGCACTTAAAGATAATAAACGAGCTGTAGTAGTTGGTAGTCAAACCTTTGGTAAAGCTCTAGTGCAGTCAGTCCATGAACTCACAGATGGTTCTGGTTTAGCAGTGACTATTGCCCACTATTACACCCCTAAAGGCACAGATATTAACCATAAAGGAATTACACCTGATATCAAGCTGGACTTGACAGAAGCGCAGGAGCGTCAGCTAGCATCGAATCCAGATTTAGTTGGTACACCAAACGATCCACAATATACGCGTGCAATTGCAGCTCTGTCTAATACTAACTTTGCTCAACCTCCAGCTAGTCAACCTACTGGTGCTATGAGCGTGCGTGCTAGAGACTTGAAATTTTAGTTTGAAATCTCAATCTACTATCACTGATTTTCGGATTTTGGAATGGGAATACTAATTAGTAATCTAATTAATCCCATATCCAAAATTTTAATTTATGAATCATCCACCAGTTGATGCAACCACTGCCTACAGCCTTTGGCCTAAGGTTTCGGTGGTTGTTCCTATTTATAATGGTGAGACAGATTTACCAGATTTAATTTCTTGTTTATTAGCGCAAACTTACCCTAAAGACCGGGTAGAGTATTTGTTGGTAGACAACAATAGTAGCGATCGCACTCTCACCTATTTAAACACAGCAGCAGAGCTTTCTCCCCTCACTATTCGCCCCTTAAGCGAAAATCAAATTCAAAGCTCCTATGCTGCCCGTAATACTGGTATTAGAGCCGCTCAAGGCGAAATTATCGCCTTTACAGATGCTGATTGTCGCCCACAACCACAGTGGCTAGAATTACTAATTCAACCTTTTAGCGACCAAAATATAGTGATTGTGGTCGGTGAAATTGCCGCATTGCCAGGTAAAAATATTTTAGAACAACACGCTGATCGGCAAGATACGCTATCACAAAAGCATACACTCGCCCATCCCTTCTGCGCTTACGGACAAACCGCTAATTTAGCCATTCGCCGCATCGTCTTAGAAAAAGTTGGTTTATTTCGTCCTTATCTCACTACAGGCGGCGATGCAGATATTTGTTGGCGGATTCTCTTAGCCAAGATAGGGGATTTAAAATTTGTCTCAGATGCGATCGTTCAGCATCGCCACCGCACCACCCTCAAAGAACTACAAAGCCAATGGCGACGCTATGGACGCTCCAATCGCTACTTGCATGAATTGTACGGTGTCAAGCTCATGCCAGGGCTAAAACCCAAAGACTATTTTTATCGCTTAATACGCTGGTTATTAAAAGAAATACCCAAAAATATTTTGCAGGCGATCGCAGGTAAAGCCACTCTTGTAGACTTTTTCAGTACTCCCATAGGCTTATTTACCGCCAAAGCCCGCTACGCTGGACAAACTGAAGCCAAATTACCAGAAAAAGCCCAAATCATTGAATGGTTATAGGTGTTTGTCATTTGGTAATGGGTAATTGGTAATTGGGTGTTTGTTATTTCCCCTCATCTCCCTTATCTTCCTCATCCTCCTCATCTCCCATTCCCCATTACCCCTTATCCCCAGTCCCTTATTTCCCATCCTTGTGTCCAATCTCTACCAAGTTTCGCTAAATTGGAAAAAGATAGAATCAAGGAAATTTTCAATGTCAGCACAATTGTTACTGGTAGATGATGAACCAGGATTGCGGGAAGCCGTAAAAGATTACTTACAAGAAAGCGGTTTCAGCGTTCAAGTTGCCAGTAACGCCCGTGAAGGGTGGGATTTGATGCAGCAAAATACACCTGACTTAGTGATTTCGGATATTATGATGCCGCAGGTGGACGGGTATCAGTTTTTAAAACAACTGCGAGAAGACCCTCGGTTTCAAGCCTTGCCTGTAGTATTTTTAACTGCTAAGGGAATGACAGGCGATCGCATCCAAGGTTACCAAGCTGGTGTTGATGCTTACTTACCTAAGCCTTTCGATCCAGATGAGTTAATTGCCATAGTAGAAAACTTGCTTGCCCGTCGCATAGCTAAAACTCCAGCGACAGGTGAAGAGAGTGAGACGCCGGATATTGCTGAATTAGCCCATCAGATTGCCCAAATTAAGGCGTTATTAACGCAAAGAAACGCCATTGCTCAATCACCAGCACCTTTTAAAATTGACCTAACCCCCAGGGAACAAAGCGTTTTAAATTTGGTAGCTGAAGGGTTGATGAACAAAGAAATTGCCCGTCGTCTAGAGACTAGTGTTCGTAACGTCGAAAAGTATGTCAGTCGTTTATTTAGTAAAACTGGCACAAATAGCCGTACAGAGTTAGTTCGGTTTGCCTTAGAACATGGTCTTGCTAAATAAATGTCATGAATTGCATACATTAGCAATAAGTAAAAAGAGCATTGGTCAAAAGTCAAAAGTCAACAGTCTGCATTAATCTAGACTGTGACCTTTTTCATGGCCATATAGGTGCATTAGCACGCCTATTTTCTTTTCTACTCTAATTCCTCTGTTTTTTATCCTCCTAGTTCCTAATCCCTAGTTCTTAACCGTAGATTTTCTTGAAAAATTAATTTATCCCTGATGATTTAACCGAAATTGTCCTTTTATACCAGTTTGAAGGGCGGAATGTAACTTCAAGCTGGCAAAATACTACTTTAAACTACTGCAATCGCTCAAAACATAAGTGATTAATTGAACAGTGATTACTTGAACAATTTTTTAAATGTTTAGAGTATATAACGCCAAAGATTGCTAGCTAATACTTCGCCAACTTGAAGTGACACCCTGATTAAACGTATTTCCCAGAACAGAGAATTTTGAAACAATTTTAACCCGCCCTGATTAGTGAGGCAGAACTGCATTAGTAGGCACCCAAGTATTTCCGTAGTGCAAAGGGTGAGGGCTACTGTGAGACTTCTTAGGCTGTTTAGAGAGTATGTTTAACTCCTAGCCTTAGGGTTTAGATTACACAAGCCAACTCCATAAATTTTGAGAGCAGATGGATAAACTTAAAACAAATTCACCATTTGAAGCTCAATTCATAACTTCTCACTACTTAAATAATACAGATAATCATTGGCTATTATCGGCAAAATTACGTAAGCGCATCAGCTGACGACGCATTTGCGGCGAAGCTTTAAACTCAGAAACTTCTTGGGCTTTAACAGACGCATGTAGGGTCTCTAAAAAATCATCAGATCCTTCGGTCAAAGCATCTAGCAGCACTTGCAATAATTGCTCGCGATCGCTTAATAGGCTTTTTTCCTCAACTAATCGGAATTTGAGATGTATTTCGCATTCATAAACACCTACTTCAATATTATTTATTTGGCGTGGTAAAGCTTTAGAGTTCATAGATTTGAAGATTCCTTTACTTAGTGGTCATGAAGTTTAGGAGTTAGATCTCCACCAAAATTCTTTATATTGTCTTTTGAATCCAAATAGTTTTGAATTAAGAATCATTCTTTATCCATCACATTTGTCTTTCATTTCAAACTCCTTATGTCTTTTTCGATTCCGGCTTTGACTACGTAGGTTGTAGTTCTCCTAGACCAGAGGTGGTTCAGGTAAGCCATAACTATTATTCAGTTTTTAAGATTCTATACAATAAAGTTTCTGTAAGAAGTTGTTCTAGCTTTTTAAAGGTTTTTACATCAACTTTATCTGAACGTCAACAACAGTTTGGGATTTTACTGAAATTTTGGTGATTTTACTTACGTAAAAACACTAAAATTTGGATTTTTTATGAAACCTCATGACGGTTGTAGCGTAACTACGTAAATTTACTAGAGGCACGTTTTTCCAGCTCAAATTTAGAAGATGTTGAGTAGCAAAGTCATTAATGGTTTCTTGTTGTTCTGAATCAAAATTCTAGGTACGGAAACAAAGTAATTACAGCCTCGCACCACAGAATAGAAGTCACAGATCTGATTAAGTCGGATTTTGAGCCATGTTCATCTGGTTGGTTAATTCCCGCGCACCTTGCTAGTAGCCTCACCTGCAACCTGATAAATCCTGATGAGTATTAACAGCTTGACAGTATTGCTTGAATATGATTAACATATCGCTGCTGTAAAGTTGTAGTTTGTTGAAAAATGACAACCACCTACCCCATCATTTTCTCTGGAGGAAATTTTGTCTGCCGTTCTTAGTTGAACAAACCTCCCTTGCCTATTTGTTAGCAACTTCATAACTAACGCACAAGCTTTTTGCTTCTGCCTGCCTAATTGAAGCAATTCCTTTTTATTTCTGGCATTTTAAGCTAGGGCATAACGTCTACAATGATTTCAGTGTAATTAACCCAAATCTTACACCCTTTTATGGACAACCCGATGCTGCTCAAGTCTACAACCCGGCATATTCGCATTTTTGCCGCAGAAATCGACCGAGATGGTGAACTGGTTCCCAGTAATCAGGTCTTAACGTTAGATGTAGACCCAGACAATGAATTCAACTGGAATGAAGATGCCCTACAAAAGATTTATCGCAAGTTTGATGAATTAGTAGAAGCATCTAGTGGCGCAGATTTGACAGACTACAACTTACGCCGCGTTGGTTCAGACTTGGAGCATTATCTGCGATCGCTCTTGCAAAAAGGTGAAATCAGCTACAATCTCCAAAGCCGAGTCAATAACTACAGTATGGGGCTTCCCCAAGTAGCTGTTGACGAAAAAAAGTAGACTTAACACCTAAGTGCTAGTAATTTAACTCGCATAGTTTTTGGTTAAGGGAGAAAAGGAAAGGGGTGCATATTTGAATTCACTCTTTTTCTTTTTCCCGTGACCTTTTTGCCAAACTATACCAGAGATGCAAATTGCTGATTATCGGTATATAGATATAAGTCTTAGCTCTTAGGGCAAGCTTTAGCCTAGTTCTAACTAATTCATTCACTAGAACCTTAAATTTTAGTCCCGTCAAAGAAATAAATCATCCTGTTTTCTGGACTCAATACTACTATTCCTCCCCACTGCCTGCTCCTTGCTCACCCGCATACACAGAAATACTATAATTTTTAAAATTGCAACTACCTTAGGATTAATAGCTATAATATTTCAAAATTTATTAATTTTTATAACACTCTGGAAAGAGAATATTATTGAGATCTGAGTAAATATTTCCTCCCCCTTTACTAAAAATAGGCATAAGTATTTTGTCTTCGATTAGCTAGAACTCCTACAAATACAAGTATTGGGAGCATCAAACTAGCAATTGATGAGCTAAATATTTTACAAATTTTAAACTTTGGTGATCTGCTGTATTTTAGCTATCTAACATTCTTTAATTTACAGTTAACTGATACGTAGTAACTTATAAACTAAAGAAATACCAGCATTATCAGCCTATTTTGATGTAATAATTCATTAACAATGAATATAGTGATGCTAGGGTTATGTTTTGGTGAAAAAGTTAGAGTAAGCTGTGCTGACAATGGAAAGTTATAGAGCAATAGAGGCTATGATGAGGCTGTAGGGTTGACTCAGGAGTGAGTTCTTTGGATAAGTAGATCAATAAGTATTAGCACCTGCTGCTATCCGCCAGCTAAAATCATTGATCCAAAGTTGGATATGTCAGGTTCAAGAAACTTGAGCGGTCTAATTACCGCTGCCAATGCTGTTGAAGGAATTGCCAATTGCTGATCGGTGAGAAAACTATGGAAAATGATGCGGCAACACTCTACTGCCCTAATGAACTTTGTCAAGCTCCTAACCCTATAAGCCACAAGTTTTGCTTGCGATGCTCTACACCCCTACCTAAACGCTACCTCTGGGTTCAGGGAGACGATCTCAGTTTTGCCGCTGGGGAAATTCTTGCCGATCGCTATTTGGTAATCGATAAATCCGTGGTTTTTGACACTCAGCCAGGGTTATCCCCACAAACACCTGAACTAGATAATTTGTCAGATCTAAGACCATATCTCAGGCTGATTCCCTACCGCTTAAACATACCGCAGGTATATGGGATAGTAGCGCCAATAGATGAGCGTTTCCCCAAAGGAATCTTACTTTTAGAAAAACCACCGCTACTGACTGATGGCACGACGCAAGAAGTTAAACTTTGCCCGAATTTCATTACAGCTTGGAGTGATGCCACATCAATGCGCCAACTTAACTGGCTGTGGCAGATAGCAAATCTGTGGCAACCCCTTTTAAGTGAAAATGTAGCATCTAGCCTACTCGATCCATATTTAGTCAGGGTAGAAGGCTCCTTAGTCCGCTTGTTAGAATTACGTGCTGATGACTCAACAGCGCCAAACTTAATTAACTTAGGAGAATTTTGGCAGCAGTTACAAAAGCAGGCAAAACCTGCTATAGCGGAATTAATTCACAAAATCAGTAGTTCTTTAATTAACGAAGAAATCAGATCGGCGGAACAATTAATAGCAGTCCTAGATTATGGATTAGCTCAATTAGGGCGATCGCAAAAGCCAACAATCAAAATTTTTACCAAAACTGATACTGGCCCCAGCCGCCAACGCAATGAAGATGCTTGTTATCCCCCACCTGATACCTTAGTAAGTAAACCGCCACAGCCAACAGCCTTAGCAATTGTCTGCGATGGTATAGGTGGACATGAAGGCGGCAATGTCGCATCAAATTTAGCTATTGAAACGATTCAACAGCAGGTAAACCAACTCACTAAAGTACCTTCCGACCATATAGACCCGACAATGCTGCTAACAGACCTAGAATCGGCTGTAGCAGTTGTGAATGACAAAATCAGTCAGCGTAACGATAGCGAGAATCGCCAAGGGCGCAAACGCATGGGAACAACTTTGGTAATGGCATTACCTATGGCCCATGAAATGTACATTACCCACGTCGGTGATAGTCGCGCCTACTGGATTACGCACCAAGGTTGTTATCAAGTAACTTTAGACGATGATGTGGCTTCGCGTGAAGTGCGTTTAGGCTATGCTGTTTATCGAGAAGCCATCGAACAAAGTGGTTCAGGCTCTCTGGTGCAGGCTTTAGGGATGAGTCCCAGTACTTCATTACATCCCACTTCCCAGCGGTTTATTTTGGATGAAGATGCAGTATTTCTCCTCACATCCGATGGCTTAAGTGATTTTGACCGCGTAGAAGATTACTGGGAAACAGAAGTATTACCTATACTGACAGGGCAAACCGATGTAGTAGAGGTGGCAGAGAAATTAGTAGAAATCGCGAATACGAAAAATGGACATGATAATGTCACCATCGCCTTGGTACATTATCAAGTCAAATATGTAGAGCCACAGTCAAGCCTGACTCCCTTCATTCCCGAAAATGTGCCTATAAAAGTGCCTGATCCTGCCAGAACAGCACAAACAACCAACTTGAGCAATTCCAATGCCAAAACGCAAGTAATTCCAGATAACCCACGCGCCAAAATTGCTCAATTACCTCTACAGTGGATTGTGCCATTAATCTTGGTTGTGGCATCTGGTACATTTGGCTACTTCTTGATGCGATTGCGATCGCCCTTAACTCCGCCAGTGGCATCTAATCCCGATACTACTGTGCAGCCTACTGAGCGCACCCTTAATAACCTTTCACAAGGATGGGTAATCGAAACCACTCGTGAAATAGCCAAGTTTCCCAATGGGACTTATTTTCAAGTTATTGATCAAAAACCAATTCCTAATTCTGCTAATAAAGACTCTTTGGTGACTCTCCAAGAATGTCCTAATCCGGACACAACCCCTCCCCCAAAAGACGCGACTGCATCACAACCACCCAAGAAAACCTTACGCATTGAACTCTCCAAACTCCAAAATAGCGCCACTGTGTTACAACCAGGCGAAACAAATCCATGTGAGGACACAGCACCAGCAGCGCCAGTGAACCAACCGCCAGCAACAACGCCGCAAAAAGATGAAAATCCAACTTAGCCCCACACCCCATAAACTCATAAAAACTGAAATAATACAGGTAAGGGCTAGGGACTAGGGAACTAGGGGTTAGGGACTAGATACTAGGTATATAAGGGGAGAAGGAGAATAGGGAGAAATAACAAATACCCAATACCCAATGCCCTAAAATCTTTACCTTGAGAAATTGTTATTAATAATTCGTTTTTACCTTTTAGTTTAATGAATCCATTGCCATGCCTGAACCTGGCGATCGCTCGTTTAACCAACACCGGCACTGATAACTTTGCCATCTGGGTTGTGAAGGCTCCTTATCCTAGTGGCTATGTTTTGCATGACTGTATCTGGCCGGCTGAACTTTCTCAAATTTGGCAAGAATGGCAAGAAATGTTTGCCGGTCATACTCCCTTAGGTATTTCCTCGCGTTCAGCACTGCCACAGACAGCACCATTACCATTAAACTTAGTTTCATCCCCTTCCGGGCAAACGGCTGGCTACAGTAGCCGCTTGATGCAATATCTGGGAATTAGTTTGTGGCGCTGGTTATTTGATGGGCCAATTCTTGGCAGTTTAGAACGCAGCCGGGGTATGGCTATGGGACTGCACACACGCTTGCGCTTGCGGTTGGAAATTCGCGATCCAGATTTGATTGCGTTACCTTGGGAGATTATGCAACGCGAGCCTGGTCAATCGGCAATGTCTCTTTCCCAAGATATAGTATTTAGCCGGACGACCAGTGAAGTTGAATCACTGCCTTATTTGCGAACAGATCAAGCTCTGAATATTCTCTTGGTGTTAGGAGAAGATCGGGATTTAGATCTGGAGAAAGAAGCAGAAATTTTAACCCAAACTCTCACGAAAGCTGGGCCATTAGGCAGCAATTCTCAAGGCTATGCACCATGCATGGTACATACGCTGCTGCAACCCACTCCACAAGAATTGATTGAGGAGTTGGAAACTAAAGCTTACAACGTCTTTTTCTATGCCGGACATGGTTTTCCCGATCCAGACGGCGGTTTACTACTGTTGCGTCCGGGGATGAGGCTGAATGGCATAGAATTAGCCCAAGTATTGACCAGAAATGGCGTGAAATTAGCAGTTTTTAATGCTTGCTGGGGCGCACAACCAGCATCTGCTAATAACCAAGCTATACCTTCTAGTAGTTTGGCAGAAGTGCTAATTCGTCATGGAGTACCAGCAGTTTTGGGAATGCGTGATGAAATTGCTGATGAAGAAAGCCACAGTTTTATTCAAGCTTTTACCGAAGCATTGCGATCGCGCAAGCCAATTGATGAGGCTGTAGCAGAAGCTAGACAGGAATTATTAACACTATATAAGTTCAATCAACCTGCATGGACTTTACCAGTTCTCTATCAGCATCCAGATTTTTGTGGCGAACTGATTAAGAGTTTTGATGAGGGAATTACAGAGCTACCAGATACTACTATTCCGAGTATAATTGCCTCGGTACCTACAGCTTTTTTGCGATCGCTTTCACCAGGAGGTAAAACCTGGTTGTTACGTTCTGGAGTGACTCGCATTGGTCGCATCAAAGACAACGATATTATCATCCCAGAACCTTCAGTTTCTAAACGCCATGCGGAAATTATCTGCCGCAATACTTTCGCTGGTAATACTCCGGTAAGAACTTATTACTTGCAAGATTTATCTACCTACGGCACTACTTGGGTTTTTAGTGCTAACGGTTGGCAACAAATCCTCCGTGAGGAAGTCCTCCTCACATCGGGAATGCAGTTAAAGTTTGGTAGTTCTAGAGGTGAAACATGGGAGTTTCTGATTGAAGAGTCTTAATCAGTGAATGTGCTTAGGTATTTTCTGTTGCTGAACAAAAGCGTTATTAGTAATTAGCAATTTCTTCATAGAAATGACAAATTACAGATAATAAATGACAACTAGCATCAGTCTATTTGCAATTTAAATTTGTAACAGCCTAACAACATCCTGAAAAATTTTTTTTACTCTGGACAAATTTCAATTTATTTTTGCGGAAACGCGATCACGACAGTTGTAGCTGTCAATACCGCTAAATAAACAATCGGGAGCGTCACATGATTAACAACATTAACAATTCAAATACCTTCAATTCTTTACCATCTCAAGTGGAATTAGATTTTCTAGCAGCTTTACTAGAGCCAGCAGATGCGACTTATCCATGGAATCCTGCTGATCCAGAATCAGAAGCTTATTTTAACGAATTAGAACAACAGTTTCTTAGCGATGATTTATGGGAAGAAGAAGAGGTTACCAAGCGATCGCAAGATTTCTATAGTCACCTTGATAACCTTTGGCCTGAAGAGAGTTTTGATTCTGCCTCCAAAAGCCATATAGGACAAATTTTGATGGCTAATCTTCAAGAAGCTTTTGCTGCATCTGTACCCCAAAGCTGGCTCAATACTATTGCCCAAAAAGCGGCTGAGATGTTTACTTCCCAACAGCCTATTGGCGAGCAACTGGTGCAATGCGTTCAAGATGTATTACCAAGTTGGGGTGTGGATGACCTCTTAGTTTTAGCCCGTCCTTATGCTTATGCTATGCGTAGTGGCGAACCCCAATGCCCAAAAATGATGATCGCGAAGCTTGGCAAGCGCGATTGGACAAGTTTATCTGAAGTCGAGCAAGCAAAGGTTAGTTTAGCGATTTCTTACTATGCCCTGACAGAATTAAATAGCTTTCAGTCAGAATCCTAAATTTAGTAGTAGTCTTATATCCCGATAATTGGGAGCCTGTTCAGGTGACTCTTAGCTTTGCCCGCACTCGACAACGCTTGTATTGCGGGTATTATAATTATTTGCTTATTTTTTAAGCATTAATAACCCAAGATAATTTAAACTATAGGCTGATTAAAAAAGTAGCGCTATCTACCTGAAGACAGAGAATATTAGTCAAGAGTCAAGAGTCAAAAGTGATTTTTCATTTCTCCTCTGCTCCCGCTGCTTCCGTTGCTTGCTCATCCCCTGTTCCCCTGCATCTCTATCCCCCATTTTTTTACCTAGGCCCCAGAAAACGGGTAGCAAAATTCTGCGATCGCGTTGGCGAGAGCGCCCGTGCCTTTAAAATTGCCGCCATCAAAAAGGCGTAAGACAACACCCCTACAATTACCAATAGCAAAGCATTAATCGAACCAGTAGCGTTCCACAATGCATGGAGTGCTGCAGCGCTAACATAACCAATTGGCAGAATTTGCCAAATTAGACGCGGCTTCAGAACAGCCAAGCCAATAAAATATCCCAAATAGCCACTATAAGCCATGTGTCCGGCGACAGAGCCTAAAATGCGCGGAATTAGTAATTGCAATCCTACTAGTTGACCAGTTCCTACTCCCGCTTGTTGAGCAACATTTTGAGTAATCACAGGCACATATTGACCAAGAGTTTCTAACAGGGTGAAGCCCACAGCAGAAGCAGTACCTAAGAGAATTCCATCTAAAGGTTCCCAGATGCCGATGCGTTCTCGCCAAGGTGAGGGCAATAAAATACCGATAATTAGTGCTGCTAATACAGGTAATGCTTTAAGTAACTCCTCCATTAACCCAGCACCAAAGAACATTCGCACTAGTAATTCAGTAAAAGTAATCGAATCTTGAGCTGAGGGTAAGCTACCAGGCAAAATACCCCGAAAAACAAAGATAAATAAATCCAGCATGGGACTTTTTAAAATCAGTGCCGTACCTAACGCCACAGATAAAAGTACCCACCAAGGTTTTTGTTTGCCGCAAAGTTGGTAAACAAAGTAATAGGCGGCAAAAGCTATATAACTCGCTACAATAACTTGATTTGCTTGCGGTTGACCTACCGTAGCAAACATGAGTACCACAAAAACAACTGTCAAAATTCCTGGTACTAGGTAAGCTTTACGAGTTAAATCTTTACCCGTGGAAATAATAGGGAACAGTTGAGTAAAACTCACCGAATCCGATTTTGACTGACCTGAGAAGCTCCCTGCTGAAGGTAGGGGGTTTGCCGGCCTGGTCATAATTGTAGCTTGGGAGATATACTCATGCTCAAACACAAACTGGGGGCCATCAGTACCCAAAGAAATGCGATCGCCTGAGTGTAATTCCTGACAACCTTGTAAACGTTGTCCATTTAAATACGTGCCATTCGCACTATTCAAATCACAAATTAGCCAGCTGAACTTGTTATCTGGAGATGAAGAGAGGGGACGAACCACAGCATGACGACGAGATACCATCCGGTACATCATGGCATCCAAGACAATTTGGCAGCTAGGGTCGCGTCCAATTATCATCTCTTTACTGGGGAGCAGCGAGTAGCGGGATTCTGACCTTGATGGTGCTCCATTACCAGACACTAGCCGCAGAAATGCATTATGTCTTGAGTATTTGCCTGTCATCGAGTTAGAGTGCGTGTCTCAACTAATTATTAAAATACTTTGGCATTAGAATTTCAGCTTAGCCACATTACAGCAATCTCATTGGGATTTTGCACAAAAATTGTCTGTTGTACCAGGATTTTAAGTTTTAGGAGTCTCATATACTATTTTGGGACTGCTGTCACTGCGGCATGGCTAAATACACTATAGCTTTACTCACTGCTCATAAATCTGATAATTGGCTTTGTGAAAATTAAAATTATTTGAGTGGACGCTGGCAATCTGTGAATAGTATATTCATTGCTACTACCGTTTTAGTCATATGCATTCAATTTACGTTCATTAATTAAATATTGAGTATTGTTTACCACATTGATTTAAATCCTAAGAATATTAAATTAGGTTCATATATAGGTTCTATAGCTGCACCCACAATAGCAACTGTCTTGTCTACCTTAGACTTTTGTCAATACACAGTATCTTCTACAGAAGACCTTACTGGCTCAAGACTACGCATCTATAATGCTTATCAGGGGTTAAAGCGCTGGCTAAATGGCTGATACAGGTTGACCATGCTAATTGTAAATGGAAAATTACTTTGGTATGTGCTTGGATGCCTTTTAACAGCAAATGCTTTTTCCCAGGTAGACTTTACCCTGAAATAGCACTTAAATCAGCAAAGAATTATCATACTCTCCAGAAAATAAATTATTTTAATTTAAAAAAAGTTTGCTAGTCACTCTTTAAAAATACTGTTGTCTACCAGTGCGATCGCTTTTTCTAGTTCATACAACCAGTACTAGCTGTACCCAGACAATAGCCTGATACTAGATTTTTGATTTATCAAAGCGATCGCCTAATATTTTAATTAGTAAGCTGTTCCACATTTAACTTGCAGATGGACTCGATTAGGCTGTTGACCGTTGACAGTCAACAGTTAACAGTCAACAATCACCACGAGTAGTTTGTAATTTAAAAGTGTATTAGCTTAAGCAGGTTGCCATCCACAGTTAGGATACAGTTTGCACTGAAACCATGCAGACTGTCATGAAATACTGATACTGCGGATGACTTATTAATAAACGCAGATGAAACATCTTAAATCGCGTTCTCAAGATTTGCGGAGTTTGTTTGAGAACAACATCACGATTGAATACGTTGCAGAACCCCTGAAAGCAGTTTCAGCGACAGCTGATGTTATAGAGGTGCTGCATTGGATGCAAGCACAGGATTTTGATGTTGTGGGTGTGGAGTCGGGAGACACTATCAGCGGTTATGTAGAACGCAGCAGCTTGATGAAAGCCAAAGCTGGTCAGTGCGGCGACTATCAACGAGTGTTTCATCCTAAAGAACTCATCGCTATTTCTACTCCACTGATGAAATTGTTACCTATACTCCAACAAACTCCCCGATTATTTGTGCTTGACTGCAATCAAGTAACGGGGATTGTTACTTGTGGAGATTTACAAAAAGCGCCTGCAAGAATGCTGTTATTTGGTTTAGTAACGCTGCTGGAGATGAATTTATTGCGGCTGGTGCGGCTTTACTATCCTCAAGATTCCTGGCAAAAATTTCTGAAACCTGAACGATTACAAGTAGCGCAACGCCTGTGGCGCGAAAGTCAAGAGCGAAATGAAGCCACAGATTTATTAGATTATCTGCAATTTTGCGATAAACGAGAGTTAGTTTTAAATCAACCAGAACTGCTTCAGCAACTTGAACTGAAATCAAAGCGTTCTGGAGAACGTTTCCTTAAATCTGCCGAACAGCTACGTAACCGATTAGCGCACGCGCAAAATTTAGTTACTGGTTCCTCTTGGATAGATTTAATTTCCTTAGCTGAGGCGATGGAAAGGCTATTAATTCGCTGTGAGGAAATTGAGTAATAATTACCAACTCCTAATATCTCATGGGAAGTATCAAGCGCTAGTAATTCGTAGTTAATTTCAATCAAAAAGTTTTCAAATTATTGTCAAACCACTTTATTTAGAATTTTTACTTAAAGCTCGTAATTGATATAAAACTTACTCATTTAACTCTAAAAAAGAATGCGATGATGGGTTAAAATGACAACATTGTTGTGTCCTGAAGAATAATTTGTATGTTGCCAACATTATTGGAAGTTATATTGGCACTAGTTATAACTAAAAATTATGAATTATGCTGACTTTCCCTGTTTATATTTGGTTAGGTTCGTTAAGCATTCATCCTCATATTTTGTTTGAATCTTTGGCTTATGCTATATCCTTTCGCTTGTTACTAATTCGCGTCCGTAAAGATGCTATAGCACCTAGCCAGCGTAGTTCTGTAATTGTTGGTGGGATGATAGGCGCTTTAATTGGAGCAAAACTACTGGTAGGGCTAGAACATATTAGTTTGCTGTGGCAAAATCAACAGCAGTTCCTATTATTATTAGCACAAGGTAAAACAGTTGTTGGCGCACTTTTAGGGGGATTAATTGGTGTAGAGATCACCAAAAAAATCATTGGAGTTCATCAGTCTACAGGTGATGTATTTGTTTATCCTTTGATTTTAGGCACAGGCATTGGTAGAATTGGATGCTTTCTCACAGGATTGAGCGATCGCACTTATGGAATCGCTACGAAATTACCTTGGGGTATAGATTTTGGTGATGGTATTTTCCGCCACCCCACACAATTATATGAAATCTTATTTTTAATCTTGCTAATTATATTTTTGCAATTTCGCAGTCGCTATCAATATCAAAATGGTGATTTATTTAAATTTTATTTAATTTCTTATTTTACCTTTCGTTTTCTGGTAGATTTCATTAAACCAAATTTCCATCCATTCTTAGGTTTGAGTGCGATTCAAGTTGCTTGTTTATTAACTATTGTGTATTATCGCCGCACAATTACTCAGATCTTTCAATTTCAGAACTGATTTACATTTGGATCTGAAGGCTTTTAATAATTTAATTTATCATCCATCATTACCATGCCTACTCGTAATTATCTCTTTTACGCCTTAACTAATAGCGTTTGTTCAAAATGTTTAGTTAAGGTAGAAGCAAAAATTATATTTCAAGATGATTGTGTTTACTTAGTAAAGCACTGTCCCAAGCACGGACGTGAAGAAGTTTTAATCGCGGATGATATTGAATATTATAAAAAATCTCTAGAGTTTATTAAACCTGGAGATATGCCATTAAAGTTTAATACACCTATAAAATATGGCTGTCCTTACGATTGTGGACTTTGCCCAGATCATGAACAGCATAGCTGTTTAACATTAATAGAAATTACAGATAAATGTAATCTTTCCTGCCCGATATGCTATGCCGATTCTGGTGCAGAAGATTTTTCACAAATATCCCATCAACCCAGGATACATCGAAGTTTAGCACAGATAGAAAAGATGATTGATGCGGTAGTAGCAAATGAAGGAGAACCGCAGATAGTGCAGTTAAGTGGTGGAGAACCTACGATTCATCCTGAGTTTTTTCAAATTTTAGATATTGTCAAAACTAAGCCGATTAAGCATTTAATGATCAATACTAATGGTGTGAGAATTGCTAAGGATAAATCTTTTTGCGATCGCCTCAGCCAATATATGCCTGGAATTGAAATATATTTGCAATTTGATAGCTTTGAATTAGCAGCTTTAAAAGAGTTACGTGGTGCAGATTTACGGACTGTTAGGGAAAAAGCAATTGAGCATCTTAATGAATATAATATCTCTACTACTTTGGTTGTTACTCTCAAAAAGGGGCTGAATGATGGAGAAATCGGGAAAATTATTGAGTATGCTTTGCAGCAGAAATGTATTAGAGGCGTGACATTTCAACCAATACAAGCAGCCGGAAGATTAGAAGGATTCGACCCCAAGCAAGACAGATACACTTTAACAGAAGTTCGCCGTTCTATTTTAGAACAGAGTCCTTATTTTAAACCTGAAGATATTCTTCCTGTTCCTTGCCATCCTGATTGTTTAGCGATGGCTTATGCATTAAAGCTAAATGGTCAAGTAATACCTTTAACTGGGTTAATTAATCCAGATGTTTTTGTAAAAATTATGCCTAATAGCGTGCTATATGAACAAAATGAAGAACTGAAAAAACAAATATTTGAATTATTTTCTACAAGCCATTCACCCAAATCTGCAGCTTTATCACTCAAACAGCTTTTGTGTTGTTTGCCAATGATGGCTGTACCAGAAGGTATTAACTACTCCAATGTATTTCGGGTAATGATTGTACAGTTTCTTGATGCTTTTAACTTTGATGTCCGTTCTGTCAAACGCTCTTGTATTCATATAGTGCATCCAGATGGTAGGATTATCCCATTTGATACATTTAATATGTTTTACCGTGAAGGCAGCGCTGGCTACCATTTAGTGAATAATTGTAATTCGTAAATCTCATCAATCGGTGTTATCTGCAGGACTAAGTTAATGTCTCAAAGAAATGAAAATTTACAACTTTTTTTAGGAATATTGATTTTATTTGGTTTGCATTTGATAGCAGTTGGCATCATATTTGGAGTAGGTTTACTTGTCGGTCAAATATGGGGCTATAACAATTACAGTTTTTTAGGTATTTGGCTGGTTGGTGGTTGGGGATTCTTTTTCTGGCAGCTTTTATATGTAATTCCTTTGTGTATTCTCCTAAGAAGACAACAGCGCTTAGCAATGATGAAAGGTGTAATTATTGGTGCAGTGATTACAGCTTTATTAAATGGTAGTTGTTTTTTGTTAGTCTTTAGTAATCGTTAAATTATCATTTACAAATTTAATATTGCATAAATTGTGCAGACAAAATGCCCTATTTTTATAGGTTATTATTCAGTCAAAAATGAAATAAAGTGCTGTAAAGAGCCGATTTAATTTCTGAAAAATATCAGCACAACAAGCATTGTTACAGATGCGTTACGCTATCGCTAACGCATCCTACATGAATCTCAAAAATTAAATGAAGTGCTAGTAAATAGAGAAAATCTGAGCAACATATCTCGTTACTCAGACTTTTCGGTGCTGTTCTGTGTCTCACCTAACTACAACAGCACAAATCTCGATTTCGACAATCAACTCAAAATTTTTGGAAAAAATCTCAGATTTTTTTGCCCACCTACACAGCAATTAGTCATCAACCTTTGCACACAAGACTTTTAATTCAAAATCCCAACTCTTAAATCCCTCCAAGGAGTTGACTCTATAGCAGCTAATCAAATATGATTTTAGATTGTCTGTCTAATTCCTGCTCGGATCAGGTAGACATCCTACAAAAGCTGGCAAAAGCGCTAAATCGCATCTCAACAACAGAGATTAGCCAGATACCTGTACGGCAACCTCAAGGACAATCTCATGACTTACGCAATTATTGAAACTGGCGGCAAACAACTTAAAGTTGAGGCTGGTCGCTTTTACGATATCGAGTTACTGACTGCCCAAGCTGATGAGAAAGTTACAATAGATAAGGTTTTACTCATACAGCACGATGGTGAAGTCAACATTGGACAGCCATTAGTGTCAGGGGCGACTGTAGAAGGGACTGTACTACGACATCTAAGAGGTCGTAAAGTCCTGGTATACAAAATGAAGCCGAAAAAGAAAACCCGCAAAAAACGCGGACATCGCCAGGAAATCACTAGACTGTTGATTAATTCTATTAACCTCAATGGTACAGTCCTGGCAGCGGAAGAAGCAAAAGCTGCCGAAGAAACTTCTGCTGAAGAAACCGCTGCTGAATAATCAATAACAGTTAGGTCACAAAAGGAAATTATGGCTCATAAGAAAGGAACAGGTAGTACACGCAACGGTCGTGACTCTAATGCTCAGCGTCTAGGTGTAAAACGCTACGGTGGTCAAGTTGTTCGTGCTGGCAATATTCTCGTGCGCCAGCGCGGTACTAAATTCCACCCTGGTAACAATGTTGGCATTGGTAGTGATGACACTTTGTTTGCTTTAATTGATGGCGTTGTTACCTTTGAAAGAAAAGGTAAAACCCGTAAAAAAGTTAGTGTTTACGCACCTGCTGTGGCTGCTGAGGCAACTGCTAGCTAGAAAAAAGGGTGGGCAATGCTCACCCTTTTTAAATTTATAATCAATGAACCGTGTGATGAATATTTGATAATTTCTAGCCTAGCGTGAATGGCTGACCTGAAAGAGTCATTGGTCATTGCTCATTTTTTATATCTCCTTTATCCCCCTCATGCTTCTTTTATGTATGGCGATGAAAATTTTTTCATCGGAAACTCCTGCTGCCTTATTTTGCAAGTGAGTATGTAAAGTTGTGAAAAAATTAGCACTAAGACCCTAAGTACAAACTTGCTGACTGAGGCAAATTAACGGATTAGTACATAACGAACAAATAGTAATTGCATTGCTGCACCTAATGCGACACCTGCTAGTGACAGTAGAGATGTCACCCAAAAAGCTTGCTCTTGTTTAACACCTGCTGCTTGAAAGTCTATTCTCGCTAAGATAGCAGCGGCAATAATCAGCAAGGTGTCAAGAAACATGCGGAACCAGGCAAGCATTACAAAGAACAAGAATGCTGCGAACACTGAAAATATAAAAGTCCTGGTACTGGATTTAAATAAGGTACTAGAAACCTTAGTCATGTTTGTCCAGGGAACAGTTAAGCTGCCCACAAACAGCAAGATAGCAAGCACAATTACTGCCCAGACAAACAAAGGGGCTTTTGTCTCGGATATGACCCAGCCGAGGGTACTGTAGCTCAGTAATAATAGTGTCAAGGAAACCCAAGGAACGCGCTGCAAAATCGACATGGGTTAGGTTTGTAGTAGCAATTTAAACCATTATTACCCAACTCAATGAGGTAAAAAAGGCTTAATTTAATGTGGTTTGCGTAGTTTTTGCCAAGTATATATCCCAAACTGGCTCCTTGATGGTAAGACTATGTGCGTCTGTGGTTCGGGGCGATCGCATATTCAAGGAACGTCTAAGCCAAAGGTATAGATTTTTAATCTGATGCCTTAGACTATTACTCTATCATCTTATATTTTCTAGCTGCTAGCAATCGTCAGATTATACTCTTACTGACATCTTGTAAAAGTGTTTATCACTTCTAGATGGGCAGTGCTGGCAAAGTCATCATCAGGATTTGAACAAAAGGGGAGCAGTACCAAAGATAAAAGAATTGCTTGTATTTTCTAGTGTCTAGCAATCGTTGATAGTGTTTTTGCCCAAATAACCCAGCAAGTTCACAGAGAATTTGCAGACAAAATAGTTAAATTTTTTCTTAAACATTTGTAAACTGTTAGCAGCCGAGTAGCCGCGTGTCACATCTTGTTAAGGAATTATCATGAAACAACTTGTTATTGCTGAGCGCGTATGCCTGATTGGTCATATCGTGTCGATGGTGTTTGGACTTGTAGGCATACTACTAGTTGTGCCGAATGCGGAAATTATTATGAACCTAACTGAGGTTGGGCAAACCGCCATGCAATGGAGTATGGCTGGAGGCGGTGTGGTTTATATGATTTTGGGCGCAGCGGCTGTCTTTTTATATGCTTACCGGACATTGGGATTGGGTCGCGCTTTGGCATTTTTACTGCCATCAGTATTTATTTCCTTAGGAAGTGAACTGTCGGGAACCAGTACTGGCTTTCCTTTTGGGCACTATAGTTACCTAAGTGGACTGGGCTATAAAATTGCTGGTTTAGTTCCCTTCACAATTCCCTTGTCATGGTTTTATGTGGGATGTGTTTCTTACCTGTTGGCGCGTGCTGGCTTAGAAGTAGACAAAAAGCCCAGCTTGTTGCGTCATATAGGTGCGATCGCATTAGGTGCTTTGTTATTAACTTCTTGGGATTTTGTACTCGATCCAGCGATGAGTCAAACATCTCTCCCCTTCTGGTACTGGCAACAACCAGGCCCATTCTTTGGGATGCCTTACCAAAACTTTGCTGGCTGGATGGGAACAGGAGCGCTATTTATGACTGTGGCAGCATTCCTGTGGAGAAACAACCCCATTAAATTAGAACGATCGCAACTCAATTTGCCTTTGATAGTTTACTTAGGCAACTTCACTTTCGCTACTGTGATGAGTTTGGCCGCTGGCTTCTCTATTCCTGTATTGCTTGGCTTGTTAATAGGTGTAGCTCCATCTGTAGCACTTTGGTGGCAAGGTTCCAATGGACAACCTGTTGCTATGGAACCTGCAACTCAGGAAATTTCAGTAGCAAATGTCAAAGTTGCTTTGAAGTAGTTTTGGGGATTGGGGACTGGGAAGTAAAAAGCAGAGGAGGCAGAGGAAGCAGAGGAGCGGAGGAGGAAAACTTCCCCAATGCCCAATGCCCAATGCCCCATGCCCTATGCCCCATACCCTAGGAGATGATGCTTTGATTTCAGTTAGCAACCTATCGCTTTTATTACTATTACTGCAAATACCAGCAACAGCGATTCTACTTTCAAGATTATTTAAGGGGCCAACACGCCATCCGCCGATTCAACCCCAACAGCCTACACCAGATATTTTCGGTAGTGTCAGCGTTGTGGTACCAACGCTTAATGAGGCTTTGCGTATTAGCCCTTTATTAACTGGCTTAAGTAAACAAAGTTATGAAGTTAGGGAAGCGATTGTTGTAGATAGCAGGTCGCAAGATGGTACGCCACAATTGGTAAAAGCTGCTCAACAGCAAGACCCGCGCTTTCGCTTATTTACAGATGATCCGTTACCGGCTGGTTGGGTGGGTCGTCCTTGGGCTTTACATAATGGCTTTTTGCAAAGTTCTCCAGAGAGTGAATGGTTTTTAGGTATGGATGCTGATACTGTACCCCATCCAGGCTTGGTTGCTGGTTTGGTGCAGACAGCCAAAACCCAAGGGTATGACTTGGTATCGCTTTCACCTCAGTTTATTCTCAAATATCCAGGGGAATGTTTGCTACAACCAGCTTTGTTAATGACTCTGCTTTACCGATTTGATCCAGCTGGCGTTAACACAGAACAGCCAGAAAGGGTCATGGCTAATGGCCAATGCTTTTTATGTCGGCGTTCGGTTTTAGCCGCTGTCGATGGTTATACCAGCGCCAGTGGTTCTTTTTGTGATGATGTCACCTTAGCTCGCTATATTGCTGCTCAAGGCTTTAAAGTCGGCTTTTTAGATGGTGCGAAGGTGTTAAAGGTGCGAATGTATGAGGGCGCAATCGAGACATGGAAAGAATGGGGACGCAGCCTAGACCTGAAAGATGCATCGCCCCGTGCCCAAATTTGGGGAGATTTATGGGTACTCTCAGCAGTGCAAGGTTTACCCCTACTAATATTACTTAGTTACGGCTTGCTTGCTTTCCTATTTCCCCAACCGTCCCTACTTCCTCTGAATTTGCTATTGGGACTCAATATATTTTTGCTAGTGATTCGCTTTGCGATGTTACTGGCGATCGCACCTTCCTATGATCGCACAACTGCTAAAGGCGGCTGGTTATTCTGGCTTTCACCCCTAGCCGATCCTCTAGCTGTGCTGCGAATCTTCTTATCTGCATTCCGCACTCCTAAAGAGTGGCGGGGAAGGAAGTATAGTTAAGGGTCAAGGGTCAATTGGAGAGACGCGATTAATCGCGTCTGTACTCAAGAGTCAAGAGTCACAATTATTTCTTCCTTGTCCCCAATCCCCAATCCCCGCTACTCTTCTTCACCTCCTACCTGATCGCCGCGTTCTAGTTCCCAGAGAATTTGATTACCTTCACGTCGTACCCGTGAGACTATCCAATTTCGCCAGCGCCATTGGTCTCCACGACTGGTAACAGCGCTAGCATGAACATCCATGAGGTCGGCGAGTTCGGAACTGGTGATTAAATAGCCTTTGGTGGCAATTTCATCAGCAATGCGTAGAGTTTCGACTAGGTCACGTAGTTGTGCTACCCGAAGGCCAGGTGGCTTCTCATCAATTGAACTACTAGAGTTTGTGATAGTTGGCTCCATATTTGTTATATTTGATGCAAGAGTACTGATTTCTGGTCTCCCTGTGTCAATTATTGTAGAGGTTGCTGAAGATTCAGTTACTTTTGCTACATTTATTTGGTTTGTTTGTGGTAAAGATTGATCGGCATTTGTGGTAAAAGATTGTTTGAGATCTGGGACTCTGCCACTAGCAAAAGTACGAGCAATGACATCGCAGCGCTCGTTACCTACATTACCAGAATGACCCCTGACGTATTCCCACTTTACTATATAACTATTAAGTTCGTCCAAAGTTTCTAAAAGGTCTTGGTTTTGCACGGGTTTACCATCTGCTTTTTTCCAACCTCTCTGTTTCCAACCTTTGATCCACTTGGTAACAGAGTTGATCAAATATTCACTATCGGTATAAAGGGTGATGGATTGAGTTTGTCCAGATGTTTGCAGAAATTGTAGACCTGCGATCGCAGCTTGCATTTCCATTTTATTGTTGGTGGTATGGGTAGATGCGCCGCCGAGTTCGTGAATTGAGCCATCACTAAAGTAAACGACAACACCCCAACCCCCAGGGCCAGGATTTCCCGTGCAAGCGCCATCAGTATATATGCTTTGGATTGTGCGTTGGGACATAGACAATACTATCCAGTTAAGTATTTTGAATTCATAATTTAGTTTAGGGAAAAGGGGGAGAGGACAAGGGTTAAAGGTTTTTTCTTTTCCTTTCCCCTTTCGCCTTTTCCCTCTTAACCGAAAAGTATTAGAAGATGAAGTAACCGCATGGGTACATTCAGTAATTTAGCGGCGAAAGATGCGAAGAACTATATAGGTTAGTGCAGCAAAAATCAAGCCTATACCCAAACTGACACTAAAGGCTGTAGTTTGGTAGGAAGTAGGGTTTTGGTCTTTGGGGATTTCTGCCAAGATGACAGCAGAGGCGATTTGACTAGTTGCTAGCCCAATACCTGCGATCGCAATGGTAGTGTTGAGGGTGCGATCGCTTTTGGTTTGCTCTAGGTCGATTATCCCCTGGATGGTCTTGATATAATTCTCAATTAAGGTCAATCCTGGGCTGTAATAAGCTTGGTCTGTTTCGATTTGGACTAGAAATTTTTCTTTGGCAAACTCACTGAAGGTTTGCAAAAATTGCCAATCACTATTAGCTTCTAATGCTAGCAGCTTTTGCCAGCGTTTTTGATAATTACTAATGTTAATATCAGCAGTCCGGTGCTGGTCATCTAAATAAGTTAGATTATTAGTATATTTTAACAGAATTTCTGGTGTTTGTTTGAGGATATTTTGTAAAACACTAATATTAATTTCTGGATTTTGCGATTCTTGGTTTAAATTACTAATTATACCTTGGGCTACTTTCGCTACTGTTTTTAAGTTACTTTTAATAGTGCGGCTTTGATTATAAGCCCACATAATTTTATTCCGATATCGCAATAACTGCATCAGTTCTGGATATAGCTTTTGATTCACCTCTCTGATTTTATCTATTTTAAGTTGATAGGGAAATAAACAGATTAATAGGTGATAACCATCACTTTGCTGTGCTTCTGAAGGTAAGCGCCAAAGTTCAAATATAGTTCCGCCAAAAAATTCTCCTTGTCCTCGCAAATCAGCTTGCCAATTTTGCTGCGAGTCTAATATTAATTGCTCATAACAAGCTTGAGCAGTGGCTTCTGCGTCCTGATTATCGGTTGCTAATTGACCCCAAATAAACCAACTTTGACCTATTTTACCTTCTTGTTGATTGATGTTAGAGAATATTTCTGTTTGGACTTTTTGCAAACAGGTAATAGGTTGAGGTGCGTATTTATAATCTTTTATATAGTTAGCAGTGCAGTCTATTTGGAGTCCGTAAGTATCTCCCAATTGCACAGGATAATAATAACCATCTAGCGGGGAATGAAAAGGTATGATTTTTTGATTATCGAGTAACTCATGATAATCGGAACTATCGATTTCAGCTTGTTGGAGTTCTTCTATTTGCTGAGTGTCTAACTGGTTACCATATATTGTTTGCCAAAAGACTTGACGATTGGCTATGAGTTTTGCTTCGTCTTGTCCTAAACCTTCTTTGAGGTTATACAAAAATAAATCAATAGTTGGGTAAATTAACTCATATTGTTGACTCATATTTTAAAATACTCAACTATTGAGAAAGGAAGGTTTGGATAACTTCTTTTGCTGTTTTAACAGAATTTAAAGCCTGAAATATTTCGCTAGATAATTCGGTCAATTTCTTATGATCAGCTTTTTGGTCTAACTTCGCTAACGCCGCTTCAACGTTGATAGAAGAATTATCAATTTCTGTATTGAGGGATTCGGGAGAATACTCAGGAATACTATCAACACCTTTACTGCGAACTTTGGCGATCGCATCTAAATTATCCCAGACTTGGTTATATGCTGTGGCTAGGGGTGGATAACTAGAGGCGATCGCATCCAATTTACGAATATCCTCAGGAATCGTAATTGTATTTACCTCGGCTTGCACATCATCTGGTAATGGTGCATCAAGTTGGGATAGCGCCAAAAGAAAGGCTTTCAGGTCAGAGGCTTCTATTGGTTGCATGATGGAAAAGAAATATAAATATAAATTTAAAGTAGGGTGTGTTATGCCGTAGACTAACGCACCTTCTATGATTTGTTGACGGTGCGTTGCGCTTCGCGACAACACAACGCCAGTTTGCTCAAGTCGGGAAACCCGCCCACGCAACTGGCTCCCCTACATTTTCAATACATTTAAATTTTGCATGATGGAAAGATACCAGTAATTGTAAAGGCTGCCCAGAAGTATGGGTGATTATAGGGTTGATTACTAGGTTCTGGCTTATTCTTAAGGTTATTTAAATGACGTAACAAAAAACGGCGTACAATACCTTCTGCTTCTGGAAGTTTAGCAATTTCCCCTGCATACCATTGTGCTAGTTCATCGTGAGTGACATTCCGCAGCCATTGGGTAGCTTCAGCTAAAGCCACCACCTTGGATTTACCTTGTTGTAAGCGTTGGTAAAACTGAATCATCACTAAAGCACTAGCGGCTGATTCCACAGTCCACAGAGTGCTGACTACATGAGCTACACCGCAACTCATAAAACCACTGACAAGTCCGACATATTCAGTAGTGATGGCGTGATTACCTGTAATCGCTGTTTCACAAGCAGCTAGGCTGACGAGTTGATAGCTTCGCAAATCAAAATCGCGGATATCTCTAAGAGTCAGTTTATCCTCATCTGCTAACGCCAAGTGAGATAAAGCAGGATTGTGGAAATTATATTCGCCATGCCCTGTAAAGTGTAAAATACCATAGCCTTGAGCTAAAGCATTGATTACCGCTTCTTTTGTCGCTTCCTCAGAACGCTTGCGGGTGTTGTGGGGAAAGATGCGACAAATCGCTTCCGATTCAACTTGTGCAAATTCTAATCCGGGATAACCTGCGCTGTTGGGATGTTCAATACTGAGTAGCTGATGCTGATTACTTCCTTGATTTTGATCGCGGGTTTGGGAGATTAAGCCTAATTGAAGGCTTGGTAAATAGCTGATGATGAATTCTGGAGGAAACAACGCTTGGAGAGGAAAGCGGTGTAAGTCGCGGTGAGGAATCAGAATTAGCTGGGTAATATCTAAGATTTGGGAGACAATAGCGTTGATATCGAGAATTTTACCCAGTTTATCAAGCATTGCGGGTAACTTATCACGCCAAGTTTCTGTGTCTTCACTCTGCTTGTCTTTACCTTGGCGAAAATTGGTGTATTCTTCATTCCAAGTGTTCACCCAGGCTTCAAAGTTATATAAGCGTTGTGCTGGAGTGATAAGCGTTTCTCTTAAGACAATGGGTGATGGGGTATTGTGTTTAAGGATGAAAGTATGTAAGGCGACTGGGCTGAGATGCCAATAAACTATGGCAGTATTAGGATTGAGTAATTGTTTCATCTCCTCCCATTTGGGAGATTCATCACTCCACCCATATAGCAGCCAAGACAAGCAAGCATTTTTTCCCTGTTCTGCTAATTCCAATGCAGCGCACCAGTTTCCTGACTGTATTGTTAAATCCGCAGTCAACTGCTGAAAGCCTGCAAACTTCAAAGCTAACTGCTTTTTCTTAACAAGACTTCTGCACTCATCCAGCAACCGCCTTAGTAAATCTGTTCCCTGTCGCTTTAATTCTTCAGCTTTATCAGTTTCTTCCAAATTCAACCAAAGGCTAATTAAATCTTCTAAAATCTCTAAATGCAATTCCGGAAAATCTTCTGCTGTAAGAGTTTTTAACGCCTTATTGTAGCTTTTAACAGCTTTGTACCAATAACTGTGGGGGTAAGTATCTCCTTGTCCTCGCAAGTAGTGAGTATAACCCAGTGCTTTATACAAAATGCCGTAGCCTTCTGGATGAGTATCTTGTTGAAAATACTTTAAACCTTCTTCAAAGCTTTCTAACGCTCCATTATAACCGCGTTGGTTGAGAGCGGGATTTTGTTTGGCAATAGCACTCAAAGAACTCAGTACTGGATCGAAACTGATTGAATACATTGCAGCAGAAGCTCTGTTTTGCCAGGGATGATGGTAGTCGAGCTTAATTTCTAAGGCTTTATCGTAGGAGGCGATTGCTTCTTCTTCTCGGTTTAAGCCACTTAGAGCTATTCCTCGCTTATTCCAAATTTCGTAATATTTATCATTACATTCAAGTTTTAGTGCTTCGTTGCAAGATATGAGAGCTTCTTCATACCGTTTTGATTTATTTAATGCTTCAGCTCTGTTAATCCAGGCTTCACAAAAATCTGATTTTAGTTTTATAGCCTTATCAAAAGAAATTACTGCTTGTTCATATTGCTGCAAATAATCACATTGCACGCTACCCAACCAATTCCAACCTTGGTGATAGTCAGGTTTAATTCTTATTGCTTCTTCACAAGAAGCAATGGCTTCTTCAATTAGTCCCAAGCTAATTAAAGCTTCAGCTTTAAAAAACCAAGCATCAGGTAAATAGTGAAAATTCAATTGAGATTCTATAGATTTTTCAAAAGCTACAACCTCTCCTTTAAACTCTCCATTCATATATTGCTGAAAGCCTTGTATTAAATTAGCTTGTGCATCAGTATTCTTCAAACCTTGAATAACATAGGATTGTGCATCAGCATTCGTCAACTTATCAGCAGCTAATTGATTAATTAGCTCCTTCATAATTACTTGTGGATCGCTTGTCTCAATTCCTAGCTGCTGGGTAATTTGCTGGACTAGATTAGCATCTTGCTGCATCATCACCAACAACTGATCCGAGGTAACAATCACTTCTTTCTCAGTTGTTTCTTCCTGTGCGTACTCTACTAGTCTGGGGTTAGTTTTTTCCTCTCGTTTCAATAACTGACTACCAATTTCATAGGCAACAAAACTAACAGCACCAACACTCAAATTACTTAGTCGCACCATTCCCTGTACTAACTCATCATTTACTGTCGGTGAAGCTACCAACCTTTCACCAAAACCACGCAACCACTCTACAAAATTTGCCTGATTTATGCGGTTTCCATCTAAAAAAGCTTTTACCCGTCCCCGACTCCAGTCTTCATTATTAATACCCACCAACAATTGCAAAAATAACGAATGATACTCCGCATCTGTCCATTCTTGGTGTATTTCCCCGGTTTTCTGTGCTGCTAATGGCGGATAAATAGGCTTTTTTCTGCCAAATAATTGCTTAATTAAGCTTTTGAGCCATTGCCAAAGCCACTTGAGCATCTGCCGCAACCTTGTATCGCTTTTATCAAATATTTTACTCTAGAGATTGGCTGAAAATATTCTTGTCGTCTCAAATAACATGTTGCTAACATCTTTGATGATGCTTGGCGATCGCTGACCCTTGCGATCGCCATTACTCCTTATTTTGTCAAAAAACATACACAGCTTAGTGGTGCAGAAAACTTTCCAGAGTCTCAAATTGAGAAGACAGTGACACGGGAAAACTAGATTTTCAATAGATTTAAATTTTGCATGGTGGCAGGATACCAGTAATTGTAAAAGCTGCCCAGAAGTATGGGTGATTATAGGGTTGATTAATGGGTTCTAGTTGATTCTTAAGGTTATTTAAATGACGTAATAAAAAACGGCGCAAAATACCTTCGTCTTCTGGGAGTTTAGCAATTTCCTCTGCATACCATGCGGCTAGTTCATCGTGAGTGACATTCCGCAGCCATTGGGTAGCTTCAGCTAAAGCCACCACCTTTGATTTACCTTGTTGTAATCGTTGGTAAAACTGAATCATCACCAAAGCACTAGCGGCTGATTCCACAGTCCACAAGGTACTGACAACAGAAGCAACACCGCAACTCATAAAACCACTGACAAGTCCAACATATTCTGTGGTGATGGTGTGATTACCTGTAATCGCTGTTTCGCAAGCAGCTAAACTCACAAGTTGATAGCTTCGCAAATCAAAATCGCGGATATCTGTGAGAGTCAGTTTATCTTTAGCTGCTAACGCTAAGTAAGATAAGGCTGGATTGTGAAAGTTATATTCGCCATGCCCGCTAAAGTGTAGAATACCGTAGCCTTGAGGCAAAGCATTAATGACTGCTTCTTTTGTCGCTTCCTCAGAACGCTGGCGGGTGTTGTGGGGAAAGATGCGACAAATTGCTTCCGATTCAACTTGAGCAAATTCTAGTCCGGGATAACCTGCGCTGTTGGGATGTTCGATACTGAGTAGTTGATGCTGATTACTTCCCTGATTTTCGTTGTGAGTTTGGGAGATTAAGCCTAATTGAATGCTTGGTAAATAGCTAATGGTAAATTCTCTTGGAAACAACGCCTGGAGAGGAAAGCGGTGTAAGTCGCGGTGGGGAATCAGAATTAGCTGGGTAATATCTGAGATTTGGGCAGTAATAGCGTTGATATCGAGAATTTCAGCCAATTTATTAAGCATTGCGGGTAAATTATCGCGCCAAGTTTTTGCATCTTTACTATGCTTGTCTTTACCTTGGCGATAATTAGCGTATTGTTCATTCCAAGTTTTCAACCAGCTTTCAAAATCACGCAGGCGTTGCACTGGTGTTAGAGATGTTGTTTCTAAGACAATGAGTGATGGGGTATTGTACTGCAAGATGAAAGTATGTAAAGCGGCTGGGCTGAGATGCCAATAAACTATGGCAGTATTGGGATTGAGTAATTGTTTCATCTGCACCCATTGCGGAGATTTATCACTCCACCCATCTAGCAGCCAAGACATACAAGCATTTTTTCCCTGTTCTGCTAATTCCAAGGCTGTAGACAAGTTTCTTGACTGCACTGCTAAATCCACAGTCAACTGTTGAAAGCCTGCAAACTTCAAAGCTAACTGCTTTTTCTTTTCAGGACTTTTGCACTCATCCAACAAACGCCGCAAAATATCCGTTCCCCGTCGCTTGAGTTCTTCAGCTTTAGCCTTTTCTCCCAAATTTAACTGCACGCGAATTAAATTCTGTAATACTTCTAGATGCAAATGGGGAAAATGTTCTGCTGTCAGAGTTTTCAGTGCTTCGTTATAGTTGGTAACAGCTTTGTACCAATAGCTGCGGGGGTGAGAATCTGCTCTCCCTCGGAAGTAGAGAGCATTACCTATTGCCTGATATAATTTTCCCCAACCTTTTGGGTGAGTATGTTGATAGCAGTACTTTAACCCTTCCTCATAACTTGCCAATTCTCCCTCATAACCCCGCTGATTAAGCAGAGGATTTTGTATAGTTACTGTACTCAACAAAGCCAGCAACCGATCGCAATTCACAGAATTTCCCGCTGTCATACCCCGGTTTAGCCAAGCTTCATAAAAGTCAAATGAGATTTCTATAGCTTTGTCAAATGAGGCGATCGCTTCTTCAAATTGTTTGAGATCGGATAAGGCTGTACCTCGGTTGTTCCAGGCAAATTTATTGTTAGGGTTGATTTTGATAGCTTTATCATAAGAGGCGATCGCTGCTTTATATTCTCCCATCTCACTCAGCGTTAACCCCCGGTTATTCCAGGCCAAGTCATTGTAAGGTTTGATTGCTATAGCGCGATCGTAAGCAGCAATTGATTCTTGAAATAGCTGCAATTTTCTTAATACCAAACCTCGGTTATTCCAAGCTTGATAATAATTTGGTTCAATTTTTACGGCTTGATTATATGCATTTAGCGCTTCCTCAAACTGCTCCAATTCCGTGAGAATATTGCCTTTATTGTGCCAAGCTAGATAAGCTTGAGGTTGAATTTCTATAGCTTTATCATAAGAGCTGAGTGTAGCTGGCAATTTCTTTAAGGCGTGCATTGCTGCACCTCGATTTACCCAAGCTTGATAGTAGTCAGGTTTGATGGCTATAGCTGTATCGTAATAAATAATTGCTTGTTCAAATTGCCCTTGTTGATTGAGTAGATAACCCCAGTAAAACCAAGCTTGATAGTAATCAGGTTTAATTTTTGTGGCTTGATCGCAACAGGCGATCGCTTCCGCAAATCGTTTTAACTGACTCAAAATTTCAGCTTGCTTGTACCAAGCTTGGTAGAAGTCAGGTTTTACTTCTATGGCTGTTTCTAATGAAGTAACTGCTTCCTCAAATCTTCCTAAGTGTTCTAGGGCTGTAGCCCGATTAAACCAAGCTTGGCAAAAATCAGGTTTGATTTTTATGGCTTTGTCGCAAGCAATAATTACTTGCTCAAATTGCTGTAATTGATAAAATGCTGCTCCCTGGTTGAACCAAGCTGTATGTAAGTCAGGGTTGATTTTAGTAGCTTTTTTCAATGAGGCGATCGCACCTGCAAAATCACCATACATTAATTGTTGATTACCTTGGTTTAACCAAGCTGCTGCGTCCCCTTGTTCCTTTGCTTCCTCTGCATCTGCTGGGCGAGATGCTACAAAAACCTGGTTCGTTGCTTTCCCCCACCCTAATAACCGCACACCAATATCATAAGCAACATCACTAATTTCCCCAGCGCCCAACTCCCCTAAGCGCACTATCCGACTCGCTAACGCATCATTCTCTCTGGGCGAAGCTAACAAGGTTTCACCAAAACCACGCAACCATTTGGCTAAATTTTTCTGATTAATGCGATTTGCATCCAAAAAACCTCTTACTTGTCCTCGACTCCAGCCTTCATCATTGACTCTTACCAATAATTGGATAAATAACGATTCATACTCCGTATCTTCCAATTCTCTGCGTATTTCTGCTAGTTTTTCTTCTGTAAAAGAATGATAATTAGACTGTTCATTGCCGGATAATTGCTGAATAAAATCCTTAATTAATAGCCAAAGCCGCTGGAGCATCTGCTGCAACCTTGTATCAGTTTTATCAAATATTTTACTTGAGAGAGTTATCCGAGAAAATGCGTATCAAGTCTTATTTATTACTTGTTATGGCAAATAAAAATCGTTACTACAGACAACTCGGAGGTGCTATTTAAAAATATGTTGGTCGCAAATGCCTGAAAATTCTGTATTTATGGTGCTTGATGATGACTTACCTTTGCGATCGCCATCACTCACTACTTCATTAAAAAAACATATACAGTCTAATTAAGTTATCAAAACTTTGAATTGCTGGCTTATTTTAGTCTGTTTAGAAGGCAAAATGCCTTATTGCCTACTCATTAAGCCTTAACACCTTCTCAAAATGCCTTACTACCTTCTCATTTTGGTGTTTTCCGCAAGCAAAATGCCTTATTACTTACTCGTTAAGCCTTAACGCCTCCTCATTTTAGTAAATCACGCAGTCATTTTGGTGTTTTCCGCAAGCAAAATGCCTTATTGCTTACTCGTTAAGCCTTAACGCCTCCTCATTTCGGTAAATCACGCACTCATTTCCGTGTTTTCTGCAAGTAAACGGATATATTGATTTCTCAATTACTCTGTTTATTGGATGGGTAATTGGTAATTGGTAATTGGTGTTTGTGATTGTTCCCCCATGCTCCCTGCTCCCTGCCCCCCTGCTTTTTCCCAATCCCCAATCCTCACCCCCCAATCCCTCTTTTCCCAACATCGTGATCTAATATTGTTGGGTATTCTATAAAAACGCGATCGCTACAAGACTGATGATTGAAGTTGAGCATCTAAGTAAAATATACGGTTCGACTCCAGCGATTACTGATGTGACCTTTAATGTCGAACCTGGGGAAATTCTAGGGTTCTTAGGCCCTAATGGCGCTGGTAAAACTACGACTATGCGGATTTTAGCTGGTTATTTACCCGCAACCAAAGGTACAGCGAAGATTGCAGGCTTTGATGTCCATGAAAATTCTCTATCTGTACGTCAGCGAATTGGTTATTTACCAGAAACGCCGCCGTTATATCCAGATATGACGGTAGAGGGGTTTTTGCATTTTGTCGCCAGAATTAAAGGAGTATCCGCAGGCGATCGCAATCATAAAGTAACAGCTGCGATCGCCCGGTGTAATTTAGAAGATAAGCGCAAGGTACTGATCCGCAAACTGTCTAAAGGATACCGTCAAAGAGTGGGGATTGCTCAGGCGATCGTCCACGATCCACCAGCGATTATTTTAGATGAACCGACGGTAGGACTCGACCCGCGGCAAATTATCGAGGTGCGGAATTTAATTAAAAGCCTCGCCGGAACTCATACCATTATTCTTTCTACCCACATTCTCCCAGAAGTGAGCATGACTTGTAGCCGCGTTGCCATTATTAATCGCGGTAAAGTCGTCGCCACCAACACACCAGAAAATCTCATGACACAGTTGACAGGTGGCTCTGGGTATGAATTAGAAATTGAAGGTGAAGCTAGCCTAGCAAAACAAGTATTGCAAAACATATCTGGTGTGAGTCTGGTAGAATCAATTCCTACGTCTGGGAGTCATCACCCAGTATCAGCAAACCGCGCCTATTTACGAGTAATATCACAACCAGGAACCGAACCCGGAAAAGATATTGCCGCCACAATAGTCCGTGCGGGATTTGCATTACATGAAATGCGCCGTGTCAGCGCTACCCTAGAAGATGTGTTTTTGCAATTAACAACAGAAGAAAAGAATTTAGAATCTATCCAAGACTCAGCCCCCAAAGAAGGAGAAGCAGCGTAGATGGGTATAGTACTGAGTAATATTATTGCCATTTATCGCCGAGAATTGCAGAGTTATTTTGTATCGCCTTTGGCTTATGTAATTGCTGGCATATTTTGGTTTATTTCTGGCTTGTTCTTAGTAATGATTTTGCTAGGGCCAGGCGGTATTTTGCCGACAATCACCGCCTTAGATTTACAAGGGCAACAATTAGGAGTACCAGTACCACCAATTGATGTTCCCTATGAATTTGTACGGGCATTTTTAGACCGGATGGGATGGCTATTATTATTTGTACTGCCAATTCTTTCTATGGGGCTGTATGCCGAAGAACGTAAACGCGGCACTTTAGAACTCTTAGCTACGTCACCAGTGACAAACTGGGCAGTAGCTGTTGGTAAGTTATTGGGCGTGATCACTTTTTTTATCACAATGGTTATACCCTTACTGGCGCTGGAAGCGTTTGTGATTCAACAATCAAACCCACCCATGTCAATAACCATTCTCTTATTTGGGCATTTGGGATTAATCCTACTCGCAGCCGCAATTTTATCTTTGGGAATGTTTATTTCATCGTTAACAGATAGTACAATTCTCTCTGCTGTATTCACTTTCGCAGTGATTTTATTACTGTTATTCGTTGATTTAATTTCTAAAACTGTCCCCGGCCCCATTGGCGAAGCCTTGAGTTATATCTCTTTACTCAAACATTTTAATACTTTTATTGAAGGCATTTTTGATACTAGCGCCCTGCTATTATTTCTCAGTTACATTTTTCTGGGTATCTTCCTCACATCTCAATCAATTGATGCCCTGCGCTTTCAGCGTCAATAGTTAATTGTCATTTGTCATTTGTCATTTGTCATTGGTAATTTATTGCATTTGTACATCAAAGTTCATAGCTTTAACAAAATACGCAATTTGGATTTGTTCTCAATCAAACAATTCCTGTATTTTCCCACATCAGCATTGAACTATCTAAAAAGCTTAATAACTAACCAAGAAATGCCAAATGACAAACACCAAACACCAAACACCAAACACCAAATGACAATCGCCAAATCACATGAAAATCGTTGCTAAAAAGAAACTTTGGAAATATCTGTTTTGGCTAGGCCCATTCTTCTTAGTGGCGGGCTTAACTGCTAGGTTAATTTCATCATCATGGAGTCCAATTTCCTTAGCATTTCTAATTACCGGAATTGTCGTTATTGGCTTATGGATTATTTTACAAAGCCAAGAAGGTCAATGGTTAGGAAGTCGTTCTAGCAAAGCGGGTACTAATGCTTTAGTTGCCACCTTAGCAGTATTGGTAATTTTAGGGCTAATTAACTTCTTGGGTGTTCGCTACCATTACCGAGCAGATTTAACAGAAACTCAATTATTTACTCTAGCGCCCCAATCGCAAGAATTATTAAATAATCTGCCACAGCCAGTTAAAGTCTGGATTTTTGATGTTAACCAAAATCCCCAAGACCGGGATTTACTAGAAAATTATCGTCGGCAAAACTCCAAGTTTCAATTTGAGTATGTCGATCCAGATGCTAGACCAGGACTAGCCAAAAAGTTTGGTTATAAAGACTATGGAGAAGTTTATTTAGAATATCAAGATAAAAGGCAGTTAGTACAAGTAGTTAATCCAGAAAATGAACGACTTTCCGAAGTGCGGTTAACTAATCGCCTACAACAAATTACTACTGCTAACGCCGCCAAAGTTTACTTCCTTCAAGGTCATGGTGAACACCAACTGACAGCATCTGAAAGTGGAATGTCCCAAGCCATTCAGGGATTAACTGATAAAAATTTCACTACATCACCATTAAATTTAGCAGAAGCCGCAAAAGTACCAGATGATGCGGCGGCGGTAGTAGTAGCAGGGCCAAAAGAAGCCCTATTTGAGGGTGAAGTTCAAGCTTTAGAACAATACCTCAATCGTGGCGGTAACTTACTGCTAATGATTGACCCTGGTACTGACCCCAAACTTGATAACTTGCTGAAACAGTGGGGTGTTACCCTGGATAGCCGTTTAGCTGTTGATGTTTCTGGACAAGGTGCAAAACAAGGGCCAGCAGTTCCCATAATTACAGACTACGGTCAACATCCAATTACTAAAGAATTTGGTAACAACATTTCTTTTTATCGGTTAGCAAGACCGTTGCAAATTAATCCCGTAGCTGGTGTTCAGTCTACACCCTTGCTGCGAACCAAACCTTATCCTAACAGCTGGGCAGAAAGCGACCTACAAAGCGAGAAATTAGAGTTTAATGCTGATAAAGACCTGAAAGGGCCTTTAACTTTGGGCGTAGCTTTAGAAAAAAAACTACCAGCCCCATCCACAACTCAACCCAGCCCCACACCCTTACCATCACCCACAACCCAAGGACAGGCGACACCAAAAGCCAGCCCTTCACCGACACCCACAACCAATAATCAAGCCACCCCGACAGCTACACCTTCACCAACTCCTACAACGGCTGCACCTTTAACCGATAAGCAAGGTGAAAAACCTGCTACTGAATCCCGGTTAGTAGTCATAGGAAATTCCGACTTTGCTACCGATGGCTTATTTCAACAGCAATTAAACGGTGATGTCTTCCTCAACTCAGTCACCTGGCTAAGCAAACAAGAGGATCGACAACCTTTATCCATTCGCCCCAAAGAATCTAAAAACCGCCGCCTCAACATCACAGCCGCCCAAGCCAATCTTTTAACATTGTCATCTCTATTACTTCTACCCTTGATTGGGTTATTAGCTGCTTTTGTGATTTGGTGGCGGAGGAGATGAGGAGATTGGGGACAAGGGGACAAGGGGACAAGGGGCAAAATTCCCATTACCAATTACCCATTACCAAATGACAAATGACAAATGACAAATGACAAATGACAAACACCAAATGACTAAAACATGAAATTTTCGCGCACAACTTTAATTTTGATATTGCTAGCCCTGGGTTTGGGTAGCTTTGTTTATTTCCATGAAATTCGGGGGGCGACTCAGCGTGAGGAAGTAAAGGAGAAAAAGCAGCAAATTTTCGCTTTTACTGCTGATGATGTGCAGTCTTTGACAATCACAACGGCAAAACTATCTTTAGCTTTGGAACGAAACCCGCAGGATAGTCCGCCTAAGTGGTTGATAAAATCACCGGTGTCAGAGCCAGCGAATGATGCTATTGTTTCTTATTTAATGGATTTGTTGGTAAAAGGAAAGAGCGATCGCTCTTTATCTATCCCAGCTAATCAAAAAGGCGATTTTGGCTTAGACAACCCCCAGGCGACAATTAATATCACCCTGAAAAATCAGCAAAGCCATCAATTGCTTCTAGGCGCGACTAACTTTAACCGTCGTTTATTGTATGCTCAAGCTGACCCATCTGTAAAACCCGATGGTAATATAGATGTTTTGTTGGTTTCCACAGATTTTGAAAACGCAGTCAATCGCGATATATCCGAGTGGAAACAACCAGTAGTTAATAGCGATAAAACACCTTTACCAACTCCCAGCGGTAAATAGGGAGAGAAGGGGAAACGGGGAAAGGGGAAGGGGAAAAGGGAGAAATGCTCATTACCAATTACCCATCACCATTTACCCATTACCCAATGCCCAATGCCTAATGAATGACACATCCCAAATGACCAAACCAACAGCAACCTTGCTTATTTCCTGCCCCGATCAGCGGGGATTAGTGGCGAAAATTGCTAATTTTATCTACTCTAATGGCGGCAATATTATCCATGCCGATCAGCATACAGACTTTGGCGCTGAGTTATTTCTCAGCCGCATCGAATGGCAGTTAGAAGGATTTAACCTGCCACGAGATTTAATAGGGCCAGCATTTAATGCCATTGCTCAACCTTTGGGTGCGAAATGGGAACTAAACTTTTCGGATACTGTACCCCGCATTGCTATCTGGGTGAGTAAACAAGACCATTGTCTGTTTGACTTAATTTGGCGACATCGTGCTCAAGAATTTGCGGCTGAGATTCCGCTAATTATTAGTAATCATCCTCATCTGCAAAAAGTAGCGGAGCAATTTGGCATTGATTATCACCACATTCCCATCAGTAAAGAAAACAAAGCAGAACAGGAAATTAAACAACTAGAATTACTGCAGCAATACAAAATTGATTTAGTTGTATTGGCAAAATATATGCAGATTGTCAGCGCAGATTTTATTACTAAATTTCCGCAAATTATTAATATTCATCACTCATTTTTACCTGCTTTTGTAGGTGCAAATCCTTACCACCGCGCTTTTGAACGAGGAGTTAAAATCATTGGAGCCACAGCACATTATGCCACACCTGAGTTAGATGCTGGCCCAATTATTGAACAGGATGTAGTGCGAGTCAGTCACCGCGATGACGTTGAAGACTTAATTAGAAAAGGTAAAGATTTAGAGAGAGTTGTATTAGCTAGAGCGGTACGCTTGCACCTGCAAAACCGTGTTTTAGTCTATGCCAATAAAACTGTCGTCTTTGAATAATTATTCTCCTTTGTCTCTTTTCCTGTTTTCTTTGATTACTGAGACAGAATAAACGGTAGTGATACAGTAAATGTTGTACAGAGATGATTGCTGCTAACTTTAATAGTTCCTTGAAGATGTTCCACTAGCTTCTTAACTAAGGTTAACCCTAAGCCTGCACCGCTATCTTGCAAAGGATTTCTAGGATTAATCTGATAATCTGTATCAAAGATAGTGATTTTTTGTTTGTTTGTATTTTTGATAATACGGTAAAAAGGTTCAAAGATTAAAGCTTGTTCTTCTTGCATAATCTCAACACCATAATTGCTAATTGTGATTTGCAACATAGGAGATTGATAATTAGTTAATACCCCATATTTATTATCCTCATTAATCGGTTTATTTGTGGGTTCTATGACTTCGAGATTGAGTGTAATTAGTTGACCCAACGGTGTATATTTGCAAGCATTATTGAGTAGTTCTGTCATAATCCGATTTAACAGATTTATGTCGGTAACAAAAGCAGGTAACTCTGAAGAAATGCTAATTTCAAGAACTAGTTGTTGAGCTTGAACTAATTCTTGAAAACTCTCGGTGATTTGATTTAGCCAGTCTCGCAGATTAATTGAAGTTAATTGCAATGGATAGACATCTGCATCAATCATCCGCATTTCTAGCAAATTATCTATTAAATTTAGCTCTCTTTCGCACTGGTTACGCAAGATAGTTAGGTATTTGGCTACAGACTCAGATGCTGACATTTCTTCAGGATTCAAAATTCCCAGTTGATTTAGTATATTTTCTAGCTGGGAAATTGCCATTTTCATATTTGACAAAGGCATCCGCATTTCATGGGAAGTCGTAGCCAAAAAATCTTCTTTCAACTGGTTTAGTCGTTGGAGTTCTGCTATTTGAGTTTCTATTTGTCTAGCTCTCTCAGCTGCAAGGCTACGTTCTTCGTTGAGTCTGCGTTGTGTGTCATCACGAAAAACCATCACAGCACCGGTAATCGTTCCGCTTTTGTCTCTCACAGGAGTAGCACTATCAGCAACAGGAATTTTTGTCCCGTTTTTGGTAACCAGTAAAATACGATTTTTGAGATAGATAGTTGTTTGTGTTTGTAAAGCTATGGCGATCGGGTTTTCGGTGGGACGCTGAGTTTGTTCCTCAATTAGTTGCACAACTTCGGTTAACATTTGGTTTTTGACTTCTTCCAATCGCCAGCCAGTTAAGGTTTCGGCCACTTGATTGAGGTATTGTATTTGCAGTTGAGAATCAGCCACAATTACACCTTCACCCATTCCCCGGAGAACTGTGCTTAAAAATTGCTCGCGTTGATAGCGTTCCAGTGCTGTTTGGATAGCAACATAAAGTTCTTGCTCGCTAACAGGTTTGAGGATGTATCCAAAAGGTGATGTTAAAGTTGCTCGTTCTACTGTATTTTTATCAGAAAGTCCTGTTAAGTAAATGACTGGGATTTGCAGTTTTCTCCAAATTTCTTCTGCTGCTTGGATACCATCCATTTCTCCCCGCAAGCGAATATCCATTAAAATTAAGTTTGGACGTAGCTCACTGGCTTTTTCAATTGCTTCGGCTGCGGAATCTACAATATCTACAACTGTATAGCCTAAACCTTCTAAACTTTCTTGGAGGTTGATAGCAAGAATATACTCATCTTCAACAACTAGTACTTGAATCATATTTGGTGTTTCGACTGCTGATGAGATGCTCATTGCTTTTCTACCTTACTTCTTGGAAAAATAATTTTAAACTCTGTTCCCTGCTGGTTATGAATCTTCACTGTTCCCCTCAGCTGCTTTACTAATCCATGAAGAAGGGTCATTCCCAGTGTTCTTGCTTTTTTGCTATCAAAATCCGCAGGTAGTCCAACACCATTATCTCGAATAATTAGAACTAAATCGGGTTGCAGCGGAATCTTTGAGCAATATTCATAATTTTGCTGGCATTTTACCTGAATTTCACCTGAACGCTGGTCTGGAAAAGCGTATTTTAAAGCATTTGAAACTAGTTCATTAATAATTAATCCGCAGGGAATGGCAGTTTCAATATCTAGATGCACAGGTTCAACTTGAATATTTAATTGGATATTACTGGAACTAAAATTATAAGATTTAAATAAATGAGTTGTTAAATCGAGAATGTACTGAGCAAAATCAATATCGCTCAGATGATCAGAACCGTATAATTTTTCATGCACTAAAGCAATGGAAGCAATGCGGTTTTGACTATCATGTAGGATAGAGATTGCTTGAGAATCTTGGATGCGCCTACACTGCATTTGTAGCAGACTGCTAATAATTCCTAAGTTGTTTTTGACGCGATGATGAATTTCCTTAAGTAAAACTTCTTTTTCTTTCAAGGATGCTTTAAGTTTGTCTTCAGCTTTTTTTTGTTCTGTAATATCTTGTTGCACAGCCACAAAAACAGTTCCGTATTCAGGATGCTCAAACACCGATGCGGTTGCACAACACCAGAAAGGAGTGCCATCTTTTTTGATATTGTGAACTTCATAAGTTGTTTCACTATGTTGCCTCAGCTTGGCCGTAATAGCTTTATCCACGTCTCTAGCATTAGTATTTGCATCTGCATAATTAACAATCGATACATGTTGACCAATTAATTCTCCTGGTTCATAGCCAAACATCTGCTCAAATTTGCGATTAGTATAGACAAAAACACTATCACTGGCTCGAATTAAGCAAATTCCCTCAGCCATATTGCGAGTGATGATTGCTTGCAGTTCTAATATTTGTTCAGTATGTTTGCGATCGCTAATATTAAGACTATTGCCAATAATGCGGTATATGCGGGAATTTTCATCTTTTAAAGGAGTGAGGCTAGTAATCCACCAAATATCCTTACCTTGAAAAGGTAAGCATTCTTCATAGGTAATAGTTTCCCCAGCTTGGACACAATCTTGATAATGCTGTCGTACAGCCGCCGCTGCAATTGGGGGAAAGATTTCCTCAGGTGTTTTGCCACGTAATTCATCTGCTGTGAGTCCTGTATGATGCTTGTGAGTAGGGTTCAAACCCACATAGCGAAAATCTTCATCGACAACATCAATCACAAAAATCGACAGTCCTACTCCATAGTAGATACTGCGTAAAAAGGCTTCATTCTCGCGCAGTGCTTGCTCTACTCGCTTGCGTTCGTTGAGCGCTTTTTCTCTGGCGGTAACATCTTGAGCAGTTCCATAAAGGCGAATTACTTGGCCTTCAGCGTTGGATTCTGCATGTCCAATTACCTCTAAATAGATATGAGAGCCATCAGACTGGGGTACACGCAGAATGAGGTGGTAGGATTGACCAGTAGCGATCGCTTGTTCAATTGCTTGCTGCAATTTTTCAGCATCTTCAGAATCCCATAAGCTGAATAATTCCTGATAGTTGGGTTCTGCGTCTAAATCGCGATTGAACAGTCGGAATAGTTCTTTTGACCAAGTGGCTTTACCTGTAGCCACATCACATTCCCAGTTACCTAGACGCGCAATTCGTTGGGATTCTGCTAGTAAGGCTTCACTCTTGCGTAAGGTTTCTTCAGTTTGTTTAATGTCGGTTACATCCACCATCAATCCATCCCAAGCTACCCGACCATCATGCAACTTGCGTGGTGTAGAACATAAATCTAACCATTTCACTTTACCGCTAGGGGTTCTGATCCGCAGTTGCATATCAAATACAGACATATTCTGCATCGACTGCTCAACAGCTTGCTGTAAGCGAAGTACGTCCTCTGCAATTACCTGACTATACAACAAACTAGAATCTTGTAGCGCCGCCTCTGCACTGATTTCCGTAATTCTTTCACATCCTGCACTGAGGTAGGAAAAGCGATCGCTACCATCGAGTTCGCGGATAACTTGATACACTACCGCATTCGGCAAATTATCTCCAATCCCGCGCAACATCGCTTCTCGTTCTTGCAAAGTAAGTTCTGCTTGTTTGCGCTTGCTAACATCTCGATTAATTTCCAACACAGATATGGGTGTACCATCAGCTTGTTTGAACAATGCCCAGCGACTTTCCACAACAATTTTCTGACCATCCCGCCGAAAATGGATTAATTCGCCTTCCCAATATCCTTCATTAATCAGGCAAGCACTGACTTCCTCCCAAGGGATGGGAAACTGAGTTGCAAGCAGAGTGTGACTATTCTTGTGCATTGCTTCTGTTGCTGTCCAACCGTAAATTCGCTCTGCTCCTTGGTTCCAAAATGTAATTTGATTATCGAGATTGCGAATTATGATAGCATCATGAGAAAGTTCTAAAAGTTTTGCTTGCTCTAATAAAGTGTTTTGTGCCAGTTTCTTGTCGCTGATATCACTGCTAGTACCTGTGACTATCCAACAGTTGGCTCTAGCATCATAACGAGAGGTATAAGTAGCACAAATCCAGCGTAGCGAACCGTCTTTATGATGAAATCTATACTCTACATTGGCTGTGCGCCCAGCAAATATATCTTCAAACAGCGGTTCGATAACTTTTTCTCGATCCTCTGGATGCACTCGCGATATCCAGAGGTCTTGTTGAGTGAGAATTTCTTGGGGTGTATAGCCAAATAGCGCTTCACTACCTGGAGATTGATAGTCACATTGCCATTCACGATTAGGAAATACTCTGAAACTGACAATCGAAGTAGCGATCGCACTATCAAGAATATCTTTGATGATGGCTTGTGATGCTTGATAACAGTTTTCTTTGTATGCGATCAATTTGCTCATTTGCTCTGTTTGAGCTACTTCGCGTTCCAACTCTGCTGTTTTGCAACTCAGAGTTTGGCAGAGTCTCTCAATAACTTCATCCTTGTTAACCACACTTAATACTTGCCCGTAATTATCTACAACAGGTAAGTGGCTGATTCCATACTGGTTAAATCGTTGCAACACTGTGGATAAATTTTTTGCCTCTGCTGCACTTAGGGTAATTACAGGTTGACTCATAACTTCAACAACAGTCATATCCGCCAATGCAGATTGATTACTAGTGGCAGCGAGTACATCTCTAACTGTGACAATACCAGTTAATATGTGGGCATCTAATACCAGTGCATAGCTTGTCTGAGCTTGATTCATTAATTGAATCACCTCAAGCACTGGCATATGTTTTGTAACTATCAGCAATGATTTGGGAATATCCATGTGAGTGATTTATCCTTAGGCAGAAAAGGCTGAAATCAAGACTGCAAAGGACTATGGGATGGTCTCAGTATTTTGATGAAAATACTGGTAATGACCCATATTGTGCCAAAAATATTGCTTCCTCAGAATTTCCTCAGATTTCTTAACTACTGTTTGTACTAGAGTGTAATGCCCAGTTGGTATCTGACTCTCATAGTTCTTGTATGAGCAGTGGATCGTTACTTTCGGTGTTTTCTTAGGGAAACAGCAAAGCAATTAAATCCACCAAAACAATACTTACTAATTCAATTCCGTTGCCAGGGAGATGGAAATTTATGCCAGTTCAGTTAGAAATGGACAAAGTCGCTACTAATGTGATAGTTTCCTATCGAAATAGTGGTTTCCAAAATCAAAAACAGACAAGTTTTGCCAAACAGACAGTACCCTGTCCTTTATGTAATCATCCCCACACCCGTAAACACGGCAAGACAAGTAAAGGCAGCCAACGCTACTTCTGCCTCAGTTGCCGACAAACTTTTAGTGAAACATTTAATACATTTTATTACCGTCGGCAAGTGAATCAAGAAGACGTGCAAATTGTGCTCCAGTCCTATGCTGATGGTATCAGTTTAAGAGGTATTAGCCGCATTAGTGGATTAGCCTACAATACTGTGGTCAAGATTGTTCATGCTGCCAACAAAAAAGAGCATACAATTAAGGTAGGTGAAGAAGAATCACAAAATTGATCGCGATTTAAAGAATCTTAAAATATGCCGCCATATCTCCCGGGAAAAGTAGTTGTGTTGTTTGGGACTTGTCCTTGTACCATTCGCCTACCTGCTGCACCACGGCATGAACAATTAAAGTTGTTGCGTGAACGGATTATTTTTCTGTCCAATAACTTGGTTGAAGAAGGATTATGGGAGGAACATCTGAGCGAGGCTGAACTGGATGCAGTGATGGCAGATGTTGAGATTGAACCTGTATTTTTGCCCGGTTTTTTGAATGCTTCGTCTTTGTGGAGAGTATTAGACGGTGTTGTGCAAAAAATTTATGGAAGTTTAAAAATTAACTTGATTAATACCTGGAAAAACTGAATATCATTTGCAGATCGGCTCATAATAAAGAAAGATTAAGCTGCATTCATAAAACTTAGTATGAGCCAGACTGCCCTAAATTTAATTGCCATATCTATTTTTTTAATGACTCTATCGGTGCTGTTGGGGCCATTGCTGAATTTTTCGCCTGCAATCCCCGCAGTTGCCACTTTTACTATTTTGGGTATAGCGACATTCGACAGTTTCAGCTTACAGGGTAAAGGCGGTACAATTCTTTTAGATTGGCTGGCTGGTTTTAAAAGCGAACACCGCGATCGCATTTTGCATCACGAAGCAGGGCATTTTCTCGTTGCACACCTATTGGGTATCCCGATTAGCGCTTATACCCTCAGTGCTTGGGAAGCCTGGAAACAGGGACAACCAGGACAAGGTGGTGTCACTTTTAATGATGCTGAATTAGCATCTCAACTTGAAGCGGGTAAAATTAGCGCACACATCTTGGATCGCTATTGCACTGTTTGGATGGCGGGGATTGCGGCAGAAACCTTGGTTTTCCAAAATGCTCAAGGTGGTGCTGACGATCGCACTAAGCTAGTAGGTGTATTAGCAAATATCGGCTTTTCTGCTGCTAATTCTCAACAAAAACAACGCTTTCATACTCTCCAAGCCAAAACCCTACTCCAAGAGAATTGGTCTAGTTACAAAGCTTTAGTTGATGCTATGAGTCAAAAGGCATCAATAGCAGAGTGTCAAATTGCGATTGAAAATGCTCAACTTGGAGTCCATGAGTTACCCAGTGCTGGGAAATAGGGAACACAAACTAGGGACTAAGTAGTGGGAATAAATTTATTAAAAAGAAATGTCCAATACCAAATGGCAATAGCAGAATTAAATCTTGATGCTATGAAGAAGCGACTTGTAAATATGGAATACGACAGAAGTTTTCCCAACTAATGACACGATTACGTCCGCTGCTTTTAGCTTCTAAGAGACACTGATCGGCACGATGCAATAGGCTAATTCCTTGCATGTCATCGTCACCTTTTAATGAAGAAGTACCCAAACTAATGGTGACATTTATACTCAGTTGATTGTTAATCGCAAATGGTTGTTCGCTAACTATGCGATTCAGACGACGCGCCACAATTGCAGCTTCTTCGCCAGAGGTATTAGCTAACAGAATCACGAATTCTTCACCACCATAGCGGAAGGCTGTATCTTGGAAGCGCAAATTATGTCGCACCCGACTAGACAATAATTGCAACAAGCGATCGCCTACTAAATGTCCATATGTATCATTGACTTTCTTAAAGAAATCGACATCAAAAATAATTAAACTCAAAGAAAGTTGCTGATCGCGAGCTTTTTGAATTTGTCTGGGTAAATCCCATTCTAAAGCGCGACGGTTATTTAGTTCTGTCAAGGAATCCGCTAAGGCAATTGATGATAACAAATCATTTTTCCGCATCAAATCACGATACTTTTCTGCCTTGCGTAAGCCCACTGCCAATTGAGCTAATATCAGGCGATGATTAGCAGTTACTTCTGATAAATTATCGCTGGTTTTTTCTGCATTTACTTGCCAAATATAAGCATCAGCTCCCTGTTTTAAAGCAGCGGAAGTCATTTCTAAATCCCATTCCCAGCCATAGTTAGCTCTTTCAATAATGTGCTGAGAACGGTCTTCCAAAAGAATGCAGTAAATCCAAGATAGCTTGACTTGGTCTTTCAACCAGGTACAGAGTTCTATACTGCCATCAATACTAGCCTGCACAATTATTATGTCTGGAGGTGTGTTTTGAATATATGAAACGGCCCGATCAAAACTGTCAATAACTTCCACGTTAAATGCTTTGGCATAAAGGATCTGATCTGGAAGTGTATTTAGAAATTTATGGCACCCAAAGACCAGAATGGACATATTCATTGCTTTGCTTTTTACCCTATTTAAATTTTCAAAATGTTGACTTTGTAAAACTTGCTGTTTTTACTTAGATAATACTGAGTTATTCAGTATTATTGGTTAGGGAGGTTTACCCTATATTTGTTTGTTTTACTACCGAATTTAACTTTTTATCCTAACTTTAATCTCCTTTTAAGAATTTACCTCAACTGTAGCTACAACGAAATGTGTGATGCAAATACTTTCAGCTTTTCTCTAATCATTTTCAAACAGTATAATTACTGAATATTCCTAGAGAAGGTAAAACGGTTTATGTGGTTTCCATGTATTAAGCATTAATGGCTAAATATGGAATTTAATCATTTATAAAAACCAGCATATTCTAAAGATAAAAAATTACTGACATAAAATATTTAAAAAAATATAAAAATTTTTATTTGCTAGTAAAAACCGATATACTTTCTAAGTTCATGAAATCCTATATCCATTAAAATACTGAATTATTATCTCCTGACAATAAAGCCTTGATATTGCTGCATTGGATGGCACCAAGTAATTCATAGTCTTTCTATATTAAAAGGATTGGTATTTCATATATAGTTGATTAGTTACATCTTCATGAAATATTTGCAAAAGCTATCAGTAATTTTACATAAATAGACAACAAAACCGTAACTATACTCAAATCTATCATGACTTAGGTAACAAGTACATATATTATATGCTATGAGGTTAACTGAGTAAGAGTCAAGGGTTAATGGTCAAGAGTCAAGGATTAATGGTCATTTTTGGAACTTTTTACTTCCTCCAAATCTTGTAAAAAACCATTTTACCTACGTACTTATAGTGATATTGCCCTCAATACAAGATTGTCCGCCTCGAGCCGAGACGGACAATTAAAGAAACAAATTATTTGAATTTAAAAACTTATCAGATGCAAATTTATCTGAAAGTGAATATTACGATCAATAACCTTCAATTTGATAACCAGCAGCAACAATAATCTGTTTGATGGACTCTTCGGAGGCTGCAGATTCTACGGTGACAGTTTTATCGCTGATATCTACATCCACCTTTGCATCGGGTTCCATTACATGAATTGAGTTACTGATTTTAGCCGCACAGTCTTCACAAGCTATGTTCGGTACTTTCAGTTTTAATGCCATTAATCTAACCTCAAAAAAATTCTTAATCTATTCTTAAGGTTTAATATTATCCTCTCTACGGGAATTACTCATCCTACCAGAGTTAGGTAATTTTGCTGGTACACAATCGCAGTACATAGCTGCTGTTAAAATTCAAGTTATACAAATGCAAAATTCCCAATTCCCAGTTCAAAACTAAGAAGAGTATATTTTTCCCGGGTTTCTGAGTGGCGACGCTGCTGAATTATGGAGAGTTGGTATTACTTGGTGAAGGGACTTCCAACTAAAAAAATATTCCATCCCTGCGGGACGCTACGCGAACGCTTTGTCAGCAGAGGAAGCAGAGGAGAAAGAATCTGCCGCTATGACAATGGGATAATTTATTGTCTGGAAGTCCCGAAAAATCATGTAATTGGCTATCTCCAAGATTTTCTAAAATAGAAAAATATATAAGTATAAAGAGATATATGCAAATAACACTGATACGCCACTATTGGATTGTGGAAAACGCGGAAAAATAAATTATCCTCATTTCTGGGCTCAACACAGCAGTTCCTCCAGCGTCTTTCCGGCTCTTTGTCCCCTGCGCTCAATGTAATGGGATATTTTTTTAATGAGAAAACCTCAATTCGTGCAACATTCCACCCGACGCTGAATGAGAATAGTGCTAGATATGAGGAAGTGACAAACTTTTAGCACAGATGTCCTGGATTGCGGCATACTTTGTCTGTAAAAGCGAAGAAAGATCCTCTGTCGGCCTTCCCAGTTTATTGATACTCACTTTGTAAAAACCCATGTCCTCTAATCCCCAGAAAATCAGCGGTAACGAAATTCGCCACCTATTCCTTAACTTCTTTGCTCAACGGGGACACCAGATTCTCCCAAGTGCTTCCCTTGTGCCTGAAGACCAAACTGTGCTGCTGACGATCGCGGGGATGCTACCATTTAAACCGATATTCTTGGGACAACGTACGCCGGATTTTAACCGTGCTACCACTTCCCAGAAATGCATCCGTACCAACGATATTGAAAACGTCGGGCGCACCAAACGCCATCACACGTTTTTTGAGATGCTGGGTAACTTCAGCTTTGGAGATTATTTTAAAGAACAAGCGATCGCTTGGGGATGGGAAATCTCTACGCAAGTTTTTGGCTTTTCCCCCAATAACCTGGTTGTCAGCGTCTTTGAAGAAGACGATGAAGCCTATGCAATTTGGCGGGATCAAATAGGTGTTACACCAGCTAGAATCAAGCGCATGGGTGCAGATGATAACTTTTGGGTATCTGGCCCCACTGGCCCTTGTGGCCCTTGTTCTGAGATATACTACGACTTCCACCCAGAACGCGGCGATGAAACCATTGATTTAGAAGACGATTCCCGGTTTATCGAGTTTTATAACCTGGTTTTCATGCAATATAACCGGGATGCAGAAGGGAATTTAACACCGCTGCAAAATAAAAACATTGATACGGGTATGGGTTTGGAACGTATGGCCCAAATCCTGCAAAAAGTCCCGAATAACTACGAAACTGATTTAATTTTCCCGATTATTCAAACAGCAGCGCAAATTGCGGGGATTGATTACCATAGCAGCGACGAGAAAACCAAAGTCTCCTTAAAAGTAATTGGCGATCACGTGCGTGCTGTTGTCCACATGATTGCTGATGAAATCCGCGCTTCCAACGTCGGACGGGGTTATATACTGCGGCGATTAATTCGGCGGGTGGTACGTCATGGGCGATTAATCGGGATTTCTGGAGAATTTACGACCCAAGTTGCCGAAACGGCGATCGCACTTTCCGAATCAGCTTACCCTAATGTGCGCCAACGGGAAGCAGCAATTAAAGCCGAACTGCAACGGGAAGAAGCCAATTTCCTGCGAACTCTCGACAGAGGGGAAAAACTGCTGGAAGAAATTATTCAACAGGTAAAACAGCAAGGACAAACCCAAATCAGTGGTGAAAGCGCCTTTACCTTGTATGACACCTACGGATTCCCCCTAGAACTCACCCAAGAAATTGCTGCGGAAAACAATCTCACCGTTGATGAAGCTGGATTTGATGCCGAAATGCAAAAACAGGTGGAACGTGCCAAAGCTGCCCATGAAACCATCGATTTAACGGTGCAAGGTTCCTTGGATAAACTGGCAGAACATATCCACGCCACCGAGTTTATAGGCTATACCCAACCTACAGCTACCGCCAAAGTGGAAGCGCTGTTAGTGGGTGGTGTGGCTCAAGAAGCAGCCGAAGCTGGTACAGAAATACAACTGGTGTTGGATCAGACCCCATTTTATGCCGAATCTGGGGGACAAATAGGCGATCGCGGTTATATCTCCGGTGATGGCGTGGTAATTCGCGTTGATGACGTGAAAAAAGAATCAGATTTCTTTATCCACTTCGGGCGCATTGAACGCGGTACAATCCGAGTAGGAGATGCTGTAACTGCTCAAATCGACCGTGCTTGTCGTCGTCGTCTGCAAGCTAACCACACTGCAACTCACCTGTTACAAGCAGCGTTAAAGAAAATTGTCGATGAAGGTATTTCCCAAGCAGGTTCTTTGGTTTCCTTCGACAGATTGCGCTTTGACTTCAACTGTCCCCGAGCTTTGACAGCAGAGGAAGTCCAGCAAGTTGAGGAACAGGTAAATACATGGATTGCCGAGGCACACTCAGCTAAAGTGGAAATCTTACCTTTAGCAGAAGCCAAAGCTAGAGGCGCTGTTGCCATGTTTGGCGAAAAATATGGTGATGAAGTGCGGGTGATTGATTTCACAGGCGTATCAATGGAACTGTGCGGCGGAACTCATGTCAGTAATACTGCGGAGATAGGCGTTTTCAAAATAATTTCTGAGGCTGGTGTAGCTTCTGGGGTGCGACGCATTGAAGCGGTTTCCGGCCCAGCGGTGCTAGATTACCTGAATATACGCGATAAAGTCATCAAAGATTTAAGCGATCGCTTTAAAGTCAAACCCGAAGAACTACCAGAGAGAATCACAACTCTGCAAAACGAACTGCGAACCAGCCAAAAACAACTGGATGTCTTGAAAGGACAATTAGCGATCGCCAAATCTGATAGCTTGCTACAAACAGCTCAATCTGTAGGCGATTATAAAATTATTGTCGCCCAACTCGATGATGTCGATCCAGAATCCTTAAAAACCGCAGCCGAACGCTTATTACAAAAACTCGGTAACGGTGCGGTGGTATTGGGTTCAGTTCCCGAAGCCGATAAAGTCAGCTTAGTTGCAGCCTTTAGCGCAGAGGTGAATAAAAAAGGTTTGCAAGCAGGTAAATTTGTCGGTGCGATCGCCAAAATTTGCGGCGGTGGCGGTGGTGGAAGACCAAATTTAGCCCAAGCTGGCGGACGTGATGCAAGTAAGTTACCAGAGGCTTTGACACAAGCGCTGAGTGATTTAAAAGCTGGGTTGAGTTAATTGTATTTTCTTTAAGGCAGGCATTTTGCCTGCCTTTAAACTTAACTTCTCCATACCAGCCTACTCAACAGCCCTGGAACCTGTACGAGATTTTTCATGATTTCCATTCATTAAACTCACAAATAATTCTCCTAATTCAGAAATATTTACATTTATATTAGCTAGACCATATCCTTCTAGAATTACTCCAGTAGGCGATATTTCTGCAAGTCCAGAGCGAATTAAATTATTTAGGCAAGTACTATCTCGACTATCTTTAATCAACTTTTTTAAGTCTTCTATAAATGCAATATCTATAGCAGAAGATAATCGTCTGAATGTGTCTAGGTCAATTTTCTCTTGTATTAAGCTCAAAAATATTTCAGCCAATATCTGAGCTTTTTCTAGGTCATCTAGACGATTGATAATCAGAACTAAACATTCACCAATTTTTGCCTTGGTTTCAGGATTATTATCTAATTTTCTAAAGAACGCTTGTTTTTCTTCATTACTTATATTTTCTAGCCCTAAAAGAAATTTCTGAATTTTTAGCAGAAAAATCTTATCGGTAATAGTTTTTGATAATTTAGCCAGCTTGACAGCAGAGCCTAAAATTGGAATATCTTTTATAACGCCTTCTAATACAGAATCTAATGCTACTTCTCCGAAATCAGCTAAAATATCAGTTGTTTGTGAGGTAATTTCTGAGCTTTCCATTATAATTAATATTTATTTTTATGATAGTTTTGGAGCGAAATAGCATTAAAATTAAACTATGGCTGTATAACCATAATAAATAATACACCACAATACTTCGATGCAAAAAGTCACATCTGAAGAAATTCAACAAGATCCATTAAAGTACCTCAATCAAGTTGAGGCTGGTGAAAGCTTTGTTATTGTCCAAGCAGATAAACCAATTGCTGAACTAAAACCTATTAAAATTGATAAGAAGGCAAAGCGACCTTTTGGTTTGTGTGCAGGAGAATTTCAAGTACCTGATGATTTTGATGCACCTTTACCTGACGAAATTCTGAGTGCATTTGAGGGCGGATGAAGATTCTTCTAGATACTCATATCTTTTTATGGTTTATCAGTGGTGATCCTAAGCTATCAACAGATGTTAGAGATACGATTTGCGATCTAGATAACCAGGTATACCTGAGTGTTGTTTCAATATGGGAGTGCATCATTAAATATCAATTAGGAAAGCTACCATTCCCAGAGTCACCAGAAATATATCTTCCCAAACAACGCAAGCGCCATCAAATTGCAAATCTTGATATAGATGAAGGTAGTGTTACTCAACTTGCTAAGTTACCAGGATTGCATAAAGACCCTTTTGATAGAATGCTTATCTGTCAAGCGTTACATCATGGTTTAAAAATTGCAACTGTTGATCCAGAAATCCTCAAATATCCAATCGATTTCATTTAATTAATGCACTGCTATATGTTACTGAGATTTTTTCATAAATAAAATCGATACCTATATTTTATTTTCAATTCTTACTTAAGTTTTCGCTATTTTATGATGCTTGCAAAGTGCGATCGCTATCAAAATAGTACTTTTATACTAAATTAATTGAACTTCAGTTATAATAATATATAAAAGTTCCCATAAAAACTTTCTAATTGCAGATATGAGTTATGATTGATTGCCTCAATGTAGCTCGCTACTTTATTGTCAAAGCTTATGAGGATGGTATAGAAGCTGAAATGACCAATATGAAGGTACAAAAGCTACTATATTATTCACAAAGCTTGCATTTGGCACTCTATGATGAGCCATTATTTGATGAAGAGATTCAAGCTTGGCGCTATGGCCCGGTTTGTCCACCTGCATACAGATTTTATAGTGAATTTGAAGCCAATCAGTTACCTGTTCCTGGTAAGGATTTTTTGTTAGAGATTTCTGTGGAACAGAAGAAGCTTTTAGAAGAGATATGGGAACATTTTGGAGGCTACCATGCGTATCGATTGAGTGATATGACTCATGGGGAGTTTCCTTGGAAAAAGGCTCGCAAGGGTTTAGCACCTCAAGCCAGTTCAACTGAGCCTATTCGCTTAGAAGATATGAAAGCTTTGGGTTATCAAAAGCTTGATATCATCGAAAGAGAAAACCCTGCTTATGAATCGGTAATGTCTCAAACTTTAGAGGAAGCTATTAATTCAGAACCCTCAACTCGTGTTTCTAAAGGAGAAGTGCGTGACTGGCTCAAATCCCTTCTCGATTGAGGAATCTGATAATTTTAGGCGTTCTTTTAAAAAACTCGCGAAAGCTCTAGGAAGCGATTTTGTGGAGATGTTAGGGGAAGTTTTAGAAGGTTTAATTGATGATCCATATCCAATAAATTCTCGCAATGAACCCTTACCTGCAAAAATTCAGTTACCTGAAGGATGGACATTTCACAAACTAGAATTAAAAGCTGGTAAAGGTGCTTCTGGACAAGTGAGATTGATGTACTTGGTTAATACGATTGATTATGTAATCAAGCTAGTATGGATTTATAATCATGAGCAGTTTGCAAAACGTCCTGCAGAAAAAGACCTGAAGAGCATTATTAGAGAAATATTAGAGTTTTAATTTTAAGAAAACTGCGATCGCATCCTTAAAAAAAAAGGGATGATATTCTCAATCCCTTTGGCAAACATCCTCTTCTATCTGTAGTTTGTAAGATTAAAAAACTCTAAAAATAAACGGATAACGGAACGGTTCATCTGGATTGGTGAGACAGTGAAATAGCGCCCAAATTGTTAATCCCCAGTGGATTGCAAAACCCAAAGCTACAACAGGGAAGAATAAAATTCCGCCAAGACCAAAAGTCAGGAAAGATAGAACCGCAATTGGTACTCCAATTACAGTAGCCCAAAACCAAACATTAAAGTGAAAATTAATTGATTCTTTGGCGTTATTTTTGACAACTGGGTCATCAGAAATAATATTAATTACGATGGGAACACCAATAGAAAACAATGTTGTACTAAAGAAAATCGCCCCATGACATAGAGAGGATAGCAATTTACGCTTATCAGGGTCGTATGTAACTTGCATCCTGGTGGCTCCTCCACTAGCTTTATAGTTTTTATTGTAATCTTCGCTTCAGCCGTTTAGTATTGCAGTTTACCGTACTCCGGCTATTTTGCGGCTTTCCCTTGAGATAGATTAATTTTGACTCATACTCATCAATATCAGTTATGAGGTTTACCGTACTAAGCCTGCTGGTTGACAGTTAACTGTGAACCGTCAACGGTAAACAATTTAAATCTACAGTAGAAAACTTACTTATGATACAAGTAACATGAAAGTGTCAAGTAGGGTAGGCATTCCTAACCCTGCAAATTATTTGAGAAAGGTGGTTAAAAATGGGTCGCCTAAATCCCTACACCCTACAAATGCAGATTACTCGGATGTTTGAGCAAGGTCAATCATTCTTTGCCACTACCAAAGTGCAAGAATGGTTAAAAGAACGCAATCACGATCCACTAGCCTATGACATTATTTTCCATAAAAAACCTGCTCCTCCTGGTTCTAAAGAAGTTATGGTAGTGGAAATTGAATTGCGTCGCAAAGATGGACAGCCTGTAGACCCCTGGTTACAAGAACAAGCCAATCTTCATGCCTAATTTTTTGCTAATTTAGGCATTTTGAATATTGTTAATATTCAAACTAAGAGGCTATTTATAAAGTAAATATTAAGTAACGTACCATCTTTTTCGATGCGTTAGCGATAGCGTAACGCATCCTACAATTTAAGGTTTACTTTATAAAGTATCTCTAACTTCTCATTATCTTTAGCAAATTTTTCTAAATAGAGCATTTCTGATTGCGGAATGCTCTTTGTTATTTTTGGAGTTATAAATACTACCTTTTCTGCGCTGAAAATGAAAGCTAATAGACCTTGGGTATTTGCATTTTGGGTTTACTTTGGCATTTTGATGTCTATCTCGCTATCTGCATATTTAAAAGTTATCCCAACCGAACTAGCTCAATTTCCTCATTACGATACAATTTTGCATTTTCTGCTATTAGGTATTGCTGCTTTTATCAGCCATTTAGCTTGGAATAAACGTAAAATCCAAGTTTTTAATATTTCTTTGCCATTGGCTCCGATGATTGTGATCTTGATTTGTGTAATAGATGAAATAATTCAATTCTTTGTACCTTATCGTTCTTTCGACTTAGTTGATTTAACTGCCGACTTTTGCGGTATTGTGTTATTTACTTGGTTAGCAGAAAGAAAAAAGCTAAAAACCTCATAAAAATTCCTAATTTTTATCAGTTCACATAGGATGCGTTAGCGGCGAGAGTACAGCATCAGCATCAAAGGTGAGATTTTTTCACAAATCAAAAATTGTATGCTGAAGGAACATAGAGGCTGAAATATTAGGCGAAGTGGAATATGACCGAGAAGCAAACTTGTGGACAATCAGCAAATCATATTTGCAGTAATTGTGGTAAGCGCCTGTTTGCTTGGATGATGGCTCAAGGTAGCGCTGAATATGAAAAAGCCGTAAGCGATCGCAAACGTTCCCTCTTTACCAATCTCCACGGTAATATTTTAGAAATAGGCCCGGGAACAGGCCCCAACCTATCCTATTACCCGCAAGATATAAACTGGATTGGAGTTGAGCCAAACCCATTCATGCATTCTTATCTGCGAGAAGCAGCAGAACAGTTAGGTTTAAACATCGATATCCGTACAGGTACAGCTGACAGCATAAATGCATCAGATAACAGCATAGATACTGTAGTGAGTACTTTAGTTTTGTGTTCAGTACCAAATCTAGCCGCTACATTGCGAGAAATATTAAGGATTCTCAAACCAGGTGGACGCTTCTTATTTATTGAACATGTCGCCGCACCCAGTGGTACATTTTTACGACGGGTGCAAAGTACCGTTCGCCCAATTTGGCAATTTTTAGGTGATGGTTGTCATCCAGACAGGGAAACTTGGGTGGCTTTAGAACAAGTTGGGTTTTCTAAGTTAAATTATGAGCATTTCGAGGCCCCATTCCCGATTGTCAGTCCTCATATTATGGGGGTAGCTACAAAATAGGAACACCACAGCTAAGAAATTTCTCAGCTTCCAGGGGATATAAATATGCGATCGCCTGACGTTATGGTGAAATTAAATTATCAAGTTTACAACTCGTGAATCAAGTTTACGACTTGGGAATCAAGTACACGAACTCGTGCATCAAGTTCACGACTTGTGAATCAAGTACACGAACTCGTGCATCAAGTTTACAACTTGTGAATCAATTGCACGAACTCGTGCATCAAGTTCACGAACTCGTGCATCAAGTTTACAAATCGTGCATCAGGTTCACAATCAATAAACTAGCTAATTCGCACAAATATCAATAAATACTCATTCATAAAAGCTTTTGCTTGGCAATTAGCGGCTAAAACTTATTCTATCTTCCGTTTTCATTTTTCGGCAAAATTCTCGTGTAGCCAATTTTCAGTATCGGCAGGCGATCGCAGATGTACAATTCTCAAATGGGCATACTCTGATTTGGTAAATAGCTGGGGGTATTCCCTGCGGAGTGGATAGTAATTCTTCAGCGCCCACAAAATTATGGAATCGCGACTAAAGGTAGTTTGCCATGTTTCGCGGTTGCCATTGCAGACTTCTTGTTGTGTGATTACTCGCGACATTGTGCGCCGCAATATTCGACTCATCACCACTGACCAAGAATAATCTAACCACACCACCGTGTCAGCTTTTCCCCAAACAATATCCCGCACGATACTGTAATTACCATCTACTACCCAGCTATTACCTGATAGTGCTTGAGACACCCTTTCTCGCATTATCTGGTTTGGTACTTCTACCCAGTTAGGTTCCCAGTGCAAATAGTCTAATTCTATATGGGGTAGGTTGCGGCGCAGAGAAATTTGTTTCGCTAAAGTTGTCTTACCTGAACCTGTGGTTCCGACAATAGAAATCCGCTGCATAGACTAACTTGATTTGGACTTGATGCATTACCAGTACAGTAGCGCAGTTTTTTGAGATGCGATCGCTTTTACACTACAGTATAAAACTTATCCTCTCTGTGTTCTGTGGCATTGATTTGTTACCTTTCTCACGCTAATATTAATTCACTATTGAGAAATACTATTATTTGTATTGAAGATCACAATAGTTACTATCAGCAGCAAACTCAACTATTAATTATGCTGTTAGCATTGATTTATCTAGTATTGATAAGTCTGTAAATTGCAGCGAACTCCATAAAAGTTATCAAATACTTGCTTTTATTCTTAACTTCAGTTACATTCAAAATAGGTATCAAAAAAAAGCCTGATGAAAATTTCAGTAGATGAAACGAGTAAAAAGGATATCAATATCTTTAAAAACTGAATATAACTGTGAAATTAACAATATTTGCTGAATAATAGTTCCCTACCACCAGATTCAGTAATTTATTTTCTCACAGCTAATGTTGATTTTATTAGCCTGACTCATAGTTAGTAAAGGTGATAGAAGAACATAAACAAAATTTGAATACAAAATTTTATTTTTTTCCCAGTCAATTGAGAATTATTTGCAATATGTTTTTAAATTACAATGGAGATAAATACTTAAAAGACAATGAATTAATCCAGACAATTTCCCGATCTCAAGCCAGAGAACATCCAGTAGTAGGAATATATGGGCGAGATACGATTCAATCTATCAGATGGTGGGTAAAGCAGCTAAGTTCCTTAGTAAAGCAGGCTAAACGTAAATTTATACCTACAGGTGTAGAGACACGGACTGCAAATGATTATATATATCATTTAATTAAAAAAAATTTCCATAATACCTGTAATTTTAGCCAGATTTATAACTGTGTTATCAGTTACTTGAATCGCTTAAGTAGGCTAAAGCTACAATACTTTGACTGTGGCTCTTTAACCAAGAGTACACAAGGCTGTCATCAGCTATTGAGAATTTTTCAACTGTCAACTGACAAAGGATACAAAATTAACTCTGTCGGTACGGAAGAAATTTTCCGCAGCTTTTCTACCCCTATTGTGGAGAATTTATTAACCGGAAATAGGTTTAGTAGAAATGAATGTTATAAAGTGGCTACCTAGTTTTATTCAGTTAATCTAGTTAGTTGAAAGCTATTGTAGCTAGGATCACAATTTTATTTTGTTCTCACATTGTCCATAAAATTTCAGCATGAGATCAGATAGATGAATACTTTTTTTTGTTCAGATCATTCCAAACAAATAGGAGAAGATGTTATTGGTAGTGCTACCAATTACGAAACTTATATTTTAGTTGAATGTCCACCACCTTGGACTTCAGAAGCTTTTAATTCTAAATGGGTACCCAGTAATTTAAAGCTTTTGGTAGATGAGGTAAAACGTGCTAAACTACCGATTCGCTTTCTGTTAATTGCAAATGATGTATCACATAAAGTTGAACAAACAACTCTTTTAATCTATCAAAAACAAAAGGGATTAAGTCAGGGATACCGCAAGCATGAATTTAAGCTAGCGAACATTGAGCAAGTAGCAGCGCTAGTAAAGAAATTCTTATGGGGTAATTTTTCTGATTATGAAAGAGAAACCAAAGTTACTAGAGATATTTTAGTATGTACTCACGGCAGTCATGATAAATGCTGTGCTAGATATGGTAATCCTTTTTATTTTTATGCTCAAGAAACTATTGCTCATTCAGGCTTAGAAAATGTGCGGATTTGGAAATCAAGCCATTTTGGTGGACATCGATTTGCACCAACTATGATTGATTTACCAGAAGGGCGCTATTACGGTAATTTAGACCAAGATTCGTTTAAATCAATTTTGACTCGTACTGGAGATATCCAGTTATTTAATCAAGTCTATCGAGGCTGGGGAATTTTGCCAGTTCCACTGCAAATTTTAGAAAAGGAATTAATTCTGCGTCATGGATGGGATTGGTTCAATTACGCAGTAACAGGTAAAATTCTGGAGCAAAGTTTAGATAATCATACTTTATTAGCTGAACTGAGTTTTGAAGACAATTCAGGCTCACTATATAGTTACAAAGCTAAATTAGTGAAGGATGAAAAAAGAACCGTTGAAGTGAAGAGTTCTTGTAATGCTAAAGAAGCCTCGGTAGTGCTTAAATATTCTGTAGCCGCGCTTTGCCTAGATTCTAGAAAAGTTGTGAGTTTGAGTGCTTAATAAAATAAATAGTTTTGCAATTAGTAACTGGAGTTTAGACTAAATGGGGAATGAGAAAGAAAAAACAGGGTAACTGATTGAATACAGACCCCCTGATAGCAGAAACTGAGAGCAGAACCACCTAGTCTCACCTGCCAATATGAAACTTGTCAGACTAGAAGAATTTCGTCAAGTAGCTTATGAACCAACGATTAAGCCTCCGCTGCTAGCGGGCGACCATACAAACTGGTCACGCCCGCCAGCAGTAACGTTCCAAGAGAGAACATTTGAGCATAGTGGTACATACGTAGCCGGAAATAAACCGATTACCATTGGTCAGGGATATAGCACACACAATAGCCTGGATACCGGAAACATCAACAAGGTTTGTTTAAGTAGCGTTAACAAGGTAACGCACCCTCTTGATTTGATATTTGGAGTTAGGAAGATATTTACATAAATGCTCCAAAATATGTTGATTTGTTTACCAGGTAACAAAAAGGGCAAATCGGAGGTGAAAAAATTTATGCTAGCTAACCGTTGCTGTTACAGGGTTGGCGATGCGGGTTTTTGATGCTATGCTCTTTCTTGTTTTTCTCATTGCGCCAAGGGCTAGTAGTGCGCCGACCGAGGGAATTGTTGCTCCTCCTGGGATATCGAAGGGTACTGCTGCTGTGCTTGAAATTGTACCTGAAGTTAAAGATTGGGATATGGTTATGTTTCCACTACTATTTGTCAGACCATAACTGTGACCAAGCACAGTAACAGTTGCAGGTAGGTTACTCAAGTTATTACTAAATATCAAGTAAAGGTATTGTGAGTTAAAACAACCAGAACCATTGCTACAAACAGAAAATCTATAGTTTTGTTGAAAGTTGATATGAGAAGTATTAAAGCTAGAACTGCTGTAAATTGTTCCCGATGATAAAGTAATATTCAAGTTAGAGTAAGTATTACTTACAGCATCATAATCAAATGTACCAGTTGCAGTAGCGCCATCCGCAAATGTAACATTATTCAAAGTCCAAGTCAGTGCATGAGCTGGTGATGTATTTGCAAGGATACCAGCAGCAGCACTACCAACAACTAATGGAAGAATGCGAAATAGCTTCATCAAAGTTCTCCAATAAAACGAATTGAAATAGACACGTCCGAAAATTTACAAATCAGTCTGTGTCTGGCTTTCTATAGTGTTAACATGAATACAAAGCTAACGTAAGAAGGGTGCATCCCACTTTTTATTATTTCAACAAGAATAAATAAGCGGGAAAGATGGTAACAGAAATCTGAAGTCAGGAAGTAATGGGACACTAGGAAGGGATAATAAAGTCATCAAGACTATGTAGAACTATGACTCCTGAAGAAGAACAGCACCTCAAAGAATATTCGCGTCCAATAGCAAAGATACTCTACAAAAATACGAATAGTGAGAAACTCACAAGTTTAGCAAAAATAGAATCAGTAGTCCGCGCGCAAATGCAGGAATATGTCATGCCAGAAGTAGGAATTTTTTTATCGAAAATTCCACAGAAGAAAGCCGAGGATACAAGCGAAAAATAAAAAGTATTATTGGAGAACTTTTAATTACAAACTCTCAAGCACAAAAGCTAGAACTTAGACCGCATAATCTATTGAGTCCATATTTAGAGGCTTGTTGTTTGCGAGTCAGTGCGTCGGTATCGTATCAACGTGCCGCAGAAGATATTGAATGTTTAACTATCGTCAAAATTTTGAATTACCACAAGTAGAATCAACCGTAGAAGAATTGAGTGTTGATGGGGGAAATATTCGCGTTCGCACACCTCCAGGACAACCCTGCGATTGGAAGGGTTATAAAGCTACTTGCCTACATGACAAACAGGCGATTGCTGCCTCATTTCAAGACAATAGCCTTGTGGTTGATTGGGTCAACAGCCAATCACTTGCTCCTATTTTGACCTGCATTGGTGATGGTCATGAGTAAAGGAGTGTATATCTACCAAAACAAGATTTAAAAATAAGACATTTCAAATCATAAATTTGTGGCAAACTTTTTAACATCGATATATTAATCGCTGAAAATTATGGGATTGCTTCCCTAAACTATGTTCCGGTCGCAATGACAAATTTTGCTTGCGTAAGTCCTGAATAATTTTGGAGGGGGTTTGGGGGACGCAACCGTCACCCAATCGGGGGTTTGGGGGAGAATCCCCCAAATCTACTGACTTTTTTAATAAGTGACAAATCAATCGCTAATGAGCTTAACCCAAGCGTATTGCATTATATTTTGGCAATCAGTCCATACTTGATAAATCTAGTTAAAGCTAAATGAGTCTAATAGAAATTGATATGCTATCTGGTACGTAGAGTCATTATTGCTAGCACCAGATTTAGAGAGTGTGACAACAATAATCCGCGAATCTTTAGGCTTCACAAAAGCAACATGTTCGTTTTCGTATAAGCCACTCGAGGTAAACTTTAATCCATTTCTGCCAGCAATCTGAGTATTTTTAAATCCACCAGTGGCAACAAATTGATTACTTTGCTTAATCCATTTCTGTAAAGGCAACTTACGGCGATTGTTATATACGGTTATACGTATATTAGCTGGATATTCTGAACCACCTTCATATGCTCCGTTGCGAATCTTTTGGGCGTGTTCTTGAGTCCAGACATCAATAGTACCTAATAAAGAATTAGCATTATTTGTGCGTGCAGCTATCTTTTCCTCTATGGCAACCGAGTTCAGGGAATAGCCAAAACTGAAACCCCAGCGACTGCGGTAAGCAGTTGCGTCTGGCGGTATAGGTTTATGTACATCTGTAGCTACAACTTGTTTAGCGATCGCTTGGGTTGAGAATGCAGAATTAACTACCAATGAGCCGACAATCCCAGAAGTTGCAACCAAGCCAATCAAAGCTGGGTGTACAATCAATTTCTGAATTTGCTGATATTTAACGTTCATACCTTTGTCTTTGGGCGTTCCAACTCTTCATAGATCCAAAAACTTCAAAACTAATTCCGCAATTTGCCTGCTGACTGTTCAAATCAACGTAGTACGATTGTTCAAGTGAAGGGTAAGCCTTGCGGGAAGAGAAGCGATCGCTCGCCAATAGGCACCCTAAAATGAGAGCAAAAGAAGATTATTCAAACAAGCACACTCCATGCGTATCTCTTTAAGCTGGCTGCGGGAACTAGTAGAAATAAAACTTAGCCCGGAAGAATTAGCCGAAACCCTCACAATGGCTGGGTTTGAAGTAGAAGATATTGAAGACCGCCGCACTTGGGCTAATGGCGTTGTTGTGGGGAGAGTGCTTGAGCGTCAACCCCACCCCAACGCTGATAAATTAAGTGTTTGTCAAGTAGATATTGGCGCATCTGAGACTTTAAATATTGTCTGTGGTGCTGCAAATGTCCGGGCAGATATTTATGTGCCAGTTGCTACTACAGGTACTTATTTACCCAATATCGATTTAAAAATTAAGCCTGCGAAACTGCGTGGTGTTCCTTCTCAGGGAATGATCTGTTCTTTAAAGGAACTAGGCTTACCCACCGATGTTGATGGTATTCATATTTTTCCCCAAGAAAATCTTACCTTGGGTAGCGATGTGCGTCCTTTGCTGGGACTAGAGGATGTAATTTTAGATGTTACTGCCACTGCTAACCGCGCTGATGCCCTGAGTATGGTAGGTATAGCTAGGGAAGTCGCGGCTTTAACAGGTGGTAAACTCAGCATTCCGCAACCAGGGGAAGTTTCCATTAGCCAAAGCGGGGGAAATTTAGCTGTAAGTGTTTCCGAAACTCAAGCTTGTCCCGCTTATATTGGCACAGTTATTGAACAGGTAAAAATTGCTCCTTCTCCTGTGTGGTTGCAACAACGCTTACAGGCGGCTGGGGTAAGACCAATCAATAATGTTGTAGATATTACCAACTATGTATTGTTGGAATGGGGACAACCGTTACACGCATTTGATAGAGAACGCCTGAAATCTGTTGCGGGAAGCGATCATGTCACGATTGGTGTGCGCTTCGCCAATGCAGGGGAATCCTTCAAAACTTTAGATGGACAAACGCGCACCCTTTCAGCCCAAAACTTATTAATTACCGCCAACAACAAACCAGTGGCGATCGCAGGAGTTATGGGTGGGGAAGAAACGGAAGTCTATGAAGGTACGCAAAACTTAGTACTAGAAGCCGCATTATTTGATTCCGTAGCTATTCGCCGTTCTTCCCGTGGTGTAGGTTTAAGAAGTGAATCTTCTGGCAGATACGAACGGGGCGTTAACCGGGCGGAATTAGAAGTAGCCTGTCGTCGTGCTTTGTCGCTGCTAACAGAATTAGCTGGCGGCGTAATTACCCAACAAGAAATCGCCGATACTCGCCCCGATCCCTCAACCTGGACGCGTTCCATTGCACTGCGCTTAGACCGAGTTAATCAAGTCCTAGGGCCAATTGACTTAGGCGAAGAAACAGGAGAACTGGAAGAACGGGACGTTGAGCGAATTTTAACTGCTCTTGGTTGTGAACTCACCCCTGCTGGCGATCGTTCGTGGAAAGTTTCTGTACCACCCTACCGTTACCGCGACTTAGAACGGGAAATTGACTTAATTGAAGAAATCGCCCGTCTTTACGGCTATGACAACTTTTGTGATACCTTACCCCACAAAGCAGAAGCTGGCTATTTGCCTTTAGATCAAGAACTCATCCGCAAATTACGGGCTTTGTTCCGCGCCACCGGACTGACAGAATTAATTCAATATTCCCTAGTTAAACCAGAGGAAAACAAACAAATAGTCCTGTCAAACCCCTTATTTGTAGAATATTCCGCATTGCGAACCGATTTAATCTCTGGGTTGATTGATGCTTTCCAATACAACCTCGAACAAGGAAACGGTTCACTCAACGGCTTTGAAATTGGGCGGATTTTCTCACGGGAAGAAGACGGATTGCAAGAAAACGAAGTCATCGCTGGAATTATGGGAGGCGATCGCAATGTCAGCCAATGGACAAACAGCGGTCGCGAACAACCCATGACCTGGTATGAAGCCAAGGGTATACTAGACAGCGTATTTCGCCAGCTGGGTTTACAAGTAGAATATCAGCCTGATTGCCGCGATCAACGCTTACATCCAGGACGCACAGCTTCTCTATGGATCAGAGGTAACAGCCTAGGCACTTTTGGTCAACTCCATCCCCAACTGCGGCGAGAAAAAGGGTTACCAGATTCAGTCTACGTATTTCAACTAGATACAGATGTGCTGTTAGATGCTCTGGATCAAGATGAAATCCTCACCCCAGTATTCAAATCTTATTCCACCTATCCAGCAAGCGATCGCGATATCGCCTTCTTCGCACCTGTGAAAGTCACAGTCGCCGAAATCGAAAAAGCAATTAACAAAGCTGGCAAAGAATTACTAGAATCCGTGGAATTATTCGATGAATATCGCGGAGAAAACGTCCCCACCGGACAGCGTAGTTTAGCTTTTCGCTTAATTTACCGCGCCAGCGATCGCACCCTCACCGATGCTGAAGTCGAACCAGTACATAACAAAGTTCGCGAAGCTTTGGTAGAGAAATTTGGTGTGAATTTGAGAAGTTAGGGATTGGGGAAAGGGTAAAAGGTAAAAGGGGAAGGGGGAAAGGGGAAATTATTATTACCCATTACCCATTACCCATTACCAAATAACAAATAACAAATAACAAAGGACAAATACCAAATGCCCAAATACGTATTGTGGGGAAGCTACTGCGAGGATGTTTTAGAAAAACGCGCCCCTTATCGTCAAGCCCATTTAGATGGGTTAGCTAAACAAAAAGAATCTGGAGTGCTGATTACAATCGGCCCTACTAAAGATGTCACCAAAGTTTTTGGCATTTATGAAGCCGACGACGAAGCCACTGTACGCCAGTTGATAGAAAATGATCCCTACTGGCAAAACGGTATTTGGACAGAATACTCAGTCCAAGAGTGGATTCAGGCGATTTGATAGGGGACAAGAGGCAGAAGGGCAGGGAGCAGGGAGCAGGCGAAGAATAAATTACCAATGCCCCATGCCCTATGCCCAATGCCCCATTCCCAATTTCTTGCTTTTTGCAGATGCGATCGCCTGCTTGTAAATGCGATGATCGGTATTCACACCATAACAAACCGTTGCTGTTGTCTACAATAAAAATAAAGTCAGTAAATACAACAACTTCGGTTGTGTGAGCAGTTTTGGACTTTTTGAGAAAATACCACTATGAATCTCAACTTAAAACGCACACTTCTACCCGGTTTGATGGCTGCAAGTTTAGCCGGCGGTACCTTAATACCTGCTAAACCGGCTTCTGCTGATATGTTACGCGATATCGGTATTGGTGCAGGTGCAGGTGTAGTATCTGGTGCTGTTAGAGGAAATGGTGCAGTAATCAATAATGCCATCAAAGGTGCTGCGGCTGGTGCTGCTGTTAACGCTGTCCACGGTACTAGAAGGCAAGCACGTAACCGCAGAGTTGGTAACATAGGTCAAGATGTCGGAGTTGGTGCAGCAGCTAGCACAGTTACAGGCATCATTCTGCATGGCACTAAAAATCCTGGTGGCGATGCGATCGATGGTGCGGCTGCGGGTGCTGCAATCAATGTTCTAACCAATGGCAACAGACATAAATAATTTGTGATTCATAATTTGTAGTTAACAAATTAATTACGAATTATGGATGATGGATTTAGATATTTCTTGTTGAGAAATATCCCAACCTGTCTTGTATGATGCTCATCCTGCCCGTGCAGAACATATAGTGGGCTGTCTAGCTCACCCCGCATAAGGGATAATTTATTTCTGGGAATGCCTTAACAAAAATATTCCCTAGCAAAGCTAGGGAATATTAACAAAAAGATTAAAAGGGCCAAACAATTATTCAGAATTTTGTATTTTAACTCTGCTGATTATTGGCCTTTTAAAGCTTTTCTAAAGTTGCGGCGATAGGATGAATTCGTAGCAAATAAAGCAGGCCACAACAGAGCTAAACCAATACGATTAGTCAAACTTGGTGTAAAGTTAGTGCGCTCAAAACCCTTCCAGAATTTCCAAGCGCCATATAGATAACCTGCAATTAGCCCCAAAATAATTAACTTAGCCATTATTATTACTCCAGCACATCAGACAGAATTTCAGTTAAGGATTTCTACACTATTTCCATAAGTGTTAACGAAAACCGCAAAGGAAAAACTAAACTCTTCCGTTTTTGTTAGCTGTTCACTTAACGATACTTCCATTATTCCAGTTTAGAGTAGCCTCCCCTATAGTAGCTAGCTTGAAAATGGGCATAGGGCATAGGGCATGGGGCATTGGTAATTTATTCTCCCCCTGCTCCCTGCTCCCTGCCCCTCTGCCTCATCCTCCTTTCATGTATAGCGCTGAAACTTGTTTCATCGCGACTGCCTTACCCGAAGTGCAGATAAAATTATATAACTCAGAAATTTTCATAATTATTTATAAAGCCTGTGCTACCCAATAGCGAAGCAGCAAGACTTCAAGCCCTCCGCCAGTACCAAATTCTCGATACAGAACCAGAAGCAGCTTATGATAACTTGGCCAAGTTAGCAGCCTTTATTTGTGGTACTCCGATCGCCTTAGTCAATTTTATTGATGAAAACCGTCAATGGTTTAAAGCAAAACTCGGTTTGGATCTGCCGGAAGTACCCCGTAATGTAGGTTTATCTTACCTTTGCGTAGAGAAACGAGATTTTGTAGTTGTGCCAGATACTTTAGCTGATGAAGAGTTAGCTAAAAATCCGGTAGTCACTTCCTATCCCTTTGTGAGATTTTATGCGGGTGTACCTTTGATTACTCCCCAGGGAGATATATTAGGAACTCTCTGCGTTATCGATCAACAACCACGACAATTAAATCAACAACAAATAGAAGCACTGCAAGCTTTAGGTCGCCAGGTCATTGACCAATTAGAGTTAAGACGAAATTTAGCAGAATTATCCCGTGTTTCCCAAGAACAGCAGCGAGTCACAACCGCGCTACAACGAAGTCAGCAAGAACTGAAAGACTTTGTGGAAAATGCTAATGTCGGGATGCATTGGGTGCAAGCTGATGGCACTATTTTATGGGCTAACCAGGCGGAACTTGACCTTTTAGGCTACACGCACTCAGAGTATATTGGACGCTCGATCGCAGAGTTTCATGTTGACCAAGAAGCGATCGCTGATATTATGCAACGGCTGAGTAACAATGAAAATTTACAAAATTACGAAGCAAGGTTGCGCTGCAAGGATGGCTCGATTCGCTATGTATTAATTCACTCTAATGTATTGTGGGAAAATGGTGAATTTATCCATACCCGTTGTTTTACCAGAGATATTACCGATCGCAAACAAGTAGAAGCGGCTTTAATCGAGAGCGATCGCCACTTAAAGATAGCATTACAGGCTGCGAAACTTGGCTCTTGGGAGCATAATTTGTTTACAGGTGAGCTATCAGTTTCTCATCAATGCAAGGCTAATTTTGGTCTGGATGAGTCAGCTGAGTTTACCTATGACACTTTACTGCAAGCTATCCATCCCGATGATCGCGCTTATATGCAAGAGTCTGTAAGACAAGCTCTTGCAAATCACAGCGATTATGAGGCAGAGTATCGCAATATTTGGCCAGATGGCAGCGTTCACTGGGTACTAGCGCGCGGTGTGGGGATTTATGATACTGATGGTCAACCCATACGGATGATTGGTGTTACACTTGACCTGACTGCGCGTAAGCAAGCCGAGGAAGCATTACAGGCGAGTGAATTACGTTGGCAACTTGCTTTAACTGGCAACAACGATGGCATTTGGGATTGGAACGTTAAGACAAATGAAGTGTTCTTTTCGCCACGCTGGAAAGAAATGATTGGTTATGCAGACCAAGAAATTGCTAATCATCTAGATGAGTGGGTAAAACGGGTTCATCCTGAAGATTTAGATTGGGTATTAGCAGCAGTTCAGGAACATTTTGAAAAGAAAACACCATATTACGTCACCGAGCATCGCATTAAGTGCAAAGATGGTAACTATAAATGGATTTTAGATCGAGGGCAAGCACTTTGGGATAGCAATGGTGAAGTCATGCGAATGGTCGGTTCCCATACCGATATTGACGATCGCAAACGGGCAGAAGAACATATTAAAAAGCAAAATCAGCGATCGCAGTTATTTTCGCAAATTATTGTAAAAATTCGTGACTCGCTCAACATAGAAGAAATTCTCCAAACCACTGTTACAGAAGTCCAAAAGCTTCTGCAATCTGACAGAGTTTTAATTTTCCGACTTTGGCCCGATGGTTCGGGAACGGTAGTGCAAGAAGCAGTGTTACCTGGTTGGCCTGTAGTGCTAGGGCAAAAAATTATTGACCCCTGCTTTCAGCAAGATTACGTAGAGAGATATCGTCAAGGCAGAGTCAGTGCCATTACAGATATTGAGAAAGCTCATATCCAAGACTGCCATCGAGAAATGCTGCAAAAGTATGGTGTTAAAGCTAACTTAGTAGTACCCATTCTCAGTGGTGAAGCAATTTGGGGCTTGTTGATTGCCCATCAATGTAGTAACCCCCGCGAGTGGCACAGTCATGAACTGGATTTATTGCAGCAACTAGCCAACCAAATTGGCATTGCTCTGTGGCAAGCCCAACTTTTAGAACAAGAAACCCGCCAACGGCAAGAACTAACTCGTTCCAATACCGAATTAGAACAGTTTGCTTATATTGCTTCCCATGACTTGCAAGAACCATTGCGGATGGTGACTAGTTATTTACAACTCCTAGAGCGCAGGTACAAAAGTCAGCTAGATGCGCGTGCAGATGAGTTCATTAGCTACGCCGTGGATGGGGCGCAGCGAATGCAAACTTTAATTAATGATTTGTTGAACTATTCCCGCGTTAGCACTAGGGGGCAACCTTTTAAATTAGTAGATTGTAGTGCGGTTGTAGAAAAAGCGATCGCCAATCTGGAAGTAGCTATTAAAGAAAGTAACGCCACGATTACCTGCGATCCTCTCCCGCAGATCATGGCTGATACTACGCAATTGGCACAAGTATTTCAAAACCTGATTGCCAACGCCATCAAATTCCATCGGGAGGAACCGCCCCAAATTCACATCCAAGCAATCAGAAACACCATCGAATCAGCCGCAGAAAATCCCCATCTCACACCCACAGGAAACGAATGGTTATTCTCAGTACGTGATAATGGAATTGGTGTAGAATCCCAGTATGCTGAACGAATTTTTGTTATCTTTCAGCGTTTGCACAGTAGAAGTAAATATCCCGGTACTGGAATCGGGCTGGCTATTTGTAAGAAAATTATAGAACGCCACGGCGGTCAGATCTGGATGGAGTCAAAACCGGGTGAAGGCTCGATTTTTTACTTTACGATTCCAGATCAAACAGGTAAGCAATCGTGAACAATTTATCAGCAGTTATGCCGATTGAGGTTTTGCTAGTAGAAGACAATCCTGGCGATGCGTTACTGACACGCATCGCTCTGGAGGATAGCAAAATTTCAGTGAACTTAAATGTTGTTGAGGATGGGGTAGAAGCAATGGCATTCTTGCGAAAACAAGATAAATATGCCGATGTCCCCCATCCTGATATTGTCTTACTTGATTTAAACCTGCCAAAAAAAGACGGGCGAGAGGTATTAGCAGAAATTAAAGGTGACGCACATCTCAGACGGATTCCTGTAGTTGTGCTGACAACCTCCCAAGCAGAAGAAGATATTGTTAAAGCCTATAACCTAGCTGCTAACTGTTATATAACCAAGCCAGTGGACTTCGATCAATTTGTGAGAATTGTCCGTTCCATAGAGAACTTTTGGTTTGCGGTTGTCAAATTGCCACCGGAGTAACGCTAATGACAGGTGAAACGATTAAAGTCCTGTTAGTTGAAGATAATCCCGGTGATGTCCTCTTATTGCAGGAATTTTTACAGGATGTCACCGCAGCTGGAGTCGAATTGATGCCGGTTGAGCAACTGGACGAGGCATTAAACCATCTAGCGCGCGAAAGCTTTGATGTGATGCTGTTGGATCTCTCCCTACCAGATAGCCAGGGATTAGAAACCTTTATTAAAGCGCACAATCAAGCAAAATCAACTCCCATCATTGTCCTAACAGGAATTGCCGATGAAACTTTAGCACTAAGAGCAATGCAAGAAGGAGCGCAAGATTATTTAGTCAAAGGACAAGTAACAGGTGATTTATTAGTACGTTCCATGCGTTATGCCATTGAGCGTCAAAGGATAGAAGATGCCCTCAGACAAAGTGAAGAGCGATTTCGAGTAGCCTTAAAGAACTCACCCATCTTTGTCTTTAACCAAGACCTAGAATTACGTTATACCTGGGTTTATAACCCAGCTTTTGGGTTCACAGCCGAAGAAATGTTGGGGAAACGGGATTCAGAATTAATTCCCTTAGAAAGCGCTCACCATTTAACGGCAATGAAATTGGGTGTACTGGTCACAGGAGTTGGGACTAGAGATGAAGTATCAATTACAACTGCTCAAGGCACCCGATATTATGACTTGACCGTAGAACCTTTACGGAATGAGGCACAACAAATTATCGGTATTACTTGTGCTTGCATAGATATTAGCGAACGCCAAGCCGCTTTAGAAGAGCGCAAACTAGCTGATGCGACAATCCGCGAACAAGCGGCATTGCTAGACATTTCTACAGATGCAATTCTTGTTAGAGATTTAGAAAACAAAATTCTCTTTTGGAACAAAGGCGCAGAAATTCTTTATGGCTGGCCAGCTGGGGAAGCTCAAGGCAAGAATGCTAGCGAACTTTTATATGATGATGAACCGCCACCAGATATGGAAGCAGCGCTTTTAGAAGTCATCAATAAAGGTAAATGGCAAGGCGAGTTAACTAAAGTTACTAAAACTGGCAAAGAAATTTTAGTAGCCAGCCGTTGGAGTTTGGTATGTGATGAACAAGGTAAACCAAAATCAATTCTGACTGTTGACACAGATATTACCGAAAAGAAACGTTTAGAAGCACAATTATTTCGTGCCCAACGGCTGGAAAGTATAGGCACCTTAGCTAGTGGCATTGCCCATGACCTAAACAACATCCTGACACCAATTTTGGCAGGAGCGCAACTACTACCGATGAAATTTCCCGATGTTGATGAACGAACTCGTCACCTGCTAGAAATTCTGGAAGTCAACGCTAAACGCGGTGCTGATTTAGTCAAGCAGGTTTTATCATTTGCACGGGGTGTAGAAGGTAAGCGGATTAATTTGCAAATCAGACATCTGATTGTGGAAGTTTCTAAAGTGCTGAAAGAAACATTTCCTAAATCAATTCAAGTGATCACTGATGTAACAAAAGACTTGTGGATAGTTGCTGGAGATGGAACGCAAATTCATCAAGTGTTGATGAATCTCTGCGTTAATGCGCGGGATGCTATGCCTAATGGGGGTAGTTTAAGCATCTATGCCAAAAATTTGTTTATTGATGAAAACTATGCCCGCATGAACCTGGAAGCCAGAGTAGGCCCCTATATAGTGATTACTGTTACAGATACAGGGGTAGGGATTCCCGAAGAAAACTTAGATAGAATTTTCGAGCCATTCTTTACCACAAAAGAAGTAGGACAAGGTACGGGCTTAGGTTTGTCCACCGTTCTGGGAATTATTAAAAGCCACGGTGGTTTTATCAACGTGCATAGCGAAAAAGGCGTAGGCACTCGTTTTGAAGTATATCTACCAGCAGTAGATGGAGTAGAAACACGCAAAGCAGACAACGCCACAGTTATCACCGCACATGGTGAAATGATTATGATTGTTGAGGATGAACCTGCTATTCAAGAGATTACTAAAACATCCCTAGAAACTCATAACTATAAAACCATTGCTGCCACTGATGGTATTGAAGCGATCGCAGTTTACGCTAAACACATGGATCAAATTAGTGTAGTACTCATGGATTTGATGCTACCTTCTCTCGATGGCTTAACTGCCATCCGTACCTTGAAAAAAATCAACCCCAAGGTAAAAATTATCGCCACCAGTGGATTGATGTCTAGTAACAAACTGGAAGCTCTAGCTAACAGTGGCGTAACAACCTTTTTGCCAAAACCCTACACTATTAATGAATTATTGCTGACATTGCAAAGGGTGATTGCGTAATTGGGCATGGGGACTGGGAAAAAGCAGGGGGGCAGGGAGCAGGGAGCAGGGAGCAGGGGGGAGAAATAACAAACACCAATTACCAATTACCCAATGCCCCATACCCATTTTTAACTCAAAACATATAGAGAATCATCTGGTTGCCATTGGTCGCGGGGGAGGGTGTAGTAAACTACATCATGGCCGTAGTAGCGGGTATGCTTTTGGTATTTCATCCCTACTTTTTGAATGACACGCACTGAAGCAATATTTTCAGGATGAGCGATCGCAACTATCTGATCTAACTTTACTTCCCAAAAACCATATTTTAAAGTTGCTTGCGATGCTTCTGTCGCTATACCCATATTCCAAAAAGACTTGTCAAACACATAACCAAGTTCAACCTCCGGTGTATCTGCTAAAAAACCTAATCCACAACGCCCAATCATTTTGCCAGTTTCTTTGTGTATTACTGCCCACATCCCAAAGTTGTTTTCTTCCCATTGTTTAATATGTCTGTATAAACTAGTCTGTGTCTGCTCTGCTGTTCTTGGTACTAGATATTTCATAATTTCCGCATCGCTGTAGAGGCGAAATAAGTCATCAAAATCAGCCAACGTCAAATGTCTTAATCGCAGACGTAAAGTTTCTATTTCAGGCATAGTTTTTCCGGGAAAAATTAATTTGATGGCTGGCAGAATACTTATAAATGTGTCATTGCGAGTGAAACGACGCAATATTTAGGGCTTGGAGTTCCTTCCCTGGTGATAATGTTCGCTTAAGAACAGTTATTTATGGACAAAAGATGAGGTAGATGAAGAAGTACAATCTTCTTGGCTCCCCATATCTCAATATAGTTCAGTTAAGAAGATTTTCTGTTGAGGCAGGCAGAGGAGGCAGAGGAAGAGAAAAAAGGCTGATCTGAACTGTATTGCCTCATATCTTATATCTTGTAAGCTGAATCTGATTGCATTGAATCACACATAAAATAATTTCCAATTAATCCCTCTTCTCCAAAATTCAGCAACAGATACAAACTCAAAAACCCTTGCTACATATGGCTTTCTAAATTTTGAATTTTGAATTTTGAATTTTGAATTGGTATAACTGGTATTTAGATCCTTAAAATGCTGAAGCTAAAACATATCTAATTCGCACATTAAAGCTTATAAAAAGGTGTTTTCATCCCATTTCTTCTAGAGGATGGAATGAAAAACACCCCGACACCGTTAACTGATGACTGTCAACGGGCGAAAATGTATTTTCTACCCTTTGCCTTTCTTTGGTAATTATCGCTACCACCAGCTATATTCCAATTCTCCTGTTTGAATTTTGTCCCAAATCTTTTCTCTACAGATACTTAGCTTCTCAAAGGTAATTTGGATATTTCTCCGCATTGCAATTTTGATACACTCCATTTCCTGTTTCGAGAGCTTACCATCTGCCACAGCACGCTCAACAATAATTTTCAGCTGGTTAATATCTTCGAGTTCATCCGGTGATAAAGGTTGATAGTTAAATCGCTGGAATTCCATAATCTGTTTGCGTCTGCCTAATTTCCTTTAATTTGTTAAGCTTGTAAATTGGCTACGCGCTTAACGGTGTCATGCTATGGGGATTTTTTAGTGAACTCATCACCAGACTTTCTCAATACCCATAGCTAGAAAAACCTCAACTGCAATATAGCTTTTTTACCATATCTATACTTAGAAGTTGACGAATTCCTCAAGGAGTAGTACAGACATAATGTCTAAAAAGCCTTCTCAAAGCGATTTTTTTAGCTTACAAACCTCTTCAGATAAATGGCAGCAGACTGTAACACAAGTTACATATCGTTTCAATCGCCAGTACCAAAATCAACCTTTTGAATTGCCAGCAGAAGTTGAAGCCATGCCTATATATAGGGACTGGATTAGTGGTACATTACCAGGAAAAATTGCTTCTCACTTCTGGGAAATAGGTCAACCGCAAAAGAACCAACATTGTTTAGACATTGGTTGCGGTGTTAGCTTTCTCATCTATCCTTGGCGAGATTGGCAAGCATACTTTTACGGGCAAGAAGTCAGTGTTGTAGCACGAGATACCCTCAATTCTCGGGGTTCGCAATTAAACTCAAAGCTATTTAAAGGTGTGGAGTTAGGCCCAGCTCATCAATTAAAGTATTCTCAAGGTATTTTTGATCTTGCGATCGCTACAGGATTCAGCTGCTATTTTCCCCTAGATTATTGGACTGCTGTATTGTCTGAAGTCAAACGAGTCCTCAAACCTGGAGGACAGTTTGTATTTGACATCCTCAATCCCGAACAGCCTTTAGCAGAAGATTGGGCGGTTTTAGAAACTTATTTAGGCGCAGAAGTATTTCTAGAGTCTATAGCTGAGTGGGAAAAAACAATTAAAGCTGCTGGTGCTAAAATTGTCAGCCGCATGTCAGGGGAATTGTTTGATTTATACAAAGTGAGGTTTTGAAGTGGGGGTTTGGTCATTTGTCATTGGTCATTTGTTATTGGTAATGGGAATTTCTCCTCTTATCTCCCTCATCTCCCTTATCTCCCTCATTTTCCCAGTCCCCAATCCCTAGTCCCCAATCCCCAAACCCCTCCCAAGACCATAGCGTAATGCGTAGGTAGTTAACTATAATGCTCTTACTATGAGCACCTACGAATCCTTCCAAAAATCTAACAGACAACACCGTCGGCGTGAAAATGACTGGCGGTTATTTTTGCGCTTAGTACCTTATGCTCGTCGTAGTAGACGATTACTAGCGCTGTCAATGTTATTGCTCGTACCCATCGCTTTAGCTAATTCTGTACAACCACTATTGATTGGACAGGCTATTTCCCTGATTCGCCAGGAATCCAGCGTTTATGAGTTTCTTAAAAATCGTCCGGTGCTGCAAGGGTTAAATATCCTAGAAGGGTTATTGCTAGTTGCAATTATTATCAGACTGTTACTTACAGGGTTTCAGGGTTATCTCGTACAGAAGTTAGGGCAACAAATTACAGCAGAAATTCGTGATGATTTATTTCATCATGTAACATCTTTATCTGTACGTTTTTTTGATCGCACACCTGTTGGTAAATTAATTACCAGACTCACCAGCGATGTGGAATCCTTGGGGGATGTGTTTTCTACGGGAGCCGTGGGAATTATCTCCGATTTATTTTCGATGCTGGTAGTTGTCGGTTTGATGTTTTCTTTGCAATGGGAATTGGCTTCTTTATTGCTGGTGATGCTGTTACCAGTGAGCTTGATAATAATCTACTTTCAGCAACAGTATCGCCAATCAAATTACAAGGCACGAGAAGAACTTTCGATGCTGAATTCCCAGCTACAAGAAAATATAGTTGGCATTAATGTAGTGCAGTTGTTCCGCCGAGAAAGATTCAATGCTGAATTATTTCGTACTACTAATAAACGCTATAAAGACCAAATAGACAGAACAATTTTTTATGATTCAGCAGTTTCCGCCATTTTAGAATGGATTGGCTTAGTCGCGGTTGCAGGTGTGCTAGTATTGGGTGCTTGGTTATTATTAGGAAAAAACATTACTTTTGGGATTTTGTCGGCATTTGTTTTGTATGCTCAACAATTATTTGAGCCTTTGCGGAATTTTGCCGAGAAATTCACCGTCATTCAAGCAGGTTTTACCGCAATTGAACGAGTTATTAACATTTTAGATGAACCGATAGAAATCCGCGATCGCTTTAATTCTCGTGTCTCTATTTATGATGCCAAATTCGGCTATATAGATGAGGTAGTTGCTAATCTCGAGTCAGGAGAAGTCAAACCGCAAGCACAACTGGGCGAAATCCGCTTTGAACATGTATGGTTTGCCTATAAAGACAATGATTATGTGATTAAAGATTTAGATTTCACTATTCATCCTGGGGAAAAAATAGCCTTAGTTGGGCCGACTGGTGCAGGTAAAAGTTCTATCATTCGGCTGCTATGTCGCCTTTACGAACCCACTCAAGGACGCATTCTTGTAGATGGAATCGATATTCGTGATTTACCACAAGCAGAATTGCGGCGTTATCTGGCAGTTATTTTACAAGAAGGCTTTTTATTTGCGGGGGATGTTAAAAGTAATATCACCCTAGGTGACAATTACAGCTTTGATGAAATCCAACAAGCTGCACAGCACACTAATGTCGATCAGTTTATTCAACTATTACCCCAAGGCTATGATACGCAACTAAGAGAAAGGGGTACAAATATTTCTAGCGGTCAAAAACAACTTTTAGCTTTTGCCCGTGCAGCTATTCGCAACCCACAAGTATTGGTATTAGATGAAGCTACAGCTAGCCTAGATGTAGGAACAGAAGCTTTAGTTCAACAAGCATTAAATCAGCTTTTGGTAAGACGTACCGCAATTATTATTGCTCACCGTCTATCTACAATTCGCAATGTCAATCGTATTTTTGTTTTAAAGCGCGGTGAACTCATTGAGCAAGGAAGTCATGAAGAATTACTGCGAAAAGGAGGGATGTACGCCACCTTGCATAACTTACAAATGTTAGGAACTTGAGATAATCCCCGCGATTGAATTGCGGGGATTATCTCAAACAGCAATAGGATATTTTTTGATTTAGAAGTTCCTTAGGCTGGTGATTCTCACGCAGTTTGTTCTGGTTCGGTTGTTACCTTTTGCCCAATTCTTGGTTCTGTACCTGCAAGCAAGCGTTCTATATTACTGCGGTGGCGAATAATGACATACAACCCACCAAGAAAAGCATAGAGAATGCAAGCTAAAGGTTGATGGAAAACTACCATGAAAATTGTCACCGCGATCGCACCTGCAATAGAACCCAAGGAGACTATGCGCGATATGGCAAAGAAAAGAGCAAATACACCGGCTGTTGCTAAACCTACTTGCCAGCTGATTGCTAATAAAGTCCCTAAACCAGTAGCGACAGATTTTCCACCACTAAAGCCCAAAAAAATCGATTTGCTGTGTCCTAGAACTGCTGCAAACCCTGCTAACGTCACTAACCACGGTTGCCACAGCTTCGCATCTACAGTTGAGGGAATTAGATTATAAACTGGGGCCAAGTGAAATAACTGATAAATTAAGGCGATCGCTAATATTCCTTTCAAGCAATCAATTAATAACACAAATGCCCCAGGCCCTTTACCCAAGGTTCTAAGCACATTGGTTGCGCCAGTTGAACCGGAACCAACTTCCCGAATATCAATACCTTTTAACTGCTTCACAGCAATGTAGCCTGTAGGGAAAGAACCCAGTAGGTAGGCTACAAGCAAAACTACACCGCACAAAGTTAACCAAATAGCCATAAAACAATTCAAAATTCAAAATTCAAAATTCAAAAAAGCCAAAGGTCACTAGTCAATCATCCACTGACTAATGACCAATGACCAATGACAAATGACTAATTAAAAATCATCATCATAATTTCTCATTGTTTTGGGGTCTGGGGCAAAGGCTAACCAAAAGGGGAATTGCAGTAACCCTAGACTAATCTGGTCTTCGGAATCATCGATGATAATTAAAGGCATTTGATTGGCTTTGACTAGCCGCTCTGCTTTTTGTGCTACAGCTTCGGGAGTTTCAAATAATACCACCCCTCTATCTGGGCCAAAGTCTGGACGACCAATTCCTAAACAATCTTGTAAGCCGCGTCGCCATTCACCTAGGCGTTCTGGTGTATTAGATAATATTAAAGCGCGGACGCGATCGCCATATAGACTGTTGAGAATAGAAATCACCGCAGAAGAAATTAATATATTCTGCAAGCGGCTACCCATTGTCCGTAAAGCACCTCTACCGCCTTGAGTGAAAAACCAGTTAGCAACTCGTTCGGCGTGGACTGGCTCAAAGGTGCGGCGCAGTTGCCAAGCTGGGCCATAATAATCGGGTTTGTTGCGATATTGGTCAATGAGGCGGCGAATTTGCTTGGCGGTATCTTGAAACTGCTGTGGCGCAAATTGCGGCATACCTGGCTGGGATTCAGCAGGCTTTACCTCTTTCACCACAGGTTTTTCTCGTTCAATTACTGGTGGCGGTACTAGCTGCAACTGCTCGGCGGCGGCGGCTAAATCCTGTAAACTGCCTGTGAGGTAATCTTTAAAACCCTGTACGCGAATTGCCAAATCTTGGGATGTGCCCGCAAATGTGGTACGCATTTCATTACGGATGCGTTCTTGACGACGTTCTAACTGTTCAACAGAAATTTGCAGGGTTTGTTTGCGTTGTTCTAACTGCGAGAGCGACTCTTGCACAAGTTTTCCTAATGTCAATTGAGTTTCCCCAACTTGCGCTTGCAGAGTTTTGTAAGTCGCTTGCAGATTGGCTATTTCTGCTTTGAGAGCTTCTTTGGTACTTTCTAACTCAGCAACTTGTTGTGCTGCTTGTATATATAGTGAATTATCTGCGGATTCAGAGTCTCTTGGCGATCGCACTGCCACAGTTCCCACTGGTAATAATGGTGTAAGTAACTCAGCTGCATCTTCTGTTGGCTCAACTGGAGAAACTTCTACGTCTATTTGGGAAATTGGTGCTGACAAAGTTGCGTCATTGGGCTGTGAGTCCACCAATAAACTTTGCTCTTCTGTTTCCGCCTCTGAGTCAACCGATGAGTCTTCTGGCTCTGCAACTGGCTTGCTCGGCTCTTCTATTTGCGCCAACCACTCATCAATCGATTCTGGGGTTTGAGATTCCTCTGGGTTCATAAATAATAGTGTAATTCCTATGACGCGAATAAATAGCTTTCAGAAATATACAATTGACCTGCACTAAAAGTCCTAAGTCTGCATTTTATATTACTCGGGGACTGGGAAAAGGCAGAGGGGCAGGAGGCAGGGAGCAGGGGAGAGAGATTTCACTCATAACTCTTGTACAGACACGATTAATCGCGTCTGTTGCAACTCAGCACTAAATACGTGGACAGCGTTGTTCTAAACAAGCTTTCAGGGTGTTGGGGTCAAATAAAATCGGCAAAAAGTGAATGCTGTTAATTTCTTTAAAGTAAAAGAGAATTGGAATTCCCGTCCAAAATATCCGCCAATTTTGCCATTCTTGATATGGAAACCGCCGAATTAGTTTTTCGCCTCTGTAAAGATCTAAGTCAGTGGTGGTAAATTGCAACCTTATAATACCAGCCTGAAACATGAGAAACAAACCAAGCAATCCAATGATGCCGCCTAGTAAAGGTTGAACTAGCAGCAGTGGAATAGAAGCAACTAGCAAAACTACAGGGATATTGTAGCTAGGTTTGAGTTCAACAGTAGATGTAGCGTTAGGTGCAAATGAACTAGTCATATCAATTTTAGAGTTTTGATTCTGGAACCACTGCGTTGCGCGGGTTAGAGCGTTGTTTTCAGTGGTGTGATTTTACATGAGAGAAATGCCTAGAGGCTGCAAGCCTTTGGCTATAGATATAAAGCCTGCCTGTTCCTATTTTAAAATTTCCTGGTTGAGGAGGAGTATCAAGGGCGAGAGTTAAAATTACATCCCTTTGATCAATGCACTACCAGGGCCCTGAAACATTAACCAAGAAAGAAAGAAATTACTTACAAATATAATTAGCAAGGCAGTTACTACAGCAGTGGTAGTTGATTGTCCTACTCCTTTTGCGCCTCCAGTTGTTGTTAAACCCCAGCTACAACCAATTACCGCAATTAAAATTCCAAAGCAAAACGCCTTAATCATGGCGCTCAAAATATCCCAAAGACCAAGCAGATTACGCGCCGAGTCTAGAAATACCGTATCAGCGATGCTGTATAAATTAGTGGCAATTAACATTCCCCCCAACAACCCTGTCACCAAAGACAACAGAGTTAAAATCGGCAACATTAAGCAACAAGCTAAGACACGGGGAATCACTAGATAATCTATGGGGTCAGTTCTGAGCATTAACAAAGCATCAATTTGCTCTGTGACCCGCATAGTACCAATTTCAGCAGCAAAAGCCGAACCAACTCGCCCCGCCAAAATCACGGCTGTCAATACAGGCGAAAGTTCTCTGGTTAAGGCTACCGCCAGCACCCCGCCAACAAGATTTCCCGCCCCAAAATTAATAAACTCCCGTGCTACCTGAATTGTAAACACAGCGCCCACAAAAATAGCCGTTAATAGCGCAATAAAGAGCGAATCTGGCCCTACTGCAGCCATTTGCTCTTTAGTATTTCGCCAATGAATTCTGATTCGTAGGAGGTGAACCAATACTTGTCCACCCAGAAAAATCGCCGCCAGCAACCGCTGACCCCACGCTCCTAAACTGGATTTGGATGTAGTCTCACTCAATGTTTTGTAGCTAACTCGGTAACTGCCTTAAGAATAGCGAAACTGAACCCCTTCAGGGAATTGCTAGATGGAAAATTCAAAATAAGTTATGGGTATGGGGCATGGGGCATAGGGCATGGGGTATTGGGTAATTTCTCCTTGTCCCCTTGTCCCCCTACCTTACTCAGTCCCCAACGCCAAAGATTAACTTACTTTAAAGCTCGTCTCATAAAATTAAGCGTTTTTTGAGCAAGCGGGAATTGCTTTTGACTGCTAACTATAAACTAAAATGTATATATAGCAAAGGTTTCGATCGCTTTCAACTCTATTTATGCTGAAGCAATCTTATCTGTGAGATAGCCGATTTTTTTAATGAAAACTTAAGATTTTTGACATCTTGGTTGCTGGGGAGCGATCGCACTTATTGTAGAAGATGACATTACAGCTTTTAACGCTATTGTCTACCTTAACCGCGGAGTGTCGTCTCAATGACTGTTTTTACTAACTTTCTCCGTTCCCTGCTACTTACGATTGTTTTTAGCTTTTCCTTGCCCATGCTCTTAGTCGGTGGCTTCTTGCTTGTAGTCTCCCTGTTAGCTCACATCCCAGGGTTACAAGGCATTAATGAAGCGATCGCTCAACAAATTATACATTTTCTCGCTACCTTTGGCAGTGGTACTCCTCTGCGCGGCTTATTTGTTATTAGTTTAACTTGTAGTTTTGTTGGCGCTCTTTTTGATGTCTACGCTTATTATCGGTGTCAAATCCTCCGCATTGATTCCTAAGTTAAGTTCATCAGCACCATCAACTATTTATTGGCTGATCAATATATACATATTAATACTGCACAATTCGAGGATGCTGATCATAAAGTAGCTCTGAATGGGCATTCTGAGAATTTAATTAATCAACAATAATTACGCAAGAGTCAGATTTTATCTGTCTAGATGCGTAGAAAATCTGGTTTCCAGATATTAGCTGAGATTATTTTGTATTCTTAATGGGTTTATTTATATTAAATTTAAAAATAGAGTTAAGTGTTTGTTGCAGTTGTGCTACACACCCAACTCAGATGATTAATTTATGAGATTTGTAAGTTCTGCAAGCTGAATTAAAAATGAAAATATCAAATAAATAGCTATATAAATATAAAAACTTCCTTAAAATTTTGTGGCGGCTAGTACCTGTGCATTGTTTTGTGCGGATAAAAACAGGTCGTCTGACCACTGGGCATTCTATATTGGGTGTATTACGAGATTTGATGACTGCTTATGGTTTGGCCTTTTCAGCCCAGGTTTAGTAAACAAATAGCGCGGATTGAAATTAATGGTGCAATTTCTGGTGGGACTCGTAAACGTGTTCTGGAAGCACTGAAAACAGTAGAGGAAAAAAAGTTTCCTGCGTTACTGCTGCGGATTGATAGCCCTGGCGGTACGGTGGGAGATTCTCAAGAAATTTACAGTGCCCTCAAACGTTTGCGGGATAAGATAAAAATTGTTGCCAGTTTTGGCAATATTTCGGCTTCTGGTGGTGTCTACATTGGCATGGGAGCCGAATATATCATGGCCAACCCAGGTACTATTACGGGTAGCATTGGTGTAATTTTGCGAGGAAATAACTTAGAACGCTTGTTAGATAAAATCGGTGTTTCCTTTAAAGTCATTAAATCCGGCCCTTACAAAGATATTTTGGCATTTGACCGGGAACTGACGGAACCGGAACAAGGTATTCTACAAGAGTTGATTGACGTTAGTTATCAGCAGTTTGTGCAAACCGTAGCTGAAGCTCGTTCTTTAGCGGTAGAAACTGTGAAAAGTTTTGCCGATGGTCGGATATTTACTGGACAGCAAGCCGTAGAGTTAGGTGTAGTAGATCGTCTAGGAACAGAGGAAGATGCGCGTCGTTGGACAGCAGAACTAGTCGGCCTCGATCCGGAAAAAACACAATGTTTCACCCTAGAAGAACGTAAACCCCTGCTGAGTCGCTTACTACCAGGAAGTCGCCAAGCCTCATCAAGCATTGGTGCAGGTATTGACTGGTTGGAATTTGAAATGTCTACCAGTGGTTTACCCCTGTGGTTGTATCGGCCGTAGTAGGGATTGGGGATTGGGGACTGGGGACTGAGTAAGGCAGAGGGGCAGGGGGCAGGGGGCAGGGGGAAAATTCTTAATTCCCATTACCCAATGACAAATGACCAACGACAAATAACAATTGACTAATTAAGGAGGATTGGGCGTGGAGTGGCAAATGCGGGCAATTCGTGGAGCAACAACAGTTTCAGAAAATACAACTGAAGCGATTCGAGAAGCGGTAACAGAACTATTAGATGAACTGGAAAACCGAAATCATCTCCAGCCAAAGGACATTATTAGTGTGACATTTTCCGTGACACGGGATTTGGATGCGATTTTTCCAGCTGCGATCGCAAGAACACGTCCAGATTGGGATGGTGTCGCTATGTTGGATGTGCAGCAAATGCACGTCGAAGGTAGTTTACAGCGCTGTATCCGCTTTTTAATCCACGTCTACTTGCCAACTTCCGCGCCGATTTACCATATATATTTACGTCATGCGGCTAACTTACGTCCTGACTGGAGTTTGTCCCAGCAATTACATGGAGTGCAACAAGTAGTAGAGTCAAAAGTTTAAAGTACGTGAGTAGATGAGTTGTATGTTGACTGTTGACTGTTGACTGTTGACTGTTGACTTTTCAGAGAGATTTTCATGCCATCTTTGTGTGATTTATCACATGACTGTCTCGTTTAAAAATGGGCGTTGGATAATTGGTAATGGGAATTTCTCCTCTGCTTCCTCTGCTTCCTCTGCTAGCTTTGTTTTGCCTTTCTAAGGTGTGGTTATCGGCGTAGGCGTAGCCGTCTCTGTCGGTGTCGGCGTACTGGTCTCCGTGGGTGTTGGTATAGGTGTTTCGGTAACTGTTGGTGTGGGTGTTGGAGTTGGTGGGGCGGGAGATTCAGCTTTGATGCTGAGTTCATAATCTACTGATTGTGAGGCTGTGGAAACAAGCACAAACTCATAAAAGCCATCTTCTGGAAGTTTGATTGATAAACTGCGTTGTGTAGAATCTTCTAAAAATTTGATTTTGCCAGAGGGCGAATAAGCTGATAATAAAACTTTGGTATTGGCTTTTAAATTCGCAGTTAAAGATTGTTCTTTAACTAATTGAGCGATGTAGACTTTGCCATTACCTGGGGTAATAGTACCACTAACAGTTTTACTAACACTACCTTGATCAAAAACTATTTTTTCAACAGCGCTTCCAGATAAAATTGCGCTGAGTTTATCACTAACAAACCCATACCAAACTTGTCCAATTGGTTTATCAATAAAATTTTTGTTGCGCTGGGCGGGAAATGCTGCAAAGAAAGCTGCATCGCCTAAATCATATAAAGAACGGCTACCAACATTAACTTGGTTAACTTCCACTTTCCAGCGATCGCGTTCTGCTGATGTGTAGGTTCCTAGTTGCTGGCGTGCTTTTGCACTGAGTAGCGCTAGTTTGTCTAAAGCTTCTGCGGCTTGTTTATCCCATTGTGCCCGTAAACTCTCATCTTCTGGGCCATCGCTGAGAGTTCTTCCCTGTAAACTGGGGTTTTTCTCCCAGAAAAGCTGATTTACCAAATTCACGTAAAAGTTATAGTCTATTCCCAATTGTTGACGGCGATCGCGCAATCTATTTTTGCGTTGCTGTTCTGCTTGGGAATACTGGGGTGCGGGTGTGGTGGGGGTTGCGGTGGGTGTGGGTGTAACTACGCCCAGATTACCACCGTCGGATTGAATTAAATTCTTGATTCCCCACAAAGCAACTCCCGCAAGACTCGCCCCTACTAGCACCGCTAAAACAGTCTTTACGGGTGATGAAGAATTTTGCGGTTCCGGGGAACGAACAGGGATAGGGGGAGGGGGAGAGGGTGAAATCGCAATAGTTCCCGATTCGGTAGGTTGTGTAGGGCGTTGAATCGGCGGTTGAATTGGTGGTTGAATGGGGGGCTGAATTGGTGGTTGAGTCGGTGCTTGAGTTGGTGCATTACCAATAGTCACTACCGGGGAGTTCAGCAGTTGTAAAACTTGATGCGCTGATTGATAGCGATCGCCTGGTCTAGGCGATAACATTTTATTGAATAATTGTCCTAAAGCTGGGCTGAGTCTAACTTCCCGTTCCCATTGCCAACTCAAGGTATAAGTATCAATTAATTCGTTTGGCTGTTTACCTGTCAGTAAAACTAACATGGTAGCCGCCAAAGCATATAAATCACTGTGGGGAGACACCAAACCAGTTTGCATTTGTTCTGGAGGCGCAAAGCCCACCTTACCCAGGAGAGTGGGTGAAGGTGGGGAGCCGACAACACCCGGCTGATAATATTGGGAAGCGACAGTGGCGACTACTTGCTTCACACCGCCAAAATCAATTAATACTGGCAATTGATCGCTTTTGCGAAGAATTAAATTATCTGGGGAAATATCGCGATGAATTACGCCCAAGGAGTGAATGTACTCCAATACCGGGAGAATTTGCTGTAAAAGTTGGCGAATTTCCGCTTCCGTAAACCGTAAACCTTGCTGCTGACGATTATTTAATAAAGAACTATAAGTTTGCCCTTCCACATAATCTTGCACCAAAAACAGGTATTCCTTCCCACCCAAATTGATGCGTAACATTTCCCGAAAACGGGGAATTTGGGGATGTTGTAGCTGGTAGAGAACACTGGCTTCGCGCTGAAACAGTTCTTCCGCCTTTTGTAAAACATAAGCCGTTTGTACTTGCGGCGAAAACTCCTTTAAAACACACAATTCACGGAAGCGGTTAATATCCTCCGCCAAATAAGTGCGTCCAAAACCACCTTGTCCAATTTGACGCAAAATCGCATAGCGATCGCCTAAAACTTTTCCCGCTTGGATACTATAATTTACAGGCTGATCTGCTAGCTTCTCGCCACAATTGTGACAAAAGCGACTACCAAGCGGATTTTCATGTCCTTGAGAGCAATACACAGAAGGCATATAAAATTAGTTTATTGTTAAGGGTTAAGGGTCAAGGGTTAAGGGTCAAGGGTCAAGAGTCAAAAGTGATTCTCCCATTACCCATTACCCATTACCCATTACCCATTACCCATCTAATTGCCAGATTTTACTTTACTTACTTGATCGGCTGCGATCGCATACCAAATTTGACCATAGGTTTGTTGATTGAGTTTCCCACGCTGTTGACCGGGAAACAACCGATCAAATTTAGCATAGGTATCTTTTGTTAGTTGATTCAGGGTGTAATTACCAAATTCACCGTTGCTGGCTTGTCGCCTCCAGGTGTCGTAATCTCTTTGGCTGTAGCTTCCTAGTTTACGACGAGCAGCTGAATTGAGATTAGCTTGTTCCAATTTTTGCAACAGGTTTTCTGCAATCCCACTCCATTCTTCTCGAAATCGCGCATCTTCGGCGCTAGAGGTAAGGCTACGCCCTTGTAATTCTGGATGTTTTGTATAAAACAAGTTATCTACCATCCGAATGAAAAAGCCTTCGGGAATTTCCAGTTGTTGACGGCGACTTAAAATATCACTGGTGCGGCTTTTTCCTTTGTCGCTAACTGGTTGACCAATGGGTAAGGAAATTGAGGGAATTGATGGGACAGAAATTGAAGATACCGCCCGAATTACACCATTTACTACCGCAAAAGTACCAGCAACAATTAATCCTACTGCAGCCGTTCCTCCCAAGCTGACAATAAAAGGACGTAACCAAACTGGGGCAGGTATTTTATTACTAATTAATTGCGTTTGGCTCTTGATTTTACTAACAATTTGATTAGTCTGTTTACCTTGTTTACCTCCCGGAGCGACAATCATTGTCTTAAGTTTGGTAATGTAAGAGTTTGGTGGTTTGGTAGACATTTTTGTAGGTAATTCTTTCAAGACTTGATTGGCATTTTGGTAGCGAGCATTCGGTTGATAAGCTAACATCTTTTTAAATACTGCTTCCAATTTGGGGCTAACTTTAATGTCTTTACCCCAACGCCACATTCCTTGATAACTATCATAAAGCCCTTGCGGTTCCTTGCCTGTTAGTAGCACCAAAGCTGTCACTGCTAAGGAGTACAAATCACTACTAAAAAATACTTTACCTTGTCGTAATTGCTCCTCTGGAGCATAGCCTTTTTTACCTAATAAAGTATTATTTGCCGCCAACTGCGTAAACCAAAAACCTTGGGAAGCAGGTAATTGTTTCACTCCTCCAAAATCAATTAAGACTGGTAAATTATCAGAACGCCGCCAAATTAAATTATCGGGAGAAATATCACGGTGAACTACATCTTTTGAGTGTAGATAAGATAATACAGGTAAGATTTTTTCTAATAATAAAAGTACTTCTTCTTCACTAAAAGTTTTGCCTTGACTTTGGCGTTGTTCTAATAGCTGATAATAATTATCACCATCTATATAGTCTTGGACTAAAAAGAAAAAATCCCTACCACCTAACTTCTCTTGTAACGAAGCGTGAAACTGAGGAATTTGTGGGTGCTGGAGTTTTGTCAGCACATTTGCTTCTCTCTCAAACAACTCCTTCGCTTTTTGTAAATCTTGCGGTTCTTCTACCTGGGGTGCAAATTCTTTGAGTACGCACTGTTTATCTGCTTGATTTTTATCCTCCGCCAAATAAGTGCGTCCAAAGCCACCTTGACCGAGTTGACGTATAATTTTATAGCGTTTATCCACCAGCTGCCCTACAGGAAGAGGCAATGGTTCACCGCAATGAGTACAAAAACGGTTACTGCCATTATTTACGTGTTGTTTAGTGCAATATACCTGCATGGCGCTGATGGATAAATAAGGATTTTTAATAAATTGCTACAAGAGGCCAGGCCCCAGTTACAGAAATTGTCGCAATTTCTACCTTGAATCAGCAATAGGCGAAAAGTTTCCTTACATAATGTATTGCTGTTACTCATAATTGTTGCTGGCTCTAAAATTTTAATTAATGAATTGTTTTTTATATGAGTGAAGCCCAAACCATTGTGAGCACACCATTACCTCGTACTCGCTCTTCGCTGTTGAGTGATCTGCATCAACTTGGGCTAACAGAAGGTATGACAGTCATTGTTCATTCTTCTCTCAGTTCACTAGGATGGGTTTGTGGTGGCCCAGTCACAGTGGTTCAAGCTCTCATGGATGCGGTGACTGTAACAGGGACTTTGGTGATGCCCACTCACTCGGGAAATTATTCAGATCCAGCAGGATGGCAAGCTCCTCCCGTGCCTGAAGATTGGTGGACAATTATTCGAGAAACAATGCCCGCTTTTGACCCAAAGATAACTCCAACAAGAGGTATGGGTCAGATTGTAGAAGTTTTTAGAACTTGCCCTGATGTCATGAGAAGTTATCATCCAGAATCTTCTTTTGCTGCTTGGGGACAGTATGCTCAAGAGATTGTGAAGGATCACTCCTTAGACTATTCTCTGGGAGAGGGTTCGCCCTTAGCTCGTCTCTACGATTTAAATAGTTGGGTACTTTTGTTGGGAGTTGGCTACGATAATTGCACCTGCTTTCATTTAGCCGAGTATCGCAGTGGTAAGGCAAAGGAAATGAACAAGCAAGCTCCAATTTTCGAGTCAGGACAAAGGATATGGAAATCTTATACAGACATTGATTTTGACACCGACAGTTTTGTGGAACTAGGCGCAGCTTTTGAACAAGCAGGTCAAGTTAAAGTTTCAAAAGTTGGTTCTGCTACTGCCAAGTTATTTTCGCTCAGAGATGCTGTTGATTGGGCAGTTCGTTGGTTCAAGGATGTCTGAGATACCCTGAAATTTTCTCTAATCAAATAATGTTTGCGACACATCAATATATTCTAGAGGGCAAGGCAGTGCCCCTTGCCCCTACAATCTGTCGCCTTCTTTTTTCCAATTTGTATAAATCATGCAACATCGTGCAGGGTTAAGCCTTAATGTTATAACTTTAATGCAATATCGTGCAGGGTTAAGGGTTAATGTTGTAACCTAAAGGCAAAACCTTTGAGCATTAAGGGTTAAAGTTATAACTTTCATGCAACATCGTGCAGGGTTAAGGGTTAATGTTGTAACCTAAAGGCAAAACCTTTGAGCATTAAGGGTTAAAGTTATAACCTAAAGGCAAAAAATTGCCACATAAAAGCTTCAGCCCTAGCACTAAGGAACTTCCCATTACCCAATCCCCAATCCCCAATCCCCAATCCCCAATCCCCAGTCCCCAATCCCCAACCCCCAATCATCTGCTAGACTAGCGTAAATTTGCAATTATAAAAGCTGCTAGCTCAGGGTTGAATATATAAAAATATGAGTGAAGCCTTATTCTGTGTCGAAAATCTGCGAGTTGCCTATCCTCAGTCTAGCGAAGAAGAACTCAATTGGGCGGTTGATGATGTATCTTTTACGCTGCAAGCTGGCGAAAGAATGGGGCTAGTAGGAGAGTCAGGTTGCGGTAAATCAACTCTGGGAAGGGCTGTTATGCGTTTGTTGCCTTCATCTAGCCGGATTGAAGGGAACGTAAATTTTCTAGGTAAAAAAGTATTTGATTTAACGCCCCAAGAAATGCGGAAGTTTCGCGGGGAAGTGGTGGCGCTGATTTTTCAAGATCCAATGACGCGACTAGATCCGTTGATGACGATTGGTAATCATTGTATAGAGACACTACAAGCGCACTCACCAGAATTATCAAAAAAACAAGCGAAAGAAAAAGCGATCGCAACTTTAGAAAAGGTAAAAATCCCCGCGAGTCGCTGGAATCAGTATCCCCATGAGTTTAGCGGTGGGATGCGTCAACGGGTAGCTATAGCTTTGGCGTTACTTCTCAACCCAAAGTTAATTGTGGCTGATGAACCGACTACTAGCTTAGATGTCACCGTTTCCGCCCAAATATTGCAGGAATTAACGCGCCTGTGTGCGGAAGAAAATATGGGACTATTGTTAATTTCTCACGATTTAGCAATGGTTGCCGAGTACTGCGATCGCATTGGCGTAATGTACCAAGGCAAAATGGTAGAGATGGGTTCTACAGAGTCAGTATTTCGCCAACCTCAACATGAATATACGCGATCGCTTTTACAAGCAGCTTTGCATATTCAAGCTGTTGATGATATCGCCAATGAAGATTGGGGATTAGGAAGCGAAGAAATTCCCGCGCAAAACCCCATCTTGAAGATTACAGAACTCAAACAGCATTACACCATTGAACCGAATTTTATTGAACGCATATTCAAAGCCCAAAACCAAACCATTAAAGCTGTCGATGGGATTAACTTAGAACTATACCCTGGAGAAATTTTAGGTTTAGTCGGGGAATCCGGTTGCGGTAAAAGCACCTTATCACGGACAATTTTGCAACTTATTCGTCCTACTGCTGGTAAAGTCGAATTTTTAGGACAAGAATTAACCACCTTATCGCGTCAAGAAATTCGTTCCTCACGGCGACAAATGCAGATGGTGTTTCAAGATCCCCACGCTTGTCTTAATCCAGCGATGACAGTAGGACAAAGTATTGGCGATCCGTTATTAATTCACAACTTGGCTGATGCGACGAAAGCCAAAGAACAAGTTTTGTGGATGCTGGAAAAAGTCGGGTTAACACCAGCAGAAGTATATTATCAGCGTTACCCTTCAGATTTATCTGGTGGACAACAGCAACGAGTGGCGATCGCCCGCGCTTTAATTACTCGTCCTAAACTATTAATCTGCGATGAACCCGTGAGTATGTTAGATGCTAGCGTACAATCGCAAGTATTAGAGTTGATGCTGCAATTAAAAGAAGAGTTTGAGTTAACATACTTGTTTATTACCCATGACTTATGGTTAGCGAGATTTTTATGCGATCGCATTGCGGTAATGAATGGCGGACAAATTGTCGAACTCGGCCCCACAAAACGAATTTTTGCTAATCCTCAACATCCTTATACTAAAACCCTACTAGCTGCTGCACCTTTATTAGCACGCGCTTAGGGGATTTTAACACTTGTCGGTTAAGGGGAAAAGGGGGAAAGGATTTGTATTTTCCCTTTACCCTTTCACCTTTCCCCTTTGCCCATCTTTGCAAATTGGTATAATTTCTCAGGCTCAAAATTGAGAAGAAAACATAAAAGGATTACAAGGTTAATCAGCAAGCAACAATAGTTACCTCTCCAATTACTTGTAATCCTTAGACACCACAATAATCTTCCAGCATTAGAGCAAAACTTGTTAATAAAGTACCTAACTTTAGATACAGTCAACTTCTATCTAAAGGCAGAAGTCACAATTAAATCTTAAAGTAATATTTATCACACTTAGATTGCTGATGACTGATACCAAAGCAAGTAATGTTTGCGACACATCAATAATATTCTAGAGGGCAAGGCACAGACCAGTGGTGTCAACTTAAGCTAAAAGCTATATAGGGCGGGCGTTGTACAAATACCTCGCGCCCTCATCCCCTAACCCCTTCTCCCC